>NZ_JAFBAR010000063.1 GCF_019247635.1 Mycobacterium sp.
TCAAGTGGTTCAACTCGTCAGCGAAGGGCTGGCCAACAATGACATAGCCACAAGGCTGTTCGTCTCACCCCGCACCGTGCAGTCGCATCTCACCCACGTCTACACCAAGCTCGGCCTGAGCTCGCGCGTGCAGCTCGTTCAAGAAGCAGCCCGTCACGCCTGATCCTCCAGGCGAGAACTCGCCCGACAGCCCGCCGCATTTGGTGATGGTCGCGAGCTGGAAATACGCACCTAAGCATGATCAGCAGGACGGTGACACTCCAAAAGATGCCGGGAGAACCCAAACGGGTGCAGCCCAGCCGGGCTAGGGATCTGCGCGATAAGTGACCTTAATGGCTGTGGGAGCGACCTGCGGCAATCGCGGGACCGACCCGTTGACGTGCGGTAATGCGCGGAGGGGTTGATTGAGTCCCGTCAGCCCAATAATGACTCCGGAGTCTCCCACCGCAGGCCGTCGAATCGCCCGAAATCGCTGTCGTAACTTACTATTCGTGCGCGGTGCTCAATCGCCAATGCGGCCAGGTGGGCGTCGTTGACGAGATTGCCTCCCGCGCCGACTTGCGAAAGCAGCCCGGACAGCACGTCGCCGTGGCGGGGGGTAGGCGTCACGACGAGGGAGGCTGGTGCGTTACACCAGTCGAGCACTTGAGCCATTGCCGCGTCGGCAGTCAGGGGCGAAGGGAAAAGCCCATGCCGAGTCGTCAATCTCACGAATGCGAGCAGCGGCACCCAGGCCAGACCGACGGTGTCGCCGCCGGAGAGCGCACCGTCGAGCCAGCGGCGTGAGGTCTCGTGGTGCTCGGCGGCGGTGTTGACGGCGTACAGGAGGACATTGGCGTCGACGATCCTCATGCGCGGCGGCGCTGTCGCCGGATCAGTTCTTCATCCTCGAGTTCGCCGGCGATCTGCAGTGCTCGGTCCAGGTTGACCGACGGCACGCCCAAATCAGCTGTGCGCGTTTCGAAGACCGCGGGAGCCGGTCGCCGCTGTGCGCCTTGCCGGATGGCGTCATTGAGCGCCTGCTTGAACGATATGCGGCGTTCACGCATCAGTCGCCTGATGGCGACGAGCGTGTCGTCGTCCAGCGTCACCGTGGTCCGCACGGTGACAGCATAGCATCACCTCTAATGATGCCATGCTGTCATCTAGGTGTTTGCCGGCCTGCCTCGCGCTTTTCGACACCCTCGCACTTCGTGATTGCGCGCGCCTGATGAGAGCCAAGGCAGGGATACGGATCTGAGACCCGGCGGATTTGAGCTCCAAAATCCGCGCAATAACGACATCGCCACAAGGCTTTTCGTCTCACCGCGGACTGTGCAACCCCACCTGACCCACGTCTACACCACGCTGGGGCTCACCTCGCGGGCGCAACTCGTCCAAGAAGCAGCCCGCCACGTTGCCGGGAAGATTGAGGCGCTAACAGGCGTCTACTCGCTAGACTACTAGTTATGTCTACTTTAACGACTACTATCAGGGTTCCGGTACATACGCGTGACCGGCTAGCCGCCCAGGCCCGCGCGCGAGGTGTTTCTATCGCTGCCCTGCTCACCGAACTCGCCACCCGTGCGGAATGTGAGGCGATCTTCCGCGCCGAACGCGACGCCGCCCGCGCGGAGGCGGCGCTGCAAGCCGTACGCGATGAGAACGGCGACTGGGATACCACCGTCGGCGACGGCCTTGGCTGAACCGCGGCGCGGCGAACTCTGGCTCGTGGCCCTCGGCGCCGCGCGCACCGGCGAACCCGGCAAACACCGCCCCGCCGTCGTCGTCTCGATCGAGGAGATACTCGCCGGCATCGACGACGAACTCATCGTCGTAGTACCGGTGTCGAGCTCACTGACCCACAGCCCATTGCGGCCACACGTCTCACCCGCCGAAGGCGTAGACGCCGAAAGCGTCGCCGTCTGTCGCGGCGTCCGCGCCGTCGCTCGCCGCCGCCTACTGGAGCGACTGGGCACCCTGGCGCCCGACACAATGCACCAAATTGAACGCGGCCTCTCATTGATTCTGGGCATCCAAATCGTCTAAGCCGGCCGGAATTCAGCACCGGCCCGTTCACGGCGAGATCAGCTCAAGGCGCGGGAAGAAAGACCGATAGCGGCGGGGATCGCGCGTCAGTAGCGCACGCCCGGTCACTGCAGCATGGGCGCCAATGTAGAAATCCGGCAGCGGCGAGCGTTTCTGGCCTCCCCGTCGCCGATATTCGATGAAGCATTTGCCGGCCAGAAAGGCGGCTTCCCATGGCAGGGCCTCGCGCTCCAGTTCCGCTGGCAATGCCTGCTCGAGTTCTTCGATTCGCTCGAAACCAGTTGAGATCTCGGCGTAGACGATGGGATTGATCAGCGTTGCCCCACGGTCGAGGGCATCGGCAAGCCGCGTCTCAGACCAATCACACCAGCGGGGGTCCTCGGTGAAAAGGTCGAGCAGCACGTTCGAGTCGACGAGCGTACCGGCCACCGCCGAGCTACTCGTCGCCGCGGGTGAGCGCCATGATCTGCTCGGTACTCATCGCGACGGTGCCGCGGCCGCGCATCCGACGTGCGATCGTCTTGCCCCGGGTGGCCTTGACGCGCACCAGCCGGGCGCCGCGCTCGTCGAGTTCAAACTCGACCTCGGAGCCCGGCTCGATCCCGAGCTTGCGCCGCACCCCGAGCGGGATCGTTACCTGGCCTTTGCTCGTCACACGCATACGAGCCAGCCTATCAACGGTAATACCGCTTGGTAATACCAGATTGTGCGAGGCGTGTGCCAAGGGGTCGCAAATCCGCGCTCCAGGGCAGGAAGATGCGCGTTTGCGCTGATGTTCATAGCGCGTCGTGGCCGCATGCTGGCTAGCATGAGCGAGGTTGATCCACGCGCGGACGTGCCGCTGGTGGACTGGAGCGATCTTGGCGTGAGCGCACTATTGCCGACCGGCACCGTGACGTTGCTGTTGGCCGACGTCGAGGGCTCCACGCGGCTGTGGGAAACCCAGCCCGAGGAGATGACGGCGGCGTTCGTGCGCCTGGATCGGGTGTTGTCGGAGCTGGTCGCCGCTCATGGCGGGGTGCGCCCGATGGAGCAGGGTGAGGGTGACAGCGTTGTGGTGGCGTTCGCGCGGGCCAGTGATGCCGTGGCGTGTGCGCTGGGGCTGCAACGGGCACCGCTGGCGCCGATCAGCTTGCGCATCGGTGTGCACACCGGTGAGGTGCAGCTGCGCGATGAAGGTAACTACATCGGCTCGACCATCAATAAGACCGCCCGGCTGCGCAATCTGGCTCATGGCGGGCAGACGGTGCTCTCGGGTGTGACCGAGGCACTTGTCGCGGACACGCTGCCCGACGATGTGTGGTTAACCGATCTGGGTGCCCACGAGCTGCGCGGTGTCGCGCGTCCGGAGCGGGTGGTGCAGCTGTGCCATCCTGATCTGCGCAACGAGTTCCCACCGTTGCAGACGGTGAAAAGTGCTGCTGGGCATAGTCTTCCGTCGCAATTCACCAGCTTTGTCGGCCGGGGCCCACAGCTGGCCGACGTGTCCAAGCTGCTGACGCAGAGCCGATTGGTCACCCTGAGCGGTGCAGGCGGGTCGGGCAAGACGCGTCTTGCGGTCGAAGTCGCCAACCGGCTGGCGGGCGACTACGCCGAGGGTGTCTGGTATGTCGACTTGGCGCCGATCGCTGATCCGGTTTTGGTGCCGGTCGCGGTGGCCCGCGCGCTGGGTTTGCCCGACCAGCCGGGCCGATCGACGATGGATACGCTGTGGCGGTTTGCCCGCGATCGGCAAATGTTGGTGGTGCTGGACAACTGCGAGCATCTGCTGGACGCCTGCGCCGAGCTGGTGGTCGCGCTGCTGGGTCGGGCGCCGGCGCTGACGCTGTTGGCGACGAGTCGTGAGCCGATCGGAGTTCCGGGCGAGGCGACGTGGCGGGTGCCCTCGCTGTCAGTGGCCGATGAGGCGATCGAACTGTTCACCGACCGCGCTCGGCTGGCCAGTGTCGGCTTCAGCATTACCGATGACAACGCCGCGACCGTCGCCGAAATCTGCGCCCGCTTGGATGGGATGCCGCTGGCGATCGAGCTGGCGGCCGCTCGGGTGCGGGCGTTGTCGGTGGCCGAGATCCTGGACAGCCTGCATGACCGATTCCGGTTGTTGACTGGTGGTGCACGCACTGCGGTGCGCCGCCAGCAGACGTTACGCGCCTCCGTGGACTGGTCGCATGCGCTGTTGACCGAAACCGAACGCATGCTGCTTCGTCGGCTGGCGGTGTTTTTGGGCGGCTTCGACCTGGACGCCGCCCAGGCGGTCGCGGGCGCCGGTGGGCTTGCGCGTTATCAAGTCCTCGACCAGCTCACTCTGCTTGTGGACAAATCATTGGTGGTGGCCGAAAACGCGAACGGCAGAACGCGATACCGGCTGCTGGAAACGGTTCGCCAGTATGCCCAGGAAAAACTCGGCGAATCCGGCGAGGCTGATGCGGTCCGCTCGCGTCACTGCGACTACTGCACGGCGCTGGCGGGCCTGCTCGATGCGCCCGCAGGGAGTGACTATGAGCAGCATCTCGAGCGGGCCAGAATCGAGATCGACAACCTGCGCGCCGCGTTCGGGTGGAGCCTCGAGAAGTCTGATATCGAGCTCGCAATGCGGCTGGCGTCGTCGTTGCAGCCGCTCTGGCTCGCGCGGGGCCGCGTCCGGGAAGGGCTGGCCTGGTTCGACACGATCCTCACCGAGGACAACACCCAGCACGCCGAAGTGGCGCCCGCGGTGCGGGCACGGGCGCTCGCCGACCGCGCCCTGCTCGCCACCTGGATGGCCGCCGTGAGTTTGGATCAGGCCGAACAAGCGCTGGCGATCGCGCGCCACATTGACGAGCCGGCGCTGCTGGCCAGGGCACTGACCGCCTGCGGTTACATCGCCGCCTACACCAATCCTGAGGCGGCCCAGAGGCATCTCGCTGAGGCGATCGGCCTGGCCCGGGCCTCGGGCGATCGGTGGAGGCTCAGCCAGATCCTCGCCTTTCAGGCGGCCGCGGCGCTTCGGGCGGGTGATCCGGTCGCGGTGCGCGCACCCGCTGAAGAGGGACGCGATCTCGCCGAGGCGATCGGTGACCGGTTCAACTCGCGCCGGTGCCGCTGGTGCCTCGGAGTGACACAGCTATTTCAGGGCGATCCGGTCGGAGCCGCCGCACAATTTGGCGCGGTGGCCGCCGAAGCCGAAACAGCACACGATGAGGTCTGGAGAGCGGATAGCCTCATGTTTCTGGGCCAGGCGCTGGCATACCGGGGTGAGACGGATGCGGCCCGGGTCGCGGCTGATGCGGCCGTCGAGGCCGCCGCCGAGCTGGGTGGGGTTAAAGCCGGCGGCGCCTACTCGGCGTTGGCTATCGCGGCCTTGGCCGCCGGCGATGCTGCGGCGGCGCGGGAAGCAACCGAGGCGGCCTGGCAGCACGCCAGTGGGCTGCCGGCGGCCGCGGCGATGGTGCGTGCCGTCGGTGCACAGGCCGCACTGGCGGGCGGGGATCTGATCGCGGCCCGCCGCTGGGCCGACGACGCCGTCACGATTAGGACCGGCTGGTGGCAGATGTGGATGCTAACGACACGCGCGCGCGTCGCGATCGCCCAAGGTGAGCCGGAGCAGGCCGAGCGCGACGCCCACGACGTGCTAGCGCTCGCCGCCATCATGCACGCGTACTTGGGCATTTCCGACACCCTGGAGTGCCTCGCCGCTCTGGCCGGTGAGGCCGGCAGTCACCGCGAAGCCGCGCGGCTCTTCGGCGCGGCACACGGAAGCCGGCAACGCATCGGCGAGGTCCGCTTCAAGGTCTGGAACGCCGGCTACGAGGCCTCGGTGGCGAGGCTGCGAGACGCGATGGGTGACACGGACTTTGACTCCGCCTGGGCCGAAGGCGCGGCGCTGTCCATCGAGGAGGCGATCGCCTACGCGCAACGCGGCCGCGGCGAACGCAAACGACCCGCCAGCGGCTGGGCCTCGCTGACCCCCACCGAGCGCGATGTCGTCCGCCTCGTCAGTGAGGGTCTCGGCAACAAGGACATCGCCGTACGGCTTTTCGTCTCACCGCGCACCGTGCAAACCCACCTCACCCACGTCTACACCAAGCTCGGCCTGACCTCGCGCGTGCAGCTCGCCCAGGAAGCAGCCCGCCACAACTAACCGATGTGCAGGGGGTCGATCTGCACCCGGACCGGCTCGTCGGTTTGCCGGGCACTGGTCACGACGACGCCGCGCCGCAGCGCGGCCGCCAGTGCCAGACCCTGCTCGCGGCGTACCCGCACCAGCATCCGGGTCACCGGACCGTCGGCCGAAATCCCCGGTGGTCGGCGCGCACCGGGCGGCAGCTTCACCGGGCCGAGCAGCTC
>NZ_JAFBAR010000127.1 GCF_019247635.1 Mycobacterium sp.
GCCCCGACGGTGGTGCTGCACGGTTCGGTGGACCCGATGCTGCGGCCGCGCAACGGGCGGGCCGTCGCCGCGGCCATCCCGGGCGCGCGCTTCGTCGTGGTCGACGGCATGGGTCACGACCTTCCCGAACCGGTGTGGCGTCCGATCATCGAGACGCTGCGGGAGAATTTCGCGCGCCGAACGTGAAACCATGGCGAGATTTCGCCAGGCCAAAATTCTCGCCATTGTCCCCCGCGCGAGGTCCGCAGTCACGCCCGTGACCTGCGTGATTCGGTACCGACCTGGGCAATTTGAGACACTGCTGGAATGAGTTCCACCAAACACCGCGAGGTGGCCAGGCTTGACCGGGTGCCTTTGCCGGTCGAAGCGGCCCGGGTAGCCGTGACTGGCTGGCAGGTGACCCGCACCGCCGCCCGCGTGGTCAGCAAGCTCACCGGGAAGGGTGCCTGGCGGCAGAAAGTCATCAAGGAAATCCCGCAGACGTTCGCCGATCTCGGGCCCACCTACGTCAAATTCGGACAAATCATCGCCTCCAGCCCGGGTGCGTTCGGCGAATCGCTTTCCCGCGAATTCCGCGGACTGCTCGACCGAGTGCCACCGGCCGACACCGACGAGGTGCGAAAGCTCTTCGTCGAGGATCTCGGCGACGAGCCGTCCACGCTGTTCGCCAAATTCGAGCCAGAGCCGTTCGCCTCGGCGTCCATCGCGCAGGTGCACTACGCCACCCTGAAGACCGGCGAGGACGTCGTCGTCAAAATTCAGCGGCCCGGCATCCGTCGCCGCGTCGCCGCGGACCTGCAGATCCTGCAGCGTTTCGCCCAGGCCGTCGAGCTGGCCAAGCTGGGCCGCCGGCTTTCCGCCCAGGATGTCGTCGCCGACTTCTCCGACAACCTGGCCGAGGAGCTGAACTTCCGCCTCGAGGCGCAGTCGATGGAGGCCTGGGTCTCCCACCTGCACGCCTCACCCCTGGGCAAGAACATCCGGGTGCCCCACGTGCACTGGGACTTCACCAGCGAGCGGGTGCTGACCATGGAGCGGGTGCACGGCATCCGCATCGACAACGCCGCCGCCATCCGCAAGGCCGGATTCGACGGCACCGAGCTGGTCAAGGCGCTGCTGTTCAGCGTGTTCGAGGGTGGACTGCGCCACGGGCTGTTCCACGGTGACCTGCACGCCGGAAACCTCTACGTCGACGACCAGGGCCGCATCGTGTTCTTCGACTTCGGGATCATGGGCCGCATCGATCCGCGCACCCGCTGGCTGCTGCGCGAGCTGGTGTATGCGCTGCTGGTGAAAAAGGACCACGCCTCGGCGGGCAAGATCGTCGTCCTGATGGGCGCGGTCGGAACCATGAAGCCCGAGGCCCAGGCCGCCAAGGACCTGGAGCGCTTCGCCACCCCGCTGACCATGCAGTCGCTGGGCGACATGTCCTATGCCGACATCGGTAAGCAGCTGTCGGCGCTGGCCGACGCCTATGACGTCAAGCTGCCGCGCGAGCTGGTGCTTATCGGCAAGCAGTTCCTCTACGTCGAGCGGTACATGAAGCTGCTGGCGCCGAAGTGGCAGATGATGTCCGACCCGCAGTTGACCGGATACTTCGCCAATTTCATGGTCGAGGTCAGCCGCGAGCATCAGTCTGACGTCGAGGTCTGATAGTGCAGGTTCGTACCGGCACCGCCCCGTCTGGACAGGTGAAGCTCTACTACGAGGACATGGGCGACGTCGGCGCCCCGCCCGTGCTGCTGATCATGGGCCTGGGCGCCCAGTTGCTGCTCTGGCGGACGGGCTTCTGCGAGAAGCTGGTCGGCGAGGGCTTCCGGGTCATCCGCTACGACAACCGGGACGTGGGCCTGTCCACCAAGACCGACCGTCCCGCCACCGAACAAGGGCTGGCCGGCCGGATAGTGCGCTTCTGGGTCGGCCGCCGCAGCGAGGCGCCGTATGCGCTGGAAGACATGGCCGACGACGCGGCGGCCCTGCTGGACCATCTGGGCATCGACCGCGCCCACGTCGTCGGCGCGTCGATGGGCGGCATGATCGCCCAGGTCTTCGCGGCGCGCTTCGCCCAGCGCACTCGGTCCCTGGCCGTCATCTTCTCCAGCAACAATCGTCCGTTCCTGCCGCCGCCCGCCCCGCGTGCCCTGCTGGCCGTCCTCAAGGGACCGCCGCCCAATTCGCGGCGCGAGGTGATTGTCGATAACGTCGTGCGCGTCACCCACATCACCGGTAGCCCACCCCCCTACCGGCTTCCCGAGGACGAGATTCGTGCCGACGCCGCCGAGAACTACGACCGCAGCTTCTACCCCTGGGGCATCTCCCGGCAGTTCAGCGCGGTGCTGGCCAGCGGCAGCTTGGTGCATTACGACCGGCTCATCACGGCGCCGACAGTGGTGATCCACGGCGCGGCCGACAAGCTGATGCGACCTTCCGGCGGCCGGGCTATCGCCCGGGCTATCAGGGGTGCCCGCTTCGCATTATTCGAAGGCATGGCCCATGACCTGCCCAAACAACTATGGGATAAAGTGATCGGCGAGCTTACGCGCAACTTCGCCGAAGCCGGTTAGACATCCAGCCGGATGGCTTGAAAGTTGAACTTATGAGTACCCTGCACACGTTCACGGGCCGCCGTGGTTTCTTGGAGGTTTTTGTCAAATGGCTGAGCTGAAACCGTATTTCGAAGAGTCGCAGTCGACGTACGACATTTCAGACGAGTTCTTCGGCTTGTTTCTGGACCCCAACATGGTTTACACGTGCGCCTATTACGAGCGCGACGACATGACCCTGGAAGAGGCGCAAACCGCGAAGTTGGATCTGGCGCTGGACAAGCTGAACCTGGAGCCGGGGATGACGTTGCTCGATGTCGGTTGCGGCTGGGGCGGAGCGCTGGTGCGGGCCGTGACGAAGTACGACGTCAACGTCATCGGCCTGACGCTCAGTCGCAATCACTACCAACGCAGCACGGCCAGGCTGGCCGCGATCCCCACCGAACGGCGCGCCGAGGCGCGCCTGCAGGGCTGGGAAGAGTTCCACGAGAAGGTCGACCGGATCGTCACCTTCGAGGCCTTCGATGCGTTCAAAAAGGAGCGTTGGCCACTGTTCTTCGAACGCACCTACGACATCCTTCCCGACGACGGACGAATGCTGCTGCACAGCATATTCACCCATCCGCAGACGTACTGGCGTGACCATGGCATCACCGTGACGATGAGCGATCTGCGGTTCTTTCGCTTTCTCGGCACCGAAATCTTCCCGGGCGGGGGAATGTGTAGCGAAGCCGATATCGTCGACAATTCCGAGGCCGTGGGGTTCACAGTCGAAAAGATTCAGTACCTACAAGAGCATTACGTGCGAACTTTGGACACCTGGGCGGCCAACCTGGAAGCCAACCGCGAACAAGCCATCGCCATCCAGTCCGAAGTGGTTTACGACCGCTATATGCGCTATCTGACCGGCTGCGCGAATCTGTTCCGCAAAGGCATCTCCAACGTCGCCCAATACACCCTGGCGAAGTAGTGTCAGCAGGTTTTTAACCTGGTGTAGCCCACGCGCCGCGCACTCGTGTGCCGTTCCATCGGCTAGCATGACCCGGACGTCCGTCGGGGAGACTGCCGTAGGACCTGCGTTAGGTCCGGAAAGGCATTACACAGAGTTATGGCTGATCAGCTGAAGCCGCACTTCGACGATGTGCAGGCGCACTACGATCTGTCCGACGACTTCTTCCGGCTGTTTCTGGACCCGACCCAGACCTACAGTTGCGCCTACTTCGAGCGCGACGACATGACGCTGGAAGAGGCGCAAATCGCCAAGATCGATCTGGCGCTGGGGAAGCTGGGCCTGCAGCCTGGAATGACGCTGCTCGACGTCGGCTGTGGCTGGGGCGCCACCATGCGCTGGGCGATCGAGAAGTATGACGTCAACGTCGTGGGCCTGACGTTGTCCAAGAACCAGGCCGCGCACGTACAGAAGTCGTTCGACGAACTGGACAGCCCGCGCAGCCGGCGGGTCGTGCTCAACGGCTGGGAGCAGTTTGACGAGCCCGTCGACCGCATCGTGTCCATCGGCGCGTTCGAGCACTTCGGCCATGATCGGTACGACGACTTCTTCGCACTGGCCAACAAAATCCTGCCCTCCGACGGCGTGCTGCTGCTGCACACGATCACCGGTTTGACCGGACCGCAGATCGCCGAGCGAGGCCTGCCGCTGACCTTCGAGATGGCCCGGTTCATTAAGTTCATCGTGACCGAGATCTTCCCGGGCGGCCGCTTGCCGTCGATCGAGAAGGTCGAGGAGCACTCGGCGCGTGCGGGCTTCACGTTGACCCGCCGCCAGTCCCTGCAGCCGCACTACGCCCGGACGCTCGACCTGTGGGCGCAGGCCTTGGAGGCGCACCGGGACGAGGCCATCGAGATCCAGTCCGAGGAAGTCTACGAGCGCTATATGAAGTACCTGACGGGCTGCGCCAATTCATTCCGGGTCGGTTATATCGACGTCAACCAGTTCACCCTCGAGAAGTGAGTCGAGCGCGCTGAGAAACAGCGCCTGACGCGTCCGCAAATCCCAGGGATCGGCCCTGCCACGTGTAGCGTGCGGGGATGGTCACCCGGCCGAGGTGCCCGTCGCCAGGGGAGGGCACATGTCGGACAACATGCCAGGTTCCACGCATACGCAGCAGCACACCGACGACGTGCAGGCACATTACGACCTGTCAGACGAATTCTTCATGCTTTTCCAGGACCCGACGCGCACCTACAGCTGCGCATATTTCGACCGCGACGACATGACTCTGCACGAGGCACAGATCGCCAAGCTTGACTTGACGCTCGACAAGTTGGGGCTCGAGCCCGGCATGACCCTGCTCGACGTCGGCTGCGGCTGGGGTTCGACCATGAAACGGGCCATCGAGAAGTACGACGTCAACGTGGTCGGCGTGACGCTGTCCAAGAACCAGCACGCCTACTGCGAGCGGATGCTCGACCAAGTCGACACGAGCCGATCGCATCGGGTCATGCTCAGTGACTGGGCCGACTTCAGCGACTCGGTCGACCGGATCGTCACCATCGAGGCGCTGGAGCACTTCGGATACGAGCGCTACGACGATTTCTTCAAGTTCGCCTACGCCGCGATGCCCGATAACGGCGTGATGCTGCTGCATGCGATCACCGGGTTACCCGCGAAAGAAATCCTGGACCGCCGCTTGCCGCTGTCGTTCGAGATGGCCCGGTTCATCAAGTTCATCGTCACCGAGATCTTCCCGGGCGGCCGGCTACCGACGATCGAGCGTGTTGTCGAGCATGCGACGAAGGCCGGTTTCCGGGTGGAACGCAACCAGTCGCTGCAATCGGACTTCGCCAGGACACTTGACCTGTGGGCCGCGGCCTTACAGACGCGCAAGGACGAGGCCATCGAAATCCAGTCCGAAGAGGTCTACGCGCGGTACATGCGATATCTCACCGGCTGCGCCAAGGGGTTCCGGGTCGGCTATATCGACTGCAATCAGTTCACGCTGGCGAAGTAGACTTTCCCGGCATACAGGCAACGGCCCGGCCAAAGGCTTCCCGCGTGCGGTTAAGCAGTCAATACGATCCAGGAGAACTACAACGGTTATGGCTGAGGAACCGACGACACAGACCAAGACGCGGACGCGCTCCGAAGACATCCAAGCCCACTATGACGTCTCCGACGATTTCTTCGCCCTGTTCCAGGATCCGTCCCGGACCTACAGTTGCGCCTACTTCGAGCCACCGGACCTCACGCTCGAAGAAGCCCAGTACGCGAAGATCGATCTCAACCTGGACAAGCTGGACCTCAGGCCGGGGATGACGCTGTTGGACATCGGCTGCGGTTGGGGCACCACCATGAGGCGAGCCGTCGAGCGGTTCGACGTCAACGTCGTCGGCCTGACTCTGTCCAAGAATCAGCACGCCCGCAGCCAGCAGGTGCTGGGTTCGGTCGACACCAACCGCTCCTGCCGGGTGCTGCTGCACGGCTGGGAAGATTTCAGCGAGCCCGTCGACCGGATCGTCTCCATCGAGGCCTTCGAGCACTTCGGACACGAGAACTACGACGACTTCTTCAAGCGGTGTTTCGACATCATGCCCGACGACGGCCGCATGACCGTTCAAAGCAGCGTCAGCTACCACCCCTACAACATGGCCGCCCGTGGTAAGAAACTGACCTTCGAGACGGTTCGCTTCATCAAGTTCATCATCACCGAGATCTTTCCCGGTGGACGCCTACCGTCCACCGAGATGATGGTCGAACACGGCGAAAAGGCCGGTTTCGTTGTGCCCGAGCCACTTTCGCTGCAACCGCACTACATCAAGACACTGCGGATCTGGGGCGACACCCTGGAGTCCAACAAGGACCGGGCAATCGATATCACCTCCGAAGAGGTCTACAACCGGTACATGAAGTACCTGCGCGGCTGCGAGCACTACTTCGAGGACGAGATGCTCGACTGCAGCCTGGTGACCTACCTCAAGCCGGGTGCTTTGAACTAGCTCCGGTGAGAACTTCTTCCGCCGCCGGTGTCGGATCGCTGGTGCGTTGTTCGTCGAAACGGTAGAGAGTGGAACACAGGGTTCCGCTCGCTATCGGAGGTGACCACACATGCAGTACCTCGCCTTGTTGATCGGCAAGGAACGCGACCTTACGCCTGACGAACGTGCGGCCGAGATGGCCAAGTACCAGAACTTCCACGCCAAGGCCGCCGCAGCGATCCGTGCCGGAGACGCCTTAACGCCGGCGGCGGCCGCGCTGCGCATCACCGGTGGCCCAGACGCGCCGGTCGTCACCGACGGCCCATTTACCGAGGGTGCCGAAGTGGCCGGGGGCTATTACGTGTTCGAAGCCGAAAATCTCGACGAGGCGCTGGCCCTGGCCCGCGACATCCCGGCCGCCCAAAACGGTGCGATCGAAGTCCGGCCGACGTATCACGCGTTCGATCCCGATTGGCCGCGCGGCGGCGAGTGGCTGGCGTTGCTGCTCGAGCCACAGGCATCCGCAAACACACCAGGCACGCCGGAGTGGGAGGCGGAAGCGGCGCGGCACGGTGAATTCGCCGCTTCCGCAGGCGATCACATTGTCGGCGGCGCCGCATTGCAGGCATCGACGACGGCAACGACGGTGCGGGTACGCGACGCCCGGGTTCTGCTGACCGACGGGCCGTTCGCGGAAGGCGCCGAGGTCGCCACCGGCTTCTACCTGCTGTCCGCCGCCGACCGTGACGAGGCGGCCAAACTGGCCGCGATGATCCCCGCCTCGGCCGTTGAGCTGCGCCGGTTGGCGGGAGTCTCCGGCCTGTAGGACATGACCAACCTGGACGGCGTCTTCCGCCGGGAATGGGGACCCGCCGTTGCCGCGCTCGCGCGCTGGTCCGGCGACCTCACCGTCGCCGAGGACGCCGTCCAGGAAGCCTGCGCCGAAGCGCTTCGCACCTGGCCCCGCGACGGTGTGCCGGATACTCCCGGCGGGTGGCTGGTGACCGTCGCCCGCAACCGGGCCCGCGATCGACTACGCCGCGAATCCGCCCGTCCCGGAAAGGAATTGGCGGCCTTGAGAAGCAACGCGGACCACATACGGGCCCGCACCGATCACACCGATCCGCACCCGGTTCGCGACGACGAACTGCGGATGATGTTCACTTGTGCGCACCCGGCCTTGGACAGGCAGTCGCAACTGGCGCTGACACTGCGACTGGTGACCGGATTGACCGTCGCCGAGATAGCCCGTGCGCTCCTGCAGACCGAGGCGGCTGTCGCCCAGCGAATCACGCGCGCCAAGAACAAGATTCGGCATGCCAATATCCCGCTGCGGGTGCCGCCTGCCGAGCTGCTACCCGAGCGCACGCCGCATGTACTCAGTTGCGTCTATTCCGTATTCACCGAGGTCTATTGGTCGACCGGGGGACCGTCGGCGATACGCGACGAACTGTGCGACGAAGGCGTCCGACTGGCCGGCGAACTGTGCACGCTGATGCCGCGCGAAGCGGAAGCACACGCCCTGGCAGCCCTGGTGCTGCTGCATGATTCGCGACGGGCAACGCGGGTCGACGACTCCGGGACATTGGTCTCGCTCGAGGACCAGGACCGCGGCCGGTGGGACCGCGGCCGCATCGTCCGCGGCCTGGATCGGCTGCGTCGGGCCGAAGGATCGACCGGCCCATATCTGCCCCAGGCGGTGATCGCCGCGCTGCACGCGACGGCGCCGTCTTGGGAGCAGACCGATTGGACCGCCATCTGCGCGGCCTACGACAGGTTGCTGCAGATCACCGAATCGCCCGTGGTGCTGGCCAACCGGGCGCTGGCGGTCGGTCTCCGCGATGGGCCCGACGCTGGCCTGACGGCACTTGAGCAGGTTGCCCACGATCCGCGGCTGGCGCACTCGAATCTGGTCGCCTCGATTCACGCCGATCTACTGCGTCGAGCGGGACGGCCCGCCGAAGCCCTCAGGTGGTACCGAGTCGCGTTGGAGTCCAACGGATCCGAGCCGGGCCGCGACTTCCTGCGGCGCCGCGTCGCCGAGTGCGGCGGGTAGCCAATCTGCCGAGCAGACGCAAAAGCACCCGACACGCCGAGCAAATAGGAGCTTTTGCGTCTGCTCGCGCGGGGGACTAGCCCTTCGCGAAGTTGCGGGTGACGGACGGGTCGACCGGGATGCCCGGCCCTGTCGTCGTCGACACCGTGATCTTCTTCAGGTAACGCCCCTTCGACGACGACGGCTTGAGCCGCAGCACCTCGTCGAGTGCGGCGCCGTAGTTCTCCGCCAGGTTCTTCTCGTCGAACGACGCTTTGCCGATGACAAAGTGCAGGTTAGCCTGCTTGTCCACGCGGAAGTTGATCTTGCCGCCCTTGATGTCGGCCACGGCCTTGGCGACGTCGGGGGTGACGGTGCCGGTCTTGGGGTTCGGCATCAGGCCACGCGGACCCAGCACGCGCGCGATACGACCGACCTTGGCCATCTGATCCGGGGTCGCAATCGCCGCGTCGAATTCCAGCCAGCCACCCTGGATCTTCTCGATCAGGTCGTCAGTGCCGACCACGTCGGCCCCGGCGGCCTGGGCCTGCTCGGCCTTCTCGCCGACGGCGAACACCGCGACCCGAGCGGTCTTGCCGGTGCCGTGCGGCAGGTTGACCGTGCCGCGGACCATCTGGTCCGCCTTGCGCGGGTCAACACCGAGCCGGATCGCCACCTCGACGGTCGCGTCCTGCTTGCTCGACGACGTCTCCTTGGCGAGCTTGGCAGCCTGCAGCGGGGTATAGAGGTTGCCACGGTCGATCTTCTCGGCGGCGGCGCGGTATACCTTGCTGGTTTTGCTCATTGTTCGTCCAATCTGTGTTGGGTCGTGGTTGGTTTGTCGGGCCGTAGCTGGCCCTCCCACGGGGTGGAGTTATTCGACGGTGATGCCCATCGACCGGGCGGTCCCGGCGATGATCTTGGCTGCGGCGTCGACGTCGTTGGCGTTCAGATCGGCCTTCTTGGTCTCGGCGATCTCGCGAACTTGATCCCAGCTGACCTTTGCGACCTTGGTCTTGTGCGGTTCGGCCGAGCCCTTGCCCACGCCGGCGGCCTTGAGCAGCAGCCTGGCGGCGGGCGGTGTCTTCAGCGCGAACGTGAAGCTGCGGTCCTCGTAGACCGTGATCTCCACCGGGATGACGTTGCCGCGCTGATTCTCCGTGGCGGCGTTGTACGCCTTGCAGAACTCCATGATGTTGACGCCGTGCTGGCCGAGCGCGGGGCCGACGGGCGGGGCGGGGTTGGCCTGCCCGGCCTGAATCTGCAGCTTGATCAGCCCGACGACTTTCTTCTTCTTCGGGGCCATGAGATGTCGATGTTCCTTCCTGGATTTGGCCTAGTTTGCTTGCCCGACCGGACTAGATTTTGGAGACCTGGCCAAAGGTCAACTCCACCGGTGTTTCCCGACCGAAGATCGACACCAGCACCTTGAGCTTCTGCTGTTCGGCGTTGACCTCGTTGATGGTGGCCGGCAATGTCGCGAACGGTCCGTCCATGACCGTCACCGATTCGCCCACTTCGTAGTCGACCTCGATAACGGGACGCTCCAGCCCACCCGTGTCGGCAGCCGCGGCGGTGCTGGCCGCGCCCTTCGCCGCCTTCTTTGCCGATCCCGGCGGCAGCAGGAACTTGACCACGTCGTCGAGCGCCAGCGACGAGGGTCGCGACGTCGCGCCCACGAAACCGGTGACGCCCGGGGTGTTGCGCACCGCGGCCCACGAATCGTCGGTCAGATCCATCCGCACCAGGATGTAGCCGGGCAACACCTTGCGGTTGACCTGCTTGCGCTGGCCGTTCTTGATCTCGGTGACCTCCTCGGTGGGTACCTCCACCTGAAAGATGTAGTCGCCGACGTCGAGGTTTTGCACCCGGGTCTCGAGGTTGGCCTTGACCTTGTTCTCGTATCCCGCGTAGGAGTGGATGACGTACCAGTCGCCGGGCTTGCTACGCAGCTCCGCTTTGAGCGCTGCGGCCGGGTCGACCTCCTCAAGCGGGGCTTCGGTGCCGACTCCGGGTTCTTGCACGTCGACCGCCGCCTCACCCGCGGACGCGTCACCGTCGAAGGTAGTCACGGTTTTCAGTCCTCTCTATCAACACTCAAGCCTTAGCCGAACACCAACATCACCAGCTTGGTCAGGCCGTAATCGGCTAGACCCACCAGCGCCACCATGAAGGCCAGAAACGCCAGCACTACCGAGGTGTAGGTGATCATCTGTCTACGGTTCGGCCAGATCACCTTCCGCATCTCGGCAACGACCTGCTTCAGGTAGTTGTAGACGAATACGATCGGGTTGGCGGATCCGGCGCCCGGTTTCTTCTTGGCCTTCTTGCCTCGGCCCGCCTTGGCCTTGGCCGCCTTCGAGCCGGCCTTCTTGGCTTTGGAGGTCTTCGAGTCGCCCTTGGCATCTGCGTCCTCGGCTGACGACTCCTTGTCATCAGCCGACGGCTCAGCGTCCTCGCTGTCCACCAGTTTCTGCCTGGACCGCTTGCCGGTGGGCCGCTGCGGCCGCGATGCAGCTTTGGTCACCAGGGCCGTCCGGCCGCCGCTCCCGCGGCTGTCGTCCTGGGTGTCGCCGCCGTCGCTTGCGGCGTCGTTGGCAGCGTCGCCCTCGTCGCTCACCGCATGCTCCTTTGTTCGCTAGCTATCCCGCGAGCCGTGCCGGTCCGATCGGGCTCGATCGGGCGCTTTTCCCAGTGTCCACCATGGCACGTGTTCGCCTTCTGCAGGGGCGACAGGACTTGAACCTGCAACCTGCGGTTTTGGAGACCGCTGCTCTGCCAGTTGAGCTACGCCCCTTCGCCGTTGGCAGGCCAGCCCAAACGAGCCAAGCCGACCTCCTGCGCCGGGGCTTACATGACACGCGCGCCCCCCGCCGTTTCGATCCACGGAAAGCGCGCTGATGTTGGGAAACCCCGAGGTCCGAGTGTACTAGATCCTACATACGCGCAGGAACCAGTACTAATTACGCGGTTCTGACGACCTGACCTGATTCCTTGTCCCATCTCAGGTTGGCGGACCCGTCGCTGTACTGGCCCATCAGGGTGGTGTAGGCCTCCAACACCAGCTCGCCCTCGTCGTTGGTGCAGACGTTCTTGGTGACGACGATGTCGGCACCGAACCGCTCATCCACCGACTGGATGTCCATCCGGGCCCACAATTTGTCTCCAGCCAACACCGGCTTGAAGAACACGAACCGCTGATCGACCTGGACGATCAGCATCCTCTCCATCCCGACGTCGACATGCTGGAAGAAGTCCACCTGGACGTATTTGGCCAAAATCGAGACGAAGGTCAGCGGCGCGACGATCGCGGCGTGACCGAGTTCGGCGGCGTCCCGCTCGTTGAAGAAAGCCGGGTGGTCACACTTGACGGCACGGGCAAATTCGCGCAGCTGTTCACGGCCCACGGCGAAGTAATCCGGATACCGCCAGATCATTCCGCGGATATCGGTCTTGAGTGCCACGGGCTACGCCAAATTCGCCGACGCAATGGCCCGACCGAACACCTTCTTGCCGCCGCTGGTGGCGGTGAGAGCGATGGTCACCGACTTGCTCTGCGGGTCGACCGACTTCACCCGGCCGCTGAACACCAGCTCGGCACCCTTGCCGTCGTTGGGCACCGGTACCACCGCGGTGAAGCGCACGTTGTATTCGGTGACCGCGCCCGGATCGCCGACCCAAGAGGTGACGTAACCGCCGCCGAGCCCCATCGTCAACATGCCGTGGGCGATCGCGGTGTCCAGCCCAATGACCTTGGCGATCTCGTCATCCCAGTGGATCGGGTTCAAGTCACCCGATACCCCCGCGTAGTTCACCAGGTCCTGTCGGGTCAGCGGGTAGGTCTTTTCCGGTAGTTGATCGCCCACCTGCACCGAACTGAACTCACGCAGCGCCATCAGAAAATCCCTCTTCTCCATCCTCGCCGGCACGGCCCGCCAGGGTCGTGTAGGTCTCCTGGACAGTCTCCCCCGCTTCGTTCGAGACGACGTTCTTGGTCACGATGATCTGCGTGCCGTGCGCCTCACGCACAGAATCCACGTAGACGTCGCAGTAGAGCTTGTCGCCGGCCACGATCGGCTTCTCGAATTTGAGCACCTGGTCGACCTGGACGATCTGCTGGTCCGCGACCGCGATGTTCGCGTGCTTGAAAAACGCCGACTGCGCCTTGTAGCCGAACACGCAGATGAACGTCAACGGAGCCAGCAACCCCTTGTAACCGAGTTCGGCGGCCGCGGCCTCCTGGAAGAACGCGGCGTCGCTGTTCTGCACGGCCTCCGCATACTCGCGAATCTTTTCTCGCTCGACCTCGTAATAGTCCGGGTAGCGGTAGTGCATCCCGGTGATCTCTGTGCTCAACCCCACGGCTGTAGAACCTACCTAGCTTTTTGGATCAGTCTCAAGATATGTGCGCGGCGCTAGCGTGTTTCGCGGTGCGCCTGGTGCTTGCCGCAGTTGGGGCAGAATTTTTTCAGCTCCAGGCGGTCCGGGTCGTTGCGGCGGTTCTTTTTGGTGATGTAGTTACGGTGCTTGCACACCTCGCATGCCAATGTGATCTTCGGCCGCACATCGGTACTGGAAGCCATTTCTCTTCTCTCTCAACTCTCTGCAAATCTTCTCTCAGGTCACAGTGCTGTGCTGTAGCGATGGCCGGACTCGAACCGGCGACCTAACGATTATGAGTCGTTCGCTCTAACCGACTGAGCTACATCGCCTCGGGTACGCCAGCCTGCTCGGCGTCCGCCGAGCCCCCTAACGGAATCGAACCGTTGACCTTTTCCTTACCATGGAAACGCTCTACCGACTGAGCTAAGGGGGCCGTTCACCCGTAGCGACCAGTCGTCCCGCGGGCCTAAAAGAGGGTACAACCTGGCACGCAACGTAACCAAACTACAGGTGACCGAGGCGATCAGGGCTCAACCGGCGTCGCGGTTTCGGTGCGGTTCCCACGCGCTGAGATCGCTGAACTCGTCGTATTCCTCTTCCGGCTGCTTGTCGGAATCGTCCGCCTCGCTAAGCAGGGCATTCAGAGCAAGATGGACCGCTTCTCGCGCGTCGGCAAGGTGGAATCGCCGAATGGCTTCCTGAACCAGGTCATCGTCTACCTCGATCTCGACCCGCTTGCGCATGGAGCAACCATACCCATCGCACTTGACGGCTGAAACTTACGAATACCCAGATCACCTCGGTCGTCCGGCGCGGAATGCAGCGGTTCGAACGACCGGCGACGGCCCGCGAAACGGACCGCCAAATTACGAAGCCCACTGCTCGGGTCCTAGTCTGGTGACGTGTCAGATTCCGACCGGCTGTATTTCCGTCAGCTGCTCTCCGGTCGCGATTTCGCGTCCGGCGACATGTTCGCGGTGCAAATGCGCAACTTTGCCTACCTGATCGGCGACCGCCAGACCGGCGACTGCATGGTGGTCGACCCGGCATACGCCGCGGGGGATCTCCTTGACGCGCTTGAGGGCGACGGGATGCACCTGTCCGGAGTGCTGGTGACGCATCATCACCCCGACCATGTCGGCGGATCGATGATGGGTTTTCAGCTCAAGGGATTGGCCGAGTTGCTGGAGCGCGCACCCGTGCCGGTGCACGTGAATACCCATGAGGCGCAGTGGGTTTCGCGCGTCACCGGAATCGGAATGGCCGACCTGACCGCCCATGAGAACCACGACAAGCTCGACATCGGCGACATCGAAATCGAGCTGCTGCACACGCCCGGTCATACGCCGGGCAGCCAGTGCTTCCTCTTGGACGACCGGCTGGTGGCCGGCGACACTTTGTTCCTGGAAGGTTGTGGGCGCACCGATTTTCCGGGCGGCGACTCCGACGAGATGTACCGCAGCCTGCAGCAGCTTGCGCGGCTTCCAGGCGACCCGACGGTGTTTCCCGGTCACTGGTATTCGGCCGACCCCAGCGCATCGTTGTCGGAGGTCAAGCGATCCAACTATGTGTATCGCGCTGCCGACCTCAATCAATGGCGGATGTTGATGGGCGGCTGAGCTTGGGGTCACGATTCTCTGCTGGCAGCAATGCGCCGTCGGACAAGCACTACTATCAAATCATTGAAAAACAATTGAAAAACTAATGAAAAGAAGAATTCGGTCCAACAGCACTGTGATATAAGCGGAGGATGGATTCCATGGGGTGGGTCCAGGGCGGCTGGGATGGGTTCACCGAGGTCGAGTCCAGTACCTGGTTGGCGTGGGCCGCGTGGGCGTCAATCGCGCTCGGCGTCGTCGCACTGATCTTCACGTACCGCCAACTCGAGCGGAACCGTGCGCTGGCCGCCGAAAACACGCGGCCCCAGGTTGCGATGTATATGGAACCGCACGTCTCGGACTGGCATGTGATCGAGCTGGTGGTCAGGAACTTCGGGCAGACCGCGGCCTACGACATCGAGTTCTCGTTCGAGAATCCGCCGACCGTGGCCGAATACGAGAATGCCTCCGACGGTTACGCGGACGTCGTCGAACTGCAGCTCCCCCGCGAGCTGCCAACGCTGGCGCCCGGGCAGGAGTGGCGGATGGTGTGGGATTCGGCGCTGGACCGTGCCGAAATCGGGCAGGGCGTCGAATCCCGCTTCACCGGGGCCGTGACCTACTTCGATCGCCCCGAAAAGCCGCGCGGCTGGCGGTTCTGGGAGCGTCCCCGGCGTCCCCTGGAGACCAAAGTGGTGCTGGACTGGGATGCCCTGCCCCCCGTTCAGCGCATCGAGTTGATGACCACCCACGACCTGGCCAAGCGGGAAAAGCAGAAGTTGGAGCTGCTGCGCAGCCTGTTGACCTACTTCCACTACGTGAGCAAGGAAACGCGCCCCGAGGTGTTCCGCGGCGAGATCGAACGGATGAATCGCGCCGTGGCGGAAACTCAGGACAGATGGCGCACGCGCCAGCTCGAAGAGCCCACCGACGTCAGCCTGCGCTGGGGTGACGGGGAAGCCGAACTGGGCAAGCATCGCAGCCAGCGCGTCTGACGCGCCCGGCCCAGGGGTCTAACTTCGTACGTGCCGGAATCCTCCGTCGCCGATCTGCTTCAATCAACCCATGACCGGTCCAGTCACCTACCGCCACAACGACTCCATCGCATTCATCCGGATGGACGACGGCAAAGTCAACGCGCTGGGCCCGGCGATGCAACAGGCCATCAACGACGCGATCGACAACGCCGACCGGGACAACGTCGGGGCGCTGGTACTCAGCGGGAACGAGCGCGTGTTCAGCGGCGGCTTCGACCTGAAGATCCTGACCTCCGGCGAGGTCCAGCCCGCGATCGACATGCTCCGCGGCGGCTTCGAGTTGGCCTATCGGCTGCTGTCCTACCCCAAGCCGGTGGTGATCGCCTGCACGGGACCGGCCATTGCCATGGGCGCGTTTCTGTTGTCCTCCGCCGACCACCGGGTGGCCGCGCACGCGTACAACATTCAGGCCAACGAGGTCGCGATCGGCATGACGATTCCCTACGCGGCGATGGAGATCATGAAGCTGCGGCTGACCCGGTCGGCCTACCAGCAGGCCACCGGGCTGGCGAAGACGTTCTTCGGTGAAACCGCCCTTGCCGCGGGCTTTGTCGACGAGATCGTGTTGCCCGAGATGGTGCTCAGCCGCTGCGAGGAAGCCGCGCGGGAATTCGCCGGGCTCAACCAGCAGGCTCATGCCGCGACCAAGCTGCGTGCCCGCGCCGACGCGCTGAAGGCGATACGCGCGGGGATCGACGGGATCGAGGCCGAGTTCGGTCTGTGAACCGTTGGGTGATGCGGTTGCCGCAGCAACCGCATCACCCATTTCCTCCTCCGGTGCCTCCTCCGTTTCGGATTCTATTGGCACCGGCGGATCCGTTGGCGGTATTCGACCCGGGAGATGCTTCGAAGTCGAGAAAGTTGATGGCTGGCTCAGACCCAGCGGTTCAGCCCGGTTTCGTCGCGGTGACCAGGCGCGTGGAACACCACGGGCCGCCGTACCACATGCGCCATCCGAGGTTGCGGCGTCGCACATCTCGCCAGCCCAGCTCGCGCAGCCGGGCCGCGTGCTGACGGGTCTCCCACAAGTCGGCGATGGCGAGTCGACCGCCCCGCCGCAGCACGCGCACCGCCTCGTCCAGCGCCTGCCGTCGACCAGCATGCGACGCAATGTTGTGAATGGCCAGGTTGCTGACGATCACGTCGACGCTCTCGTCGTCCAACGGCAGCGAGGTCATGTCGGCGGTGTGCAGCTCGACGCGATCGGCGACGTTCTCCAGAACAGCGTTGGCCAGCGTGGCCTGTTCGGAGTTGTCGGTTTGGTCGGCCTGCCACAGATCGACGCCGATCGCATGGCCCCGCGGCAGCCGCTTGGCTGCGGCGAGCAACACCGCGCCTCGACCGCACCCGAGGTCGAGCAAGGTCTCGTCGCCGCGCAGCCTCAGGTCGTCGAGGACCCGCTCCCACACCCGGAACTTCCCCGATCGCGTCGCGTAGATATAAGACGCCGCGGTCGCCAGTAGCTCGACTGCCGACACCCCCGCCACCGCTGCCGCCAGCCGGTGTCCCCGGCTCAGGCTGGCACCGGCCAGCGTGAACAGGCCGGCCGAACCTGCCGCGACCGTCGCAACCTGCGCCCTGGCCGAAACGGTGTGAAAGGAGCCGTCGTAGCCGTAGTCGCCGTTGCGTTCGCGCGCTGCCAGAGCTGCCTCCGTCATGCGATTACCACCGTCCGCGATGCACGACCTCGGCGAACGGCCGCCTATTCGGTTTGCGGATCGGAGTGAGCGGCCGATCCGCGGGATAGCCGATACCGAGCATGAAGGCGACCACGTGGTCATCGGGAACGTCCAGGATCGCGCGTGCCTTCTCCTGGTCGCCGACGGACGAATGACCGGTGCCGATCCCCAGGTCGGTGGCCGCGATCATCATCGCCATGGTGGCCTGGCCGACGTCGTATTGGTCGACCACCAGCCGGCGGTCGTCCGGGGGCACCGGGACGACCAGCACGATCGCGGCGGTAGCCGACGCGATATGGCCGGCGCCGCGCCAGACCGTCGAAAGTTCCTGCAGCTGAGCCTGATTCGTGACAATGACGAAGTCCCATGGCTGACGGTTCTTCGCGGACGGCGCCCGCCACCCGGCTTCGGCGATGCGGTTCAAATCGGCTTCCGAAACCGGATCTGTCGTGTACTGCCGGACATTGCGCCGGGCACAGATCGCGTCCCAAGCTTCCATCTCGTCTCTCTCCCGTGTGCCGGATGCTCGTCAACCCGAGCCTACTGATCGGCGCGCGATGCCCTGCTCACGTCGGTTGCCGCTCCGTCCGTCACACCACCATGCAGATGAGTGCGTCACCTCGTCGGTGTGACGGTCTATGGTGGCGCCCGATGGCGCTTCATCTGCACCGTGCCGAGCGCACCGATCTGCTTGCCGATGGGCTCGGCGCGCTGTTGGCCGACCCGCCGCCCGACCCGTTCGCCGAGGAGCTGGTGCTGGTCCCGGCGCGCGGTGTGGAGCGGTGGTTGAGCCAGCGGCTTTCGCATGTGCTGGGCTGTGGGCCCGGCGGCCGGGACGGCGTCTGCGCGAGCGTGTCATTCCGGAGTCCGCGATCGTTGATCGCCGAGCTCACCGGCACGGTGGACGACGACCCGTGGTCGCCGGAGACGATGGCCTGGCCACTGCTGGAGATCATCGACTGCTCACTGGACGAGCCGTGGTGTCGGACACTGGCAAAACATTTGGGCCACTTTGACATTGGGGCCGAGGCGGATTTGCGCCGGGGACGGCGATATTCGGTGGCCCGCCGCCTGGCCGGGATGTTCGCCTCCTACGCGCGACAACGCCCCCGGCTGCTGGCCGACTGGCTGGACGGCGATCCGGGCGACCTTGATACCGACCTGTCCTGGCAACCGGAGTTGTGGCGAGCACTGGTCGGGATCGTGGCCGCCGATCCCCCGCATGTCCGCCACGCGAAGACCATCGCCCGCCTGCGGGAGGGTCCGGCCGACCTGCCCTCCCGACTGTCGCTGTTCGGCCACACCCGGTTGGCCATCACCGACGTCGAGTTGCTCGGCGCGGCAGCCACCCACCACGACCTGCACCTGTGGCTGCCGCACCCCAGCGACGCACTGTGGCGCGCCCTCGCCGGGCTGCGCGGCGTGGTACCGCGGCGCGAGGACACCAGCCACCGAGAGGTCAAAAATCCCCTGCTGGCAACCCTGGGTCGGGACCTCCGCGAGCTGCAACGCAGCCTTCCCACTCCCGCGACCGACGACGCGTTGCGAGGCGCCGATCGACCCGACACTCTGCTCGGCTGGTTGCAATCTGACCTGGCCGCCAACGCGGTTCGGTCACAAGGCCGCACGCTGGCGGTCGATGACCGGTCGGTACAGGTGCACAGTTGTCACGGTCCGGCGCGGCAGGTCGATGTGTTGCGCGAGGTGTTGCTGGGCTTGCTGGCGGACGACGCCACGCTAGAGCCCCGCGACATCCTGGTGATGTGCCCCGACATCGAAACGTATGCACCATTGATCGTCGCGGACTTCGGCCTGGGCGACGTCGTGCGCGGCGCACATCCTGCGCATCGGCTTCGGGTGCGGCTCGCCGATCGATCACTGCTGCAAACCAATTCACTCCTCGGCGTGGCATCGCAACTGCTTGCCCTGGCCGGCAGCAGGGTCACCGCCAGCGAGGTGCTCAACCTCGCCCAAGCCGCGCCGGTGCGCGCCCGCTTCGCTTTCGACGACGACGATCTGGAGAACATCACCCGTTGGGTCCGGCAGTCGAACATCCGCTGGGGTTTCGACCGGGAACACCGCGTGCCCTTCGGCGTCGACTTCGTCCACAACACTTGGCAATTCGGGATCGATCGCGTATTGGCCGGTGTTGCGATGTCGGAGGTATCCCACTCCTGGATCGACTCAACGCTGCCCCTCGACGACGTCGGCAGCAACCGGGTCGAACTGGCCGGCCAATTCGCCGAATACGTCGACCGGTTGCGCCGAGTCGTGGATTCGCTCACCGGAACCCGGTCGCTGCGGCAGTGGTTGGCCGCACTGACCGACGGCATCGAAGCCTTGACCCGCGTCGACGACGGAGACTCGTCGCAAGACGCGTGGCAGACCAGTCAGCTACAGCGCGAATTCGCCGGGATACTCCACACCGCGGGCTCGCGGACCGAAACTCTGCTGCGCCTACCGGATATCCGCGCGCTACTGCAACGGCAGCTCGCGGGGCGGCCCACTCGTGCCAACTTCCGCACTGGCACACTGACGGTCTGCACGATGGTACCGATGCGATCGGTCCCGCACCGGGTGGTCTGCCTGGTCGGGCTCGACGACGGCGTGTTTCCGCGGATCGGTGTCGTCGACGGCGACGACGCGCTGGCGCGGCGGCCGCAGACCGGTGAGCGCGACACCCGTTCTGAGGACAGGCAACTGCTACTCGACGCCATCTGTGCGGCCACCGACAATCTGGTCATCACCTACACCGGCGCAAACGAATACTCCGGGCAACGCCGACCTCCCGCCGTGCCGCTGGCCGAACTGCTCGACACCCTCGACGTAACGACGCCGGAAAAGGTGCGCTCTCGCGTCGTCGTCGAACATCCCTTGCAGCCGTTCGACGTTCGCAACGTCGAACGCGGAAGGCTAGTGCCGGGCGTGCCCTTCAGCTTCGATCCGACGGTGCTGCGGGCGGCTCGCACCGCCGCCGGCGAACGCGCCGAGCAGCCGAAGTTCATCTGCGAACCACTGCCGCCGCATGAGCCGGACGACGTACTCCTCGCCGACTTGGCCGCCTTCTTCAAGGATCCGGTCAAGGGATTCTTCAGAGCGCTCGAGTACACGCTGCCATGGGACGTCGACGGCGTCGAAGATGCAATGCCGGTGGACATCAACGCACTCGAGGAGTGGACGGTCGGCGATCGGATGCTGGGCGACATGCTGGCCGGCATGGAACCGGACGCGGCGCGACATGCGGAATGGCGTCGTGGCACATTGCCTCCCGGCCAGCTGGGCTGGCGCAAGGTAACCGAGATCCGCGATCAGGCCGCGGTGTTGGCGGAGGCGGCGCTGCGACACCGCAGGGCCCCCAAGATCGAGGCCGCGGCGTATGACGTCGATATCGACCTCGGCTCACGGCGGTTGACCGGCACGGTGTCAGAGGTGTTCGGCGAGCGTCTGGTGTCGCTGACGTACTCCAGGCTGGACGGCAAGCACCTACTCGAATCGTGGATTCCGTTGTTGGCGTTGCACGCTCACGACCCGGACCGCGACTGGTCGGCCGTTTGCATCGGCCGGCAGAAGAAAGGCACCGCTGCACGGCAGGAGGGGCTCGGACGCCCGCAGGACAAAGCGGTCGATGTGCTCCGGGATCTGGTGGCGATCTACGACACCGGACGACGAGAGCCGATTCCGTTGCCCATCAAGACTTCCTACGCCTGGGCGGTCGCCCGGCACTGCGGCGACGACCCGGTACAAGCGGCATTGTTCCGGTGGAAGTCGAAAGAGCGATACCCCGCCGAAGACCAAGCGCCCGCGCACGAGCGCGCCTGGGGCAAAAACGCACGACTGACCGACCTGATGCAGCCAGTCCGGCCCGGCGAGGAGTATGACGGCGAGGACAACCGTCTAGGTGCCTACGCCGCGCGGCTCTGGCTGCCCATGCTGCGCGCCGAGAGGACCGTCGGCTGATGCAACCCTTCGATCTCGTGGGACGCTTGCCGGCGGAGCGCTCGACCACCGTGCTGGAAGCCAGCGCCGGAACCGGCAAAACGTTCACGTTGGCCGCTCTGGTGACCCGCTACGTGGCCGAGGGCCACGCGACGCTCGACCAGATGCTGCTCATCACCTTCGGGCGGGCGGCCAGCCAAGAGCTTCGGGAACGCGTCCGCTGCCAAATTGTTGATGCACTAAGGGCTTTCGACGATCTCGCGAACGCCGGCGACACCCAATTGACGGCCTACCTGATTGACGGCACCGCCGCCGACCGTGACGGCAGAAAGCAACGTCTGCGCGACGCGCTGGCCGGATTCGACTCGGCGACGATCGCAACGACGCACCAGTTCTGCCAGCTGGTGCTGAGATCGCTGGGCGTGGCCGGCGACACCGACGCGGGTGTGACGCTGGTCGAGGACCTCGACGAGTTGGTCGCCGAAATCGTCGACGATCTCTACCTGGCCCGCTTCGGTAGTGAGCGCGACGATCCCGCACTTGGCTACCCCGATGCCCTGCGAATCGCCCGCACTGTCGTCAACAACCCGTCGACCATGCTGCGCCCGCGCGACCCGCAACCCGGATCGCAGGCTGCCGTGCGGGTTAACTTCGCGGAAGACGTTCTCGCCGAGCTGGAGACACGCAAGCGACGGCGGGGCGTCCTGGGTTATGACGACCTGCTCAGCCGACTGGCCGACGCGCTCGACAGCGACGACTCTCCTGCCCGGCTGCGGATGCATCAGCGCTGGCCCATCGTCATGGTCGACGAGTTTCAAGACACCGATACGGTGCAGTGGCAGGTGATAGACCGCGCATTCAGCGGGCGCTCCACCCTGATCCTCATCGGCGATCCGAAGCAGGCGATCTATGCGTTCCGCGGCGGCGACATCGTCACCTACCTTCATGCGGCCCAGACGGCGGGCGACAAACGGACGCTGGCCACCAACTGGCGCAGCGACAGCGCACTCGTCGATCGGCTGCAGGCCGTCCTGCTCGGCGCCGAACTCGGTGACCCCGCGATCGTGGTCCGCAAGGTCGATGCCCATCACCGTGGCCACCGGCTGGCAGGTGCACCGCACAACGATCCGTTGCGGCTGCGCGTGGTACGCCGAACGACATTCGGCCGCAGCGGCATTCAGAACCTGAGCATCGCTGATCTGCGGGAGCACATCGGGCGGGACCTCGCCGCCGACATCGGGAACCTGCTGGCCAGCGGCGCAACGTTCGACGGCAAGCCGCTGCAGCCCGGTGACATCGCGGTGATCGTCGAGAAGCACACGGACGCGCGAGCGTGTCACGGCGCGCTGACCGAGGCGGGCGTCCACGCCGTCTACACGGGCGACTCGGACGTCTTCAGATCGGAGGCCGCCGATGACTGGCTGTCACTATTGGAGGCATTCGATCAGACCCATCGCCCCGGCGTCGTGCGCGCCGCAGCAGCGACCATGTTCTTCGGCGCGACCGCGAAAGACCTTGCCGCAGGCGGTGATGCGCTGACCGATCGGGTCGCCGAGACCTTGCGGGAGTGGGCGGGCTACGCGCGCGAGCGCGGGGTGGCCGCCATCTTCGAGGCCGCGCAGTTGAATGGCATGAGCGACCGCGTGCTGTCGTGGCAAGACGGAGAGCGGCACATGACCGACCTCGCGCACGTGACCCAGCTTCTGCAGGACACCGCGCACCGCGAGCGGTTCACGCTGCCGGCGCTGCGTGACTGGCTGCGCGGCCAGCGCGAAGAACGAGGCGGGGCAACAGAACGCAATCGGCGCATCGACAGCGATGCCGCCGCCGTTCAGATCATGACGGTGTGGGTGAGCAAGGGGCTGCAATACCCCGTGGTGTATCTGCCGTTCGCGTTCAATCGCAATGTCCAGCAACGCGATCTGGTGCTGTTCCACGATGACGGCGTGCGTTGCCTGCACATCGGCGGCAAGGACAGCCCCGATTTCACGACCGTCGAAAAGCTGGGCGCCACGGAGGCCGCGAACGACGACGGCCGATTGACCTACGTTGCGATGACCCGGGCCCAGTCGCAGGTGGTGGCCTGGTGGTCACCGGCTTTCGACGAGCCCAATGGTGGTCTGTCGCGGCTGTTACGGGGTCGGCGACCGGGCGAGTCTGTGGTGCCCGACCGGTGTACGCCCGCGAAGATCAGCGATGACGAAGCTTGGTCGCGGTTTCGCGAATGGGAGGCCGCCGGCGGACCGGTTCTGGAGGAGTCGGTGATCGCGCCGACTCGACGCGTCCCGGGCCCAGGGACACCGCCTGACCTCGACAACCGGCACTTTCA
>NZ_JAFBAR010000053.1 GCF_019247635.1 Mycobacterium sp.
ATCTATCCCGCGCAGGTGGAGGCGGCCCTCAACGACTTGCCGGAGATTGCCGATTCTGCAGTTGCGGGCATACCCGATGAACGATTGGGTGAGGTTCCAGTCGCTGCTGTTGTGCTGCACCGCGGCGCCACGGGTGACGGCGAGGCGATCCGGCAAGCCCTCCGGGCCTGCCTGGCCGCCTACGAACTTCCCCGCCGCGTCGTGTTCGTAGACGCAATTCCGCGCCATGAGACCGGCAAGGTCAACCGTGACGAGGTTGCGAAGCTCGTTCAGGAACTGTGACCATGGCGACGGATCCATTGCCCGCACCGATAGCGGTGAGCGACACTGAGTTTCGCGTGCAACTTCGTGAGTGGTTCGCATCGAACCCCGGCCCTGAACTTCCCGCGTCTATCTCCGTGGGCGACGATGTGGGCGTCGATTACGTTGCCGCCCAGCGTCAGTGGCAGAAGCGCCTGGCCCAGGCCGGTTTAGCAGGGATAGCCTGGCCGACTGAGTACGGCGGCCAAGGTGCATCGCCGCTGCGGCAACTGATTTTTCACGAGGAGCATCAGCGCGCCGGTGGACTTGGCGGTGAGCCATTCTTTGTCGGCTTGTCCCACGCGGGCCCCACGATCATCGCCGAAGGCACCGAAGAGCAGCGCCGTCGCTGGTTGCCGGGCATTCTCACCGGTGATCTGCTGTTCGCACAGTGCTTCTCCGAGCCTGGTGCCGGTTCGGATCTGGCGTCAATCACCACCCGCGCCATCATCGACGATGGCTATCTGGTCGTGAACGGCCAGAAGCGGTGGAACACCCGCGCTCAGCACGCCGACATGTGCGAACTGCTGGTGCGCACAGACCCCTCCGACCGGTATGGCGGCCTGACCTACGTGATTGCGGATATGCGCACGCCTGGCATCACCATCCGCCCGATCACCGCCATCACCGGTCGACCGGAATTCTGTGAAGTCTTCTTCGACGACGCGCGTATTCCGTTAAAAAATGTCCTCGGGGAACTCGGGCAGGGGTGGAAAGTCGCGACAACGACGCTGTTGTTCGAGCGAAGCACCGCGTTCGCGGCCACGGTCATCGGTCTGCAACGGGTGGTCGTTGAGCTTGCCGAGACGTACGCCGACGACATCGTGTTACGGCAGCAGCTGGTTGAGCTGGCCGACGACGTGAACGTCGCTCGCGCGCTGCTCTATAAAAGCGTGTCCGAGCAGAAGCACGGCGAGGAACCGGGACCGGCCAGCAGCGCCCTGAAACTGATCGCCACTGAGCTAAACCACCGAATCCGCAAGTTCGCAGTACTGGCCGGCGAGACCGACATCTACGACTATTTCGAATCATTCGGTCTGCTCATCGGTGGCGGCACGTCCGAGGTACAGCGCAACATCATCGCCGAACGGGTGTTGGGGTTGCCGAAAGAGCCTCGCCGGTGAGCGGTCACGATCAGTCGATCGTCAACGAGCTACTCGACTTTCTCGACACGCACCTGCCGCGGTTCCGCGCCGAATACGGTGAGCGCACCGACTTCGCGGCGAGCCGCGCCTGGCAGCGCCAACTCGACATCGGCGGGTGGGTGGGCCTCGATTGGCCAGCCGAATATGGCGGTCGCGCACTGAACCTGGCGACCCACGTTGCGTGCGAAGCCGCGCTCAGTGAGTCCGGAGCACCACAGATCGCCGGATTCATTGGTGTCAACACGGTCGCGGCCGCGATCATGCATTTGGGATCGCCTGAACAGAAACAGTATCTGCCTGGCATCCGAAGCGCCGAACTGCTGTTCTGCCAAGGGTTCAGCGAACCCGGCGCCGGCAGCGACCTCGCCAGCCTCCGCACCCGCGCGAGCGTTGGCTCCGATGGCTTCGTCCTCGACGGCCAGAAGGTGTGGACATCGCACGGCGCCGAAGGCGACCAGTGCTTGGTCTTGGCTCGTACGACTCCGGTAGACAGCAATGGTCGATCCCCCCGCGGTTTGTCGCTGTTTCTTGTGCCGTTGGACGTTCCTGGTGTGACGGTGGCGCCGATCATGCAACTGAATGGAGGCGCGGAGTTCGCCGAATTGTTTTTCGACAGCGTGTCGTTGCCTCGGACGGCGCTGCTCGGTCCGCTCGACGACGGGTGGCGAGCCGCGATGAGCACCCTGGCCCATGAGCGCGCCGCGGCGATGATGCTGGCGATGCGAACCCGTGCACAGGTGCGAAACGTGACAGGACAGCACATGCGCACCGTCCCCGCCTATCGCCGTGACGACCTATTGCGTCTCTACGTCGAATCCGAAGTACTTGGGTTACTCGCCGAACGATCGATCGCAGAGATCGGCGCGGGCACTGTGGGTCCGGCACAGTCGTTGGTGAAGCTCAGTTGGAGTCAGGTAGATCAACAGTATGCAGAGCTAATTTTCGACCTCCGCGGCGCTGCAGCCGCCAGCGGGCTTGCACCGGCCGCCACAGATGCTCTGCTCTTCAGCCGCTCGAGCACGATCGCCGCGGGCACCACCGAGGTGATGAAAAACATCTTGAGCGAGCAAGTGCTTGCGCTCCCGCGGTCGTAAAGGTCATTGCCGCTGTCACAGACCGCTTCCTAGGCGGAAACCTGATTTGCGGCGAACGCCATGGTTGTTGGTGCATTCGGGGTCAAGATGGCTTAGACCAGGAGCTGGAAGGATTTCCCCGGTGAGCATTTCGCGGCTGCTCGAGATGGCAGCGACGAGTGATCCCGACAGGATCGCCGTCGTGAGCGACGGCGTTCGGCTCACTGCCGCCGAATTGAGCGACCTCTCCGATCCCGCGGCGGCAATTATCACTGGTTCGGGTGCCCAGCACGTTGCGTATGTCGGTGTTGGCGGGGTCTTACAACCGCTTCTGGCCTTCGCCTCGGCGCGTGCAGCCGTGCCGTACACGCCGATCAACTACCGGTGTGAGGGTATTTAGGAACTGCTCTCCCGACTAGCCAATCCACCACTTGTCGTGATCGACTCGCGCTACCGCGCGGCGGTTGGGGAACGATTCGACCGCGTAATAGAGAGCCGCGACTTCTTGACGCGCACGCGCGATCCGGAGCCGCTGGGTAAACCGCTACCGGTGCGAATCATGGACGGTACCGGTGCGGTGCGATAGCCGGTCCGCGCCGTTAAGGATCGCTCACATGCTGTCGCCGGCGGCGAGACCGTGCCGCCATGGGTGCTCGCGATGGTCCCTGCTACAGGAAACGTCCCGCGGTTCGTCGTCGCCGTGGCGATCATGGGTGAGACGATCGCGCGCCGGTTGTCAGAAACGAAACGGCGACAACTCAAGTTCGTAGCTACCCGGATCAACGCGTGGTGGAATCAAAGGAATTAACGACACCCGGCATCACCACGTCGGCACCTGGTCGAACCATTCGAGGTCACCACCAGGTATCCGGACATCCCTTCACCAGCCGTGAGATCGCTGGTCAACGACTCAGCTGAAAAATCTCAACCCGTGTCGTAGGTGGCCGAGTCCCCCTCGGGCACAATTTGCCTGGTGTGTCGCCGACGATCTTGGCCACGGCACCGAAGTTGTAAAGCAGCGTGAAAGATGTTGTTAACGTGCCGGCCCCGCGTCGTAGGCTGAGCGAGACAACCATGAACCCACCGAGTGGCTTTCTAAGGCGCACCGCAATGCGCACCTTCCACGACCGCCGCGAGGCGGGCCGCGTCCTGGCGGGGCAACTCGCGGCATACCGCGACGCGAACGATTTGCTCGTGCTGGGGCTGGCGCGGGGGGGCGTGCCCGTGGGCTGGGAGGTCGCGTCGGCACTGCACGCCCCGCTGGACGTGTTCCTGGTGCGCAAACTCGGGGTGCCGCGGTGGAGCGAACTGGCCATGGGCGCACTGGCCAGCGGCGGTGGGCTCGTGATGAACGACAGCGTGGTTTCCAGCCTGCACATCACCGACCAGCAGGTGCGCGAGGTGATCGAGAGCGAGACGGTCGAACTCCGCCGACGCGAGCACGCATACCGGGGTGGCCGCCCCCCGGCCAACGCACGCGGCAAGACGGTGATCCTGGTCGATGACGGGGTCGCCACCGGTGCCAGCATGCTGGCTGCGGTCCGGGCGCTGCGGGCAGAAGGCCCGAAATCGATCGTCGTCGCGGTTCCCGTCGCGCCGCCGTCAGCGTGCCGCGAGCTCGCGCGGGAGGCCGAGGACGTGGTGAGCGTCAGTAGCCCAATCGTCTTCGATGCCGTCGGAGAGGTGTATGCCGATTTTCGCCAGGTCAGCGACGACGAGGTGCGCGACCTATTGGCCACACCGACCGTCTGACGCTATTTGGCGTTCTCTTCGCCGCTCTTATCGGCGGGTACGGTCGACTCCGCCGGCTCTGCGGATTCGTCGGTGACGGTATCGTCCGACTCGTCCTCGTTGGGCGCTTCCTCCGGGTAGTCGACGGCGTCCTCGTCCTCGTCGTCCCCGGCTGCCTCATCTTCGTCTTCGTCTTCGTCTTCTTCGTCTTCGTCGCCCGCATCACGTCGCTGCCGTTCGCGTACCGCGTCGATGATCAACAGCACCACGCCCAGGACACTGGCACCGATGCACACCCAGGCCACCAACTCGTTGCTGGTAACCACGGCGAACACCAACGCGACGAGCCCGATAACGGCTAACACCAGGGCGATGATCAGCATTGCGCATCCTCCAGCCGACGGCGACTGCCAAACCTACCACTGCGTGTCAGCCGTGGAGTTCGGCGCGCCGCTGGACTAGTTGTTACCCCGATTGAACTGGTCGAACCCGCCGGCGTCCGCGCTGGAGTCGACCGGGGCCGCCGATCCCCGCTGACCGAGCTCCTCGAGCTGGGATTCCAGGTACGTCTTGAGCCGGGTGCGGTACTCACGTTCGAACGTGCGCAGCTGCTCGAGGCGGCCTTCCAGCACCGTGCGCTGCTGGTTGATGGTTCCCATGATCTCGGAATGCTTGCGTTCGGCGTCCGCCTGCAGGGCGTCCGCCTTCTCCTGCGCCTGGCGCAACTGGCTTTCGGACCGGGTCGACGCGTCGGCCAGCATGGCGTCAGCACGCTGCCGGGCGTCGGTGACCGTGGTCTCAGCGGTGTGCCGGGCTTCGCTGATGATCTGCTCGGCGTTGGCGCGGGCATCGGCGAGCATCTTGTCCGACTCGGCCTTCGCTGTGCTGGTCAGCCGGTCGGCGGTGTCCTGGGCCAGACCCAGCACGCGAGCGGCCTTCAAGGCCTGCTCCTCGGTGGTGCCGGCCGAGGCGACGGGTGCCTGGGCGACGGGTGCGGGTGGAGGCTTGACAGGTTCGGGTTCGGGTTCGAAGACCGGCATGGCCTGGGTCGGCTGGGCAGCGACACCTGCACCGGCGCCGCCACCCGCGGCCAACTCCTGGTCCAGCTCGTTGATCCGCTGGCGCAGATCGGAGTTCTCCTCGATGAGCCGCGTCAGCTCGTTCTCCACCAGGTCGAGAAAAGCGTCGACCTCGTCTTCGTTGTAGCCCCGCTTGCCGATTGGCGGCTTACTGAACGCCACATTATGGACGTCGGCTGGTGTAAGCGGCATTGTTTTCCCCTCGAGTTCCTGTCAAACGATCTGGAAAGTGTAGAACGGAGTGGTAGCCGTTGTGCAACTGCCGTCCATCCTGTCACACCAGACTCGGCGGTTGCCGATTAGACCAATAAATAAGGACCGATTTCAGACTTTAAGGGAAATGAAATCGAAATCCTTAGCTCCGAAATCCGACCGCATCAAAACCGTCGCCGAACCGTGGCCGATGATCTTCAGACGCTCAGGCGGAGGCCCCCAGAGCCAGTTGCATGCCGATAAACGCAACCAACAACAGCACCATGATGGACAGATCAAAGCGGACCGCGCCAATGGTCAGTTGCGGGATCAGCCGACGCAGCAGTTTCACCGGCGGATCTGTGATCGACAGGATGATCTCCAGGATCACCACGGTGATGCCGGTGGGACGCCAGTCACGGCTGAACGAGCGGATGAACTCGACGACCACCCGCGCGATCAACAGGAGCCAGAAAACGAACAGCACCAAACCAAGGATGTGAAGAAACAGCACCAGCAATTGGAAGCCCCGACCTTACCGATGAACCTGTGGTAGCCCGCATAGCGCGCGGCCAACATCTCGCAGCCAGCCTACCGACTCCGGGGGCCGGCCCACATCTTGTGACGTCCTCCCAGAAAGCGCCGAGCCCGGCGGTCACCTAGTGACAACCGGGCTAGACGGTGAGCGTTTGCGTTATTGGTAAGCGTAGAAGCCGGTTTCGGCTATCCGGCGGCGTTCCTCGGGAGATACGTCGACGTCGGCGGGCGACAGCAGAAACACCTTGGTCGCAACCTTGTCGAACGAGCCGCGCAGGGCGAAGGCCAGGCCGGCCGCGAAGTCGACCAGCCGTTTGGCGTCTGCGTTGTCCATCGACACCAGGTCCATGATGACCGGGGTGCCGTCCCGGAACCGTTCACCGATGGTGCGGGCCTCGCTGTAGTCCTTGGGCCGCAGCGTGGTGATCTTCGACAGCGGGTGGCCTTCCTCGAACATCATCGCCATCCGGCGCGGGTCCATCGCCAGCGCGCCGCGGGTGGAGCCGCTGCGCAGCCACGACCCCAGGCGCGGGCGTCCCATCTCGGGGCGGTCGAACTCGCGGCCCCGGAAGGGCGGCGGCTCATCCGCGTAGCCGCCGCGATAGCTGCTGGGCGGCGGGTAGTCCGGCTCGCGAAGATCGCCACGGGGATCCTCGTAGTCGCGACCCTCGTAGCGGCCATACCCGTCGTCGAATCGAGGACGAGGGAAACCGCGGGAGGGGGCGCGGTCGTCGTAGTACTCGTCGTCGTAGTCCTCCATCGGAGCCATCCCGAAGTAGGCCTTGACCTTGTGCAGTGTGCTCATTGCGTGTGACCCCTTCTAGCCCCTGGGATTTCTGTTGTCTGTGATGAAGGTGTGACTACAGTGACTAATTACGGTGACCGTAACCGGCGCGGGCCCAATAGCGCGGTACCGACACGCACACACGTCGAACCATGTTTGACGGCAATTTCCAAGTCGTTCGACATACCCGCGGACAATCCCAGCGCATTCGGGTGCGATTTCAGTACCCTGCGGTGCTCCAATCGCAGCCGCTCAAACGCCTGATCGAGGTCCCAATCCAACGGGGGGATGCCCATTAACCCGATCAGTTCCAGGCTCTGCGACTGCTCGACCTGGTCGCACACCCGGTCGACCGCGCCCGACGCCGTGAGGTCAACGCCACCGCGCGACACGTCGCCGTCGAGGCTGACCTGGATGTAGACCCGAAGCGGATCTTCCCGACGGCCCTCGCCCAGGGCGGTGGTCACCGCGCGATCCAACGCGGTCACCAATTGCGGGCTGTCGACCGAGTGCGCGGTGTGCGCCCAGCGCGCCAGCGATCGGGCCTTCTTTCGCTGGATCTGGCCCACCATGTGCCAGTGCATGGTCCGCGAGTCCGTGTGCGCCGACCCCGTCAAAAGCGCAGTGAGTTCGGTCACTTTCGCCGAAGCTTCTTGCTCTCGCGATTCGCCAACCGCCCTAACACCCAATCTCGACAAAATCGCAACGTCGGTTGCTGGAAAGAATTTGGTAATGGGGAGAAGTTCAATTTCGCTGACATTGCGGCCGGTGGCTTCGGCGGCCATCGCAAGCCTGGATCGCAGCGACGCCAACGCATGGGTCAATTCCGATTCGCGGTTACTCCCGCTTGATCCCGGGTCCGACAGACCAACCGCCATGGCCGTCACTCCATCCAGACCAGCGACGCCAGCCGCCCGGTCGGCGCATCCCGGCGGTGGCTGAACAAGGACGGATCGGCCACCGTGCAGCGCGGATCGATGTCGATCGACGTGATGCCCAAACCGCGCAGCTGACAAGCGATTCCGGCCCGAAGATCGAGGCCCGGTGTCCCGCGCGAGGTGGTGGTGCGACTGCCCGGCAGCGTCTTTTCGACCTCATCGGCCATGGCGGCGGGCACTTCATAATTGCGGCCGCTGACCGCAGGACCCAGCAGCACCGATATGTCGCCGACGTGGGCACCCAGGCCCACCATCGCCTCCACCGCGCGCGCCACCACACCCCGCTGGGCGCCGACGCGGCCGGCGTGGACGGCCGCGGCTACGCCGGCGCGCGCGTCGGCCATCAAGACCGGCACGCAATCGGCCGTCACGACGGCAAGCGCCAGTCGGGGCATTCGGGTGACCACCGCGTCGGTGTCGTCGAAAGCACCGTCACGCGGTCCGTCGACCACCTCGACCCGATCGCCGTGGACCTGGTTCATCCACACCACCCGATCGCCGGGCAGGCCAATGGCCGCGGCCAGCCGGGCTCGGTTGGCGGCCACCGCCGCCGGGTCGTCACCGACGTGATCGCCCAGGTTGAAGGTGTCGAACGGCGGCGGCGACACACCTCCGGCCCGGGTGGTCGTCACCCGCCGGACGCGCACGCTCACATGCCCAGTATCCGGAATCCTTAAGGCATGCGACGTGTCGCAGTCACCGGGCACCTCAGCGGCGCATGAAGGGCGGCACGTCGACGTCGTCGTCATCGCCGCCGATGCTGAGCGTCGCACCGTTGGTGTGCACCGGCACGCTCACGGCGTCGACCGGCTCAAACAACGTCGAGGAGAGCCTGCCGGCCTTCGCCGACTCGATCCGATGCGCCCCGCCGGTCTCAACTCCGCCTACCAGCGGCTTGCGGCCGGGACCGCTGGCTTCAAAACCCGCCGCAATCACCGTGACCCGCACCTCGTCACCCAGCGAATCGTCGATGACGGTACCGAAGATGATGTTGGCATCCTGGTGCGCCGCGTCTTGCACCAGCGAGGCCGCCTCGTTGATCTCGAACAGGCCCAGGTCGCTGCCGCCCGCGATGGACATCAGCACGCCCTGCGCCCCCTCCATCGAGGCTTCCAGCAGCGGCGAGTTGATCGCGATCTCGGCTGCCTTGAGCGACCGTCCTTCACCCCGGGCCGAGCCGATGCCCATCAGCGCTGTGCCGGCACCGGACATGATCCCTTTGACGTCGGCGAAGTCGACGTTGATCAGCCCGGGCGTGGTGATCAGGTCGGTGATGCCCTGCACACCGTTGAGCAGCACCTCGTCGGCGCTGCGGAAAGCGTCCATCAGAGAAACCGCGGCGTCACCCATCTGCAGCAGCCGGTCGTTGGGGATCACGATGAGCGTGTCGCAACTTTCCCGCAGCGCGGAAATGCCGGCTTCGGCCTGGTTACCGCGCCGTTTGCCCTCGAACGAGAAGGGCCGGGTGACCACGCCGACGGTCAGCGCGCCCAACTTGCGCGCGATGCTGGCGACGACGGGGGCCCCGCCGGTGCCGGTGCCGCCGCCCTCGCCGGCTGTGACGAACACCATGTCCGCGCCGCGCAGCAGCTCCTCGATCTCTTCTTTGGCGTCCTCGGCCGCTTTGCGCCCGACATCAGGGTCGGCGCCGGCGCCGAGCCCGCGGGTGGACTCCCGGCCGACGTCAAGCTTGACGTCGGCATCGCTCATCAACAATGCCTGCGCATCGGTGTTGATCGCGATGAACTCCACACCCTTGAGACCCTGCTCGATCATCCGGTTGACGGCGTTGACGCCGCCGCCACCTATACCCACGACCTTGATGACTGCCAAGTAGTTGTGCGGGGGGGTCATCATTCGTCTTCCTCCCTGATGGTTCTCCCGGCGGTGTGTCTGCTTGCAAAACCCTCAACCTCAACCATAGAGTTAGAGTTATGTCAAGTAGTTCCGCGTAACCAGAACCGTATGGGTACGGCGGGTGCTAACCGCGCAGGCGCGCCGACGCGTTGCACGCAATTTTCGATTTGCTCGCAGCGAGTCATGCCGGCGTGGAGGCCGCTGGGTCGCGTGTCACGGCAGCGCGCCGCAGCGCGGTTTGGCCGCTCGGCCCACTTACTTGACCGTCGGTAGATCGGGGCTGGACACGTCGTAGGTCTTGCCCGGCTGGGTCAACAGCGCGGCCAGCTTTTCGGCCTTCTCCGCGGCACGCTCGGTAGTCCCCCACACCACGACCCGCCCGTCGCCGAGGGTCAGGGTGATGGAGGACACCGAGGGGGCCGCAATGCGACCGACCTGAGCTAGCACCTCGGGCCGCAGCGTCAGCAAAACCTGCAGCACCGCCTTCGTCGCCGGGTCGTTCGGGCCCGGATCGTCGACGTCGATGTACGGCAGGTCCGGCGGTGGCGGGGCCGTCGCGAAGTCGACGCCGTCGTGGTCAAAGAGGTGCGGGCCGTCCGGGAAGTCCTTGACTACCACCGGGACTCGCTCGACGATGGTGATCCGCAGCGCCGACGGGTACTGGCGCTGCACTCGTGCGCTGGCCACCCGCCGGATGGCCGCCACCCGGTCGGCGACCTGGCTGGTGTTGATCTGCAGCAGCGGCGTCCCGGGCTTTATCCCCGCGGCGTCGAGGACCTCTTCGCGGGTCACCGCGCCGATGCCGGTGACGACGATGTTGCGGGCCGACATCGCCGGCGTGAAATACAGGATCAGCCCAAGCCCGATCGCGACGACGACCAACAGCACGCTCGCGAGCAGCATCTTCAAGCCCCGAACTACGCCCCGCGCAACGGGTTTGGGCTCGTTGACGATCCGCCCACCGGCCCGTCGTTTGGCGTCCCGGCGGGCCTCCTCGATCGCCATGGCGCGGGCCTGAGCGGCGCGACGCTCGGCACGTTCCCGGCGGGCCCGCCGGCGTGGCCCCTCGGGTTCGGCGTGGTCCGCCGCGACCTGACCCTCCCGCTGCTCGGAGCTCGCCTCGGTGGTGGCGGCGGCGAGGTCGGGCCCCGCGTCGTCGGCGACGTCGGGCCCGGCGTCGTTGGGCTCGCTCACCACAACACCCCGGGCCGACCGGGGGCGCTGTGGTTGGCCCGCGCCCGCAGCGCGGTCAGGATCTCCGGACCCAGCAGCGTCACGTCGCCGGCGCCCATCGTGACGATCACGTCACCGGGACCGGCGGCCGCGGCCACCTGCTCGGCGGCCGCCGAGAAATCCGGGAGATAGCGCACCGGCACGCCGACGTGCTCGGCAATGCTGGCTCCGCTGACACCGGGAAGCGGTTGTTCGCGAGCACCATAGACGTCCAGCACGAACACCTCGTCGGCGGCATCCAGCGCACTGCCGAACTCGGCGGCGAAAGCCTTTGTGCGCGAATACAAGTGAGGCTGAAACACGACCAGCGACCGACCGCCGCCGTCCTGCTCGAGCATGTTGCGTACGGCGGCCAGCGTCGCGCTGATCTCCGTGGGGTGGTGGGCGTAGTCGTCGAACACCCGCACCAGCGACTTCGGGGCCTCGCCGACGCCCGAGGTCCCGACCAATTCAAACCGGCGACGCACACCCTCGAAACTGGCCAGCCCGTCGAGTACGTCGTCGACTTGAGCGCCGACGTCGACCGCCGCCAGCAGCGCGCCCAACGCGTTGAGCGCCATGTGCCGTCCGGGCACCGACAGCCGCATCGCGCGCACAGGCGGGCTGTCCGGGTCGGTGGCCAGCTGGATGTGCGCGACCGCCTCGGTGCCGTATTGCTCCCAGGACACCAGGGTCGCCGCCAGGTCCTTTCCCGAACACCCATAACGCAGGACCCGGATGCCCAACTCGGCGCTGCGCTCGGCCAGCCCGGCGGCTCCGGGGTCGTCGGTGCACACCACCAGCGCCCCTCCGGGCGCGAGCCGGTCCACGAAGGAGTCGAACACCTCGACATACGCTTCGGCGCTGCCGTAGAAGTCGAGGTGGTCGGACTCGATGTTGGTGACCACCGCGACGTCGGGCGTGTACTCCAGCAGCGAGCCGTCGCTTTCGTCCGCCTCGGCAACGAAGCAGTCCCCGCTGCCATGGTGGGCGTTGGTGCCGGCCTCCCCCAGCTCGCCGCCGACCGCGAAGGACGGGTCACGCCCGCAGTGCTGCAGGGCGACGATCAGCATCGACGTCGTGGTCGTCTTGCCGTGGGTGCCGCTGACCATCAACGTGGTCCGCCCCTGCATCAGCCTGGCCAGCACGGCCGGACGCAGGATCACCGGGATGCCGCGGCGGCGTGCTTCGACCAGCTCCGGGTTGGTCTTGGGGATGGCGGCATGCGTGGTGACGACGGCGGTCGGGCCGCCGGGGAGCAGATCCAGCGACGACGCGTCGTGCCCGATCCGGATCTCTGCGCCGCGCGCGCGCAGCGCGTGCACACCGCGCGATTCCTTGGCATCCGACCCGGACACCAGCCCGCCCCGGTCGAGCAGGATGCGGGCGACGCCCGACATTCCGGCTCCGCCGATGCCGACCATGTGCACCCGTTGCAGCTCGGGTGGCAACCGGCCGTCGATCATGCTCGTCTCCGCGCCGCAATGTCCAAAGCGGCCTGGGCGACGTGGCGAGCGGCGTCCGGGTGTCCCACCTGGGCGGCGGCTGCCGTCATGTTCGCCAGCCGCTGCGGGTCGTTAAGCAGGCCGCCCACCTCGCGGGCCACCAAGGCCGGAGTGAGGTCGGCATCGTCGACCACCATGCCACCACCGGCGTTGACCACCGGCAGCGCGTTGAGCCGCTGCTCACCGTTGCCGATCGGCAGCGGCACGTAGATCGCGGGCAGGCCGACGGCCGAGACCTCCGCGACCGTCATCGCGCCGGAGCGGCAGATCGCCAGGTCCGCGGCGGCGTACGCGAGATCCATCCGGTCCAGATACGGCACCGCCACGTAGGGCGGATCCCCCGGGTCGGGCGTGCGCAGGTCGAGGGTGTTTTTGGGCCCGTGGGCATGCAGCACGGCCACTCCCGCGGTGGCCAGTTCGGCGGCGGCCGCCGAAACCGCCCGGTTGAGCGACACCGCGCCCTGCGAGCCGCCGAACACCAGCAACACCCGTGCGTCGCCGGCGAAGCCGAAGTGCGTGCGGGCTTCGGATCGCAACGCGGCACGATCCAGCGCGGTGATGGTCGAGCGCACCGGCACCCCGACCACCTCGGCGCGTCGCAGTCCGGAATCCGGCACCGCGGACAGGATCCGGTCGGCGCTGCGGGCACCGACACGATTGGCTATCCCGGCGCGCGCGTTGGCTTCGTGAATCACGACGGGGATGCGTCGCCGCACACCGGGGATCCCGCGGGCGGCGAGGTAGGCCGGCAAGGCCACATACCCACCGAAGCCGACGACGACATCGGCGTCGACGACGTCGAGCACCGCCCGGGTTTCCCGGACCGCACGCCACACTCGGGGCGGTAGCCGGGCCAGGTCCCCGCCGGGTTTTCGGGGCAGCGGGACCGGCGTGATCAGCTCGAGGTGATATCCGCGCTCGGGCACCAGCCTGGTCTCCAGCCCGCGGTAGGTGCCCAGCGCGGTGATGCGAACTCGCGGGTCCAGGGCGGCCAGAGCATCGGCGACGGCCATCGCCGGTTCCACATGCCCGGCGGTGCCGCCGCCGGCCAGCACAACCGACAAAGGATCAAGGAACGACGAGGCCACACCGGCGGACCGGGGGCTTACGCCCAGCCCGCCGGCCGGTTCCTTGACCAAGTCGTTCACCCGTAACGCTGACCTTCCAGTGCGCTAGCGCGCCGTGCATGACGCTGGCCGGCGTAACGCTGGCCAGATCCATGATGCCCTGATCGGCGGGGGGAGCGATCAACTGCGTGGGGTATTGCCGTTCGCGCGGGCCGGGCCGGCTTCCGGGAGACCTTGCGTGGGGCCTTCTGGGCGGGCTGACCGGGCTTCTTCGGAGACTTGGCCGCCTTGGCCGGGCGCGAGCGTCCCTTGCGGTCCCGGAACGTCTCGAGACGGCTCGGCACATACGGCTCTGGCAGCGGCAGCCGCAGCAGCCGGTTCATCTTGTCGTAGCCGCCGGCACGCAGCGCGGCGACGGCCTCGGGTTCGTGACGAGCCGCATTGGCCATGATTCCTATCATGAAAAGCGTTGTGGCCGTTGATGTTCCACCAGCGGAGATCAGCGGCAGCTGCAGCCCGGTCACCGGCAGCACGCCGATCACGTAGCCGATGTTGATGAACGCCTGGCCCAGCACCCACATCGTCGTGGTGGCGGTCAGCAACCGCAGGAACGGGTCGGCCGACCGGCGCGCGATCCGCATGCCGGTGTAGGCGAACAGCCCGAAGAGCCCCAGCAGGCCGAGCGCGCCGATGAGACCGAGTTCCTCCCCGATGATGGCGAAGATGAAGTCATTGTGCGCGTTGGGCAGATAGTTCCACTTGGCGACGCCCTGACCGAGGCCGTCGCCGAAGATGCCGCCGTGGGCCAGCGCGAACTTGGCCTGCCGGGCCTGATAACCGGTGTCCTGCGGGTCGTTTTCGGGGTCCAGCCATGACCGCACCCGGTCTGACCGATAGCCCGCGGACATCGCCAGAATCGCGCCGGCAACAAAAACCGCGGTCAGCGAGCTGACGAACACGCTCAACGGCAGCCCGGCGTACCACAGCAGGGCCAGCAGGATGATGCCCAGCGACACCGTCTGGCCGAGGTCGGGCTGGGCCACGATCAACGCCAGCGCGACGACCGCGGCCGGCACCAGCGGAATCAGCATCTCGCGCAGCGAGGCCCGCTCCATGCGCCGGGCCGCCAGCAGATGCGCGCCCCAGATCGCGAAGGCGATCTTGGCCAGCTCCGAAGGCTGCATCGAGAAGCCCGCGATCACGAACCACTTCCGCGAGCCGTTGGCCAGGTTGCCGATCCCCGGAATCAACACCAGCACCAGCAAGATGATGGTGATCGCGTAGCTGACGAATGCCAGCCGCCGGATGAATCGCACCGACATCCGCAACGAGGCATAGCAGGCGATCAGCCCGATGATCGTCCACAGCACCTGCTTGCTGAAGATCACCCAGGCCGATCCGTCGGCGCCATAGGAGCGCACGCCGGAGGCCGACAGCACCATGATCAGGCCGAGCGTGGTCAGCAGGGCGGCGACCGCGATGATCAGGTGAAACGATGTCATCGGCCGGCCCAGCCAGCTACCGAAGCGGGTGCGCGGGCCGCCTTGAGCCGTTATCTCCTCGGTGGATTCGGGGTCCACCGGGTCGTTCGGGGCCTCCGACGCTGTCGCGGCCTCCGATGCCTCCGATGCGTCCGTCTCGGCCGGTTCCTGCGCCTCGTCAGCCCGGGCGACGGCGGCGTCGTTTTTCTTGCCCCGGCGCCGCAGCCGGGTCAGCGCGTTACCCACCCCCGCCTACCGCGTCGCCGCACGGACGGCCACCGCGAAGGCGTCGCCGCGGTCGGCGTAGCCGGTGAACTGGTCAAACGACGCCCCGGCCGGTGCCAAGAGCACGGTGTCCCCCAGTTTAGCCAGGCCGCGGGCCGCTACCACCACCGCGGCCATCACGCGATCCCCGAGCGTCCCGCCGGCATCGTTAACTTTTGCCACTTTGACAACAGAAGACCCAGAAACAACATCAGGCGCATGCATCCCAACATCCTCGCCCGTCACAACCTGGACGACGGGGACATCGGGCGCGTGTCGCGATAACGCCTCGGCAACCTCCGCCCGATCTCGGCCGATGAGCACCGCGCCGACCAACCGGGGTGCGATTCGGGCCACCTGAGCGTCCACGGATGCGCCCTTGAGCAAACCTCCGGCGACCCACACGACCCGCGGATAGGCCAGCACCGACGCCTCGGCGGCGTGCGGGTTGGTGGCCTTGGAGTCGTCGACATAGGTGATTCCCTCGGCCACGGCCACCACCTCCCCCCGGTGCCGTCCCGGCCGGAACGATGAGATCGCCGCCCCTATCGCTTCGGGGGGCACCCCGACGCTGCGGGCCAGCGCCGCGGCGGCCAGGGTGTTGAGTACCCCGACGGGGCCCGGCACTGGGATCGCCGCCGCGGGAAGGAGCTGCAGGTCGTCGGCAAAGGCCCGGTCGACCAGGTGCCCGTCGCGAACGCCGAGTTCGCCGACGGCCGGTTCGCCCAGCCGGAATCCGACCCGCAGCGGCGCTGGGGCCGCAGGAAGCAGCGCGGCGGCCCTGACGTCGTCCAGCCCGACGACCGCGACCCGGCCGCCCAGCACCCGGGCCTTGGCCGCGGTGTAGTCGGCCATGGTGGCGTGCCAGTCCAGGTGGTCTTCGGCGATATTGAGCACCACGCCGGCCTCGGGCCGCAGCGAGGGAGCCCAGTACAACTGGAAGCTGGACAGCTCGACGGCCAGCACGTCGGCGGGTTCGTCCAGAACGTCGAGCACCGGGTCTCCGATGTTGCCGCACAGCACGCTGCGCAGGCCCCCGGCCCTCAGCATGGCGTGCAGCATCGACGTCGTGGTCGTCTTGCCGTTGGTGCCGGTCACCACCAGCCAGCGCCGCGGCGGCCCGCAGCAACCGGCGGCGTCGAGCCGCCAGGCCAGCTCGACATCACCCCAGATGGGCACGCCCGCGGCCGCGGCCGACGCCAGCACGGGCGTCGTGGGCTGGAATCCGGGACTGGTGACTACCAGCGCATAGTCGGCGATCTGTCGCTCGGCAATCGTTGGATCCACGGTCGCCACCCCGCTCTCGGCGTAGGGGCGCAACATGGCCGGATCGTCGTCGCACACCGTGGGCGTCGCGCCGAACCGGGTGAGCGCGGCGGTGATCGCCCGGCCGGTCACCCGGCCGCCGGCCACCAGCACCTGCGCGCCGGGAACTAACGGGGCGAGCACGTCAGGCGCCGATCGTGGACAGCCACTCGCCGTAGAACAGGGCCACGCCCAGGCCGCAGGTGATCGCGGTGAGCAGCCAGAAGCGGATGATCACGGTGGTTTCGGCCCATCCGAGCAGCTCGAAATGGTGGTGGAAGGGCGCCATCCGGAACACCCGGCGCCCGGTGGTGCGAAACGCCAGGATCTGCAGCACCACTGAGGTGAACTCTGCGACAAACAGCGAACCCAACACCACCGCGAGGATTTCCGTGCGGCTGGTGACGGACAACCCAGCGACAACGCCGCCCAACGCGAGGGATCCCGTGTCGCCCATGAAGATCTTGGCCGGGGCCGCATTCCACCACAAAAAGCCGATGCACGCGCCGGCCGTGGCGGCTGCGATCAACGCCAGGTCCAGCGGATCACGCACGTTGTAACAGCCCAGCCCGGGCGCGGTGACGCAGGCGTTGCGGTATTGCCAGAAAGTGATCAACACGTAGGCCCCGGTGACCATCGCCATGCAGCCGGCGGCCAGCCCGTCCAGGCCGTCGGTGAAGTTGACAGCGTTGGACCAGGCGCTGACGACCACCACGCAGAACAGCACGAACAGCGCGGGAGCCAGTGTGACCGTGGCGATTTCGCGCACATAGGACAGATCCGCGCTGCCCGGGGTCAGGCCGGCGGAGTTGCGAAACTGCAACACCAGAACGCCGAACAGCACCGCAGCGCTGATCTGCCCGACCATCTTGGCCGTCTTGTTCAGCCCGAGGTTGCGCGCCCTGCGGATTTTGATCAGGTCATCGATGAACCCGACGCCGCCAAGCACGGTGGCCAGGCCCAGCACCAGCAGACCCGACGTGGAGATCCCCTCGCCGTCGAACGCCAGACCGGCCAGGTGCGTCCCCAGGTAGCCCGCCCAGATTCCGGCCAGAATCGCCACGCCGCCCATCGACGGGGTGCCGCGCTTGGTGTGGTGGGTGGGCGGCCCGTCCTCGCGGATCTCGTGGCCGAACCCCTGCCGGGTGAACATCCGGATCAACGCCGGGGTCAACAGGATGGACACGGCCAGCGCGATGGCGACGGCGATGAGGATTTGTCTCATGGGCGCGCGCTCTCGCTGTCAGCCGCAAAAGCGTCGGCCAGCGCGCCCAGCCCGGCGGCGTTGGACGCCTTGACCAAAACCACGTCCCCGGGCTGGACCTGCGCACGCAGCAATGCCAGGGCGGAGCCGGCGTCGGGCACGGCGACCGCGCTCCGATCCGCCTCAGAGCCCCATGAGCCCTCCATGACCGCTCCGTGGTGCATGGCGCTCATCGACCTCCCAGTTCCCACGACAACGAGTCGAGTCACATCTAAGCGCACCGCGAGCCGTCCGATGCGATCATGCTCGGTTATCGCGTCCTCGCCGAGTTCGGCCATCTCGCCCAGGACCGCCCAACTTCGCCGTACCGCGGCCGGGCCGGCGCCGTTGGCGATCCACGCCAGCGCCTGCAGCCCGGCGCGCATCGAGTCCGGGTTGGCGTTGTAGGCGTCGTCGATCACCGTGACGCCGTCGGCGCGGGTGGTCACGTGCATCCGATGCCGCGACACCGGTCCGGCCGCGGCCAGCGACGCCGCCACCTGCTCGAGACTGGCCCCGCATTCCAGCGCAACGGCGGCCGCGCACATCGCGTTGGTCACCTGGTGGTCCCCGAAGACGCTTAGCCGGACTGCCACCTGGGCGCCCTTGGCGTGCAGGGTGAACCGCGGTCTGGCCAAGCCGTCCAGCGTGACGGGACCCGCCCAGACATCGCCCGTGCTGCCGCGGCTAACGCGGATCACCCGCGCTGCGGTCACGGCGGCCATCTCGGCCACCGCCGCGTCGTCGGCGTTTAGGATCACCGCTCCGGACTCCGGGACAGCTTGCGGCAGTTCGGATTTCGTTTGCGCGATGGCCTCTCGGGAACCGAACTCGCCCAGGTGCGCGGTGCCGACGTTGAGGACGACGCCGATGCCCGGCGGGGCGATCTCGGCCAACTCCGCGATGTTGCCGGGATGACGCGCCGACATTTCCAGGACGAGGTAGTCGGTCTCGCGGGTGGCGCGCAGCACGGTCCATGGATGGCCGAGCTCGTTGTTGAACGACCCGGGCGGGGCCACCACCTCACCCAACGGCTCGAGCACGGCTCTAACCAGATCCTTGGTCGAGGTCTTGCCCGACGAGCCGGTGATCCCGACGATGGTCAGCCCACCCGCGACCAGCTCGGCGCCCACCGCCTTGGCCAGCTTGGCCAGCGCGGCCAGCACCGCCGCACCCGACCCGTCCGCGTCGTGCTCGAGCACCCCCGCCCGGCCATCCGATGCCTTTAGCGGGGCGACCACGACGGCGGGTACCCCGACCGGCCGAGCGGCCAGCACCGCGACGGCACCGGCCGCAACCGCCGACCGGGCGTGGTCGTGCCCGTCGGAACGCGCGCCGGGCAGGGCCAGGAACAACCCGCCCGGGCCGATCGCGCGCGAGTCGAACTCCACGGCCCCGGTGACGCGGCGTTGTGCCGCGTCTTCCGGCGTGATGTCGGCCAGTGTGCCGCCGACGATCTCGGCGATCTGGGCAACGGTGAGGTCGATCATCGAAGCGCTTCTAATGCCTGGGCGAGTTCCACCCGGTCGTCGAACGGGCGGACTTCGCTGCCACTACGTTGCCCCGTTTCGTGGCCCTTACCGGCGACGACCACGACGTCGCCGGGACGCGCCCAGGTGACCGCGTGCCAGATGGCCTCGCGCCGGTCGCCGATCTCGACCACTTCTGCTGCAGAGGCGGCTTCGGTTGTCCCGGCGAGGATCTCGCGCCGGATCGCCGCCGGATCCTCGCTGCGCGGGTTGTCGTCGGTGATGACCACCAGGTCGGCCAGTTCGGCCGCGACGGTGCCCATGGGGGCCCGTTTGCCCGGGTCGCGATCGCCACCGGCGCCGAACACCACCGCCAGCCGACGGCCCGGGCGCCTCAGCGTGGTCAGCACTGCCCCCAGCGCGCCGGGCTTGTGGGCGTAGTCGACCAGCGCGAGAAAGTCCTGGCCGCGGTCGATCTGCTCGAGACGGCCGGGAACCCGCGTCTGCAAAAGCCCCGGGGCCGCACGCTCGGGCGAAACCCCAACGGCATCCAGAATCGCAAGTGCGACAAGGCAATTGGCCACATTGTAGCGGCCCGTCAGCCGGATACCCACCCGGTGCTGCACACCGGCGGGGTCGATGGCGGTGAATTCCTGTGCCCCGGCGCTCGTTGCTTTTACGTCGACGGCACGCCAATCGGCGGGTTGGCCCGCGACGCTGACGGTGATCGCGCCGGCGGCGCGCGAGGCCATCGCACGGCCGGCGTCGTCGTCGACGCAGACCACCGCCTGATGCGCACGCAGTGGCGAGGCTGGGTCGAAAAGCAGCGCCTTGGCCTCGAAGTAGTCCTCCATGGTGGGGTGGAAGTCGAGGTGATCGCGCGACAGGTTGGTGAAAGCGCCCACGGCGAATCCGGTGCCGTCCACCCGGCCCAGCGCCAGCGCATGGCTGGACACCTCCATCACCACGGTGTCGACGCCGCGTTCGGCCATCGCCGCGAGCATCGCCTGTAGCGCGGGCGCCTCGGGGGTGGTCAGGACGCTGGGTACGTCGGTGCCGTCGATGCGGATGCCGATGGTGCCGATCAGCCCCGCGATGCGTCCCGCGGCCCGAAGCCCGGCTTCGACGAGATAAGTGGTGGTGGTTTTGCCGGACGTTCCGGTGATGCCGATGACCGCCACGCGCTCGGACGGGTGCCCATACACCGTCGCGGCCAGGCCGCCCAGCACGCTGCGGGGTGCGGGATGGATCAGGGTGGGCACTGTCCGAGCGCCCATTTCGGCGACCCCGGCGGTGTCGGTGAGCACCGCCACCGCGCCGCGCCCGATCGCGTCGCCGGCGTACCGGGCGCCGTGCGTGATCGCGCCGGGCAGCGCCGCGAACAGGTCACCGGGCCGCACGTCCTGGCCGCGGAGCGTCACACCGGTGACGGCGACGTCGGGGACGGGGCCGTCGGGCGGCGCCGCGCCGATCTGGGCGGCTAACGCAGGCAATCGCGCGCCGGTGACGGCCCTGGGCCGCAGCGCAGTTGGCACCGACACCAGTCACCACCTCCGTCAACGTCGCGCGGTCGCCATGACCAGCCATGACACCCTACCTAGACACGCGGACCCTAAGGGTGTCCCGCCTGCCGCGATACGATTCCAGCCGCCGGGGACGGTGAGCTAACGGCACCGCACTCCCGTGGCGGCCGTCCTGCTCCTCAATCACCCTGGGTGGCTTCACCCTTCGCCCGCATCGTCTCCCGAAGGCGGCATTAGCTCTTCCGCGGAGACAGCAGGGTGAGACGTTAGATACCGAGTTCCTGCTCGATCTGCGGGAAGTATTGGAAACCGTCCGGAGTGAGCAGAATCCAGTCGTGAATTTGGCCGGTTGCCAGGATGAAACTGATCGGCGCACCTTGGGTCGCGGCTTTTTGCTCGAGCACCAACGTGTCGGGAGCGAGTGAATCCAGGGAGCCCGAGTAGACATACGTCGGCGGGAGTCCATGGAGTGAGCCATACAGCGGACTCACCATGTAGTTGTTCTCAGGAAGATTGCCTGCCCACTCCTTGCCGATCAGTTGCCCGGGCGCCACAGGGAGCAGGGGGTCCTGGACCAACGGAATGTTGGGATTGGTCAGCTCCACATCTAGCCAAGGTGACAGCAGAACCATCGACGAAGGTACGGGTTCACCCTGGTTCACCATGTACTCGACGGCCGACAGCGCCAGGGTGCCGCCCGCGGAGTCACCGAGCACGCTGACGTGGGAGGCCCCGTGTTGAGCGATTTCCATGGAGATAAGGCCGGCCATTTCCGGTACCACCGTGCCGGCGGTGCCGCCTTGCTGCAGTAAGGGGTATATGGGCACTTCGAAGGTCGCCCCGGTTTGGTAGGCCATTAACGAATAATCGACCCAGTGGAAGATCGACGGCGGAAAGATGAACGCGCCGCCGTGAATGGCCACCACGTAGTTGCCGGATGGATGAGCCGGCGTGATCTGCACTACCGTCATCCCGTCATAAGTCGTCTGCTGGACAGATTCGCCCAGCAGCGCCGTCAACAGAAGGGGCGGGGAGTTGCCGATGACCAGTGATAGTGGCGGGACGTTGCTGGCGAACAGCGCCAAAAGTGGGGAATTCGTCGCTGCAAGTTGAGGTTCAAGTCCCGACAAGGCCAGGATAGGTTTTACCGGCAAGAGCGCGGTTTCTTCCAATCTGGTTGCCAGCGACGGTGTGCCGGTGAAGGTCCCGCCCTGCACCGCCGTGAATGGCGAAGCAGCCGGGGCCCCGAAGATCTCGGTGTAAAGCGTCTCGGCCACCCCGGTGAGCACCGTGGTCGGTGAAGCTGGGGTCTGCTGAACTCCCCCAACGAGAGCGAAGCCGTTTTCGATGGCTTTGCCGAACTCGCCCGGCAGTCCGGGCAGGTTTTCCAACACTTGCCCCCACGGCCCCAACTGCGCGACCGTCGCCGACGCACTGGCGTGATATCCGCTCATCACAGCGGCATCCTGAGCCCACATCTGCTCGTATTCAGCCTCAGCCGCCGCGATCGCCGGAGCGTTTTGCCCGAACAGGTTCGAGATCACCAGCGACATCAGCTGGCCGCGATTGGCCGTCACCAGCCCGGGGTTCACGATTGTTGCCAGCGCAGCCTCATACGAGGTGGCCGCCGCCCGCGCTTGGGTTGCCGACTGTGCGGCTTGAGCCGCTGCCCCTCCCAGCCAGTCCACGTACTGGCTGGCCACATTCGTCATCGACGCCGACCCGGCGCCTTGCCAGGCCTGGCCGGTGAGGTCGGAAGTTACCGAGCTAAACGCGTTCGCCGCTGAGCTCAGCTCGCTGCCGATCCCGTCCCAGGCCGCCGCCGCCGCCAACATCGGCCCCGAACCCGGTCCATCAAGCAGCAGCACCGAATTGATCTCTGGCGGCCACACCGAAAAGTTCACCCCTGCTCCTTCCGATCAACCCGTCGGCCCCATTCCAGGAACGTACATCTTCGACGACGTGGAGGAAGGCGTTTCGCCGCGCACGAACTGCCGGCGAATGATTGACGCGATGCCGCCACCGCTGCCCCGTACGGGGCAGCGCACCGTTGGAGCGACTCGGCACCCGTCCACGGCGAACTCAACGTTCGATCGCGGACGGAAAAGCGGATCCGAACGCGCCGTTAGCGGCTATCGGGGCGACGCTAACGCGCTCAGGTGGCCTGCAACGTCAGCGGTGGTCCCGGGTCCGGTGACAGCGGCACGTTCTCGCGCTGCATCAACCAGCCGGCGATGTTGTGGAACAACGGGGCCGCCGAGTGGCCCGGCGTGCCGTCGGCGTTACGTTCCGGGTTGTCCATCATCAGCCCGATCACGTAGCGCGGATTGTCAACGGTGGCCATCCCGGCGAAGGTGATCCAGTAGACGTTGTCGAAATAGCAGCCGCAGGCGGGGTTGATCTGCTGCGCCGTCCCGGTCTTGCCGGCCATCTGGTAGCCCGGCACCGCGGCCGCTGGCCCGGTGCCCTGCTGGTAGCCCATCGGGTCACGCTGCACGACGGCCCGCAGCATTTGGCGGACGGTCTGGGCGGTCTGCGCCGACACCACGCGAACGCCGTCGGGCCGCGGCTCCTCGATGCGGGTGCCGTCGGGCGCGATGGTGGCCTTGATGATCCGCGGAGGCATCCGGATCCCATCGTTCGCGATCGTCTGGTACATGCCGGCCATCTGCAGGAGGGTCATCGAAAGACCTTGTCCGATGGGCAGGTTGGAGAAGGTGCTGCCCGACCACTGGTCGATCGGCGGCACCAGCCCCGCACTCTCACCCGGCAGCCCCACCCCGGTGCGCTGCCCCAGCCCGAATTTGCGGACCATGTCGTAGTAGCGTTCCGGCCCTACCCGCTGGGCCAGCATCAGCGTGCCGACGTTGGACGATTTTCCGAACACGCCCGTGGTGGTGTAGGGCATCACGCCGTGTTCCCAGGCATCGTGGATCGAGACGCCGCCCATTTGAATGGAGCCGGGCACCTGTAGCACCTCGTCGGGGTTGGTGAGGCCATACTCGATAACCGAAGACGCGGTGATCACCTTGTTAACCGAGCCCGGCTCGAACGGCGAGGACACCACCAGGTTGCCCAGCTGCCGATCGCCCTGACGGCCGATGTCCTGCGACGGGTCGAAGGTGTTGTCGTTGGCCATGGCCAGCACCTCGCCGGTCTTGGCATCTAGGACGACAGCCGAGACGTTATGTGCGCCAGACAAATTCCTGGCCTGCTGTACCTGCTGTTGCACGTAGAACTGGATGTCGTCGTCCAGGGTGAGCTGGATGGTCGAGCCGTTGACCGCCTTGTGCCTGTTGCGGTAGCTACCGGGGATGACGACGCCGTCAGATCCGCGGTCGTAGGTCACCGAGCCATCGGTACCGGCAAGCGCGGAATCCAGGGACTCCTCCAGGCCGAGCAAACCGTGGCCGTCCCAGTCGATGCCGCCGACGATATTGGCCGCCAGCGATCCGCCGGGATACTGCCGCAGATCCTGGCGCTCGGAACCCACCTCGGGATACTTCTCGCTGATCGCGCTGGCGACGGCGGGGTCGACGGCGCGGGCCAGGTACACAAACGTCTCGTCGCTCTGCAGCTTCTTCAGCAGGGTCGCGGCGTCCGGTTTGTTGTTCAACCGCCCCGCGATCTCTTTGGCCATCTCGCGCAGCCGCTCCTGCGGATCAGGGGCCGACGGCGTCTTCTTCCTAGCCTCCTCCAACTGCTGGCGGATCTTCTTGGGCTGGAAGGTCAGCGCGCGCGACTCGATGGTGAACGCGAGCTGGTCGTTGTTGCGGTCGACGATGCTGCCCCGGATCGCCCTTTCGACGTCGGTGACCTTGAGCTGTCCGGCGGCCTGGGCGCGCAGGCCCGCGGCGTTGGACACCTGCAACATGAATAGCTGCACCGCCGCCACCACAATCAGCGCGACGATGACGACGTTGCCGGCGCGATGCCGGAAGACGAACGAAGCGCCGCGGCTCCCGACGTGCATCGCCTGCCGGGTGCGTCGCTCTTTCGCCGAGTGACCGGAACCGGGTCGTGGCGCCGGGCTGGATTGCTTGCCCGCCTTGGCTTTCCGGAATCGCTTTGGTTCCCGGACGCCCTTCGCCTTGGGCTGACGCAAGCCCCTCGCCTGCCGCTTCGGCCGGGCGCCGCCCCGGCTCACCGCGGCGCGCCCGGGGTGGTCGGGATGACCGGGGTGAACTGCTCACCGTTACCCGGAGCCTGGGGCGCGATCACGGTCGGCGCCTGCGGCACGATCGGGGGCAGCACCGGTTGCGGTGCAACGGGCAGTTGGGCGGGAGCCTGGGCCGGGAGGGGCACTTGCGGCACCGACCCCGTCGGCGTCTGCGGCTGACCAGGTACTGGTGCCAATCCCGGCACCGGTTGCCCACCGACCAGGCCGGGCAGGGCGGGCAGGGCCGTTGTGCCCAGCGTCGTCGAGCCGTCGGGGCCACGAAGCAGCTGCTGCGGTCCGGTCCTGCCGGGCGGCTGAGGATCATTGGGTCCCGGGGCCACCCGCACCGACACCTCCGGAGGAGGCGCCGCCGGTGGCGGGGGCGCCGGCGGAACCTCATCGGGCAACTTGGAGTTCAGCGGCGGTGGGGGGACGCCGTCGGCCGGCTTCGGGTTGCCGATGACCACCCAGCTACCGCCCGGGTCCTGAACCAGGTGGGCGGTGTCGCGCGTGGGGATCATACCCAGCTTGCGGGCCGCCTCCGCCAGGGCGGGCGCGGATTCCGCCTCGCGCACATCGCGTTCCAGCGCTTCCTTTTGCTGCTGCAGTAACCGCGTCCGCTCGCGGGCATGGCTCAACCCGTAGGAACGCTCCGCGGAGTCGGTGGATAGCCACAGCGTCAGACCAAGGCCGACGGCCAGGGAACCGATGACCAGCACGACGAACGGGACCTTGCTCGCCAGCGTGCGAGGCCGTAGGTCGATGGACGCCAGCCGGATGGCCAGGCGCTCGCTCAGCTTCGGTCGGATAACCTTGGGCGCCTTGGCCTTCCGCGCCTTGGCCCGTGCCTTTGCCTGGCTGGTGTTCTTGGCCCTGCCCGGCCGTTCGACGGGCCGGGTGATCGGACTGGTCTGGGGTCCCGACCTCCCGGACCGCGAAGCTCGCGGCTCGCGCGTCGAATTCTTCGGGGTTCGGCGCGACGACACCGCGTCGGCGGTCGCGGGCGTCCTCTTGCGGGCTGCACCGTCGCGCCGACTTCGACGATCGCCGCTGCCGCCGCGTTTGGGCGCCTCACGCTTCGTCTTCATGTATCGCCCTTCCCAATTCGTTGCACGGCCCGCAATCGCGCCGGGGCGCTGCGGGGGTTGCGTTCGATTTCGGCGGCGCCAGCTCTTTCGGCGCCGCGCGTCAAAGACGCGAATTGTGGTCCATGGCCGGGAAGTTCGACGGGGAGGCCCGCCGGCGTGCGGGAGGCGATGGCGTCGGCGAACGCCCGCTTGACGATCCGGTCCTCTAGCGACTGGTAGGCCAGCACCGCGATACGCCCGCCGACGTCGAGCGCGTCCAGCGCCGCGGGGATCGCGCTGCGCAGGGAGCCCAACTCGTCGTTGACCGCGATGCGCAGCGCCTGGAAGGTGCGCTTTGCCGGGTGCCCGCCGGTGCGTCGCGCGGGAGCCGGAATCGCCTCGTAGAGCAAGGCGACCAACTCGGCGGTCGAGGTGAACCGAGCGCGGGAGCGTTGCCGGACGATCCGCGCGGCGATGCGGCGTGCGAACCGCTCCTCGCCGTAGCGGTGCAGGATGTCGGCCAGTGCGGTCTCGTCGTAGGTGTTCAGGATCTCTGCCGCGGTGAGTGGCGAGTCGGGGTCCATCCGCATGTCCAGCGGCGCGTCCTGAGCGTAGGCGAAGCCCCGTTCGGGGCGGTCGAGCTGCATCGACGAAACCCCTAGATCGAAGAGCACGCCGTCGACGGATTGTGCAGCGGCATAGCCGGATTCGGCCAGCACCTCGGGCAGCCGGTCATATCGCGTGCGCAGCAACGTGATTCGGTCGGCGAATCGCGCCAGGCGAACTCCCGCGATGTCCAGCGCAGCGGGGTCGCGGTCGAGTCCGATCAGGCGCAGGCCGGGCAGTTCCGTCAAGAAGCGCGCCGCGTGTCCGCCCGCGCCGAGCGTGGCGTCGACGAGAACCGCGTCCGAGCCGTCCGGGTGGTGGCGGGTCAGTGCCGGGATGAGCAGCTCCGCGCACCGCTGCAGCAAAACGGGCGCGTGCCCGAAATCGTCTGGATTCTCAACCACCGCAACGCCTCCCCGGGTCCAGGTCTCCAAGGCGGGCGCCCCTGCACCGAGGTCCCTGTCCGAACCTATGAACCTGGCGTTGGGGAAGTACGCCAGGGTCGGTTCGGGCAGAGGCCACGATGCACGGGCATGCGCCTTAGAAAATGTCGCCGAGTGCTTCATCGCTGGCCGCGGAGAAGTTCTCTTCGTGGGTCTGCTGGTAGTCGTGCCAGGCTTGCGCATCCCAGATTTCGAGATAGTCGACCGCTCCGATCACCACGCAATCCTTGGAGAGGTGGGCATAGCGACGGTGGTCGGCCGACAACGTGATCCGGCCTTGTGTGTCGGGGTGCTGCTCATCGGTGCCGGCGGCCAGGCTGCGCAGGAAAGCCCTGGCTTCCGGGTTACTCCGTGGTGCCTTGCTGGCGCGCCGCGCGAGTTGCTCGAATTCCGTTCGTGGGTAGACAGCCAGGCTGTGGTCTTGGCTCTTGGTAACCATCAGCCCCCCTGCCAGCGCGTCACGGAATTTGGCGGGCAATGTCAGCCGCCCCTTGTCGTCGAGCCTGGGCGTGTAGGTGCCGAGAAACACCAGCTCACCTCCCGTCCCGAGCGGCTCCGACTTCGCCCAAACACTTCGGCCACCATACCCCACAGTCCCCCACTTCACCCCATTCCTAGCCATTGTCATGTCTCGGTGTGGCGTTTTTTGCCGAAACTCCGACGCGGGTTCGCCCGACTGGCCTGCGACGCCGGTTGGCGCCCGCCCTATGGCCTAGCAAATGCGCATGTCAGAGGCGCAAAACCGCTGGGTCTGTCGTCGGTGGGGCGAAGTGGGGCACATGCCAGCCCACCGGACTCGATTCAAAAACGATTTGGCCTCAAGACGGCTCGACGGGCCGACTAACCACACCGCAAGACGCCGAGCCTGCAATCCTGGCGCCGAGCCTGCGCACAGTTCGCGTCCGACGCAGAATTCACGCCCTCACCGCAGACTCGGGTGGGCGCAACTACGAAACAGCGGGGCAGCCATCAGGCCGCCCGGTATAAAAGTGGGGCAGCCATCAGGCTGCCCCGCGAGGTCTGCGTGCGCTCCGCTTACTCGTCGAAGCGGCGGCGGAAGCGATCCTCCATGCGGCTGGTGAACGACCCCCCGCCACCCTTGGTGCGGCGCTGGCGCGACGCCCCGGAACCCGATCCCGGGTGGTCCTGCCTACTGGCCAACCTGGGACCGGTGACGGCAAACACCACACCGCCGAACATCACGATGAAGCCAATCACGCTGAGGATCGGAAAGTTCCCGATCATCGTGGCCTTGAACGCCACGCCGGAGACCAGCATCCCGAGGCCGACGACAAATAGCGCTGCACCCTGCAGACGTCGCCGTGCGGTCGGTGCGCGGAGGCCTCCGCCACGGACGCTCGACGCGAACTTGGGATCCTCGGCATAGAGAGCGCTCTCGATCTGATCGAGCATTCGCTGCTCATGATCGGAGAGTGGCATTCGTCCCTCCTTGCCGACGGCGGGTTGACACGTTATTTATCGATAACACGCGGATGCCCGTTACGCGAGCAACTAACTCAGATGATACGAGGTCAATCTGTGCGGTACCACTGCTTCGGGCGCCGATTCTATCCTGGCTATCCCGCCCGCCGCCGCACCCCCGCCGCGAGCCGGAACACCACCGTGCCAACCGATGCCGACCCACAGATCACTCTTGTGGCAACACCGCCCACTGGCATTCGATAATGGGCGCCAACCCATCGAGTCGCCCACCTGACAAGGACACCGCGAGTTGGCGATATTCCTTATCGATCTGCTGCCGACCGACATGGAGCGCCGCCTCGGCGAGGCCCTGGATGTCTATGTCGACGCGATGCGCTACCCCCGCGGCACAGAGAACCAGCGCGCGGCGATGTGGCTCGAACACACCCGACGACTCGGCTGGAAGGCGGTGGCCGCCGTCGAGTGGAAGTCAACGGCCGACGAAGCGCCGTCGGCCGCCGAGCTCAGTGATGCACCCTTGCTCGGCGTGGCCTACGGCTATCCCGGGGCGCCTGGTCAGTGGTGGCAGCAACAGGTTGTCCTGGGCCTGCAACGCGGCGGCCTGGCCCCCACGGAAATCTCGCGCCTGATGAATAGCTACTTCGAGCTCACCGAGCTGCACATCGCACCCAGCGCCCAGGGGCGCGGTCTCGGCGAGGCGCTGGCTCGCCGGCTGCTTTGCGACCGCGTCGAGCAAAACGTCCTGCTCTCCACACCTGAAACCACCGGTGAGCCCAACCGCGCTTGGCGCCTGTATCGACGGCTGGGCTTCACCGACATCATCCGCGGCTACCATTTCGCCGGCGACCCACGGGCTTTCGCGGTCTTGGGTCGCGCCCTGCCCCTGCAGCCGGCGTAACACACCAGGCGCTAGGGGCGACGACTCGTCCAAGCGGCACACCGGATCTGGCACGATGACCTGGTGCGCGCCAGCTCCCGCCCCCGCCCAGCCCGACGGTCCCGAGCATCGGTGACGCGGCGGCGCCGGGCATTGGCCATCCTGATGCTGCTGATGCTGGTTCCGCTGGCCACCGGGTGCCTGCGGGTCAGGGCCTCGATCACCATCTCCCCTGATGACCTGGTGTCCGGGGAGATCATCGCCGCAGCCAAACCCAAGACATCGAAGGACACCGGTCCACAGCTGGACACCAACAATCTCGCGTTCAGCCAGAAGGTGGCCGTCTCGAACTACGACAGCGACGGCTATGTCGGGTCGCAGGCGGTGTTCTCCGACGTCACCTTCGCCGAGATGCCCCAGCTGGCCAACCTGAACTCCAACGCCCAGGGCGTGAATCTGTCGCTGCGCCGCAACGGCAATCTGGTCATCCTGGAGGGCCGAGCGGACCTGACCTCGGTCACCGATCCCGACGCCGACGTCGAACTCAACGTCGCCTTCCCTGGGGTAGTGACATCCACGAACGGCGAGCGCGTCGAGCCCGAGGTCGTGCAGTGGAAACTCAAACCGGGCGTGGTGAGCACCATGACCGCCCAAGCCCGCTATACCGATCCGAATACGCGCTCCTTCACCGGGGCGGGCATCTGGCTGGGCATCGCGTCGTTCGCGGCCGCCGGCGTCGTAGCGCTGCTGGCATGGATCGGCCGGGACCGTTCTCCCCGGTTCACCGCACCACGGGACCAGCCGCCGGCCTAGCCGGGCGACCAGTAAGCAAGCATCGCCGCGAAAGTCTGGAAAGCCGGTGCGGAAACGCCGTACGTCGCCTCGAGGTGGATGCTGAGCGGGAAGCCGAGGTCGGCGACCCCGTCCACCACTCGTTTGTACAGGTCGACCAGGAGCCGGCGCTTCTGCTCGGGCTCGCTGCCGGCCAGCTTCTTGACGAACTCCTGCTCGGCGGCCACCGCGGCGTTGCCGGCATCCTGGATCAGCCAGTTGATCAGACCTATGCGGCTCTCCATCTTCGGCACGAAGCCGAAGGAGAGCAGGATCTCGGGCCGGTGATCGGTGTTCCTGGCGAACTCGGTCAGGAAATCCACGATGGCGTCGGAATACAGCAGCTGGGTCATGCCGTAGGTCGCGCCCTGATCGCACTTGAAGTTGAGCCGACCCTGCTCGCCGTCCCGGGTGGGGATTACGATCACGCCACGGTTGGCCACGACGTCACGGTAGATCGACAGCGCGTCGGTCGGCGCGACGCCGGACCCTTCGCCGTCGTTCATCGTGCGCGGCACGCCTACGAAGACGACGCCCTCCATCCCGGCGCCGGACAGATCCGTCAGGCGTCGCCGCAGCGACGCCTCGTCCATAAACGCGGTGACCTGGGTGCATAGCCCTTTGATACCGGGCAACTGCGGCTTGATGACCGACCAGAAATCCAGCACGTCCAGCTTGGGCTGCATCGCAACGGGCCGATCGTCGTCCTCGGCGATGATTCCCGGAACCATGACGTGCCGAATCCGGCCGTCAAGCCCCGAATCGGCCGAGTACTGCAGCACCTTGCGGGCTTCGTCGTCGGCCCGCTCCCGACCGCCGTCCACATTCGGCGGCACCAGCTCGAGTGCGATGGTGTTGAGGGTCACGCAACTCCTCTTCGTCAACAGGGCCTGGGATCCCAGCCCCCACGACAGCATAGGGGCGGCTCTTCGACCCCTGCCGAATACACTTGTCGGGCCTGCCCACCAGAGGCAGACCTGAGCAGAGCCGAGCAACGCCGAGCAGAAAGGGGCGCCGCGCTGAGCCTGGAAGCATCCGAAGCAGCGGCAACCGTCGAGTTGGCCGGCACCATCACCGCACACCTGCGGCGGTATCTGGATGAGCGTCGTGACGAGGCGGCCTACATCGGCAGCGACTACGGCGACTTGGTCTCCGTCCTGCAGGACTTCGTGCTCAGCGGGGGCAAACGGCTGCGTCCGGCCTTCGCCTACTGGGGTTGGCGCGCGGTGACGACGCGGGAGCCCGATCCGGGCGTGCTGCTGCTGTTTTCCGCCCTGGAACTGCTGCACGCCTGCGCGCTGGTGCACGACGACGTGATCGACCGGTCGGCCACGCGCCGGGGCAGGCCGACGACCCACGTTCAATTCGCGGCGCTGCACCGCGACCGCAATTGGCGCGGGTCGCCCGAGCAATTCGGGACATCGGCGGCGATCCTGCTCGGCGACCTGGCGCTGGCATGGGCCGACGACATCATGTTTCGCGCGTCGTTAGCATCGGATGCTCAACGTCGGGTGCAGCGGGTTTGGGCCGACATCCGCACCGAGGTGCTGGGCGGCCAATACCTCGACATCGTCGCGGAGTTCAGCGGCGCGGAGTCGATCGGCTCGGCATTGGCCGTCGACACCTTCAAGACGGCCTGCTACACGGTGTCGCGCCCGCTTCAGCTGGGGGTGGCCGCCGCCGCGGACAGACCCGACGTACAGGCCACCTTTCACCAGTTCGGGACCGATCTCGGCGTGGCGTTCCAGTTGCGCGACGACGTGCTCGGGGTTTTCGGCGACCCGATGGTGACGGGCAAGCCGTCCGGTGACGACCTGAGATCGGGCAAACGCACCGTGCTGGTGGCCGAGGCACTGGAATTGGCGGACAAGTCGGATCCCTTGGCCGCCAACCTGTTACGCACCTCTATCGGCACCCAGCTGACCGACGCCAAAGTGCACGAACTGCGCGAGGTCATCGTGGCGGTGGGCGCGTTGACCGCCGCGGAGGACAGGATCGCGCAGCTCACCCAACGGGCGTTGGCCACGCTGGCGGCCGCACCGATCAACCAGGGGGCCAAGGCAGGGTTGTCGGAGCTGGCCGCCGCGGCCACGAATCGGTCCGCATGACCACCAAGAGCTCCAACACGACGAAACAGACACCCAACCAACGTTTTTCACAGCTTCGAGCGTTCGCCGGCAGCACCCAAGCCGGCCCGGCGCGACTGGGGTTTGTCGCCGCGCTGCTGATAACCGGCGGCGGGCTGGGAGCCGGGAGCATCCGCCAGCACGACCCCCTGCTGGAGTCGCTGCACATGTCCTGGCTGCGCTTCGGCCATGGACTTGTGCTGTCGTCCATTGCGCTGTGGACGGGCGTGGGTCTCATGTTGCTCGCGTGGCTGCGGCTGGGACGGCAGGTGTTGGCCGGCGAAGCCAGCGAGTTCACGATGAGAGCCACCACCGGTTTCTGGTTGGCGCCGCTGCTGCTGTCGGTGCCGGTGTTCAGCCGCGACACCTACTCGTATCTGGCCCAGGGCGCATTGCTGCGAGACGGCCTGGATCCCTACGCGATCGCTCCGGTCGGGAATCCGAACGCCCTGCTAGACGATGTAAGCCCGATCTGGACGATCACCACCGCGCCCTATGGCCCGGCGTTCATTTCGGTGGCGAAGTTCGTGACGATCATCGTCGGCGACAACGTGGTGGCCGGAACCATGCTGCTGCGTTTGTGCATGCTGCCCGGACTGGCGCTGTTGATCTGGGCCGCTCCCCGCTTGGCCCGCCACGTCGGGTCCGATGGGCCCACCGCGCTGTGGATCTGTGTGCTCAACCCCCTGGTGCTCATCCACCTGATGGGCGGGGTGCACAACGAAATGCTGATGGTCGGGCTGATGACCGCCGGTATCGCGCTCACCTTCGCCGGGCGCAACGTGCTGGGGATCGTGCTGCTGACGGTCGCCATGGCGGTCAAGGCGACCGCGGGACTCGCGCTGCCGTTCCTGGTCTGGGTGTGGACGCGACATCTGCGCGAGCGCCGCGGATACTCGCCCGTAGTCGCGTTTCTTGCGGCCACCGCGTCCTCGCTGCTGATCTTCGCCGTGGTATTCGCGGTGTTGTCCGCGGTGGCCGGCGTCGGCCTGGGCTGGCTGGGCGCGCTGGCCGGTTCGGTGAAGATCATCAACTGGCTGACCGTGCCGACCGCGGCAGCGAACCTGATCCATGCGCTGGTCAGCGGGTTCTTCCCGATCGACTTCTACGGCCTGCTTCGCGTCACCCGCTTGATCGGCATCGTGATCATCGTGGTGTCGCTGCCGCTGGTGTGGTGGCGCAATCGGCGCGACGACCGCGCCGCGCTGACCGGCATCGCATGGTCGATGCTGATCGTGGTGTTGTTCGTCCCCGCCGCACTGCCCTGGTATTACTCGTGGCCGCTAGCCGTCGCGGCGCCATTGGCGCAGTCCCGCCGGGCCATCGCCGCCATCGCCGGCGTCTCGACCTGGGTCATGGTGATCTTCAAACCGGACGGATCGCACGGCATGTACTCATGGCTGCACTTCTCGCTGGCCACTGCCTGCGGGCTGGCGGCCTGGTACTCGTTGCGCCGAACGGACCCGCAACCCGCCCTCAATACGCCATAGCCTGCGCCCGGCGCACGACCTCGCGGGCCTGGTGGGCGTGCAGCGCGTCGACGGGACGCGCATTGCTGATGGCATCGCGGCTGCCGTCGCGGGTGACGGTCAGCGACGGATCCGGGGTGAACAGCCAACGCACGATCTCGGTGTCGTGATAGCCGCCGTCGTGCAGGATCGTCAGCAGCCCGGGCAGGCTCTTGACCACGTGGCCGGTAGTGGTGAAGAAGACCTGCGGCACCACCACGCCGCCAGCGCGTCGTATTGCGACCAGATGTCCCTCGCGCAGTTGCTGCTGAACCTTGCTGACCGGGACACCAAGCAGTTCGGCGACCCTGGGCAGGTCGTAGATCGGCTCGTCGGGGTCTAGAACATCGTCGCCGGCGGGAATGCTGCCCACCTGCGCCAGTGTAGAACTTGCTGCGCCGCCGAGTGTGCAGGTTGAGCGCAGCTTCTCCCCTACGATTGCCCAGTGACTGGAGCAGGCACGGGCGACCCGTTGGCCGGCGCCTTGCTGGACGGTCGCTACCGCGTGCAGGTCAAGATCGCCAGCGGCGGCACCTCGACGGTGTATCGGGGGCTGGATACTCGGCTCGATCGTCCCGTCGCGCTGAAAGTGATGGACCCCCGCTACGCGGGCGATGCCCAGTTCCTGACCCGGTTTCAGCTCGAGGCTCGGACCGTCGCCCGGCTGAAAGACCCCGGGCTGGTCGCGGTTTACGACCAGGGCCACGATGGCCGGCACCCCTTTCTGGTGATGGAGCTCATCGAGGGCGGTACCTTGCGCGAGCTTCTGGACGAGCGCGGTCCGATGCCCCCGCATGCCGTGGTCGCGGTGCTTCGTCCGGTGTTGGGCGGCCTGGCGGCCGCGCATCGAGCCGGCCTGGTGCACCGCGACGTCAAACCCGAAAACGTCCTGATCTCCGACGACGGGGACGTCAAGATCGCCGATTTCGGCCTGGTGCGCGCCGTCGCCGCGGCCGGAATCACTTCGACGAGCGTCATCCTGGGCACCGCCGCCTATCTGTCGCCCGAACAGGTGCGCGACGGCAACGCGGGTCCGCGTAGCGACGTCTACGCCGTCGGGATCCTCACCTACGAGTTGCTGACCGGGCGCACACCGTTCACAGGCGACTCGGCGTTGTCAATCGCCTATCAACGGCTGGACACCGATGTGCCCCGGCCCGGTGCTGTAATCGATGGTGTCCCAACGCCATTCGACGAGTTGGTGGCGCACGCGACCGCCCGTGACCCCGCGGATCGATACGCCGACGCCATCGAGATGGCCGGTGAGGTGGACGCGATCGCCGAGGAACTGGCGCTGCCGGCGTTTCGGGTTCCTGCACCGCGCAATTCCGCCCAGCACCGGTCGGCCGCCTTGCACCACAGCGTGATGACCGAGCGCCCGACGGCCCCGCCGCCGTTGGTTCAACCGCGGTCGTCGGTCCGGCCACCGCCGTCGCTGGCACAACGGCCGTCGCCGGACCGGCCGCCGGTGCGCAGGCCCACCCTGCAGATGCCACGCGAGCCTACCGCTGCGCCACCAGCGACCCAGCTCGGGCCCGAACCTGAGAATTACCAAGCGGTTTCGGGCCACTTCGCCGGTATCGCACTGAGCGACTTCGTCTGGGAGCGACAGCGTTCCCGACGGATGGTCCTGATCTGGGTGGCGATCGTCGTGGCGCTCACCGGGCTGGTTGCGACCGCGGCGTGGACGATCGGCAGCAACCTCAGCGGCCTGCTATGAGGGTGGTGAGACGCAAAAGCCCCTGAAACGGTACGTTTTCAGGGGCTTTTGCGTCTGCTCGCGCCACCCTTATGCCACCCCTAGTCGCCTAGTCGCTTAGTCGCGCAGCATCTCCGCGACAAGGAACGCCAACTCCAACGACTGCTGGGTGTTCAGCCGCGGGTCGCAGGCCGTCTCGTAGCGGCCCGCCAGGTCGGTGTCCGAAATGTCTTGCGCGCCACCCAAACACTCGGTGACGTTCTCGCCGGTGATCTCGACGTGGATGCCGCCAGGATGGGTGCCCAGCGCGCGATGCACCTCGAAGAAGCCCTGCACTTCGTCGACGACGCGGTCGAAATGCCGGGTCTTGTAACCGGTTGACGACTCGTGGGTGTTGCCGTGCATCGGGTCGCACTGCCAGATCACCTGGTGACCAGTGGCCTGGACCTTCTCGATGATCGGCGGCAGCACGTCGCGCACTTTGTTGTTGCCCAGCCGGCTCACCAGCGTCAACCGGCCCGGCTTGTTGTGCGAGTCGAGCCGCTCGACGTATTCGACGGCCAGCTCGGGCGTCATCGTCGGGCCGATCTTGACGCCAATCGGGTTGGCGATCACCTCGGCGAACGCGACGTGCGCGCCGTCGAGTTGGCGGGTCCGCTCGCCGATCCACACCGTGTGCGCCGACAGGTCGTAGAGCTGCGGCTCCCCGTTCTCGCTCTCGGCCAACCGCAACATGGCTCGCTCGTAGTCGAGCACTAGAGCCTCATGGCTGGCATAGATTTCGGCCGTTTGCAGATTACGGTCGGCCACCCCGCAAGCGCTCATGAACCGCAAGCCCCGATCGATCTCGGTGGCCAGCGCCTCGTACCGGGCGCCCGCCGGGGAGGTCCGTACGAATTCGCGGTTCCAATCGTGGACCAGGTGCAACGACGCCAGGCCCGACGACGTCAGCGCGCGCACCAGATTCATCGCGGCGCTGGCGTTGGCGTAGGCCCGCACCAGGCGCGACGGATCATGGTCGCGCACGGCGGCGTCGGGGGCGAAGCCGTTGATCATGTCGCCGCGGTAGGACTTCAGGCCCAGCGCGTCGACATCGGACGACCTCGGCTTCGCGTATTGACCCGCGATGCGGGCCACCTTGACCACCGGCATGCTGGACCCGTAGGTCAGGACCACCGCCATCTGCAGCAGGGTGCGGATATTGCCCCGAATGTGCGGTTCGGTGTTGTCAACGAACGTCTCCGCGCAGTCGCCGCCCTGCAGCAGGAATGCCTCACCCTTGGCGACCTGGGCCAGTTGTTCCTGCAGCCGGACAATCTCGGAGGGCACGGTCACCGGCGGCACACTTTCCAATACCGTGCGCATCGCCAACGCTTGGTCGGCATCCCAGCTGGGCTGTTGGGCGGCAGGCTTGACCAGCGCTGCGTCCAGCCGGGCACGCAGGTCGCCGGGCAGCGGCGGCAACGACGGCAGCTGGTCGATCGGGATGTCGACGGTCCAGTTCATCGGTCCATGGTAACCGGGCGCCGGAACCGGCTGATCAGCGCGAACGCCGCTCGGCACCTGATCCGGCGGACCGCCTCCTCAGCGCTCAACTCCGCGGCCCGCATCACCGACGGCCGTGATAATGCGGAATCGGCGCAGCTGGTCCCGGGCGTCGACCAGCGCGTCGTGCACATCACGCGGCCGCGGCGGCAACCGCGGGCTCCCGCGGTCTTCCCACAACTGGCGCAGTTCCCGGGTAAATCGGGGTATCGCCTGCGGGAGTCCGGGCATCGGGCCCCACAACTGGCACAGCGCGACGTGGTCGTAGGCGCCCACCCAGGCCCATAGCTCGATCGGGTCAATCGGCCCGGGGCCGCCGACACTGAAGAACTCTTCCAAGTCATCGCGGATCTGCCGGCGCGAGCGCCACAATTGCGAGGCCGGCGGCGGCAGTTTGGGCAGAACGTTGGTGCGCACCCAGTTGCCAGCGCGTTCGGCGTCGAATTCGGTGGAGATGGCGTAGTACTCGCGGCCGTCCTCGGCGACCACCCCGATCGAGATCAGGTCGATGGTGCGGCCGTCCTCGATGAATTCGGTGTCGTAGAAGTACCGCACCCCGAAAGCCTAATGGGGCGAGCAGAGGCGGAATCGCACGCCGAAGCCCAGGATTCGTGCGATCTTGTGTCTGCTCGCCACCGCGAACGCTAGCCAATCAAGGCGGGCTCGGTACCCTCCGGCGGCGGCGCGGGGTGCACATCCTGGTCGAGCTGGGCATCAACGGCGCGCTCGTCGGGCAGCCGGGGGGTACCGGCTATCGCGCACTGCAGCCAGAGCTTGGCCTGCACCACGGGGCGGCGCCATTTGCGTTCCCGCTCCAGGGCGCGGCGCATCTTCTCCGGCCGATTTGTGTAGCGCCATCGCGCCCACGGCGCGTGCGGGCGCGACAGCCGAATAGCGCCAACTACCAGCAGCACAACGATGAACATGCCCAGCAGCCCGGTCCACACCTTGCCCTTGAACAAGACGACCACCGCCAACGGCAGCGTCAGGACCAACCCGCCGATCACCAGGGCGTGCAGCACCGAGTGCGGAATCAGCGGATCGGAGCCGTGCCGGATCGGCAGGAAGAACATCAGGGGGTGCAGACCCATTATCAACAACCCCGCCACCGCAACCGCGGCGAAGACGGCATCCACCGACGTCCGCCCGTCTTCCTCCCAATAGACGTCGGACAGGTGCAGGATCAACGCGTACTCGTCGAGCACCAAAGCAGCGCCAATGCCGAAAAAGATTGCCGCAACGGCGAATTCGGGCTGATGTCCGTCCACAGACAGCGCGACCAGCGTCAGTCCGGAAATCATCACCAAGACCACCCCGAAAGCCACGTGGTGGATGTGCACGGACCCGATGTGGATGTTTCGCGGGTGCCACCACCGTGCCGGCCGACCGGCCGCGGCGCGACGGCGGATGAAGCGCACGAAGGTGCGCGTGACGAAAAAGGTCAGGATGAAGGCAAGCAGACAGCACAGCAGCGGCAGGCGGCCGCGGTCGACGATGCCGTGCTGCAGCCAATGGAACACTCCACAGAAGCTACGCTCACATCGCCGGACACGGCGGAAGCCGCGCTAGTCAAGGCTGTACCGATCCGAAGGGTGGCAAGATTTCCCCGGTGCTGCGACTGGTAACGGCGATCGGTGTCTCGGATCGTATGCGCAGCGCGTGTTGCGGGGTCGCGGCGGCGTGCGCCGGTGGCCTCAGCATTTTCGCCGCACAGAACGGCCATGTGAGTCTGACGGCGCTCGTCGGGATCGCAGCCAACGACGGAATTGCACCGCTGGCTCGCCAGAGCGACCCACGGTTCGACCTGGTGACCCCGCCCCGGCACTACGACGGCACGTATTACTACGCGATCGCGCGCGACCCAGTGCTGCTGCGAAGCGCCCACACTCTGATCGATCAGGCCGCCTACCGCTACGGCCACCCGGTGCACGGCTGGTTAGCCAGCGCGCTGAGTTTCGGCAACGCCGGCGCGGTGCCGCTGGCGCTCGTGGTGCTAAGCTTGCTCGGTTTGGCCGGCGCGGGGTGGGGCTTCAGCCAGCTTGCGCTGAGTTACAGCAAGTCCGCATGGGTGGGTCTCGTGCCTGCCGTCAGCCCGGGGCTGCTGTACGCGGCCACGGTAGACACCACCGAAACGGTTGGCGCGGCACTGATTTGTCTTTCCTTTGTGAGCTGGCTGCGTGGACGATTCACCGTCGCCGCGGTATTGATCGCGGTCACCTGTTTGGACAAAGAGCAGTACATCGCGGTTCCCGTTGGCCTGCTCGGATGGGAGGTCGCGCGTTACGCCAAGAGCCGGGAACGCGACAAACGTTGGTCGATAAAGCTTGTCGCGATTCTCGCGGGACCCGCCGCGTTGTCCCTGTGGTATCTCTACGTTCATTCGCGCCTGCACACCTGGCCGTGGTCGTACGAGCCGGGCAACCTTGGCGGACCGTTTTCCGGCTGGCGCGATGCGCTCGACCTGGCGTGGATGGAGACGAATGGCAACTTCGAGCAATCGGAAATCGGCACCTTGGCGCCGCCGGTTCTCGTCGCGACGGCGCTGCTGATTCTGCTCGGAGCCGTCGTCGCGCTTCGGCTCTACGCCGTCTTCGACGCCACCTTGATCGGCCTCGCGGTGATCACGAGCCTGCAGGGATGGCGAACGCTGGTTTTCCCGCACGAACTCTTGCGCACTTCCGCGGTTGCTGCGACGTTGGCCGTCGTGGCGCTTCTCACGCGTCCTCGGGCGCGGGAACCAGCGGAGCAACGCGACGACCACGAAACGACGCGAGAGTGAAGCGGCGGTCGGTGTCGCCGACGTCGTCAGACCCGGCTGCTGCGGAGGTAATTGGTGAATCGGCTCGCCGCCGGACCGTCAGGCCGATTGTCACGATCACGGCCAACGCCCACCACACATACGAAGTGCCCAGCAATTGCAGCCGCCATGGAGCCGACCATTCATGACCCGACGGCAGCACTTTAATCTGCGACCATTTGGTGACCGCTACTCCTATCGCGCTGACGGCCAGCAGGACGAGATTACGTTCCCGGTAGCCGACAACTGTCGTCGAAATCAAGACCGGCACTACCCATACCCAGTGGTGCGACCACGACACGGGTGATATCAGCAGCGCAAGCAACGCCGCGCACGCGACGCCGAATGCGTCGTATCCGGCCGCGACAGCATGTCGCACGGCCCATACCACCAGAACCAACACCAGGACGCTGAGCAACAACCACAGCGGTCCGCGCAAGGCGTCCGGGAGGGCTTGCCGGGCAAGGAAACTCAGGATGTTCTGGTTGGTGTTGAGTCTGAGGTCGGTTAGCCGGCCCGCGGTCCTGGTGACGGTGCCCGTCCAAAAGTCGATCGAATCACGCCATGCAAGTGCAAAACCCACAGCGGTCGCGGCACCGAATGAGACGACGGCGGTTCGGGCCGCGCGCCAATCCCGCTTGGTGAGGAAATAAAGGAGGAATACCGCGGGAGTGAGCTTGAGGGCAATCGCTATCCCAAGCAGGATCCCGCGAGGCAGCAGTGTCCGTCGCGGCAAACAGTCCGCGAGGGCCAACGTCATGATTACGACGTTGATCTGGCCATACCCGAAGTTCGACCAGATCGGCTCTAGATGCAACGAGGCGAACCCGGTGATTGTCAACGCCAGCCATCCGCGCCGTACGGCCGAGGACTCCCGAGTGACCGCCCATTGCGGCCAGACCTCCAGCGAATCGAGCACCAGATACACCGCGTACAGCAGAAGCACCAAAGTAATCGCCGTGAAGAGAGCGCTCGCCGTGGGCAGCGACATTATCGTGAATACGCTGAAGATGATTGCGGCGATCGGCGGATACGTAAATGCCAAAGGGGTGCCAAGTTCGGTGACGAATTTGTTAGAGCCGGTGGGGCCATAGAGCTCGATACCTTTCAGCCACGCCCGCGCGCCCATGCGGTATACGTCGAAGTCAAGCCGATAAATTGGCCGGTGGTCGAACCCGAACATTCGATACGCCAAGATGATCATGGCGACGAGACCGGCCGCTTGAAGCAGCCGCCAACCGCACCACAATATCCATCGTTTAGCTAACTCGGCTTTGCGCATCGGGGGCCAGCCTATCGGCGATCGCAAGAGCGGCGAAGCCGGTCGCAGCGGGTCGCCGACCATCAACCCCGCGGCGATCGCACAGGCGAGCTAGAGGCGCCAGCTGGTACCGAAGTCGCCGGTGATGACGCCCTTGTGGTTGATGTACGCGAGAAGGCCGAAGCTCATCGCCGCCTGCAGGACGACCAGGACCACCAAGATCGGCCGCCCCCACGGCCGCGCCGCGCCGCGGTCGCCCCACAACACCGTCATCGCCGTCCAGAGGGCGACGATCGGCACGATGACTATCAAGTAGTGGCGATAGGAGTCCGCGCCAGAAAAAGTGATCACCGTGAGCACGCCTCCGTAGCCGAAGAATGCCGACGCGATCAGCAGCGTCTCGCGGCTGTGTCCGAGCAGGATCGTCCCCAGGGCCGGGCGAGCGGTCCCGAGCGCAGCGCGGACCGCGCGTGCCAGCACCACAAGCGCCACGCCGACGAGCACCACCTCGATGGCTCCCAGTGCATAGGTCGTGAAGCCACCGACGCGCGGCCCGGCAAGAAAGTCGATGAAATCGTGCTTGCCCAAGGTGTACTGGGTCCCAATGCCGAAGAACTGCGTGAACCAATTCCCGTAGAAATTTGCCGAGGGCGCGCTGAGATGGGCGTGCCCGCCGCGATGGCCGAGCACCGCCAGCCCCCACGGGATCGCCGGCAGGGCGCCCAAAACGCTGCCGGCCAGCCAACCCGGCCACGGAAAGGCGCCGCGGTCGTGCACCAGCGTCCAGACGGCGAGCGCGAGCACCAGGAAGGCCACGCCCATGTGCACCTGTGTCATCAGCGCGCCGACCAGCCCCCAGGCAAAGGCCCCGGCGGGATGTTTGCGATACCACCACGCCGCCAAGATGCCGACCATCGGCAGCGGCAGCACGCTCGGCGGCCAGATCTTGCGTTCCAAAATGACCGCCACCGGATTGGCCGCCCAAAGCCCCAGCGCCCACAACCACGGTTCGCGCCGCGCCCTCGGCACGGCAACGAGGACGAACACTGCGAAGGCGACGAGCGCTAGCACGTTCATTACCTGCACCGCGGCTGCCAGGTCCGGCGGCGAGTGGACGCCGAACAGTCGGAACAGCCCGGAGAAGATCCAAAGGCTCATGCCTGGGTTCGGTGGACCAATGCTGCTCGGCATGCCGATCGCCGGCCAGCTGCCGGCATGCCCCGCCATCTCCTGGGCGTGCGAATACGTCCATTGCTCGTCGCGCTTCCACTCGATCGCGCCGTGGAAGGAAAGCCGGAGCACCGCACCAACGCCCAGCACCGCAACCACGCCACCCATCGGCGCCGCGCGCCGCAGACGCCGGCAGCGGCGCAGCGCGAGACTCCCGGGCAGCCGCGGTGATTCGGGAGCCAGATGACCGCCGCGATCAGATGGGCCCGTGTCGGGGTGCGCATCCAGGCGGTGGGGCAACGGCGTAGACGGCTCGACATCTACCATCGCCCCTCCTTGTCCCAAAAGCCTGCTGGGTCGGTCCTGCTTGGATACGCAGGCGCATATTAACGGCCCAGCATCGTTGCAAATCACAGCCGGGCGCATCAGTCGCTGTCGCGTCGGGAGGAGCCCCGCGCTACGCGGGCGGCCAACGAACACCGTTACGCTGTTTTGCGAAATGAGTAAATGGCGGGGGCGCATAGCGAGCAGTCGACCCGCACAACGGTTGCTGTGGTGCCTCCTGTGGCTGGTCGCCGCCGCTGCGCTGTGCTGGCTGGCACTGCAGTTGTTCGGTCACATCCCCTACCGCGTCGACATCGACGTCTATCAGATGGGTGCTCAAGCCTGGCTGGACGGGCATCCGCTGTATGCCGGCGACGTGATGTTCCACACGCCGATCGTGGATCTGCCCTTCACCTATCCCCCACTGGCCGCGATCGTCTTCTGCCCGTTCGCCTGGTTGCACATGCCGGCCGCGAGCGTCGCGATCACGGTGTTGAGCTTGGTGTTGTTGGTTGTCTCGACGGACATCGTGCTGACCCGGCTTGACGTGTGGGCCACCTCGACAGTGCTGTCCGGTCCGGCCTGGTTGCGCCGGCTGTGGCTGAGCGTGGTCATCGTGGTGCCGGCGTCGATCTGGCTTGAGCCCATCAGCTCGAACTTCGCCTATGGCCAGATCAACGTGGTCCTGATGATGCTCGTGATCGCCGACTGCGTTCCGCGGCACACGCCGTGGCCACGCGGGCTGCTGATGGGCTTGGCAATAGCGCTGAAACTCACACCCGCGGTGTTTCTGCTCTACTTCCTGGTGCGTCGCGACAACCGCGCGGCACTGACCACGCTGGCCTCTTTCGCGGCTGGGACGCTGATCGGTTTCGCCTTGGCCTGGAGCGACTCTTTGGAGTATTGGACTACCACGGTGCACCACACCGACCGGATTGGTTCGGCAGCACTCAACACCGACCAGAACATCGCGGGCGCACTCGCCCGGACCGGGCTGGGGGAACACGAACGTTTCGTGCTGTGGCTGGTTGGGGCGCTGGTCGTGCTGGCCGCGACCGTATGGGCGATGCGACGCGTGCTGCAAGCCGGCGAGCCGGTGCTGGCGGTTATTTGCGTGGCCCTCTTCGGGCTGTTGGTCTCACCGGTGTCCTGGTCGCACCATTGGGTATGGGTGCTCCCCACGCTGCTGGTGACGGGGGTCTTGGGCTGGCGACGGCGCAATATCGCGCTGGCGGTGCTGTGTGTTGCCGGCATCGCGGTGATGAGGTGGAGCCCGATCGATTTGCTTCCAAAGCACAAAGAGTGGACCGCGGTGTGGTGGCGTCAACTCGTCGGGATGTCCTACGTGTGGTGGGCGCTGGCCGTGATCGTCGCCGCCGGACTCACCATCCGGTCGAGGGTGACCGCGCAGACGTCGCCCACGCCGGAGCTGACGACGCTGTCGGCCGCCACGTGACGTTCATCGGGACTTGATCTCGGCAAGGTTCGTGGGACCAGTCGGTCACGATACCGTCGGCTAACCGGCGGCCGTCTCGGGAATGCGCGCGGCGTCGGCCGCTGGGTTGCCCTGGTCCTTGACGGTCGCCGCGTAGATGTCGACGTACTCCTGGTCGGACAACCCCATCAGTTCGTAAATCACCTCGTCGGTGACGGCGCGCTCGATGAAGCGGTTGCCTTCCAAGCCCTCGAAACGTGAGAAGTCCATCGGCTTGCCGAATCGCACGGTGACGCGCCCGAATCGCAACCTCGAGGTACCCGGCGGGTTGACGACGTTGGTCCCGATCATCGCGACCGGGATCACCGGAACGCCCGTCTGCAGGGCCAGCCGCGCCAATCCGGTCTTGCCCTTGTACAGCCTGCCGTCCGGCGAGCGGGTGCCCTCGGGATACATGCCCAATAACTTGCCCTCGCCCAACACCCGCTCGGCAGTGTCGAGTGCGGCTTGAGCGGCGTCGGCATCGCTGCGGTCGATCGGTACTTGGCCGACGGCGGTGAAGAACCACCGGCTGAACCAGCCCTTCAGCCCTGTGCCGGTGAAGTATTCGGCTTTGGCAAGAAACGTAATTCGGCGACGCACCACCAAAGGAAGAAAAAAGCTATCCATGACCGCCAGGTGATTGCTGGCCAGGATCGCCGGACCAGAACTCGGAACATATTGCAGGCCTTCAACTTTCGGGCGACCGAGCACGGACAGCAGCGGGCCCAGGAGAATGTACTTGAATAGCCAGTACCACATGGCCCCTCCCTCTCACCCGCGCACCCAACGGCGTCAGCGCCAACTGTACCCATCTGCGACGGACGGGACCACCTCGACGCGGCTGGACCCAGGGATCACTCTTCGACAGTGACCGGGATCGGCTGGTAGCGAGTCTTACCATTCGTTTCGGGCGGCGTGTCCCCGTTGCTGGGACCGCCGCCGGGTGGGCCGTCGGGCGGTTGATCGGCTGAACGGTTGATGTCGTCGACCATCGCGCGGATCACGTCCAGCAGGGCCACGCTGTGGTCGGCGATGATGGTTACCAACGGATGCTGTTCGCCCGTCACCACAGCGGCCAGCGCACACACCGGACACCACACCTGCTGGCACTTGCCGGTGCCGACGCCCGCGCCGGATGCCAACATGGCCGCCGATCGCACCGCGGGATCGATCCCGCTCAGGATCGCCTGGGCGAGCCTGCGCAACTCGGTACCAATATCGGGATGTGCCCCACTCACTTTGGCCACACCTCCGGATCTGGTCTGAAACGAACTGTTAGTTCACTACCCCGCAGATTTGCGTCTAACACTGTGCATCGCCGCAGCACGGACGCCAACCGGACCCTGCGCCGCATGCCGCCGGCGCCGATGATCAGGTCGTCGTCGACCCGACCGAGCGTCAACGTCCCGGGATCGACCTGGAGCAACGCTAGCCGCAGACGATATACCGACTCCAGCCCGGACCCGGATTCCCGGTCCACGATAGGGCGCAGTGGGCCGGGAGGCGCCGCGCCGCGGCGACGACGGGCGCTGTCGAGCAATTCGCCCAGCGCCTTGGGGCCGATGGGCTCGCCGGCCATGTGCGGCGTCATGACCAGCTCAATGTCACCGATGGCGGCGTCGAGTTCGTCAAGGACGGCTCGTTGCTCGGAGATCCGCTCGGCATACCAGTAGAAGGCTGGGTGGTCGGGCAGGTTGTGGTACTCGTACGACTCGTCTCGCACCAGGACCTGATTGACGATCAGTTCCTCGACGCGCACGCCCATCAGCGCCAGAGAACCAAGCGTGCGCACTGCCTCGGCCGCGACCACCCGCTCGGGGGTTAACACCAGGTGCGCGGTCACCCGGGCAGCGTCGGTGAGCACGGCGCTGAGCGCACCGACACTGTCGCTGACTCGCTCCAGCAGCTCCACCACCGCCCCCGACCGGGAATCGTCGGCGGCGACGGAAAGCCTGCGATGCCGCGGCCAGGCCCGTTCCACGTACAGCCCGAAGGTGGCCGGCAGGGTCAGCATCCGCAACGCATCCGCGGTCGACGCGCAGTCCACCACGATGCGATCCCACCGCCCGGCGGCCGCGAGTTCGCCGACCGCATGCAGCCCGAGCACTTCCTGGACACCGGGCAGCGCCGAAAGTTCTTCGGGCGCAATGATGCTCAACTCGGAGTTGGGAAATTGCCGATCCAGAGTGTCGACGACCTCACGCCACCGATCCTCCAGCAGGGCCAGGGTGTCCAACGCGAGCGCATCGAGAAAGCCACCGCCGGTGTCCGGGTCATCGGCCAGCACGCGAACGGGATCACCCCCGCCTGTCGGCGGCACCGCGATGCCCAGCACGTCGCCTAACGAATGCGCCTGGTCGGTGGAGACCACCAACACCCGCTGACCCGCACTGGCATCACAGACCGCGGTCGCCGACGCCAGGGTGGATTTTCCTACCCCGCCCTTACCGACGAAGAGACTGATCCGGGCCGGGGCGGATGCCAGGAATTCACTGGAATCACTCAGCCCTCGACTCGTTTCTTCAGATCCTTTAAAGCAGTGTCGGTCAACCTGCGCTCAGCCTTACGTTTGAGCAAACCGAGCATCGGGACGGCCAGGTCGACTGCCAGTTCGTAAGTGACTTCGGTGCCAGAGCCCTTGGGCGCCAAGCGATATGTGCCGTTAAGCGAGCGCAGCAGCGAGCTGGAAACCAGCGTCCAAGACAGCGACTTGTGGTCTTCTGGCCACACGTAGGACATGACCAAGGTGTCCTTGAGGACGCCGGCGTCCATCACAAACCGCACGACTTTCGGATAGCCGTCGTCGCCTGTTTGCTGCACTTCGGCTTCCTTGTATTCCGATATCCAATCCGGGTAGGAGTCGATATCCGCGATCACTTCCAACACCGTCGCCGGATCGGCATCGATGTAGATCGTCTGCGTCGTCTTCTCAGCCACCTGGCTTATCCCTCTCCCTTGCAAGCGGGCCCCACTCCCCCTGCAAGCGGGTCGACCCCGGCTCCTGCGGGAGCGCCCGGCCTCCCGGCAGAAACGGTACTCGTACCAAACCTTGACCCGGTTAAACTACCGGAGAAACTCCGACCGGGCGGGACCGTTCCAGGGTCGTTTTCAGTTCGAAGGCCATTTTTTTACCCGCAACCCGTCGCCGGTGCGTCATTTTGGCCAGGTTCATCTTTGCCAGCTGCCAGGCGGCTGCTCCGGTCGGCTCGGCGTGCAGAAAATAGTGCAGGACCACCCCGTCCAAGCCGTCCTGCACGGGTTCCAGCCAGACCTCCATGGTGCCGGTCAGCGCGCCGGTCACCGTCCACCTGATCCCCTTTTCGGCGCGATCCTCCACGACCTTCAGATGCAGATCGGGCCACCAGCGGCGCCAGCTGGACCGGTCGGCGACGGCGGCGCCGACGCGTGCGCCAGCGGCGGCGACGTACGTCTCGTCGGCGACCTGGATGCTGTTCATCGCCACAGCTTCACATACCCGCCTGGATACGTATCTGCGAGGCCAACTTTCGCTACCGTCGTCGAAGGGGCGACCACCGTCCGTCGGAGCCGGTATCTCACTACGCCGATTGTCGGCCTCCGGCTGAGACATACCTTCGAGACTCTCGTATGCATTCGGGATTCGGATCCGGGCCGCCCGCCTCCAGGTACCGAGCCGCTGACCCGCAGGACCGTCTCCGTGCTGGAGAAATACGCACATTAGGCTGGTTTGCAGCAACCCTCTCACTAGGTCAAGCGAGGTCAAAGAAGTGCGCCAGTACAGTGTTCCCGCCCGCTTTTCCGTCAACGAGCACGACAACGTCGCCGCCGCCGTTTTCGAGCACGAGCGCAATTGCCCCGACTTCGTGATCTACCAGCGCCAGATCGACGGCGAGTGGACTGACGTCACGTGCGCCGAGGCGGCAGGCCAAATCCGTTCTGCGGCACTGGGTCTGATTGCGATGGGGGTGCAGGCCGGTGACCGGGTGGCCATCTTCTCGGCGACCTGTTACGAGTGGGCGATCCTCGACCTGGCGATCCTGTCCGTGGGTGCGGTCACCGTGCCGATCTACGAGACCTCGTCGGCCGAGCAGGTGCGCTGGGTGCTACAGAACTCCGAAGCCGTGTTGGCGTGCGCGGAGACCGATGCCCACGCGGCGATGGTCACGGAGCTCACCGGCGAACTGCCCGCGCTGCGCCGGGTGCTGCACATCAATGGCGCGGGGCCCAAGGCGCTCGACCAGCTCGCCGAGCAGGGCGCGTCGGTCGACGAGAGCGAGTTGACGGCCCGGCTCGACGCGCTGCGTGCTGATGACCCGGCGACCCTGATCTATACCTCGGGCACCACGGGTCGGCCCAAGGGCTGCCAGCTCACACACTCCAACCTGCTGCACGAGATCCGGGGCACGCAGGAGTGCCTGCCGACGCTGCTGGGCGAGGGCCAGCGGCTGCTGGTGTTCCTGCCGTTGGCCCACGTGCTGGCCCGGGCCCTGACGTTGTCCGCATACGCCTGCAAGGTGACGGTCGGGTTTACCAGCGACATCAAGAACCTGCTGCCGATGCTCGCGGTGTTCAAACCGACGGTGGTGGTGTCGGTGCCACGGATTTTCGAAAAGGTGTACAACACCGCCGAGCAGAACGCCTCCAACGACGGCAAAGGCCCGGTCTTCAAGACCGCCGTGCAGACCGCCGTCGACTGGAGCCGGGCCCACGATGACGGTGGCCGTCCCGGGCTGCTGTTGCGCGCAAAGCATGCCGTGTTCGACCGACTGGTGTACCAGAAGCTGCGGGCGGCCCTGGGGGGCGATTGCCATGCGGCCGTCTCGGGCGGCGCGCCGCTGGGCGCACGGCTGGGCCACTTCTTCCGCGGCGCCGGGGTGACCATCTACGAGGGCTACGGGCTGACCGAGACCAGCGCCGCCGTCACCGTCAACCAGATCAAAGCGCTGAAGATCGGGACCGTCGGAAAGCTGGTGCCGGGCAACGGCTTACGTATCGCCGACGATAAAGAGCTGTTGGTACGCGGGGGCGTGGTGTTCGGCGGCTATTGGCACAACGAGCAGGCCACAGAGGAGGCCTTCACCGACGGCTGGTTCAGGACCGGCGATCTCGGCTCGGTCGACGAGGACGGCTTCTTGACGATCACGGGCCGCAAAAAGGAGTTGATCGTCACCGCGGGCGGCAAAAACGTCGCACCCGCCGTCCTGGAGGACCAGTTGCGCTCGCACCCACTGATCAGCCAAGCGATGGTCGTCGGGGATGCCAAACCGTTTATCGGCGCGCTAATCACCATCGACCCTGAGGCATTTGACGGCTGGAAGCAGCGCAACCACAAGGGCACCGACGCGTCGGTGGGTGACCTGGCCACCGACCCCGACCTGGTCGCCGAGGTAGACGCGGCGGTCAAGCAGGCAAATCAGCAGGTGTCACATGCGGAGTCGATCCGCAAGTTCCGCATCCTGCCGGTCGACTTCACCGAGGACACCGGTGAGCTGACGCCGACCATGAAGGTCAAGCGCAACGTGGTGGCCGAGAAATTCGCCGCCGACATCGAGGCGATCTACGAAAAAGACTGACCTTAAGAGTTTCCGGTCGGCATCGGGCTAAGCGCGCAGCAGGTCGCCCAGCCGCGCTGTTAGCGTGTCCCAGCGCCATTGGGAGGTCACCCACTCCCGGCCGGCGGCGCCCATCGCGGCGGCCCGGTCGCGGTCGGACAGCAATTGGGTGACGGCGTCGGCGATCTGGTCCACCGAGCGACCGTCGACCACCAACCCAGTCTTGTTGTGCTGCACCGTCTCCGGGGCGCCGCCTGAGCGGCCGGCGATCACCGGCACACCGGTGGCCGAGGCTTCCAGGAAGACGATCCCCAGGCCCTCGAGGTCCATTCCCGCGCCGCGGGTGCGGCAGGGCATGGCGAACACGTCGGCCAACGCATGGTGGGCGGGCAGTTCATCGCCCGGCACGCCGCCGGTGAACGTCACGTCGCCGGCCACACCACACTCGCCGGCCAGCTTGTGCAGCGCGTCCGAATACGGACCACCGCCGACTATCACCAGTGCCGCGCCGTCGACGCGCCGCCGGATCGACGGCATCGCCCGGACCAGCATGTCCTGCCCTTTACGCGGCACCAGCCGGGACAGGCACACCACGGTGGGCCGCGCGCCCAGGCCGTAGCGCGTACGCAGCTCGTCACGGGCCGCCGGATCCGGGCGGAACCGATGGCTATCCACCCCGGGCGGCAGATGTTCCAGTGCCGCGCCGGGTCCGAAGGCCGGTGCGAACCGGGACCGCGTGTAGTTGCTCACGAAGGTCACCACGTCGGTGTTGTCGCCGATGCTTCGCAGCACCGACCGCGCGATGGGCAGCATCGACCAGCCCACCTCGTGTCCGTGCGTGCTGGCCAGCACCCGTTTGGCGCCGGCCTGCCTGGCACGCGGCGCCAGCAACGCTAACGGCGCCGCCGCGCCGAACCAGACGGTATCGACGCGGTGCTCGGCGATCATCCGGCGCATTCGGTTATCGACGGCGGGGACGGGCAGCATCAGCGTGCCGGGATGCCGCACCACCGGGTAGCTGACGGCCTCGTCGAAGGCGTCGGCGCCCTTCCATTGCGGCGCGTACACCGTCACGGTGTGCTCACCGCCGTCCACCAGCCGGCCGACGAAATCGCCCAGGTAGGACTGGATGCCGCCGCGTCGGGGCGGAAAGTCGTTGGTTACCAGCAGGACCCGACTCACGTGCGTCAGGCTATCCGGTCGGACCCGCGCGTCCTTGCGCGAGCAGACGCAAAGTCACCCAAAACCGGCACGAAATGGGTGCTTTTGCGTCTTCTCGCGGCAACAGTTACCCCGCCATCCAGCGCTTCCACCCCGCGAGCAGGCCGGCCGAATCGATGCCCAGCGTGCCACGCGCCGCGGTCAGCCAGTCGGTGTGCCCGACACCGCATGCGGCGCGATAGAACGCACGCAACTTGGCTGCCCCATAGGTGTCGGCGACGAAGCGGACGAACCACCACGCACGGTCGTACGCCAGCGACCGCTGCGACCCGGGAGTGTCCAGGTCGGTGTCCGACGGCAATTGCCGTGCCGCCCCTACCGCGTCGGCAGGCAGCGCCGTGCTAGGCCGGGCCACGAAGTCGGCGACGCCTTCGGTAAGCCAGCGCGGTGCATCCAGGGCGGTGTCGGCGCGCGCGGCGTAATGAAAAAGCTCGTGTGTCAACACAATTCGCAGCGCTGAGTCACTCATGCGGGCTGCACCTGGCGCGAAGACGATCCGCTCCCCCAGCACCACCCGGTGTGCGGTGTCGATGCGGTCGACGACGGTCACGGCCGCGATATCGGCCCACTGCGCCGCCGATCCTCCGCCGGCAGCTGCACGAAACTGATCGTCAGATCCCGCGGCGACCACCGAAATAACGGGCGACCAATCGCCACCCCAGAAGGACTCAACTTTGTCGACGGCGGTGCCGATGTTCGCCGCGACGCCGGCCACCACCCGCTCGCTGCTTGGCCCACCCAGGTTGACCAGCCGTACCGTGCGATCACGCACAACCAGTGGCGTCGCGGCGACGCGAGGGTGCTGCGGATGCGCCGCCACAGCCGCGGCCACCGTCAGCTCAACGACAAAGACACAGGCCAGCAGCATCGTCCGCCACCGGTGAAACCGGCTGGCGTCGAGGCTGTCAGTAGCGGCGGGCGTCGTAGATCGGGCCGGACGAGTTCATCGGCACCACCCGCACCGGCACGCCATAGGTGGAGGAATGGATCATCATGCCGTCGCCGACGTAGATGCCGGCATGTGATGCGTCGGAATAGAAGGTCAGCACGTCACCGGGCTGCAGGTCTGACAGATCAACCGGTTGACCGCCCTGCGCCAGAGCCTGGCTCGAGTGCGGCAGCGAGATACCGGCCTGCTGGAAGGCCCACATCACCAAGCCGGAGCAGTCGAATCCACCGGGTCCGGCACCGCCCCACTGATACGGCGTACCGATCTGGGTCAACGCCGCCTGCACGACCTGCGCACGGTCCCCGCTACCGCCCGGTGGCGCCATGAAGCCGGGCAACCCGCCGGGCGGTGGCACGAAGCCGGGCAGTCCGCCGGCGGGCGGGGCCTCTCCCGGCGCCCCGGGCAGAGCCTCACCTGGTGGCGTGCCCGGTGGCAGGCCCTCCGGCGGGGCGCCGGCCGGTGCGCCCGCGGGAACCGGCCCGGGGGCGGCGAGTGCGGTGCGCTGATCCGGCGTCAACGCCAGGTACTGCGATTTGACGACGGCGATCTGCACCTGCAACTGGCTCTGCTTGTGCTGCAGGCCGGCCGCCACCTCGGCGGCCTTGTCGGCGGCGGACTTGGCTTCGGCAGCGGACCGGGCGGACTCCTGCTCGGCCTTGGCGGCCGCTTCCTGAGCGGCCCGGAAGCTCGCCATCTGCGCGGACATCTGATGTGCCATCACCCGCTGGACGGTCAGCTTGTCGATCAGTCCCTGCGGCGACGGCGCCGTCAGCATGGCCTGCATGCCGTCGGTCGCACCACCCATGTACGTCGCGGCGGCGAGCTTGTTGACCGCGGTCTGGAACATGGCCAGCTTCGCCTTGGCGGCGTCCACGCTGGCCTGGTCATCCCCATGCTTCTTGTCGGCCGCCTGCTGGACTGCCAGCTTCGCGTTCAAGTCCAATTGGGCGCTGTGCATCGCCTCGGTGGTCTGCTCGGCCTGGCGGGACAGCTCGTTGAGTTTTGCTATGGCGTCCTCGGCAGGATCGGCGACCACGTTCGCGGAAAGAACACCCGATAACACCGCGAAGCCCGCTACCGCCCCGACGAGAGAACACGTGATGAAACGCGCAACCGGATGCCTACGGTCGAACTTCAAGATTTGCTTCCTTAAACGGCCGTGAACCGCGACAGACGCATTGCGGTCCAGCTGGGGTTTAGGTCTCAAACAGGTTACGAAACGATATCGGCGTTTGTCCAAAGCGGATCGTTAAGAAAATAGAAAGATTTCTGTCATATCTCTGTGAAACCACGAATATCCTTGCGTTCCAGGGGTTTTGGCGCACGCCGCAATCAGGCTACACCAGAACTTTTGTGGCGATGAATGGGGACAAGACGCAATCTCGGCGCCAAACCTACCTCGGCGAGCACTTCGAGCGCGGCACGCTCGTCGTGCAGGAGGGTTTCGGGCACCCCGAGTAGCACGCTGACGACACAGTCGCGACATCCCGGACCGCGCACCGCGCAGTCGTCACAATCGATCACCACCGATCCCCCGGGAGCGGGATCCGCGACGCCCTTGCTGTCGGCTCCGCTGCTGTGCGACATGGACATGCGGGTCAATCCTCTCTTCGTCCGGCTCGCTCGGTCGATCGGTCGCAACGCTAGCGGCAGGCGCCGACAAGTACCCGCGGCGTGGGAACCGGTGGGTGTCGGTCCGGCTGAATAACGTCACGGCCATGGCGACGACGGGCGCGACTCAGCTGAGTTTTGCGGGGCTCGACGCGGCCGAAGAGGCGTCGTTGCGGGAGACCACCTTCGTGGTGGTGGACCTGGAAACCACTGGCGGACGCGCGCGCGGCGCCCCGGGAGCGGCCCCCGACGCCATCACCGAGATTGGGGCGGTCAAGGTCCTCGGCGGCGTCGTGCTCGGCGAGTTCGCCACCCTGGTGGACCCGCAGCGCAGCATCCCCCCGCAGATCGTGCAGCTCACCGGCATTACGACCGCGATGGTGTGCGACGCGCCGACCATCGAGGCCGTGCTGCCGATGTTTTTCGAGTTCGCCGGTGACGCCGTCCTGGTCGCTCACAACGCTGGGTTCGACGTCGGGTTCCTGCGAGCCGCCGCGCAGCGCTGCGACATCAGCTGGCCGCGGCCACGCGTGCTGTGTACGGTCCGGCTGGCGCGCCGTGTGCTGTCCCGCGAGGAGGCCCCCAGCGTGCGGCTGGCCGCCCTGGCCCGGCTGTTCACCGTCGCCACTCAGCCCACCCACCGCGCCCTCGACGACGCCCGCGCCACCGTCGATGTGTTGCATGCACTCATCGAGCGAGTCGGCAACCAGGGCATCCACACCTACGCCGAACTGCGCTCGTATCTGCCCGATGTCACGCCGGCTCAACGCCGCAAGCGGGTGCTCGCAGAGCAGCTGCCACACCGGCCGGGCGTCTACCTGTTCCGTGCGGCCTCCGGTGAAGTCCTCTACGTGGGCACCGCAATTGACTTGCGGCGCAGGGTAAGTCAGTACTTCAACGGCAGCGACCCGCGCGGCCGGATGAAGGAGATGGTCGCGCTGGCCGGCTGCGTCGACCACGTCGAATGCGCGCATTCTTTGGAAGCCGGCGTCCGGGAACTGCGGCTGCTGGCCGCACATGCCCCGCCGTACAACCGGCGGTCCAGATTCCCGCACCGTTGGTGGTGGGTGGCCTTGACCGACGAAGCGTTTCCGCGCCTGGCGGTGGTCCGCGCGCCGCGGCACGACCGGGCCGTGGGTCCGTTTCGGTGCCGCGCCGACGCCGCGGAGACGGCGGCCCTGCTGGCGCGCTTCGCCGGGCTCCGAACGTGCACCACGCGGCTGGCCCGTTCGGCGCTGCACGGCCCGGGCTGCCCCGAGCTGGAGGTGTCGCCCTGCCCCGCCGCCCGCGGCGTGACGCCCACCCAGTACGCGGCGGCGGTGGCGCGCGTCGCTGACCTGATAGACGGGCTGGACAACGCCCCGTTGAGAGCGGCGGTGGATCAGGTGACCGCGCTGGCCGGGCTTGGCCGCTACGAGAGCGCCGCGCGGCTGCGTGACCACACCGCCGCCGCTATCGAGGCGCTGTGGCGCTCCCAACGGCTGCGCGCGCTGTCCGCGCTGCCGGAGCTGATCGCAGCTAAACCGGACAGGACAGAAGGCAAGAGCGGCTACCAGTTCGCCGTCATCCGACACGGTCGGCTCGCCGCTGCGGGCAACGCCGGCCGAGGGGTGCCGCCCATGCCGGTGATCGAGGCACTGCGGGCCGGCGCCCAGGCGGTGTTGCCGACGACGGCACCGCTCGGCGGCGCGATGGTCGAGGAGACGGCACTCATTGCGCGCTGGCTGGCCGCACCGGGGGTGCGCATCGTCTCGGTCGCTGAGGAGGGCTGGGCATCACCGCTGCGGTCTGCCGGCGCCTGGGCGGCGTGGGCGGCCTCGGCACGCTCTGCCCGGCTGGCCGGCGAACAAGCCGTGCGGGACTGGGACTCAGAGCTGCTGGCCGAACCGCACCCATCGCGCGAGCAGCTGTTCGGCCGCTCCGGTGTCGAGGGCAGCGCTGGCCCGCGCCAACCCGTCCTCCCACGCCGGCAACCATTCAGCGCGGCTGGATAGCCCGGCGTGCGCGACGATCGCGCCAGCCGCGTTGAGCACCACCGCGTCTCGAACCGCGCCCCGCGCCCCCGCCAGCACCGCGCGCGCTTCGGCCGCGTTGGCCTGCGCGTCGCCGCCGATCAGCTCCGCCAGATCGGCACGCGCGAAGCCGAACCCGGCGGGATCGAACTTGAGCCTGTCCACCGTGCCGGCCTGCACCCGCCAGATCGTGCTCGTCGTCGTGGTGGTCAGCTCGTCGAGCCCGTCGTCACCGTGCACCACCAGCACGCTCGAGCGGCGCGCAGCGAACACCCCGGCCATCACCTCGGCAAGGTCGGCGAACGCGCAGCCGATCAATCCGGCTCGCGGCCTCGCCGGATTGGTAAGCGGCCCAAGGAGATTGAACACCGTTGGCACGCCGATCTCACGCCGCACAGCCGACGCGTTCCGGTACGAGGGATGGAACTGCGGCGCAAAGCAGAACCCGATCCCGACCTCGGCGAGGCTGCGGGCGACCTGGTCAGGCCCGAGATCGATGCGCACGCCAAGTGCCTCCAGCGTGTCGGCACCCCCGGACAACGAGGACGCCGCACGGTTGCCGTGTTTGACCACCGGTACGCCCGCGGCGGCCGCCACGATCGAGGCCATAGTGGACAAATTGACGGTGTTGAGGCCGTCGCCGCCGGTGCCAACGATGTCCACGGCGTCGTCTGGGATCGCCTCGCCGGGCATCGGCCGCGCGTGGCTGAGCATGACGTCGGCCAGCTCGCCGACTTCGGCAGCGGTCGGAACCTTCATCTTCATGGCCACCGCGAACGCGGCGATCTGGGCCGGTGTGGCGGCGGCGGTCATGATCTGGTCCATCGCCCAGGCGGCCTGCCCCCGAGCCAGGTCCTGACGGTCGGTCAGCCTGCCCAGCAACTTCGGCCACGACGGGGCCGCGGCGGGAGCAGCATCCGACGACATGGCCACGCGCCGATGGTCCCACGGGCACCACCGTTCGTCGTGGTGTTCCCCAAAGAGCGCGAAGTCGCCGCGCGCCAACACGCGGGCCAACTGAATTTGCGCCCCGGGTAGAGTTCGACAACTACAAAGCGTCATACTTGCGGATGTGACGAGCGCTGTGGGGACTTCGGGTACTGCGATCACGTCGCGGGTGCATTCGCTGAATCGCCCCAACATGGTCAGCGTCGGCACCATAGTTTGGCTTTCCAGCGAGCTGATGTTCTTTGCTGGCCTGTTTGCGATGTACTTCACCGCGCGCGCTCAGTCCGGCGGGAAGTGGCCGCCGCCGCCGACCGAGCTGAATCTCTACCAGGCCGTGCCGGTGACTCTGGTGTTGATTGCGTCGTCGTTCACCTGCCAGATGGGCGTGTTCGCGGCCGAACGCGGCGACGTCTTCGGTCTCCGCCGCTGGTACGTGATCACGTTCTTCATGGGGCTGTTCTTCATCCTTGGCCAGGCCTACGAGTACTACCACCTGGTGTCGCACGGCACGACGATCCCCGGCAGCGCCTACGGCACCGTGTTCTATCTGGCCACCGGTTTCCACGGGCTGCACGTCACCGGCGGTCTGATCGCGTTCATCTTCCTGCTGGCCCGCACCACGATGAGCAAGTTCACCCCCGCGCAGGCGACCGCCAGCATCGTCGTCTCCTACTACTGGCATTTCGTCGACATCGTCTGGATCGCGCTGTTTACGGTGATCTATTTCATCCGATGAACCGGCGGTCCCCTACAGGCCCAAACAGGAACGACAGGAGTGATCGGTTGAAAAATCTGGGATTCACCCGATCCCGTGGCCGTAAGCCGCGTGCCAGCGCGCCGCAGAGCCGGCGCAGTCAGCGTTCCCGGCGGCGGCTACAGCGTCGCCTGTCGGGTGGCCTGCTGCTGCTGATAGCCCTGACCGTCGCAGGGGGGATAGCCGCGGTCCTCACCCCCACCCCGCAGGTGGCGGTGGCCGACCAGTCCTCGGAGGCGCTGCTGCGGACCGGCAAGCAGCTGTTCGACACCTCGTGCGTGTCCTGCCACGGTGCCAGCCTGCAGGGCGTGCCCGACCACGGACCGAGCCTGATCGGTGTCGGCGAAGCGGCCGTCTACTTCCAGGTGTCCACCGGACGGATGCCGGCCATGCGCGGTGAAGCCCAAGCCCCACGTAAGGATCCGATCTTCGACGAGTCCCAGATCGACGCGATCGGCACCTATGTGCAGTCGATAGGCGGCGGTCCGATGGTGACCCGCAACCCCGACGGCAGCCTGGCGATGCAATCGCTGCGCGGCACCGACCTGGGCCGCGGCGGCGACCTGTTCCGCCTCAACTGCGCCTCGTGCCACAACTTCACCGGCAAGGGTGGAGCACTGTCGTCCGGCAAGTTCGCCCCTGACTTAGGACCGGCCAACGAACAGCAAATCCTCGACGCGATGCTCACCGGCCCGCAGAACATGCCGAAGTTCTCCGACCGCCAGCTCTCCTTCGAAGCCAAGAAGGACATCATCGCCTACGTACGGACGGTCGCCGAGGAGCGCCAGCCGGGCGGATACGGCCTCGGTGGATTTGGTCCCGCACCCGAGGGCATGGCGATGTGGATCATCGGCATGGTCGCCGCCATCGGGCTGGCGCTGTGGATCGGGGCGCGATCATGAGCGGGTCGGACACCGACAAGGGAACCGGGATGCAAGAGCCCGACGAGGCAACCCTGGCCGAGATGTCCAACAACCAACTGCTGGACCTCGGCGGTCGGCTCGACGGTGTCCAGATCGCCTACAAGGAGCCACGCTGGCCG
>NZ_JAFBAR010000050.1 GCF_019247635.1 Mycobacterium sp.
ACATGCGAACCCAGGAAGTTCAGGATCATCTCCTGGCTGATCGGTGCGATCTTCATCAGGCGCGCCTCGCGGAAGTAGCGCGCGACGTGGTATTCCTCCGCGTAGCCCATGCCGCCGTGGGTTTGCAGCGCCCGGTCCGCGGCGGTAGAGCCGGCGTCGGCGCACAGGTATTTGGCGGTATTCGCTTCGCGCCCACAGGGTTTGCCGTTGTCATACAGCCACGTCGCCTTGCGCAGCATCAGCTCGGCCGCGTCGAGGCGGGCCAACGAGTCCGCCAGCGGGAACTGAATGCCCTGGTTCATTCCGATGGGCCTGCCGAAGACCTCGCGGTCGTTGGCGTACCGCACCGCCTTCTCCAGCGCCGCCCTGCCGATGCCGAGCGCCTCCGCGGCGATCAGCATCCGCTCCGGGTTGAGCCCGTCAAGGATGTACTGAAACCCCTTGCCCTCCTCGCCGACCCGGTCCGCGACGGGCACCTCCAGGTTGTCGATGAACAACTCATTGGAGCTGACGGCGTTGCGGCCCATCTTTTGGATCGGACGCACGTCGACTCGGCTGCGGTCCAGGTCGGTGAGGAACAGCGTCATGCCGTCGGTCTTCTTGGTGACCTCGTCATAACTCTTCGTCCGGGTCAGCAGCAGGATCTTGTCGGACTCCATCGCCTTGGAGATCCACACCTTGCGGCCGTTGACCACGTAGCGATCGCCGTCCCGCTTGGCGAACGTGGTGATCCGCGAAGTGTCAAGTCCGGCACCGGGTTCGGTCACTCCGAAGCAGACGTGCACTTCGCCGGTCGCGACGGAGGGCAACGTGCGCGCCTTCAACTCGTCGGAACCATGCACCACCACCGGTTGCATGCCGAATATCGACAGGTGAATCGCGCTGGCGGCGTTCATCGCGCCGCCAGACTTGGCCACCTCCTCCAGCAGGATTGTCGCTTCGGTGATCCCCAGGCCGTGGCCGCCGTACTCGGCCGGAATCGTCATGCCCAGCCAGCCACCGTCGGCTATGGCCCGGTAGAACTCAGTCGGAAACTCGTGCGCCTGGTCCTTTTCGCTCCAGTACTGGTCGTCGAACTTGCGCGCCAATTCCGCGACGGACCGTCGGATCAGCTGCTGGTCGTCGGTCAGCTCGAAGTTCATCCCATCGCCGGGCACGGGCGCCTCCTTCTAGCGCGAGCAGACACAAAAGCCCCCGACACGCCGACGACTTGGGCGCTTTTGCGTCTGCTCGCCGGGCGCCGGCACGTGCCTCAATCTCTGTTGCCGGTGAGCTCTTTCGCGTTGGCGGCAAAGTCCGCGAACGACGACCCCGCCCTGGTGTCCTTGTGGTGGCTCAGCGCCCGGATCGACACGTCGTGGCCCTCGGCGGCCTTGCGCAGCGCGCCGACCGTGGCCTGCTCTCGACTGATGTGGGTGAACGGGTCGAACGAGTACCAGCGCATCGCGTTCTCGTAGGTCATCTTGTTGATCTCGCCGTCGGGCACGTTGTTGATCGACAGCACATCCCACAGTTCCTCGGGCGCGCCCGGCCACATCGAGTCGCTGTGCGGGTAGTCGGCCTCCCAGCAGATGTTGTCGATGCCAATCATGTTGCGCAACGCGACGCCGACCTTGTCGCTGATGAAGCAGGTCAGGAAGTGCTCGCGGAACACGTCGCTGGGCAACTTGCCACCAAAGTTCTGGTGCGTCCACGTCGAGTGCATCTCATACGTGCGGTCGGCACGCTCCAGGAAGTAGGGAATCCACCCGGTGCCGCCCTCCGATAGCGCGATCTTGAGGTCCGGATACTCCTTGATGGGCCGCGACCACAGCAGATCCGCGGCCGCCTGCACGATGTTCATCGGCTGCAGCGTGATCATCACGTCCATCGGTGCGTCCGGCGCGGTGATCGCCAGCCGGCCCGAGGAACCAATGTGGACGTTCATCACGGTGCCGGTGTCGCACAAGGCTTTCCACAACGGGTTCCAGTATTCGTCATGGAAGCTGGGGTAGCCCATCGCCGCCGGGTTCTCCGTGAAGGTGAGCGCGTGCACGCCCTTCTTCGAGACCCGGCGGACCTCGGCGGCGCAAGCCTCGGCGTCCCAGATCACGGGAATGGCCATCGGGATGAACCGCGCCGGGTACGCCCCGCACCACTCGTCGATGTGCCAGTCGTTGTAGGCCTGCACCAGCGCCACCGAGAAGTCCGCGTCTTCGGTGGCGAACAGCCGCCCGGCAAAGCCGGGGAAAGACGGAAAGCAAATCGAGGCCAGGATGCCCCCGGCGTTCATGTCCTTGATGCGCTCGTCGACGTTGTAGCAACCCGGCCGGATCTCATCGAGCCCCGTTGGCTCGATGCCGTACTCCTCCTTGGGCCGACCGGCCACCGCATTGAGCGCCACGTTGGGGATGACCGTGTCGCGGAACTTCCACATGTCCGAGCCGTCGGGGTTGTGCACCAGACGCGGCGCATCGTCCAAATATTTCGTCGACAGATGGTTCTTGAACATGTCCGGCGGCTCGACGGTGTGGTCGTCGACGCTGATCAGCATCATGTCTTCTTTATTCATCGAACGTAACCTCTCCTTGAAGAGCCTTGAAGACCCGTTCCGTCCATCGAGCATCCCTCGAGAATCCGACGCAGCCCCCGTGCGGACGTCGCCGAGCGGGCGTCGGCGCCTAGCTCACTAATAGTTGAAAACTATCTTCTCGCGAGGCGAGAATCAACATCCCCCTAACTTCCCTGGCAACGGTCCGCCGGCCAAACCGCCTCACGCGGAGCGGCGAATTGCCCACGACGAGGCGGTTCGGGGAGACGGAAGGACGCCTGAACCGCCCGCAGCGAGCACCCGCCCGCAGCGAGCACCGCAGAATTCACCAACGACCGCGCCGCAGCGCGTGCGAACGCCGGACCCGCCCCCCAGGATTGACCTGGAGAACGAATCGTGCAAGTCTATTGGTTGTAAATGAGAATATGATTCTCTTTGATCGAGAGGAGACGGCGGGATGCGTCTTCCGCCGCTACCCGCAGACCAGTGGGACGACGCGGTCCACCAGGCTCTGGCGGGCATGTTGCCGGAGGAACGGCGCAATCCTCGCGACGCGTCCAACGTGCTGGCGACCATGGTCAATCACCCCGCCCTCACGAAGGCGTTCCTCCGGTTCAACGTGCACCTCTTGTACTCGTCTACGCTGCCGCCGCGACTCCGCGAACTGGCCATTCTGCGGGTCGCACACCGTCGCGGCTGTACCTACGAGTGGACCCACCATGTCGATCTGGCCAAACGCGAGGGCATCACTGACGAGGAGATCGACGCGGTGAGTCGGCCCGCCGGGGCCGACGACCAGTTCGACGAATTCGAGCGTGCGGTGGTCAACGGGGTTGACGAGTTGGACGAGAAATCTCAGTTGTCCGATGGGACCTGGGCCACGCTCGGCAAGCGTATGGACGACCGCCAGCGGATGGACTACGTCTTCACGGTCGGTTCGTACATCATGCTGGCCATGGCCCTCAACACTTTTGGCGTTGAGGTCGAGGCACACCACAACGAAAGGTAGAACGTTGGCCCACTTCGCGAAACCAGCCGCGGGCAGCTGGACGGAGACCTATCCCGAATTGGGAACCGCGCCAGTCGATTACACCGACTCGATTGATCCGGCGTTCTTCGAAGCCGAACGCGAGGCGATCTTCAAGCGGACGTGGCTCAACGTCGGCCGCGTCGAGCGGTTACCGCGCACCGGCAGCTATTTCACCAAGGAGCTGCCATCGGCCGGCCCCGGGATGTCGGTGATCATCGTCAAGACCAAGGACGGGACCGTCAAGGCGTTCCATAACGTCTGCCGGCACCGCGGAAACAAGCTGGTGTGGAACGACTTTCCACACGAGGAGACCTCGGGTACCTGCCGCCAGTTCACCTGCAAGTACCACGCCTGGCGCTACAGCCTCGACGGCGACCTGACCTTCATCCAGCAGGAGGACGAGTTCTTCAACGTCGGCAAGAGCGATTACGGCCTGGTGCCCGTCCGCTGCGAGGCCTGGGAAGGATTCATCTTCATCAACTTTGACCAGAACGCCAAGCCGCTCGTCGACTACCTCGGGCCACTGGCCGAAGGCATCGAGGGCTACCCCTTCCACGAGATGACCGAGTCCTACTCCTACCGCGCCGAGGTCGGCAGCAACTGGAAGCTGTTCATCGACGCGTTCGCCGAGTTCTACCACGCGCCGGTGCTGCACCAGGGGCAGTACACCAAGGAAGAGGCCGCCAAGATCATCAAGTACGGCTTCGAGGCGTTGTACTACGAGCTGGCGAGCCCGCACGGGATGATCTCCACTTGGGGCGGTCAGGCGCCGCCCGCCGACATGAGCATGGTGAAGCCCATGGACCAGGTCCTGCGCAGTGGGCTCTTCGGTCCCTGGGACAAGCCGGAAATCATCGAGAAGCTCGAGCAGCTGCCCCCGGGCGTCAACCCGAAGAAGGTCCCGCAGTGGGGCATCGACTCGTGGCACTTCTACCCGAACTTCATGCTGCTGATCTGGGAGCCCGGCTGGTATCTCACCTACCACTACTGGCCGACGGCCGTCGACAAGCACATCTTCGAGTGCACGCTCTATTTCGTTCCGCCGCGCAACGCCCGCGAGCGCCTGGCCCACGAGTTGGCCGCGGTGACATTCAAGGAGTACGCGCTGCAAGACGCCAACACCCTGGAGGCGACCCAGACCATGATTGGCACCAGGATCGTGCAAGAGTTTCCGTTGTGCGACCAGGAAATCCTTCTCCGCCACCTGCACAAGGTGACCGGCGATTACGTGACGGGTTGGAAAAAGGAGGTAGCCAACAATGGCGCTGCCCGCTGAATTCGCCGAGTTGAAGCCCTATCTGGAGTGGGATCTGGCAACCGAACCCGAGCGCTACGCCAAGCGGCTGGCGTCTTCGATGGCCGAGCTACAGCAGTTCTATGACGTCGCGTTCCCCCGCCTGAATGACGTGATCGAGTACTGCGACAAGTTCCCCCTGGACGACCTGCCGGATGACGCGAAAACCCTGATGCACCTGATGCAGTCGCTGGTCATGGTGTCCTTTCCGATCGAAGCCTGGAAGCAACCGCGCGTCCCCGACAGCGGCGCCGCGTGGGTTGAGCTGATCCGGGAACCGGTGATCTAGCGGTGCGCTCAGCTCATCACCCGAGGAGCTCATCGCGGTGTTGACGCTCAAGGCGGCCGGGCTGCTCGACGTCGACGCCGGGGAGATCGTCCGGCCGGCGGTGCTGCGGATCGAGGACGACCGGATCGCCGCCATCGGCGGGGACGGCGGAGGCTCGATCCAAGGCGAGCAGCTCGACCTCGGCGACCAGATCCTGCTGCCCGGGCTGATGGACATGGAGGTCAACCTGCTGATGGGCGGGCGCGGTGAAAAGCCCGGGCTGTCCCAGGTGCAGGACGACCCACCTACCCGCGTGCTGCGCGCCGTCGGCAACGCCCGCCGCACCCTGCGGGCCGGGTTCACCACGGTGCGCAACCTCGGCCTGTTCGTCAAGACCGGCGGTTACCTCCTCGACGTCGCCCTCGGCAAGGCCATCGACGCGGGCTGGATCGACGGGCCGCGGATTGTGCCTGCCGGACATGCCATTACACCCACCGGCGGGCACCTGGACCCGACGATGTTCGCCGCGTTCGCGCCGCATGTGCTCGACCTGACGGTCGAGGAAGGCATCGCCAACGGCATCGACGAAATCCGCAAGGCGGTCCGTTACCAGATCAAACACGGCGCCGAGCTGATCAAGGTCTGTTGCTCGGGCGGGGTGATGTCGCTCACGGGCCCCCCTGGCGCACAGCACTATTCGGACGAAGAGTTACGCGCGATCGTCGACGAGGCGCACCGGCGCGGGTTGCGCGTCGCCGCGCACACGCACGGCGCCGACGCCGTCAAGCATGCGGTTGAAGCCGGCATCGACTGCATCGAACACGGCTTCCTCGTCGACGACGAGGCGATCGCGATGATGGTCGAGCACGGCACCTTCCTGGTGAGCACCCGACGCCTGGCCGAGGGAATGGACATCTCGCATGCGCCGCCCGAACTGCGGGCCAAGGCCGCCGAGATGTTCCCGAAGTCACGCACGTCGATTCTGGCCGCCTACGAGGCCGGCGTGAAGATCGCGGTCGGCACCGACGCTCCCGCGATTCCGCATGGCAGGAACGCCGATGAGCTTGTGACCCTGGTGGATTGGGGTTTGCCGCCGCTAGCGGTGCTGCGCGCCGCGACGGTGACCGCGGCCGAACTGATCAACGCCACCGACCGTGGACGGCTCGCCGCGGGTCAGCTCGCCGACATCATCGCGGTGCCGGGCAACCCGTTGGACGACATCACCGTTACCCAAAAGGTCAGCTTTGTGATGAAAGGCGGCAAGGTTTATGCCAACCAGAACTGAGGACCTCGTCGAGATCCAGCAGTTGCTGGCCCGCTACGCGGTCACCATCACCCAGCAAGACGTCGAGGGGCTGGTGGGCGTCTTCACCCCGGACGGGACCTACAGCGCGTTCGGCGACACCTACAACCTGGACAGGTTCCCGGACTTGGTGGCCGCCGCACCAAAGGGCTTGTTTCTCACCGGCACCGCCATGGTGGAGTTGGACGGCGATTCGGCCAGCGGCACCCAGCCGCTGTGCTTCATCGAGCACGCATCCCACGACATGCGCATCGGTTACTACCGCGACACCTACCTGCGCACGGGCGACGGGTGGCGACTGAAAACCCGTGCCATGACGTTCATTCGGCGCAGCGGCGTGCATGACTCCGGTCGGCCGCACGCGGTCGGGCGTCCCGCTCCGTGAATGTCGACGAGTTCCGGAGGGGTCTGCGCACGTGGCTTGACGAGCACGACCTCACCCCCGGGCCGGACCGCTCGTTGCGGGGCCATATCCACCAATTCGCCCGCGTCAGCCGGGCACTGTACGACGCAGACTGGATGCGGTACGGCTGGCCCGTCGAAGTGGGCGGTCTAGGCGGACCCGCGCTACTGCGCGCGATCGTCGGCGAAGAGGTCGTTGGCCGCCGCCTCGCCGAACCCGGACCATACTCGATGGTCGAGGTGCTCGCCCCCACCATGATCGATTACGCCCCAAAGGAACTCGCCGTCGAAATGGTTCCCCGGCTGCTCAGCGGCCGCGAACAGTGGTGTCAGGGCTTCTCCGAGCCCGGCTCGGGCAGCGACCTGGCGTCGCTTTCCACCCGCGCCACACCCGACGGCGATAACTGGATTGTCAACGGGCAGAAGGTCTGGACCAGCTTTGCGCAATTCTCCACCAGGTGCGTCCTGCTCGCCCGGACGGCACCGGGACACGACGGGATTACCGCTTTCTTTGTCGACCTGGACACGCCGGGGATCACCATCCGCCCGCTACGCACGATGCACGGGGTCGACGAATTCTGCGAGGTGTATTACGACGACGTGGTGATACCGGCGAGCCGGATGCTGGGCCGGCCCGGCGATGGCTGGCGGCTTGCGATGGACCTGTTGCCGTATGAGCGCTCCACCTGCTTTTGGCAGCGGATCGCTTACCTGTACGCGCGATTCGACAGCCTCATCGCCGAGGCAGACGAACCCGACGAGTCCGCCCTGGGCGCGGCGTATCTCGCGCTGCACACGGTGCGCTGCAAGTCGCGGGCCACCCAGCACCGGTTGCGGGACGGAGCACGACTGGGGCCCGACACCTCGATCGACAAGGTGCTGTTAGCCGCCGCCGAGCAAAAGCTCTACGACACCGTCCATGACCTGATGCCCGGGACGCTCGAGCTCGACGACTCTGAGTGGCGTTCGGAATACCTGTACTCACGGGCGGCCACGATCTACGGCGGCACGGCCGAGATCCAGCGCAACATCATCGCCCGTCGTCTGCTCGACCTCGGAAAGGAGTGAGCAGTGGACGTATCGACAGGTCCAGCGACCGACTCCGAGCTTGCGCTGCTGACCGATTCCATCCGAACGGCGATGAGCACTTACTCGGGGGCCAGGCTGGATTCGGCGCTGGCCGAACTCGGCTGGCTGGACATGCTCGACGAAATACCGTATACCGCAGTACCTTTGGTGTTTCGGTTGCTCGGTGAGACCGGTGCGCACGCACCGGTGCTCAACGATGTCGTGCTGCGGGCGGCGGGACGATCGGCGAAAGGCACGGTGCCGTTGCCGTACGCCGGTGGGTCGTGGGTGGTGTGGGAGCGCACCGATCAGTCGAGCTCGGCGCTGGACGAGGAGACCCCGATACACCCGGTGGCAGAAGGTGATGTGCTGCCGCCGGCCGCGCTGGCCGGAGGGCGTCGAGCCCTGGGTTGGTGGCTGGTTGGCAGCAGCCGCGCGATGTTGTCGCTGGCGCGTCAGCACGCCCTCGACCGTGTCCAATTCGGCCGGCCCATCGCTTCCTTTCAGGCGATCCGGCATCGGTTGGCCGAGACACTCGTCTGGATCGAGGGCGCCGAGGCTACTCTGGACGCCGCCACGGATGATGCGCTGGCCTGCCTTTTGGCCAAAGCCGCTGCGGGACAGGCCGCTTTCACCGCCGCCCGGCACTGCCAGCAGGTACTCGGCGGCATCGGCTTCACCGCCGAGCACCAGCTGCATCGCCACGTCAAACGTGCGCTGGTGCTGGACGGGCTGCTCGGAAGTTCGCAAGAGCTCACCCGTGAGGCCGGAGCGATCTTGCGGGACAACGGATTCGCGCCTCGCCTGGCCCAGCTCTAACGGCCCGGCGAGTGTGAATTCTGCGACGCGACACGCCGTCGAAGCGTCGTGAGACTCACACTCGCGCACGGAAAAGTAGCCCGAGTATGCGTTCGGCCACGATGTTGCGCTGAATTTCCGACGTTCCTCCGGCGATAGTGGCTGCGAAGGTGCGACTGTATCGGTCGAACCAGCTGCCGTAGTGGCTGTCGAGATTCAGCGGTGCAAATGGGGCGGTGACCGCCGGATGGACGAGTCCACGGGCTCCGACAGTGTCGAGCGCGTCCTCCGCGGCGCGTTGCATGGCCTCCGAGCCAAGCAGCTTGAGCACCGAATGTGCCGATACGTCCTCTTGGCCGCGGGCGGCCTGCCCCAAGGCCGCGGACCCCAGCAGTCGCAGGGCCTGAGTGTCCATCACCAGCGTGGCGTAGCGATCCCGCTGCAGCGTTCCCGACGGCGTGAAATCGACAGTGAGCCCATGCAATAGGTCGGCATAGTCCATCCACAGCATGGCGCGTTCATGCGCAAGGGAACCGGTTGCCACGCGCCAACCTCCGTTGAGTTCACCCACGAGATTCTCGGCGGGCACCCGCGCGTCGGTGAAAAAGACCTCGTTGAAATCGACATCGTCGTGATCGCAGAACGACGCGAACGGGCGGCACACCACTCCCGGCGTATCGGTCGGGATCAGCAAGGCACTGATGCCCTTGTGCTTGGCGGCATTTGGATCAGTGCGAACGAATGTCAACAGGACGTCGGCGTGATGGGCGCCCGATGTCCAGACCTTTTGTCCGTTGACCACGAAGTGATCGCGGTCCAGCACCGCACGCGTCTTCAGTGACGCCAGATCGGAGCCCGCACCGGGTTCACTCATTCCCAACGAGGCGGTGATCTCTGCCCGCAAAATCGGCACTGCCCAACGCTGCTGCTGTTCCGGGGTTCCAAACGACAGCAAGGACGCGGCGATGATGCCGACACCCTGCGGATTGAAACTCTGGCAAATCCGCCGCCGGGACAGCTCTTCCAGATACACGTACTGCTGCAGCAGCGTGGCGTTGCGCCCGCCGAACTCGGGCGGGTTGCCAGGTAGCAGCCAACCGTGCTCGAACAGGAGTCGCTGCCACCGACGGGCCCACGGCGGAATGTCGGAACTCGAACGAGGCCGCTGGATGGCGTCGGAGGATTCGGTGACGGCGGGCAGGTGCTGCTCGAGGAATGCCACGAATTCGGCCCGGAATGCCTCGACATCGGCATCAAAGGTCAGCTGCACGGAACTCCTCGTTCGCCACCCCATCCGCGGACTTGCGTTTCCGCCGACGGCACGGTCTGTTCTCTAAAGAATCCGCTTCCAAACACGTGTGCAAGAGAATAGTATTCTCGCACTAAGGAAGTTACAATCTCCAAAAACATGGCCTGTGAGGAGCTCGAGCGCGGCGATGGCACGACGTTCTCCGGTACAGTCCAATCATGTTCTCCCTTCGCGGCAATCGTCTGAGCCGCTCGTGACCAGCCCAAGCGAAGAACCCGCATGGAAGCAGCGCGCGGTCGAGCGGTCCATCAAGACGGCGAAGCTGCGGGCGGCACAGCGCGTGCAGCGCTTCCTGGACGCGGCGCAGGCGATCATCATCGAGAAGGGCAGCACGGACTTCACCGTCCAGGAGGTTGTGGACCGGTCACGGCAATCGCTGCGCAGTTTTTACCTACAGTTCGACGGCAAGCACGAATTGCTGCTGGCGCTCTTCGAGGACGCGCTGAGCAGGTCAGCCGACCAGATCCGCGCCGCCACGGAGAATCACTCCGACCCACTCGAGCGGTTGAAGGTCGCCGTCGAGCTTCTGTATGAGGCCTCCCGTCCCGACCCGACGGCCAAGCGACCGTTGTTCACTGACTTTGCGCCCCGGTTGCTGGTCACGCATCCGGCTGAGGTCAAGATCGCCCATGCACCCCTGCTGGCGTTGCTGACCGAACTCACCGAAGCCGCGGGTGCGGCCGGCAAACTGCGCGCGGAAGTCAACCCCAAGCGGGTGGCCGCCATGACGATGCAGACCGTCATGTTCATTGCGCAGTCCAGCGGCGGACCGGACGAGGCGACCGTCCACCCGATCACCGCCGATGAGGTCTGGGACTTCTGCTCGCGCGGTTTTGCCAACGCCTAGAGAGGCCAACGAGCACATATCGCACGCGGTTGCCTTATGAGAATTAAATTCTCTAATATGTAGAACTGGAATTCGCTAAGACGGATTCGCCGTTGCCACGCGAGGGCAGAGTTTCAGGGGAATTGAGGTACTCATGGCTGAAGACCGGGTAGGGCGTGTGGCGGGAAA
>NZ_JAFBAR010000102.1 GCF_019247635.1 Mycobacterium sp.
TTCGTGTGCCCCTTCCACGGCTGGTGCTGGGGCATCGACGGCCGCAACACGTTCGTCTTGCGGCCCGAGGAGTTCGACGAACACAACCTGTGCCCGGACGACCTCCGGCTCGTCTCGGTCCGATGCGAGCTGTGGGGCGGGTGTGCGTGGATCAACCTCGACGACCACGCGCCGCCGCTGCGGGACTGCTTCGAGCCGTTCGCGTCGATCTATGACGCCTGGCGGGTGGAGTCGCTGCGCGTCGAGTGGTGGCAGGCGTGCCGGCTTCCGGTGAACTGGAAGCTGGCGACGGCCGCATTCATGGAGGGTTACCACGTCCCCCAGACGCATCCCCAGCTGCTGCCGTCATCGCAGCCCACGCCGTCAGCCGGGCCGCCGGGACTGGCCCAGACCAACCTGTACTTCATGCGCACGCTCGGCGAGGGGATGGCCGGCATGACGCATGAGAACGACGTCCGCATCGCCGAGGGCCTGCAGAACATGGAGCTGCCAACCGACCCGGCCGCGGCGATGGCGCTGTGGCGCAGCACCCTCAACGACGCGGTCGTGGACTGGCATCGCGCCCGGGGCTGCGACATCCCGGACCTCAACGACTTGGCACGGCGCGGAATCGTCGACGCGATCAATTTCTGCTTCCCGCATTACTTTCTGCTGCCGCAATACAGCAGCGCCTCCTCATACCGGATCCGTCCACTGGGACCGGAGGAGACGCTGTTCGAGATCTGGTCTCTGACCCGCATCCCGCCCGATCAGGTCACGGACAAACCGACACCGCCGGAGCCCATGGCTCCCGACGACCCACGCTGGCCGCCGATCCCGGCCCAGGACTTCTCCAACCTGCCCCGGCAGCAAAAGGGCCTGCACTCCAAGGGTTTCGAGTACATGCGGTTGTCCAGCAAAATCGAAGGACTGATTTCGAACTTCGAACGCGTTATCGACGGCTTCCTCGCCGGCCTGCCCTATGACGCGTTGATTCCGGCCATTCAGAAGACGAACTCCACCATCGACGTTCCGATGGTGGATCTCGGATTTTCCCAGGCCGTCCCGTCGGAAGCGCGATGACCACCAACTGGGACCGCTCGGTCGACCTACTGATCGCCGGCAGTGGCGGCGGCGGCATGGTGGCCGGACTGGCCGCGCTCGACTGTGGACTTGAGCCGCTGATCGTCGAAAAGCAGGATCTGGTCGGCGGGTCTACCGGGCTGTCCGGGGGAATCGTCTGGCTACCGAACAACCCGTTGATGCGCGCCGACGGCATCGCCGACTCGCACGAGGACGGCTTGGCGTACCTTGCCGACGTGGTAGGCGACATCGGTGCGGCTTCCTCCCCCGCCCGTCGCGAGATGTTCCTCACCGCGGGCTTCGAGATGGTTAATTTTCTGCTGCGCAAGGGAGTTCGGCTGATCCGGTGCGCCGGCTACAGCGACTATTATCCGAATCACAAGGGCGGCAACGAGTCTGGGCGCGCCATTGAGGGAATACCGTTCGATGCCGCCGAGCTGGGGGCGTGGCGCGACAAGGTGCAGCCGGCGCTGGCCAAGAACTACGGGTACGTGGTACTCACCAACGAGTTGCGCTCGGTCCAGTATTTCAATCGCGCGCCGCGCGCTTTCGCGGTCGCAACCAAGGTGTTCGCGCGAACCAACGCCGCGCGCATCGCCCGCAGGAAAATGCTGACCAACGGCGCATCGCTGATCGGCCAGATGCTCAAGGCGCTGATCGACCTCAGTGACGGCGCACCGCCGCTGTGGATCGCGACCGCGATGCAGGATCTCATCGTCGAGGACGGCCGGGTCGTGGGCGCCCGCGTCATCCGCGACGGCCAGCAACTGGACATCGAGGCACGCAAGGGAGTCCTGTTGGCCGCCGGGGGTTTCGGTCACAACGCCGACATGCGTCGCCGCTACAGCGGTGACCAGCCCAACGAAGCCAAATGGTCGATCGCCAACCAGGGTGACACCGGCGAGGTGCTGCAGACCGCTATGCGGCTCGGGGCGAAGACCGACCTGCTCGACGAAGCCTGGTGGCTACCATCGGTTTTCATCGCCAACGGTGGCGCCGCGGCGGCGTCGCTGGGCTCCGGACGGCAGCGCCCCGGAGCCGTCTATGTCGACTCGACCGGCCGGCGGTTTTGCAACGAATCCAACTCCTATGTCGAGGTGGGCAAGGCGATGTACGCCAATAAGGCGGTGCCCTGCTGGATGGTCTTCGACGACGGTTACGTGCGCCGGTATGTGACCAGTACGAACCCGCTCAAACGTAACTCGGGCCTGCCCCCGGGGCTGATCGAAAGCGGCGCGGTCAAACGCGCTGGGAGCGTGGCCGACCTGGCCCGCCAGATCGACCTGCCCGCCGACGAGCTGGCCCGGACGATCGCGCGGTTCAACAAGTTCGCGGCCAAGGGCCTGGACCCCGACTTCGGGCGCGGCCAGTCGGCGTACAACGACTGTCTCGGTGATCCCGGGTATCGGCCCAACGCCGCCGTCGGCCCGCTCGACCGTGCGCCGTTCTACGCGACCAGGGTGTTCCCCGCAGACGTCGGGACGTGCGGCGGCGTGATCACCAACGAGCACGCGCAGGTGCTCGACGAGCAGGACCGGGTGATCGAGGGCCTGTATGCGACGGGCAACACCACCGCGACGGTCATGGGCCGGACGTATCCGGGTGCCGGTGCGAGCATCGCCAGTTCGATGGTGTTCGGCTACGTGGCGGCGCGGCATGCCGCGGGACGCAAGCTCGCCGGCGAGAGGGGCCGCTAAGCACCGCGAGCAGACGCAAAAGCACCCATTTCGACGCGAAATGGGTGCTTTTGCGTCTCTTCGCGGTAGGACTCGCGCTAGGAACTGTCGCCGTCGAGGAATTCGCGCGGCGTCATGCCCGACTGTTTGAGCTCGGCTCGGCGCGCCTGTACGTCGGTTGCGGCGCCGACCATATTGGTGAGAATGTGGCTCACCTGCAGGTGAACCCGCATACCCATCAACTCCCAGGCCCGTTTCACGTTGTTCTTCACCGCCATCAGCGTGGTCAACGGGATCTGGGCGATCCTGCGGGCCATGTCCTCGACGGTGTCCTCGAGGTCCTCGCGCGGCACGACGCGGTTGAGCAGTCCCCAGTCGAGTGCCTGCTGCGCGGACAGGGTGGGCGCGAGCAGCAGCCAGTCCATGGTGCGGTGCCAGTTCATCAGCAGCCACGGCTCGATCATGGTGTGCCCACCCGGCTCACCGAGGCTCTGCGCAAGCGGCATTTGGAAATACGCGTCCTCGGAGGCGACGCAGAAGTCGGTCAACAGGCCCAGGTATATGCCGCCGCCCATGCAGTAGCCGTGGATCTGAGAAATCGTTGGTTTGGGGAACTCCCACAAATACAGCGTCGGCCACAAGAACAGGTCGGCGGTGCCCTTGTACAGGTCTTCGAAGGTGTCCCCGAAATCCGGATAGGGGTTTTCGTCCGCACCCCAGCGAGCCACGTGCCCGCCGCAAAAGCCCTTGCCGTTGCCCTTGAGGATGACGACCTTGATCTCTTTGTCGCGATCGGCCTCGTGCAGGCAGTCATCGACTTCGGTGACCAGAGCCGCATCCTTGGTGTTGGCCTTGTCGACCCGGTTCAGGATGATCCGTGCAATCGGCGGTTCGCGCTCATAGATGACCGCTTCGAGGACGCGCCGCTCCATCCTCGTGACACTACCCGACGCGGGGTGCTCGCTACAGCGAGCGGCTGATGATCTCCTTCATGATTTCGCTTGTGCCGCCGTAGATCTTGGTGACCCTGGCCGCCGTGTAGGCGCGGGCGATGGGGTACTCCATCATGTAGCCGTATCCGCCGAAGAACTGCAGGCACCGGTCGACGATGTCAACCGCTTTGTCCGCGGCGATCAGTTTGGCCATCGACGCCGTCGCGGGATCGTTGCTGCCATCGACGTACTCCTGGATGCAATGGTCGACGGTGGTCTTGACGGACAGGGTCTCGGCTTTCAGCTGAGCGAGCTCAAACCTGTTGTGCTGGAACTTGATCAGCGGTCGGCCGAATGCTTCACGTTGCTTGGTGTAGCGGATCGCCTCGAGTACCGCGGATTCGGCGAGGCCGGCGCACTGCGACCCGATGATGAGCCGCTCTCGCGACAACTGCTCCATCAACTGATAGAAGCCCAGGCCCTCTTGTTTTCCAAGCAGATTCGCCGCGGGCACCCGCATGTCCGAGAAGAACAACTCGCGCGTGTCTTGACCGTGCTGGCCGATCTTTTCCAGCACCCGGCCGCGCTCGAAGCCGGCCAGATTCTCGTCGGTTTCGGCGACGATCAGTGAAATTCCCGCGGCGCCCGCCGTGGGGTCGGTTCTGGTGACAATGATCAGCAGATCACAGTGGGTTCCGTTGGTGATGAACGTCTTCGACCCGTTAATCACATAGTCCGAGCCATCGCGAACCGCGGTGGTGCGTATCCCCTGCAGGTCGGAACCGGCACCGGGTTCGGTCATCGCGATCGCCAGCACCGCGTCTCCACTGATGGTCCTGGGCAGCCACCGTTGCTTCTGCTCTTCGGTGCCATAGGTGTTGATGTAATGCGATGCGATCGGCGAATGGACCACCCAGCCGGACGCCGTATCGTGCGCCAGGCCCTGCTCTTCGGCAACTACTGCCGAATAGCCGAAGTCGCCGCCGACGCCGCCAAACCGTTCCGGCAGGTCCAGCCCGAGCAACCCCGCGTCGCCCATTTTGTTCCAGAATTCCCGATCGACCTGATGCTGGCTGGCCCACCGTTCCTGGTTCGGTGTGGCTTCCTTGAGCATGAACTCGGCTACATGTTTGCGCAGCTGACGGTGGTGATCCGTTTCCCAGCTGGCCCGATAACTAGGAAATAGCTCGGACACTGCGACCCTCCTGACCCCTGCTAGACCCGGAAACCCCCTCATCATTTCCGGATATCGGCTCAGGTTCGCACAAATTTCGGTTGCCCGGAGCTGAATGCAGCAAATAGTTGCTCGCACGCGCCGCCGTCAGGCGCGCGCCAGCAACCACGCATAGCCTCCGCCTTCACCCGCGGCCACGACGTCAAGTTCGGTGAACGCCGCGGACAGTTCCCCGGCTGCCGCCCGGAACGGTCCTGGGCCGGCTCCGATTTCGCTCAACGTGGCGATCGCCAGCAGACCGCCGGGCGCCAGGCGCTCGATGATCGCGCGGTCGAGGCGGCGGTCGCGGAATTTGTGACACAGGATCACCGCGACGGGCGGTCCGTCCGGCAGACCGTCATCCAGATCGACGACGTCAAACCGGCACCGCTCCCCAATACCGCTGTGCCGGGCCAGATCTCGTGCCTGACGGATAGCGACCGGGGAGATATCCAACCCCAACACGTCCAGGCCGCGGCGGGCCAGCCAGACCGCGCCGGATCCCGTGCCGCAGGCGACATCGAGAGCCCGGCCGGCGCGCGGAAACACGTCCGCGTTTGCGGCGAAGAGTGCGGGTGGCCCGACGGCGGCACGGGGTTCCCCGGCATCGCGTGCGTACCGCTCATCCCAGCGCCGCCGATCTTCGTCGGTCACCGGCGTCAGGCTACCCAGTGTCCGCCTCGACTGCGGCGCCGCCC
>NZ_JAFBAR010000062.1 GCF_019247635.1 Mycobacterium sp.
CCGCGCCCTGCACCGCGACACCGGCCACCTCATCCGCAAACTCGTCTTCGACCCCACCCGCGACTACCAAACCCCGCGGCGTCAAATGCGGAAGCTCCCCACAAAACCGGCCAAAGGTGTAAACCATGTCTCGGGACACCTGTCAACGATGTCTCGAGACACGACAATGGTAGCGGGGACAGGATTCGAACCTGCGACCTCTGGGTTATGAGCCCAGCGAGCTACCGAGCTGCTCCACCCCGCGTCGGTAAACGCAAGGTTACCTAACGCCGGGGAACCACACCAAATCGCGGGTTCAACGCCTCGACGGTCGCCACGAGTGTGGGCGCACGGCGTGAGCGACACCACTACCTGAAGTCGTCCATCCAGTCCATTGAGCCTTAGATCCGAGTAGTGATCGTGTCGCGTTGAACAGACCCCGCGGTATGCCGGAGACTGCAACGAGCGCGCCCAAAGCATGCATGCCTCGGCGATCACGTTGCCGGCTTCGTGCGGGTATCGAGAATGCTGTCGAGTGCAGATGCAGATTCCGGGTTTTCCCGACCAGATTCCAGCGCTCACCCTGCGGCGGTAACTCGATCAGGTCCACGAGCGCGCTGCAGACCTTCATCCAAGCCGTCGAGGCGCAAATATATTGACCCCGTTGGCATTACGGCGGCTGGCAGACCGCGCTGTCGTGATGGACTCCATTCGGGCCAGCTGCTGTTGAGGATGATGTCGATACAGTCGTCGCGGACGAAGGCCGAATAGTAATGCTGCAACACGTCCGCGTTCACGGCGCCGAAGGTGCTGCGGGGACGGTGCTTCATGCCATCGGCAAAGTGCGCCAGGATGTCGTGTTGAAATTCGCCCGCGGGTGGGCAGCAATTACTGCGCCAAGAGTTTCGGCGGTCAGGCCGTGACGACCGATACCCGCTGTGGGCAAGGCGATTTCGGCCTCGAGGAATTCAGGTATCTCGGGCGGGGTGTGCAAAGCGATGCTCAACCAGACCTTGCGGGCATCGAACGCGGCGGAGCCGCGGTAGCATCCCGGGTCTGGTCGCAGCCCCCGCCACAAGACCTCCCGACGAGCGTGCACAGAATGCCGATGTTTGCGGCGTGCCGCCGTACAGACACGCACGCTCGCGACCAGAAAGGCGGGAAGCTACTTGGTGTTGTTGAACTTGGTGATGGCGTCGTCGAGCCGCTGCAGCGCAGCCCCGTACGCTCCGAAGTCACCCTTCTTCTGCGCATCCCGCGCAGCACTGATCGCCGCCTGAATATCCTGCAGCGCAGCGGCTTTGGCTGGCGACAAGGTCACCCCCGCTTCGGGAGCAGGCGGGACCGCCGTGGGCGGCGACGGCCCGGGGCCATTGGCGGGCGGGGGGTTGGCCAGCGGTACGGGCGGTGTCCCGACGTCGGCGGGTGCGATCCCGGCGGCCGTCGCACCGGCACCGGCCCCGAACAGTCCCGTCAGCGCGTCACTGACGGTAGGCCCGTATCCGATCTTGTCCTTGTACATCATCGCGACCCGGATCAGACGCGGGTACGACGACGCGGCGTCACTGGCGCCCGGGGAGGCATAGACCGGTTCAACGTACAGCAAACCGCCCTGCGCCAACGGCAGCGTCAGCAAGTTGCCCCACTTGATCCGGTTTTGGTTGTCGCGCCCGATGACCCCAAGGTCCTGGGACACCGCGGGGTCGGTGGTGATGGCGTTATTGGCCAACTTTGGACCGTTGACGTTGCCGGGAATGGTCAGCACGGTGATCTTACCGTACGTCGCGGGGTCGCAACTGGCACTGATGTAGGCGGCCAGGAAGTCCTGTTTGAACCTGTTCATCGCGCTGGTCAGCTGGTATGACGCCGAATTATCGTTCTTCAGAATGTTTTTCGCGACGATGTAATAGGGCGGCTGATAGCTGCTGGCGGTCGGATTCGGGTCCAACGGCACGTCCCAAAAGTCCGACGTGTTGAAGAACGTCACGGGGTCGTTCACGTGATACTTGGCCAGCAGCATGCGCTGCACCTTGAACAGGTCTTCGGGATAGCGCAGGTGCTCGGCAAGCTCGGGGCTGATCTCACTCTTGGGGCGGACGGTCCCGGGGAAAACCTGCATCCAGGCCTTTAGCACCGGGTCCTGTTCGTCCTGCTGATATAGCGTGACGGTGCCGTCGTACGCGTCCACCGTGGCCTTCACGGAGTTGCGGATGTAGGAGACCTGCTTGTCGGGCGCCAGTCGGTTGAAGGCGACCTCAGTGGAATCCGCGGTCGCCGAGGACAAGGAGGTGAGTTCGGAGTACGGGTAGTTGTCCAGCGTGGTGTAGCCGTCCAGGATCCACACCAGTCGCTTGTTGACGATCGCGGGATACACCGCGCTGTCGGTGGTCAGCCACGGCGCCACCGCCTCCACCCGCTGCGCCGGATCGCGGTTGAACAAAATCTTGCTGTTCGAGCCAATCACACTGGAAAACAAGAAATTTCGCTCGGCGAACTTGGCGGCGAACACGCTACGGGATATCCAGCTGCCGATCGGGACCCCACCGCTGCCGGTGTAGGTGTATCGCTTGGTGTCGGTGTTGGTCTCGTAGTCGTACTCGCGGTCATCCCCGTTCTTTCCGACGATCGCATAGTCGGCCGAGGTGTTCGAGAGCACTGGTCCGAAATAGACCCGCGGCTGGTCCAGGGGTGCCGGGCCGTCGGATACCACGGTGCCGTTCGCCCCCACGACGTTGACTAGGAACTGGGGGTAGCCGCCATTCTGATTCGGGTCGTTGGCGATGCCGCGCACCGTGTTGGCCGGAGACGCGATGAATCCGTTCCCGTGGGTGTAAACAGTGTGCCGGTTGATCCAGTCGCGTTGGTTGTCGATCAACCGGTCCGGGTTGAGTTCGCGTGCCGCGACGACATAGTCCCGCAGGCTTCCTTCACGGTCGAGGTAGCGGTCTATGGACAGTTGCTCGGGGAAGTAGTAGAAGTTCTTGCCCCGCTGAAATTGGGTGAACGCCGGGCTGACGATCGTTGGGTCGAGCAGTCGGATGTTCGACGTGGTGGCGCGGTCGCCGGCGACCTGCTGGGCGGTGGCGGGGGCATCGCCGCTGTAGTTGCGATAGCTCACCAGGTCGTCGGTCAGTCCATACGCTTGCCGGGTCGCGGCGATACTTCGCGAGATGTACTCGCTTTCCTTGCGCGCGGCATCGGGTTTCACGATCAGCTGCTCAACGATCAGCGGCCAACCCGCCCCGATGATCATTGACGACAACAGCAGCAAAACCAGGCCGATAGCGGGAATCCGCAAGTCCCGCAACGTGATCGCGGAGAAGACGGCCACCGCACAGATCAGCGCGATCGTCATCAAAATCAGCTTGGCCGGCAGCACGGCGTTGATATCGGTGTAGCCCGCGCCGGTGAACGGCTTGCCGCCGCGCGTGTGCGACAGCAACTCATACCGATCCAGCCAATAGGCGAGGGCCTTCAACAGCACCAACAGACCCACCAGGGTGACCAGCTGGATCCGCGTCGAGCGGCTAAGCGCGCCGGTCCGCCCGGACAAGCGAATCCCGCCGAAGATGTAGTGCGCCAGCAGATTTGAGATGAGGGCCAAGAAAACCGCGATGAACAGGTAGCTGAGGACCAGGCGGTAGAACGGCAGCTCGAACGCGTAGAAGCCGAGGTCCAACCCGAATTGCGGATCGCGGACCCCGAAGGAGCCGCCGTGCAGGAACAGCTGGACCCGAACCCAGTAGCTCTGCGCGATGATCCCGGCCAGCAGACCGATCGCCGCCGGGATGCCGATGCCCACCAGCCGCAGTCGCGACAGCACCAGCGCGCGGTACCGCGCCACCGGATCGTTGTCGTGGTTGGGGACGAAGACCGGACGGGTCCGGTACGCCACGGCCAGGCCGGCGAACACGATGCCGCCGACCAGCACACCGGCCGCCAGGAACACCACGATGCGGGTGACCAGCACGGTGGTGAACACGGAGCGATAGCCCAGTTCACCGAACCACAACCAGTCGACATAGCTGTCGATCAGGCGTGGACCGGTGAGCAGCAGAGCGATCACACCGAGGGCGATCATGATCAGAATCCGGCTACGCCGAGTCAGTTTCGGCATCCGTGCGGTGGGCCGCATCCCCACTAGCTACGCTCCCTGCTCAGTTTGGCTGACGTCACAACTGTACGCAGTCGTCGAGCTAGCAGCTCGGGGTCGGCGCCCCCGACTGCAACGCGTGCAGCGCGTCCACCGCTGAAGTGAGAGTCTCCACCTTGATCAGCCGCAGGCCGGTTCGGTTGTCGGCACTCGCCTCATAGCAGTTCTTCGCCGGCACCAGAAACACTGTCGCGCCCGCGGCGCGGGCCGCAACCATCTTGTGGGTAATGCCGCCGATGGGGCCCACCTTGCCGTCGACGGAGATGGTCCCGGTGCCGGCAATGAACGTCGAGCCTGCCAGTTCGCCGGTGGTGAGTTTGTCGACGACCGCCAGGCTGAACATCAGGCCAGCCGAGGGGCCGCCCACATTGGCCAGGTTGAAGTCCACCACGAACGGAGCCCATGGCGCATCGAGCACCGCGACACCCAGGAACCCGTAGTCACGGTCCTTATTGGTGCCGAGCGTGATCTCCGCGACGCCGGCCGGTTCATTCTTGCGGCGATAGTCGATTGTCACCACCTGACCGGGCTTGGTGTTCTTCAGCAATGACGTGAACTGCTCGACGTTGGTCACGGGAGTGCCGTTGACCATGTCGATGGCGTCGCCGGCCTTGAGCTTTCCGGCCGATGGGCCCGGGTCGCTGACGGTCGCGACGGTGACAGCGGCCTTGTAGTTGAGGTAGCCCAGGGCCGCGTACTCGGCGCTGTCCTCGGAATTCTTGAAATCGGCGTTGTTGGCCTTATCGACGTCCTCGCGGGATTTGCCCGGCGGGTACACGAGATCGCGGGGCACCAGCTGCTCTTCACCGGAGAGCCACAGCGTCAGCGCTTCACCCAGAGTCAGGTCGTCGCGCTGGGACACCGTCGTCATGTTGAGGTGCCCTGAAGTCGGGTGGGTTTGGGTGCCCTCGATGTCGACGACCTGCTTTCCGTCGACTTCACCGAGGGTGTCGAATGTGGGGCCAGGTCCCAGCGAAACGAATGGCACCGTCACCACGGCCAGCAACACGCCGAAGACCAAGATGGGCACCAGGGCGACCAGCAAGGTCAGAATCCGCCTGTTCACGCCGATTACACTAGACGGGCATTCAGCTACAAGCGTGATGGGGAATCGCGCGTTCCTTTCGCCGGTGAGTACCGTTGAGTCATGCCTGACGTGCCTTTCGGTTTCTCCTCCGGACGCGACCCCGGGGACGACGAACCCGGGCGCGACAAGCCCGGCAAGGACGGTCCCGAATCCGGTTCGGGTGCGTCCGATCCGTTTGCCGCGTTCGGCCTGAGTGGCGACTTCGGCATGGGCGACTTGGGCCAGATCTTTACCCAGCTGGGTCAGATGTTCAGCAGCGCGGGCACGACGATGGCCGGGGGCAAGGAGTCGGGCCCGGTCAATTACGAACTGGCGCGCAGCGTGGCGTCGAGCTCCATCGGCTTCGTGGCACCCATCCCTGCCACCACGAACTCTGCGATCGCCGACGCGGTGCACCTCGCCGAGACCTGGCTGGACGGCGCCACTGCGCTGCCCGCCGGCACTGCCAAAGCGGTGGGCTGGAGTCCGGGCGACTGGGTCGACAACACCCTGGAGACCTGGAAGCGGCTGTGCGATCCGATGGCCCAACAGATCTCGACGGTATGGGCGGCGGCATTGCCCGACGAAGCCAAAAGCATGGCCGGACCGCTGCTGTCGATGATGTCGCAGATGGGCGGCATGGCATTCGGCTCGCAGCTGGGCCAGGCGTTGGGCAGGTTGTCCCGCGAGGTGCTGACGTCGACCGACATCGGCCTGCCGTTGGGCCCCAAGGGAGTGGCCGCGATACTGCCGGAGGCGGTCGAAGCTTTCGCGGCGGGACTCGAGCAGCCGCGCAGCGAGATTATGACGTTCCTCGCCGCACGCGAGGCGGCGCATCACCGGCTGTTCAGCCACGTACCGTGGCTGGCCAGCCAACTTTTGGGCGCCGTCGAGGCATACGCCATGGGGATGAAGATCGACATGACCGGCATCGAGGAGCTGGCGCGCGACTTCAACCCGGCATCCCTGTCGGATCCCGCGGCTATCGAGCAGCTGCTCGGTCAGGGAGTGTTCGAGCCCAAGGCCACGCCGGCGCAGACGCAGGCGCTGGAACGCCTCGAGACACTGCTCGCGCTGATCGAGGGCTGGGTACAGGTGGTGGTGACCGCGGCGCTTGGCGACCGAATCCCGGGTGCGGCGGCGCTCAGCGAGACGCTGCGACGGCGCCGGGCCAGCGGCGGTCCCGCCGAACAGACCTTCGCTACGTTGGTCGGCCTGGAGCTGCGGCCTCGCAAGCTGCGGGAGGCCGCGGCACTCTGGGAGCGCCTGACCGAGGCCGCCGGGGCGGACGCCCGCGACGCCGTCTGGCAACACCCCGACCTGCTGCCCGCCGCGGATGACCTCGACGAGCCGGCGCGTTTCATCGACCGAATCATCGGCGGCGACACCAGCGGTATCGACGAGGCGATTGCGAATTTGGAAGCGCGGCTCGAGCAGGACGGCGAGAACCCGGGTCCTGTGGAGAACTGACTGGGGCGAGGGCGCCGGGCATGGCACAGTTGCTCGTCATGCCACCGGCCCCGTCCACCATGTACGCCTTGGACCCGGCGATGCCGGTGTTGCTGCGCCCAGACGGGTCGGTGCAGGTCGGCTGGGATCCCCGCCGTGCAGTGCTGGTCCGTCCGCCAGGCGGCCTGACGGCCGCGCAGCTGGCTGCGTTACTGCGGTCCATGCGCTCCCCGACACCGCTCGCCGAGTTGCAGCGCCTCGCCGGCGACCGCGGGTCTGTCGCTGCTGCCGGCCTGGCGAACCTGGTCGGGCAGCTGGTAGGCGCGGGAGTCGCGACTCGCGGCGATCAGCCGTCGTCGCGCGCTCGCGCGGCGTCGATCCGGGTGCACGGTAGTGGGCCGCTGTCAGACCTGCTGCTCGAGGCGCTGCACCGCTCCGGCGCACGGATTGCGCAGAGCAGCCAACCGCATGCGGCGGTGACGCCCGATGCCGTGGACCTGGTGGTATTCGCGGACTATCTGGTGGCCGACCCGCGCATCGTGCGCGATCTGCACACCCAGGGTGTCGCGCACCTTCCGGTGCGGGTGCGCGACGGCACCGGGCTGGTGGGGCCGCTGGTGATTCCCCACGTGACCAGCTGTTTGGCGTGCGCCGACCTGCACCGTAGCGATCGCGACCCCGCCTGGCCGGCCATCGCCGCCCAGCTGCGCGACACGGTCGGGGTGGCCGATCGGGCCACGCTGCTGGCGACCGCGGCGCTGGCGCTTAGCCAGGTGAACCGTGTGATCGCCGCGGTGCGCGGCCACGACAGCGCACCCGATGCACCGGCGGCGCTGAACGCCACTTTGGAGTTCGACGTCAACGCCGGCTCCATCGTCGCGCGGCAGTGGACGAGGCACCCGTTGTGCTCGTTGTGCTCGTGCTAACCCATACGCCCCTGGTCGGGGACGTTCGTCGAGATCGACGCGTAGGCCCCGGCAAGTTCTGCCAGCACCCCCTCGGTCAACGTGCGCTCATTGCGGTGCTTGTCCAGCGTTTCGATGATCGCTCTGAACAAGGCGTCGGCGGCATCGTGCTGGGTCTGCTTGGCGGCCATGGTTATTCGATACCACCCTTCGGGACGTGGTTTAGACGGGTCGCAGGAATGCGTCCTGCAGAAGGACAACATATCGTCGTCGACGCTGCGTCGAGGGGCGGAGCCAGGTGGTGGCATGCGCGGCGTTTGCCACGATCGGCGGCATGACGGGCTGACTGTCGTGGATGATGGGTGTGTGTCAGAAATCAAACGTGGCCGCGCGGCACGTAACGCCAAGCTGGCGAGTATCCCGGTCGGTTTTGCCGGCCGGGCCGCGCTCGGGTTCGGCAAAAGACTCACCGGCAAGTCCAAAGACGAGGTCAACGCCGAACTGATGGAGAAGGCCGCCCATCAATTGTTCACCGTGCTGGGCGAGCTCAAGGGCGGGGCGATGAAGGTCGGGCAGGCCTTATCGGTGATGGAAGCCGCCATCCCCGAGCAGTTCGGCGAGCCCTACCGCGAAGCGCTGACCAAGCTGCAGAAGGACGCCCCGCCGCTGCCCGCCGCCAAAGTGCACAAGGTTCTCGACGCGCAACTGGGCACCAAATGGCGCACGAGGTTCACGTCGTTCGACGACACGCCGGTAGCCTCGGCCAGCATCGGCCAGGTACACAAGGCGGTGTGGTCCGACGGGCGCGAGGTCGCCGTCAAAATCCAATACCCGGGCGCAGACGAGGCGTTGCGTGCCGACCTCAAGACCATGCAGCGAATGGTCTCGGTGTTCAAGCAGCTTTCGCCGGGCGCCGACGTGCAGGGCATCGTCGACGAACTGATCCAGCGCACCGAGATGGAACTCGACTACCGGCTGGAGGCCGAGAACCAGCGCGCTTTCGCCAAGGCGTATGAGGGTCACCCCCACTTCCTGGTTCCGCACATCGTGGCCAGCGCTCCGAAAGTGGTGATCCAAGAGTGGATCGACGGTGTGCATATGGCCGAGATCATCCGCAACGGCACGACCGAAGAGCGCGACCTGGTGGGCACGCTGCTGCTCGAGCTGACCTTCGACGCGCCACGCCGATTGGAGATGCTCCACGGCGACGCCCACCCCGGAAACTTCATGCTGCTGGCGGACGGACGGATGGGCGTCATCGACTTCGGTGCCGTAGCGCCTTTGCCCGGCGGCTACCCCGTCGAGCTCGGCATGACGATCCGGCTGGCCCGCGACAAGAACTACGACCTGCTGTTGCCGACCATGGAGAAGGCCGGGTTCATCCAGGCCGGCCAGCAGGTGTCGGTTCGCGAAATCGACGAAATGCTGCGCCAGTACGTCGAACCCATCGAGGTAGAGGTATTCCACTACACCCGCAAATGGCTGCAGCGGATGACGGTGAGTCAGATCGATCGCTCGGTGGCGCAGATCAAGACGGCGCGGCAAATGGACCTGCCGCCCAAGCTTGCGATTCCGATGCGGGTGATCGCGTCGGTGGCCGCGATCCTGTGCCAGCTGGATGCGCATGTGCCGATCAAGGCGTTGTCGGAGGAGATGATCCCTGGCTTCGCCGAACCCGACCCGGTCGTCGTCTAACGCTCGCCGAAGGGCGGGGCGCACTTCGGTGCGGAGACCTTCGGGGACCTTCGCCTAGCTAGTTTCTAGGCCGCCAATCCTTTGCGTGGGCGTCCGCGGGGGCGCTTGAACCCCACGATCGAGCCTCGCTCGAAGATCTCGCCGCCCCACACACCCCACGGCTCGGCCCGCTCCAGCGCAGCTGCCAGGCACTGACGCCGGACGGGACAGTCCGCGCAGAGGGTCTTGGCGCGTTCCAGGTCGGCCGGGGCGTCGGCGAACCATAGGTCGGGATCGCTGTCGTGACACGGCAGAACTGGCCGTGTGCGTCTGGGGACTGTCGGTGCCGACATGTCCTGTTCACCTGCTTCCTGGTCTGGTGGCTGTCCCTGTGCAGTGATCCGGACCAGGTTGGGCGGTGGTCGACCCAAAATGTTTGGCCACGGATCCGGGTGACTTCGGGTCCGTGGCCAGCTGGGGAGTATCGGGCTAGTTAGTTACGTATGGCCCCGATTCACGGACGCGTCAGTCGCGGCGGCGGTGCGGTGCTTGGCCGCGGCCGCCGGTACGGCGGCATGGGCCTGCGCGGCGGCCGCCGGTACGGCGGCGTGGGCGTGGGCGGCGCGGGTGGCGGCCACGCGTACACCGAACACGCCGCGGTTGAGCTTGCGAGTGATCACTAGGGGCCACCTCCTTTCACGCACCGGCCAGCAAGAACGCGATTTCGAGGGTAAACGCTAACACCTGTCGCTGACAAACGATTTTCTGACCTGCGGGTTCACCGCTCAACCAGATTGGCGTACCAGCCGCAGGACGTCGGATCCGTACTGCTCAAGTTTGCGGGCGCCGATACCCGGAATGGCGATCAGGGCAGCGTCGTCGGCGGGTCGCAACTCGGCGATCGCGATCAAAGTGTTGTCCGAAAAGACGATGTAGGCCGGCACGTCGTTTTCCTTTGCGGTGTCGAGCCGCCAGTCCTTGAGCGCGAGCAGCAACTCCTCGTCGACGTCGCCCGCGCAGGTTTCACACCGCCGCAGCATGACGGCCGCCGGGGTGGACAGATCTTTATTGCAGACCCGGCAACGGGCTGGGCCCCGGTTGCGTCGGGATTTGCTCGGCGCCGCCTCGACGCGGGTCTGCGGGGCGATGCCGTTGAGGAACCGCGACGGCTTGCGGCTCTGCCGCCCGCCCGCGGCCCGCGCGAGCGCCCAGCTGAGCGCCAAATGCACTCGGGCTCTGGTGATTCCGACATAAAGGAGTCGGCGCTCTTCCTCGACGGGTTCACTGTCGGGGCCGTGCGCCAACGCGTGCGAAATGGGCAAGGTGCCGTCGGCTAATCCGACCAGGAACACCGCGTCCCACTCGAGCCCCTTGGCCGCGTGCAGCGAGGCCAGCGTGACGCCTTGAACCACCGGCGGGTGCCGCGCGTCGGCTCGCACGCGCAGTTCGGCGACCAGGCCGGACAACTCCAAGCCAGGCTGCCGCGCCACTTCGTCGTCGACCAGTTCGGCCAACGCGCTCAGCGCTTCCCAACGGTCGCGCGCGCGGGTGCCGGTCGGCGGCTCCGCGGTCAGCCCCAACGGTTCCAGGACCGCGCGCACCACGTCGGGCAATGGGTCCGCCGAGCCATTTTCGGAAGCGCGCTCCGCGCTGCGCCGCAGGGCCAGCAGCGCCTGCTTGATCTCCTGACGGTTGAAAAACCCCTCGCCGCCGCGGACCTGATAGGCGATGCCCGCCTCGGTCAGCGCCTCTTCATAGACCTCGGATTGCGCATTGACCCGATAGAGCACCGCGATTTCGGAAGCGGGAGTGCCGTTTTCGATGAGCCGGGCAATCGAATGGGCGACCGCAGCGGCCTCGGCCGGCTCGTCGGGATGCTCGTGGAACGACGGAACCGGCCCCGGCTCGCGCTGGCCGGACAATTGCAGCTTGCTGCCTGCGACCCGGCCCCGCGCCGCGGCGATCACCCGGTTGGCCAGCGACACCACCTGCGGTGTGGACCGATAGTCGCGCTCTAAGCGCACCACCGTGGCGTCGGGGAAGCGCCGCGAGAAGTCGAGCAGGAAGCGGGGCGAGGCCCCCGTGAACGAGTAGATGGTCTGATTGGCGTCGCCGACGACGGTGAGGTCGTCCCGACTGCCCAGCCAGGCAGAAAGCACCCGCTGCTGCAGCGGCGTGACGTCCTGGTACTCGTCGACGACGAAGCAGCGATAGCGGTCCCGGAACTCCTCGGCGACGGCGGCGTCGTTTTCGATCGCGGCCGCTGTGTGCAGCAGCAGGTCGTCAAAGTCGAGCAGGGTGACGGCTTCGTCGCGGACCTTGAGGGCCTCGTAGGCGGAGTAGACGGCCGCGATATTGGCGGCGTCCAACGGGGTGTCCCGGCCGGCGGCGGCGACGGCGCTCGGGTACTCCTCCGGGCCGATCAGCGACGCTTTGGCCCATTCGATCTCGCCTGCGAGGTCGCGCACGTCGTCGGTGCTGGTGTTGAGCCTGCAGCGATTTGCCGCCCGCGCGACGATGGCGAATTTGGTGTCCAGCAGCTGCCAACCGGTGTCCCCGATCACTCGCGGCCAGAAATACCGCAGCTGTCGATGCGCGGCCGCATGAAAGGTCAGGGCCTGTATCCCGCCGACGTCGAGCGCGCGCAGCCGCGAGCGCATCTCCCCCGCCGCACGCTGGGTGAATGTCACCGCCAGGACTTGTCCGGCGGCGACGTGACCACTCGCGACGAGCTGGCCGATGCGGTGCGTGATGGTTCGGGTCTTGCCCGTGCCCGCGCCCGCGAGCACACAGACTGGCCCGCGCGGGGCCAGCACGGCTTCGCACTGCTCGTCGTCTAGCCCGGCGGTCAACGCATCTGTGAGCGTCGGCATGGTGTCCATCTTGGCTTCCATCTTGGCAGCGGTGACCGACAAACCGGGTGTTTCGCCACGCCGGGTCGGCGTCCGGAATGCCGCATCGCCACGCTACGTTTACCAACCATGACCAACGCTGGGCTTACCGTTTACAGCACCTCGTGGTGTGGCTATTGTCATCGGCTCAAGACGGCGCTGAAGGCGAACGGAATTGCTTACGACGAGGTGGACATCGAACAGGACCCCACGGCCGCCGAGTTCGTAGGCTCGGTCAACGGCGGCAACAGGACGGTTCCGACGGTGAAATTCGCCGACGGCTCGACGCTGACCAACCCGAGCGCGGGGGAGATCAAGGCGAAGCTGACCGAAGTCAACGGCTGATCCGTTGCGTCAGGCGAGCGCAGCCCAGGATTCGATGATCACGCGAGCGATCGAAATCGAGCCGGGCAGAAGCAGTTTCGAGTCGCCTGCGCTGCTCCAATCGCCGGCCTGCAGCGCCGCGCGCACCTCGTCGCGGGTGAACCACGCCGCCTCGGCGATCTCGCCGTCATTGAACGAGAACCCCTCGCCCGGATCACCAAGCGCATGAAAGCCGACCATCAACGAGCGCGGGAACGGCCACGGCTGGCTACCCAGGTAGCGCACATCACGAACGGTCAGGCCGATCTCCTCGCGGATCTCCCGGACCACGCAGACTTCGAACGATTCGCCCGCCTCGACGAACCCGGCCAGCAGTGAGAACATCCGCTCCGGCCACGCTGTTTGACGAGCCAGCACCGCACGGTCCCGGCCGTCATGGACCAGACAGATCACCGCCGGGTCGATGCGCGGGAACTCCTCGTGGCCGGTGACTGGGTTGACCCGCGACCAGCCGCCCCGTGCGGGTTTGGTCGGCGAACCGTCCAGCGCGCTGAAGCGGCTGCTCTCATGCCAATTCAGCAACGCGGTGGCTGACGAGACGAGTTGGCTGCTGGTGTCGTCGAAAATCGGGCCGAGACTGCGGATATTGACGACGTCGGCCCGGACCTCGGGATCCTCAGGCGCCTGCAGAGCGCCCCGAATGGCCCAGACGTGGCGGCCGCCTTCGATGCGGCCCAGAAACACCGCTTCGGGGGGCGGTTTGGCGCCCAGGGAGGCCGCCTCGCCGAGCACCACCCGGCCATTGGCTGCCAACACCTGATTGCGCGAATCCACCCGCAGCAGCGCGGCATTCACCCATCCGGCAGCGGCCGCCTCGATGTCGGTGCGCAATTGATCGGCCCGGTCGGCGCCGACGCGCGACAGCACCGGAACATTGTGCAGCTGAAAGTCCACGCTAGACATCCTGGTGGCGACCCGCCGCGCCCGGCTGCGCCACGGCTAGTGGCCCGCGTCCCGGATATACAGCAACCGGTCACTGGCTTCGATCGCGTCCACCTCGGGTGCGCCGACGCGCAACAGCCGCCCGTCGCGCACCACGCCGAGCACGACGTCTCGCAGATGCCTTGGGGAACCGCCGATCTCGGTCTGCTCCACCTCGCGTTCGACGATGGCCAGCCCGGCGTCGGGAGTGAGCAGATCCTCGATCATCTCCACGACGCTCGGCGTGGTAGTGGCAAGGCCGAGCAGGCGTCCCGCCGTTTCAGAAGAGACCACCACCGAATCCGCGCCCGATTGCTGCAGCAGGTGCTGGTTTTCAGCCTCCCGGATCGACGCGACGATCTTCGCCTTGGGCGACAGCTCACGTGCCGTCAAGGTGACCAGCACCGCGGTGTCGTCGCGATTGGCGGCGACGATGATCGAGGACGCGTGCTGTGCACCGGCCAGCCGCAAAACGTCGGCTTTGGTGGCGTCGCCGTGCACGGTGACCAGCCCGGCGGTCGCCGCCCGGTCGAGAGCCGCGCGGTCGGTGTCGACAACGACAATTTCGCCCCCGGCGGCCTCGTCACCGACCACCGCGGCGATCGCCGTTTTACCCTTGGTGCCGTAGCCGATGACCACGGTGTGGTTGCGCACTCTGCTCCTCCAACGCTGGATCTTCCACGCCTGTCGCGAACGCTCCGAAAGAACCTCGAGCGTCGTGCCGACCAGCACCGCCAGGAAGGTGATCCGCAGCGGCGTCATCACCACGATGTTGATCAACCGCGAAGATTCCGACAACGCGGTGATATCGCCGTACCCGGTAGTCGACAGCGACACCGCGGCGTAATACAAGCTGTCCAGGAACGTCAGTGGTTGACCCCGCACATCGCGGTAGCCACCGCGATCCAGGTAGACGATGACGGCGGCACCGAACAACACAACGAGGGCGATGGCCACTCGGCGCGAGATCACGCGGATCGGACTGGCGTGATCTTCCGGAATCCGCAGCACGCCGACCAGCAGATGACCGGGCTGGGCGGTCAGCGTCTCATCCAGACCGCTCAGTTGCCGCGCCTTATCGTTGCGCACAGCAACCCTTCATCGGCTGAAGCCCAGCGCACCACACGACAATCATGTAACCACGATCAGGCCACGTCGGGGCGGTCGGAGTCGGCGAGCAACGCCGCCAGCTCGGCGGCATCCGGAAGCTCGTCGGGGACGACGGTTCTACCGCTGCGTACGTAGTGGAACGCGGTGCGTACCGACTCCGGGGCGCAGCCCGTCAGCGCGGCCCACGCCAGCCGGTACACGGCGAGCTGGGTGGCCGCCTGGCGCAGGGCCGCCCGCCCATGCGGCGGCTCACCGGTCTTCCAGTCCACCACGGTGGCACCGCCGTCGGATTCGGCAAACACCGCGTCGATGCGCCCGCGCACCACGGTGTCGCCGATCGGCATTTCGAACGGCACCTCGACAGCGACCGGCGTGCGTGCGCCCCACTGCGATCCGGCAAATGCCGCCTGCAACTCGGACAGCTCCCGGGTGTCGCCGACCTCGGAGTCCACCGCACCGGGCAGGTCGCCGAGGTCGAACAGCAGCTCGCCGCCGTAGAACTGCTGGACCCAGACGTGAAAGGCATTGCCCAACAACGCATGTGGGTCTGGCCGTGTCGGTAGCCGACGCGTCAACCGTTGCGTGGCCCCTGCCGGGTCGCGCGCCAGATCCACCAGGCCGCTGACCGACACCTGGCCGGGCAGCGAGTGGACGGGCGGCTTCGACAGTCGCGCGCGCTCGGCCAACAACGCGTCGACGTCGGCGGCCCAGCTTTCGACGTCGGCGAATTCGGTGTCGACGCCGACCACACCGGCCATCGCGGCAGCCACCAGCGCGGCTCCGCGTTCGACGTCGTCACGCCGCGTGGCCAACGGATCCGCGGGCCACATCGCTTCGACGGCTTTATCCCGCAAGGGGTTTCGTTCACCCTCCGACGGTGCGGGAGCCCAGTGCTCGATGACGCCGCAGGGATCGCCGGCCGCGGCCGACTGGTCGATGACATCCTTGAGTTCACACAGGAAATCCGATGGCCCGCGCGGTTTGATGCCGGTCGAAGCCCAGTGATGACCGGATACCAGCAGGGTGTCCTCGGCTCTGGTTACTGCCACGTACAGCAGCCGACGCTCCTCGTCGACGCGCCGCTGCTCAAGCTGACCCCGATGGGCAAAGATCTTGTCCGACAGCTGTTTTCGATTTGTCACGTCGGCGGTGTCCAGCACCGGGACGCCGAGCGCGCCCGCACCGGCGCGATCACCGCGCAGCAGCGGTGGCAGTTCGGCGGCGTCGGTAAGCCAGGTGCTCCGCGACGCGGTAGCGGGGAACGTCCCGCCGGAGAGATGCGCGACCGCCACCACCTGCCATTCCAGGCCCTTGGCGGCGTGCACGGTAAGCACCTGAACCCGATCCTGGACGACGGCCAATTGGGCTGGTGGCAAACCATTCTCGGCCAGCTCAGCGGCATCGAGGTAGGCCAGCAGCCCGGCCACCGAGGTCCCACCCGTCCGCTGGGCATACGTCGCGACCACGTCGGCGAAAGCGTCGAGATGTTCGGCGCCGGCCCACTGCCCCGAGGCAGCTGATCTGGCCCGAACTTCGCAGTCCAGGCCAAGCACGCGACGCACCTCGGCGACCAAGTCGGGCAGGGAATGAACGAGGTGGCCACGCAATGCCATGAGTTCGTCGGCCAGCGCGGTGATGCGCCGATATCCAGCGGCGGAATACCTACCGGCGGAACCGGGGTCGGCGAGGGCGTCGGCCAGGCACGGGGCGTCGGGGTCCGCGCCGGCCGTCAGCGCGAGGTTCTTGGGCGGCGATGCCTCCGTTGATCGCGGGTCCGCGCCAAGAGCCACGGCGCGGTGCCACAGCGCGGCGATGTCGCGTCCACCGAGCCGCCACCGCGGACCGGTCAACACCCGCATCGCGGCTGCGCCGGCCGTCGGTTCGGCCACCAGGCGCAGCATGGCCACCAGGTCGGCGACCTCGGGTATGGACAACAGGCCGGCCAAACCGACCACCTCGACCGGGATACCGCGGTCACGGAGGGCTTCGGCGACGGGCGCGGCATCAGCGTTGCGGCGCACCAGCACCGCTGCGGTGGGCGGATTGACGCCCTCGGCACGGGCGCGCTCGTACTGCCGTAGCAGATGATCGGCGATCCAGTCGCGTTCGGCCCGCACATCGGGAAGCAACGCACAGCGGACGGTTCCCGGCGGGGCATCCGGACGGGACCGCAGCGCATGCACCGCGACCGACCGCCGTCGCGCCTCGGCGGAAATCGCGTTGGCCACGCGCAACGTCCGCGGCGGGTTGCGCCAACTGGTCCGCAACTCCAGAACAGGCGCCGGGGTGCCGTCGGACCGGGGGAAGTCGGTGGTGAAGCGAGGCAGGTTAGTTGCCGAGGCGCCGCGCCAACCGTAGATCGACTGAATCGGGTCGCCGACGGCCGTCAGTGCCAGCCCGTCGTCCACACCGCCGCCGAACAGCGACGACAACGCGACGCGCTGGGCATGCCCGGTGTCCTGATACTCGTCGAGCAGCACCACCCGGTAGCGGTCCCTCAGCTCGCGACCAACCTGGGGAAACGTCACCGCCAGCCGCGCGGCCGAGGCCATCTGCGCACCAAAGTCCATCACCTTCTCGCAGCGCATGCGCTCTTCGAGCGCGTCGAGCAACGGCACGAGCGCGGCGCGTTCGTTCTGCGTGCCCAGCATGCGCAGCAGCCACTGACTGGGGCCGCGGTCGCGTTGGTAAGGACCCGCGGGCAGCGTGCCGACCAGCCGTTTCAGCTCGTCGTGGGTGTGCTGCAGCTGGCCGGTGCCCACCAGGTGCTCGGCGAGCTGGCCCCGCAGCCGCAGCACGATCGACGTGATCGCCGCCGGGGTTTTGTCTGTCTGCAGCTCGCCGCGGTAGCCGCAGACCACGTCGTACGCCAGCTGCCACAGCTCGGTCTCGCTGAGTAGCCGGGTGTCGGGCTCGATGGGCAACAACAGGCCGTGGTCGCGCAGCAGCGAACCAGCAAAGGCGTGGTAGGTGCTGACCATGGGGACGCCCTCCCCGGCCGCGGGGTCACCGGCACCCAGGCCCACGCCGGCCAGCCGGGCCAACCGCGACCGGACCCGCCGCAAAAGTTGACCGGCCGCCTTGCGGGTGAACGTCAATCCGAGCACCTGGCCGGGGTCGGCGTAGCCGTTGGCGATCAGCCACACCACCCGCGCGGCCATCGTCTCGGTTTTTCCGGCGCCGGCACCGGCGATGACGACCAGCGGGCCCGGCGGCGCCGCGATGACCGCAGCCTGCTCGTCGGTTGGTGGTAAAAGCCCTAGCGCGCAGGCTAATTCGGCCGGATTGTAACGCGGGGTCACGATGCCGTCCCGTGGGCATGGGCCGGGCAGCTGGACCGTATCGGGCAGTGCGAGCATCCGTCGTTGCGGCGCGCGATGAACTGCGGCCCGGCGGTCGCGGCGGCGGCCCGCCGGACCAGGTCGCGCCAATCCTGAAGCATGGCCGGTGTCAGCGGGTCCTGTTCGCGCTCGGTGGCACCCGCGGCGCCCGTCTTTCCGATGTAGACCAGCCGAGCGCCGCCGGTCTCGTCACCGTCGGCCATCATGCCTTCGGCCACCGCCAGTTGATACGTCGCCAACTGGGCGTGTTGTTGCGCATCGTCCTTGCTGACCGGTGTTTTGCCCGTCTTCACGTCCACGATCACCAGCCGGCCGGCCGCGTCGCGTTCGAGCCGATCAACCCGGCCGCGCAACCGAACCTGGCCGCCGCCTTCGCGGGGTGTGCCCAACACGCCGTCGACGTCGACCTCGACACCCACCTCGGTCAGCTCTCCCCGAGTCTGGGCCCTCCACTCGACAAAAGCTCGGACCATGGCGCGGTGGCGCTCAAGTTCATTGGCCGAATACCAGTCGGAGTCGAAGGGCAGCCGCCGCCACAGCCGGTCCAGTTCGGCGATCAGGTGCGATTCGTCCTTGCCCGGCAAAGCGATCAACGCGTGCAGCACCGAGCCCAGGGTGGACCGCAGATCGTGGGCGTTGGTTCCGCCGTGCCGTTCGGCAAGCCAGCGCAGCGGGCAGTCGTGGAGGATCTGCAGGGTGGACGGGGTCAAGGTAACGAGATCGTCGCTGCCACAAAGCGGGTCACTGCTGCTGACCGGAATCAGTCCGTGCCATCCGGCCGGGTCGGCGCCGGGCACGCCGGCTGCGGCAAGCCGGGCCAACTGCGTTGCCGCACACGCGCGAGCGGCGTCGCTCACGCCGCCGTCGGGAGCGCACACCACGCCGCGCAACCTGCCCACCATAGCCGCCGCCGACAGCACACGCGGAGACGAAATAGGTTGCACTGCAACAGGATCTATGTCACCGGTGTCCCACTGAGCGATCTCGGAGACGAACGCCGACGGCAGAGCGGCCTCTTGTCCCGTACCATCCGTGTCGCTGTCCACGGCGGTCACCAGCAGCCGTCGCCGAGCACGGCCCATCGCCGCCACCAGCAATCGGCGCTCCTCGGCCAGCAGCGGCGCCCGCATCGAGGTGTCCTGCGCGACACCGTCGAGTTCGTCGAGCAACCGCTGGGTGCCCAGCACCCCGCCACGTGGAATGGTGTTGGGCCACAGCCCTTCCTGCAACCCCGCGATGACGACCAGCTCCCACTCGTGTCCCAACGCGGCGTGCGCGCTGAGCACCCGAACTCGCTCCGCGCCTGCCGCCGAGTCGCGGTCGACACGCGGCAACTGCAGCGCCGCGACGTGTTCGACGAGACCACCCAACGAGGCACCGGACGTGCGAGACACGTAGTGCTCGGTGATGTCGAACAGCTCGGTCACCGCTTCGAGGTCCCGGTCGGCCTGCGCGCCGGCCGGGCCACCGCGGTCGCTGGCGGCCAGCCAGCGGGGCTGCAGACCGGAACGATGCCAGGCCGCCCACAGCGTGTAGCGCGGATCCTGGCCTTGACCCGAACCCGGGTGGTGACAGCGCGCGGCGGCGGCCAGCACGGCGCACACCCGTCGCAGCGGGCGAGCGTGCGGTCCCGAGAGCGGTGCGTCGCCGGTCAGCGCCTGCACCAGCAGAGCACCCAGTGTGGCGGAGTCACCCTCGGAACGGGCGCGCCGCAGGGCCCGGTGCAGCTGGCGAAGCGAGACCGGATCGACACGACCGATGGGGCCGGTCAGCAGCGCCTGCGCCTGGTCACCGTCCAGACCGTCGGCCGTGGCCGCCAACACGGTGAGCAGCGCCTGGACTGCCGGGTTCTCCGACAGCGAGCCGCCGGTTACCGGAACGGTGACCGGAACCCCCGCGGCCGCCAGTGCGCGCGGCAAGTGCGCGGCCACCCGCGGCACCGATCTGACGATCACCACCATCTGTGACCACGGGAGGCCGTCGACCAGGTGCGCCCGACGCAGCGCGTCGGCGATCAACGCCGCCTCGGCGTGAGCGGATGCGGCCAGGCGCACCGTCACCGATCCCTCTTCGATTCCTGAGCCCTCGATCTGCCTGCCGCCGCCACCGCCGGGCAATCGACGGGCGATGCCGCTGACGGCACGCGCCACCGCGGGAGCGCAGCGGTGTGACACGGCCAACTGGACCGACGGCGACCCTTCGGCCAGTAGCCCGGCCGGCTCGCCACCCCGGAAGCCGAACACCGCCTGGTGCGGGTCCCCGGCGACCAAAGCCAGGTCGGCACCCGCGGCGAGTACCCGCACCAGAGTGGCTGCCTGCGGGTCGAGTTGTTGGGCATCGTCAACCAACAGCACTCGCACGCGGGCACGTTCGGCGGCCAGCAACTCCGGGTCGACGGCGAAGACCTCCAACGCGGCACCGACGAGTTCGGCGGCACCCAGCGCCGGCGTGGTGGCCTGCGGCGCCGCCATGCCGACCGCCGCCCGCAGCAACATCACCTGCTCGTACTGCCGCGCGAATCGGCCGGCGGCGGTCCATTCCGGGCGCCCGCACCGCCGGCCCAGCCGCTCCAGGTCCACCGGGTCCACGCCGCGTTCGGCGCAGCGTGCCAACAGGTTTCGCAGCTCGGCGGCGAACCCCGCGGAACTCAGAGCGGGCCGCAGCTGCGCCGGCCAAGCGTCCGGGCGGTCCTCGATGTCACCGACCAGCAGCTCGCGGATGATGGCGTCTTGTTCGGCGCTGCTGACAAGACGGGGAGGGGCGTCGCCAGCGCGCTCGGCGGCCCGCCGCAACACCGCGTAGGCGTAGCTGTGCACGGTGCGCACCAACGGCTCGCGGACCGCGGCGAGGCGGCCGCCGGCCGTACCCGACCGCAACAGCGCGGTCGTCAGCGTGCTGCGCGCCTGGATCCCGATCTTGCCGGAACCGGTGAGCAGCACAACGGATTTCGGATCAGCACCTGCGCTGATGCGGGCGATCGCTGCGTCGACCAGCAGGCTGCTCTTGCCGGTTCCCGGGCCGCCCAGGATGCGCACCGAGCCGCGCGTGCCGGGCTCGAGTACCGCGCGCGCCTCGACGCCCCAGGTGAATGACATAGCGGCATGCAATCACGAGGGTCTGACAAAAATCGGCCCAGCGCTGCCAGCGATATGCTGGGCCGCCCCGCCGAACCATCCGAGATGAAGTTCTTCCGCCTCGCCGGGATACTGGACACCAAAGCCGAAACACCTGAGGAGGAGTTTCGATGGTCAGGGACATCGGAGACATCGGAGATATCGGACCAACCGGCGATGTGCCCGAAGCCGACGCGGTCGAACAACACCAACTCGTCGTTGACGACGAAGCCGGCCTGGACACCGCCTACCTGAGCTCGGCCGACCGGGAGGCCAACGAGGCCGACTTGATCGACCAGGCCACCACCGTCGCCGACCCGGACGACGACTGGGACGTCGACCGCTGAACGCGTGACGGCCGACCTCCACGTGCACCGCTACGGGCCGTCCGGCCCGGTGCGGATGCTTGCGATGCACGGACTGACCGGACACGGCCAGCGCTGGCAGCACCTGGCTGGCTACGTGCCCGAAATCAGCATTGCCGCACCGGATCTGCTGGCCCACGGCCGATCGTCGTGGGCCGCGCCATGGTCGATTGACGCCAACGTCGCGGCGATGGCCGCGCTGCTCGACGAGCAGGCCGACGCGCCCGTGCTGGTGGTCGGACATTCGTTCGGCGGTGCGGTCGCCCTGCATCTGGCGGCCGTTCGGTCCGACCTGGTGGCGGCGCTGCTGCTGCTGGATCCCGCGATCGGCCTGGACGGCAAGTGGATGAGCGAGATCGCTGAGGCGATGTTTTCCTCCCCCGACTACCCGGACCCTGCGGAGGCACGTCGGGAGAAGACGGCCGGCTCCTGGGCGGACGTGGACCCCGCGGTGCTCGACGCCGACCTCGACGAGCACCTGGTCAAACTGCCGAACGGGCGGTACGGCTGGCGCATCAGCGTGCCGGCGATGATGTCCTACTGGAGCGAACTTGCCCGCGAGATCGACCTGCCGCCGGCCGGGACGCCGACGACGCTGGTCCGGGCGGCCTGGACCTCGCCGCCCTACGTCGGCGACCGACTGATCGACGGGCTCCGACAACGATTGGGTGCCGATTTCGAGCTGCTGGATTTCGATTGCGACCACATGGTCCCCCACGCCAAACCCGCGGAGACGGCGGCGTTGATCCGGAAGCGGCTGGGTTAACCGTGGCGCCGGTCACCGACGAGCAGGTGGAACGGGTGCGCGCGCTGGTGGCGGCCATCCCTCCCGGCCGGGTCGCCACCTATGGCGACATCGCCGCTGTCGCAGGCCTTTCCAGTCCGCGCATCGTGGGCTGGATCATGCGCACCGACTCCTCGGACCTGCCCTGGCACCGCGTGATCACCGCGTCCGGGCGTCCGGCGCGGCATCTGCGGACGCCGCAGCTGAGTCTGCTGCGCGCCGAGGGAGTGCTGGCTGTCGACGGCCGGATCGCGCTGGCCGCGGTGCGCCATGAGTTCTAGAGCGCCAACCGGACCAGAGCCGCGGTGCGGGCCAAACCCGGAAATGCCTCGGCCGTCGACCTCGGGTGCAGTGCGTGGACCGCCAAGCGAAACATCAACGCGCGCAACAACATCTGTGGCCACTCCGGCAATGCGCCCCACCGCTCGATAAGGCCGTCATCTGCGTCTCCCCAGGACAACGCGTCGATGACCACCACGCCCGCCGCCCAGGAGGCCGGACGCCAGTAGGGCGTGATGTCGGTGATCCCGGGCGCCGCGGTGCCGACGAAAAGCACTGTCCCGTAAAGGTCTCCGTGGACCAGCTGATTAGGGCTGCGGGTCGGCCTGCGCAACGTGGCGAGCTGATTGATCAGGTCGACGGAGCGCTGGGCGTCGGCGCTCGGCGGTGCCGTCCGCGCCCCCGGCGGCACCGACTGCAACGGCCGCTCCTCCCAGGCGGCTCGGTCGGCGGCAATGAAGACGTCGACGTCCGCCCACGGCGCTGTGGGTCCCTGAGTCAAGAATCGCGGGCGCTCCAATTTGCCGGTGGCCTCGTGCAATCGCACCGCCGCTGAAACGACCTCGTCGTGCCGGGGTTCCGGCGTGCCGGCTACGAATGTGTCCGCCCGCCAACCCGATACCACGTACCGCCCGTCGGTCGACCGCACCGGCCGAGCCAGCCGCACGCCGTCCACGAACAACGTTTCCCGCACGCGAGCCGACCAGGCCGCACGAGCATGGTCGGCAACCTGCGACAGCACGACTTCACCGCACCGCCAGCCGCCTTCCCAGCTGGCACCGAGTGGGGCGGGATTCACACCGGTCAAACCGAACGCCGCCAACACATGCTCGGGCGGCGGCTCGACTGTCACAGGGGTCAGACTAATAGAGCGCCTTCCCGGTTCCGGTCAATACACGACCATGTCGGGCTGCACCTGCTTGGCCCATGCCACGATGCCGCCCTGCAGATGGACCGCGTCGGCGAATCCGGCCTTACGCACCACGGCCTGCGCCTGGGCCGAGCGCACTCCGGTCTTGCAGTAGAGCACGGCCATGCGGTCTCGCGGCAGCTGCGCCAGCCCCTCCCCCGAGGAGATGAGCGACTGCGGGATAAGCTGCGCGCCCTCGATGTGCACGACGGCCCATTCCGCGGGCTCGCGGACGTCGATCAGGGCCAACCTCGTGCCGGAGTCCATCAGCGCACGCAATTCCCGCGGGCTGATGCTGGAGCCGGTAGCCAGGTCGTCCGCCACCGCGCCGCAATACTCTTCGTAATCAAGCAATTGAGTGATCTGCGGAGCGGACGGGTCCTTGCGGATCCTGATCGTGCGGTAGCTCATGGCCAGCGCGTCGTAGATCATCAACCGGCCCAGCAGCGTCTCACCAAGCCCGGTGATCAGCTTGATCACCTCGGTGCCCATCACGGACGCGACCGAGGCGCAGACGATGCCCAGCACGCCGCCCTCCGCGCAGGACGGCACCGTCCCGGGCGGTGGCGGCTCCGGGTACAGGTCGCGGTAGTTCACACCATGGCCGCCCGGCGCGTCCTCCCAGAACACCGACACCTGACCTGCGAAGCGGTAGATCGATCCCCACACGTACGGCTTGCCGGCCAGCACCGCCGCATCGTTGACCAGATACCGCGTGGCGAAGTTGTCGGTGCCATCGACGATCAGGTCGTACTGATTGAACAGGTCGACGGCGTTATCCGCGTGCAGCCGGACCTCGTGCAACCGCACGTCAACCAACGGATTGATCGCGGCGATAGACTCGCGCGCCGACCGGGCCTTCGAGCGCCCGAGGTCGGCGACCCCGTGGATGATCTGGCGCTGCAGGTTCGACTCGTCGACGACGTCGAAGTCGACGATGCCGATGGTGCCCACGCCTGCCGCGGCCAGGTAGAGCAACGTCGGCGCCCCGAGTCCGCCGGCGCCGATAACGAGCACGCGCGCGTTCTTGAGACGTTCCTGCCCCTCCAGGCCCAGCTCCGGAATGACCAGATGGCGGCTGTAGCGGGCAACCTCTTCCCGGCTCAGCGACGCCGCGGGCTCGACCAAGGGAGGCAACACACCATCGAGGTTAGGCGAAACCCTGCCTGCCGAGCAGACGCAAAGTCACCCCTTGTGGCAGGAAATCGGGTGTTTATGCGTCTGCTCGCGCTCAACGGGTCCTAGGCGATGGGGAACGGCCAGGGATTGAACCGGCACGTCTTGCCGTCCGCCTTGACGAAGTCGGGGTCGAACTTGGCGGCGTCGTTGTTGGACGTGGAAAACGTCTGCTGCATCATCACCGGGGCCAGGCCACCGTCCTTGTCGCACGGCTCGTGCCGGATATACCCGATGGCGTGGCCGACCTCGTGATTGATCACATACTGCCGGTAGGAACCGATGTCACCTTCGAACGGAACGGCTCCGCGCACCCATCGTGCTTCGTTGATAAAGACCCTCGACTGGCGGTCCGCTCCGTACGCCGGGTTGTAGCAGGAGGTCTCCAGCCGGAATTCATAGCCACACCCTTCACGCACCGTTACCGGCGACACGAGCGAAATCCGGAAGTCCGGCTTGCTCTTATCGGTTCCGTCGATGCGGACGAAGGCGAACTGCGGATTGTGCGTCCAGCCCTTGGGGTTGGCCAGCGTCTGGTCGACCATCTGGGCGAAGGCGTTGTCACCGCCGTACATCGTGGGGTCCAGACCGTTTTCGATTTCGACCGTGTAGCGGAATACCTTCGCCGTGCCCTGCCCGATCTGCGGCGTCGTGCCGGGAATGACATGCCAGGTCTTGTCGCCGGCTTCGGTGTACGCGCCGCCGTCGGGCAGCGTGCCGGCCGGAATATTGGCGTCGAAAGCCGCCAGGCCGCGCGGCGGGGCGTCCAGGATCGCCGTGCCCACCGCCCCGATGGCCGGCGGTCCCTGGATCGACGAGCGCATCTCGGCCTTGGGCGCGTTCGGGTTGGTGATCGTCTGATAGGCCACCACCGCGGTGAGCACGAGCAGCACGGGCAGGGCATAGGCGCGCCACCCATAGGTGGACACGAATCGCCCCAGCCAGGTCTGCTTGCGCCATTGACGCTGCCGGCCGCGGTCGACGCGGACTCGTCCGGCGTCGTGGGCCAGCGGATCACGCTGGGCCCGCAGTGGTTCGCGCCACCCTTCCCGCAACACCGGTACTCGGCCAGGGCCGCGCCCAGGCCCCGCCGGTTCGTGGGTCATTTTCCCAGGATTGCACAGCCGGGCCGGGTGGTCAGTCCTGGCGCGCCCTAACGGTCCTCGCAGTTACTGGTACCGCTAGTTCGGGTCGACTGAACGTTAACGGTAGTAATGTCGTGGCGACACATGTACGGGCGTGGGGTTTACAAAGGGGTTGAAAAGGGGTTGAAAGTGGCCCTCCCAAACAACGCACTTCAGATTGAGGACCGATGAGCGATCTCGCCAGGGCAGCGCAGCGGCGCTCTATCAGAGCAGTCGATCGCGGTCGGCCGGCCGAGCCCGCCGCCAACCGGCGCGGCAACCGACTGCCCCGCGACGAACGTCGGGGCCAACTGCTTGTCGTTGCCAGTGACGTCTTCGTCGACCACGGCTACCATGCGGCCGGAATGGACGAGATCGCCGATCGCGCCGGCGTCAGCAAACCTGTTCTGTACCAACACTTTTCGAGCAAGCTCGAGTTGTATCTGGCGGTGCTCAATCGGCACGTGGAAAACCTGGTGTCCGGCGTCCAACAGGCGCTGAGCACCACGACCGATAACCGGCGCCGGCTGCACGCGGCGGTCCAGGCGTTCTTCGACTTCATCGAACATGACAGCCAGGGTTACCGGCTCATCTTCGAGAACGACAACGTCACCGAGCCCGAGGTGGCCGCTCAGGTTCGGGTGGCCACCGAATCGTGCATCGACGCAGTGTTCGACCTCATCAGCGAGGATTCCGGGCTGGACCCCCACCGCGCGCGGATGATCGCGGTGGGCCTGGTCGGCGTCAGCGTCGACTGCGCGAGATACTGGCTGGACAGCGACCGGCCCATCTCCAAATCCGACGCCGTCGACGGCACCGTGCACTTCGCCTGGGGCGGACTATCGCACGTGCCGCTTACCCGCTCTTAGCGCCTTTCCCGGAGTCCGCCCCGATCCCGAAGCCGACCCGGCGAGCGTCGGCGACGCCGATCTCGACGTAGGCGATCTTGGCGGTGTTCACCAGAAAACGACGGCCGCGCTCGTCGGTGAGTCCCAGGAGACCAGCGTCCTCGCTCAACGCGGCGTTCACCAGCTTCTCCACCTCATCGGGTGTCTGCGCACTGGAAAAGATCAGCTCGCGTGGACTGTCCGTGATGCCGATCTTGACCTCCACGGGTGGCCCCTTTCCGTTTGACGTTGGTCTCGCATGCGTGCTCTGCAGCAGGCTAGTGGACGAGTCCGGTGTGCCGCAGATGGACCCTGCGACCAGGTCGTTACTCCGCAGTAAGCGAAACGACACTGGCACAACCCAATCCGTGATTTCACGACAGTAACATCAGCATCATCGGTAACAGGTTGAAACAACTCGTCGATGACATCGAGGACTACCCGGACGACGAGAACTGCGATACGGACAGCTTCGGCTACGAAGAGCTGGGCTGGCCGGCGGATCGGCGATGGCGCCCGGCGGTGGCCATCATCGGCGCTGTCATGGCGCTGGGCGCTGTGGCAACCGCGGTCATCATCAACAGCGGGGATAGCGCGACAACCAAGGCCACCGTGGGGGCACCGACACCCACTCCGCACACCGTGATCTCCACCACCTCGCCCAGGCCCACGGCGCCGCCGTCGACTACTTCGCCCGCACCACAACTGCCCCGCGAGACGGTCACCACCGTGATTCCGACCAGCCCCGCGCTGACGACGCCGGGCACATTGCCCAATGCCGCGCCGCCGCCCGTCGCAGTGCCCCCGCGCATCGCAGTGAACCCGCGCACCGTCGTCTATAGCGTGACCGGATCCAAACAGCTAATCGACCTGGTCAACGTCGTCTACACCGACGCCCGGGGCTTTCCCGTGACCGAGTTCAACGTTGCGCTGCCATGGACGAAGGTGGTGGTGCTGAACCCCGGCGTGCAAACACAGTCAGTGATTGCGAGCAGCATCTACAGCCGGCTGGACTGCTCGATCGTCAACGCGCAGGGCCAGTTGGTCAAAACGTCGACGAACAACTCAGCGATAGCGACCTGCACTCGCTAGCGGCAAAGCCGCCATTAGCCCCGCGGCGATCGCAAGAGCGGCGAAGCCGGTCGCGGCGGGTCGCCGCCATCAGCTTGAGCTGAGTCCGAGTTCCCGCATGCGCTGGTCGTGGGTGTGCTGCAAATGTTCGAAGAAGGCACCAAGCTGGCCCAATCCGCCGGTCCCGAACAACACCAGGTCGACGAGCTCATCGTGGTCGGCCAGCAGGTACTGCGCCTGCGTGATCGCTTCGCCCAGGAGACGACGAGACCACAGCGCCAGCCGGCTGCGCTGCTTGCCGCTGGCGGTGACTGCGGCGCGCACTTCGGCGACCACGAACTGGGAGTGCCCCGTCTCCGACAAGGCGGCCCGCACCACGTCGGCGACCTCGTCGGCCAGTCCGTCGGCGATCTCCAGGTACAAATCGGCGGCCAACGCATCACCGACATAGGTCTTCACCAGGGCTTCCAACCAGGTGCTCGGGGTCGTCAGCCGGTGGTAGTTCTCCAGCGCCGAGACGTATTTCGACATCGCCGACACGACGTCGACGCCTCGACTCTCCAGCGCGTCACGCAGTAGCTCGTAGTGGCCCATCTCGGCGGCGGCCATGCTCGCCATCGAGATCCGGCCCCGCAGGTCGGGCGCCATCCGAGCCTCTTCGGTCAACCGGTAGAAGGCCGCCACCTCGCCGTACGCCAACACCGCGAACAATTCGTTGACGCCGGGATGATCCGCCGGCAGCCGCACCCGGTCCGGATCGGCCACTCGGTCGGCCGCCGAGCCCGTACGAGAGGGGACGGGGGAAGGCGACGTCATGGCCACACTCTAGTCGGCGCGCTTAACAGAAGATGGGCGCCAGCTGTCGACCAGCTATCATGCAAGGAGGTAATAGCTTTATTGCTGTTGCCGGCGAAATGTGCGTGCATGTGCCGGCCCACCATCGAGCGTGGGCCCCGGCGCCTCGGCGGCGATATCGAAGTCGGAACTCGTGCGCGCGTGAACCGCGATGAAGAGAAGTACGACACACGACCGACAACGTTTACGCCACCGGAAGGCTTGCTAACCACGTATGACTGCTCTGAAAAGCACAACTGAACTGACCCCTGAAACAACGTTTGCCGAACTCGGCGTCCGCGACGAAATAGTTCGCGCGCTCACGGAGAAGGGCATCGAGCGACCTTTTGCTATCCAGGAGCTCACCCTGCCGCTGGCGCTGGCCGGCGAGGATGTGATCGGCCAGGCCCGCACCGGCATGGGCAAGACGTTTGCCTTCGGCGTTCCGCTGCTGCAGCGGATCACCGCCGACACCGCGACCAGGCCGCTGACCGGCGCACCACGAGCCCTAGCGGTGGTGCCCACTCGCGAGCTCTGCCTGCAGGTGACCGACGACCTGGCCACCGCAGCCAGGTACCTGACCGCGAACGACGATCGCCCGCTGTCGGTGGTCTCCATCTATGGCGGCCGGGCCTACGAACCCCAGATCGAGGCGTTGCACAAGGGCGCCGACGTCGTGGTGGGCACCCCGGGCCGGCTGCTCGACCTGTGCCAACAGGGTCACCTGCAGCTGGGTGGCCTGTCGGTGCTGGTGCTCGATGAGGCCGACGAAATGCTCGACTTGGGCTTTTTGCCCGACATCGAACGCATTCTGCGCCAGATCCCGGCCGATCGTCAGTCGATGCTGTTCTCGGCGACCATGCCGGATCCGATCATCACCCTGGCCCGCACGTTCATGGACCAGCCCACTCACATCCGGGCCGAGGCGCCGCATTCGTTGGCCGTGCACGACACCACCGAGCAATTCGTCTACCGCGCTCACGCGCTGGACAAGGTGGAGTTGGTCAGCCGGATACTGCAGGCTAACGGCCGAGGCGCCACGATGGTCTTCACGCGCACCAAGCGCACCGCGCAGAAGGTGGCCGACGAGTTGGAGGAGCGCGGTTTCGCGGTAGGCGCCGTGCACGGCGACCTCGGCCAGATCGCGCGCGAAAAGGCGCTCAAGGCTTTTCGCGCCGGTGATATCGACGTGCTGGTCGCCACCGACGTCGCCGCCCGGGGTATCGACATCGACGATGTCACGCACGTCATCAACTACCAATGCCCCGAGGACGAGAAGATGTACGTCCACCGCATCGGGCGCACCGGCCGTGCCGGCCGCACCGGCGTCGCGGTGACGCTCGTGGACTGGGACGAGCTGCCCCGCTGGACCATGATCGACAAAGCGCTGGGCCTGGGATCCCCCGATCCCGCAGAGACCTACTCGAACTCGCCGCACCTCTATGCCGAGGTGGGCATTCCCCCCGAGGCCGGGGGCAGAGTCCGCGCGCCACGCAAACCCCAGGTCAAACGGCGCGACGAACCGAAGTCGGAGACCCGCACGCGCTCGGGCCCACGACGTCGGCGCACCCGTGGCGGCAAGCCGGTCACCGGCCATCCCACGACCAACACCGGCGCCGACGGCGACGCCACCGCGGAAGCACCATCCGGCTCGGCCGCCGGCAACGGCAACGGCAACGGGACCAGCCGACGTCGCCGTCGCCGTCGCAAGCCAGCCGAAGCAACCGCACAGGTCAACTAAGCCCGCGCTGACGCATGGTCAGACCCGAGCGCAGGACCAAGGCCGACATTGCGATCGCCTCGGCCATCGCCGTCGTCGTGGCCGTGCTCGCGGCGCTGATCTGGTGGACCAGCGACGCCCGGGCCACCGTCAGCCGGCCGGCCGAGGTTCCCGCGGCCAACCCGACTCCCGCCCGGCAAGTGCCTACCTCGCTAAAACAGCTCTGGACCGCTCGCAGCCCCGCGACCACCGTGCCGGTTGTCGTGGGCGGGACGGTGATCACGGGAGACGGGCGACAGGTGGACGGCCGGGACCCAGCCAACGGCGAGTCGCGCTGGAGTTACGCCCGTGACGCCGATCTGTGCGGCGTGTCCTGGGTGTACCACTTTGCCGTCGCCGTCTATAAGGACGATCGCGGTTGCGGCCAGGTGAGTACCATCGACGGCTCCACCGGCCGGCGTGGAGCGGCCCGCAGCAGCTATGCCGATCCGCGGGTGCAGCTCTCCTCTGACGGCACCACGGTGCTGTCGGCGGGCACGACCCGCCTGGAGCTCTGGCGCTCGGACATGGTCCGGATGCTGGCCTACGGCGAGACCGACGCCAGGGTGAAACCGTCCGCGCGAGGCCTGCACTCCGGGTGCACGCTCGAGTCCGCCGCGGCCGGCTCGTCGGCGGTCTCCGTGCTCGAGTCCTGCGCGAACGAGGCCGACCTGCGGCTGGTCCTGTTGCACCCGGGCAAGGAGGACGACGAACCCGACCAACACGTCGTCGCCGAACCCGGAATCAGGGCGGGTACGGGAGCCCGCGTACTGACCGTCTCGGAACACAACACGGCGGTCTACCTGCCCTCCCCGCAGCCCCGCGTCGAGGTGATCGACGAGACCGGCAGCACAGTGGCGAGCACGCTGCTACCCAAGCCGCCCTCCAGCTCGGCTGTCTTGACACAGGCCGGCAACATGATCACCTGGTGGACCGGCGACGCGGTCCTGGTCTTCGATGCGGGCAAGCTGACCCAGCGCTACACGATCGCCGCAGGCGACGCAGTGCCGCTGGGGCCGGGCGTGATGATGGCCGGTCAGCTGCTGGTGCCGGTCACCGACGGGATAGGTGTCTATGACCCGTTGACCGGCACGAACAACGGTTTCATTCCCGTGCAGCGGGAGCCGAGCGCGGCGGCTGTGGTTCCGGCCGTCTCGGGTTCGCGGGTGTTCGAGCAGCGCGGCGACACCGTGGTGGCACTCGGATAAGACCGCGGTTCTGCGTTTGCTTGCCGGGCTAAAGTTCCACCGCGAAGGTCGGCAAGGGTTTGCCCGACTTCCAGTGCTTGAGCAACGCTTGTGCCAGCTCCCGATAGGCCACGGCGCCTTTGTTCTTGCGTCCCGCCATCACCGACGAGCCCGACGCGCTGGCTTCGGCGAAGCGCACCGTGCGCGGGATCGGCGGGGCCAGCACGGGCAGGTCGTAGCGGTCGGCGACGTCGAGCAGCACGTCACGTGTGTGAGTGGTGCGAGAGTCGTACAACGTTGGCAACGCGCCCAGCAACCGCAGGTTCGGGTTGGTGATCTGCTGCACGTCGGCGATCGTGCGCAGGAACTGGCCGACACCGCGGTGCGCCAGCGTCTCGCACTGCAACGGCACCATGACCTCGTCGGCGGCGGTCAGCCCGTTGAGGGTCAGCACGCCCAGCGACGGCGGGCAATCGATGATGACGACATCGAACTGACCGGAGAGCTTGGCCAGCGCGCGTTTGAGCGCGTACTCCCGGCCGGCCCGCATCAGCAGCATCGCCTCGGCCCCGGCCAGGTCGATGTTGGCCGGCAGCAGCGTCATTCCCTCCATGGTCGTGACCAGTGCGACGTTCGGTTCGACCTCACCGAGCAGCACCTCGTGCACCGAGACCGGCAGCTTGTCGGGATCCTGGCCCAACGAGAACGTCAGACAACCCTGCGGATCCAAATCGATGAGCAGCACTTGCCGCCCCTTGTCCACCATCGCCGCACCGAGCGAGGCGACCGTCGTCGTCTTGGCCACCCCGCCTTTCTGGTTGGCCACCGCCAGTACCCGGGTCTCAGTCACAAGCTTCCCGCCCCACTCATCGCTATCTCCCGCTGCACCGTCGCCGCGGACACAGTGCCCATCCTGACACGTTCGGCGTCGCATGGCTCCGGCATGGCTCCCGGCATGTCTTCGGGCACAATCGGTCGACATGGGCCTGCACAACCACCGACTGCTCCTGCTCCGCCACGGCGAGACCACGTGGTCGAAATCAGGTCAGCACACCGGTCGCACCGATCTCGAGCTGACCGACAACGGACGGGCGCAGGCGGAACTCGCCGGGCGCGCGCTGGCGAAACTCGAACCCGACCATCCGCTGGTGATCAGCAGTCCGCGCCAGCGCGCCGTCGACACCGCAAAGCTGGCCGGCCTCACGGTTGACGAGGTGTCTCCGCTGCTCGCCGAGTGGGACTACGGCGCTTACGAGGGCCTGACCACCCCGCAGATCAGGGAATCCGACCCCGACTGGCTGGTGTTCACCCACGGCTGTCCCGGTGGTGAAAGCGTCGCGCAGGTCAGCGATCGAGCCGACCGGGCGATAGCGCTGGCGTTGCAGCACATGGAGTCCCGCGACGTGGTGTTCGTCAGCCACGGCCACTTCTCCCGCTCGGTGATCACGCGCTGGTTGGAGCTGCCCTTAGTCGAGGGCAGCCGCTTCGGCATGCCCACCGCCTCGGTCGCGGTGTGCGGGTTCGAGCACGGGGTGCGACAGCTTTCCGCGCTCGGGTTGAAGGGGCAGTGAAATACCGCGCGGCTGCGGCCTCGGGGTTAAGCGCCCCCCACCCACGCGATGAGGAGCCGGGCGCTTGAATCCCGAGCCGCCGTTTGCGTTGAGCGGGCCACGGGGGACTCTGGTTGCCGACGGCGTGCGAGCGCACTATCACGACGTGTCCACAGCACAGGCGGCGCTGCATTCCGGCGAAGTGTCAATACTGTTGGGAGCGTTGCCTTTTGACGTGAGCCGGCCCGCGGCATTGCTGGCACCGGACACTGTGCGACGCGCCAATACCCGGCCGGACTGGCTCCCGGGCCCGCTGCCGCCGGTTCGGGTCGCCGAGGCCATCCCTACACCCGCCGAGTACCGGGTCCGCATCAGCCGCGCACGAGATCAACTCGCCGCACCGGAGAACCCCCTGCACAAGGTGGTGCTGGCCCGGGCCTTGCGACTGGCCGCCGACGCGCCCCTCGACGCCCGCGCGATCCTGGGCCGCCTCGTTGCCGCCGATCCGGCAGCATACGGCTACCTGGTCGACCTGACGCCGGCTGGCGCAGACTACGCGGGCGCGGCGTTGGTGGGCGCCAGTCCGGAGCTGTTGGTCGCGCGCGCCGGCGACCGCGTGCTGTGCCAACCATTCGCCGGGTCGGCCCCGCGTGCCCTGGACCCGAAACGCGACGCCGCCAACGGCGCCGCATTGGCCCGGTCGGCCAAAGACCGCCACGAGCACCAACTGGTCATCGACACCATGCGCGCGGCTCTCGAGCCGCTCTGCGACGACCTGACGATCGCAACCGAGCCGCAACTGAGCCGAACCGCGGCCGTCTGGCACCTGAGCACACCGATCAGCGGCCGGCTTCGCGAAGCATCAACCACCGCAATAGATCTGGCGTTGACGTTGCATCCCACCCCGGCAGTCGGAGGCGTGCCGACCAAGGCTGCCACCGAGCTCATCGCCGAACTCGAGGGAGACCGCGGTTTCTACGCGGGAGCGGTCGGGTGGTGCGATGCCAGCGGCGACGGCCAATGGGTCGTGTCCATCCGCTGCGCCGAGCTGTCGGCCGACCGGCGCGGCGCGCTCGCGCGCGCGGGTGGCGGCATCGTCGCCGAATCGGATCCCGACGACGAAGTCGAGGAAACCACAACCAAATTCGCCACGATACTGACCGCGCTGGGAGTACAGCTGTGACCATCCGCCGCGTCATGCCCGAGGACGCCGCCGACATTACGGCGATGATCCACCAGCTCGCCGAGTTCGAGCGCGCCGCCGATCAATGCACGGTCACCGAAACACAAATTGCCACAGCACTATTCGGTGGTTTCCCGACGTTGCATGGGCACGTCGCCGAGGTCGACGGCGAAATCGCGGCGATGGCACTGTGGTTCCTCACCTTCTCCACCTGGGATGGCGTCGCGGGTATCTATCTGGAAGACCTGTTCGTGCGGCCACAGTTTCGCCGCCGCGGCCTGGCAAGTCGATTGCTGGCCGCGTTGGCGGCTGAATGCCGCGACAATGGCTACACGCGACTGGGATGGGCTGTGCTGGAATGGAACTCGGATGCCATTGCGGTCTATGACGGGGTCGGCGCCCGACCGCAACGCGAGTGGATCAGCTACCGGCTCTCCGGGCCGCGGCTGGCCGAGCTGGCCGAACCGCGCTGACCGCCCCCGGCGGCCCAGCGCACGGCGGCGGGACTGAACAGCAGCGCCAACCCGGTCAGCGCGACCACCCCCAGCGGAATCCCGAACAACGGCCGATGCGACCCCACCGCCAGGTACCACGACACGGGTAACAGCAACAGCTGCGTGAACACTCCCAGCCCGCGACCCCAGCGCTTGCCGACGATCAGCGCGTACCCGGCGGCCACCACCGCGCCGCCGACCAAAGCGAACCACACCGCGGTGCCCAGGCCATTGACCCCACGCTGGTCAGCCCCGCCGAGTCCGCGTACCACCAGCACCGCCGCCACCAGCAGCGCCGCCGCACCCTGCACCGCGACGATCAGCCCCGCCCCACGCACGGGTCCCGGGACGCTCGCAGTCACAGCGTCAGCGTAGTCACGTACCCCGTGGGATTCCGGCCACGCCTAAGCTCATGCATCATGCGCGCTGTGCTGATCGTCAACCCAACAGCCACATCCACCACTCCGGCCGCTCGCGATCTGTTGACGCACGCGCTCAAGAGCCGCCTCGATCTCACCGTTGAGCACACGACGCACCGCGGTCACGGCACCGAACTCGCGCAGAAGGCGGTCGACGACGGTCTCGACCTCGTGGTAGTGCACGGAGGTGACGGGACGGTCAGCGGGGTGGTCAACGGCTTGCTTGGCCGGCCCGGCACCAGCCCACCTCCAGCGCAGGCCGGCCGCGTTCCCGCGGTTGCCGTGGTGCCTGGCGGTTCGGCCAATGTGCTGGCCAGGTCATTGGGTATCGCGAAGGACCCGGTTGCCGCCACCAACCAACTCATCCAGCTGCTCGACGACTACCGGCGCCACCAAAGGTGGCGGCGCATCGGCCTGATCGACTGCGGCGAACAGTGGGCGATTATCAACGCGGGCATGGGCGTCGACGCCGAGGTGGTGGCCGGAGTGGAGGCGCAGCGCGACAAGGGCGTCAAGGTCACGCCATTGCGCTACTGGCGGGTGGCGATTCCCATCACCGTGGCATTCAGCCGCCGCGCACCGCTGCTCACGCTGGAGCTACCCGACCGCGAACCGATTCCGGGTGTGCACTTTGCCTGGGTGTCCAACACTCGTCCGTGGACCTATAGCAACAACCGGCCGATGGTGACCAACCCCGGTTGCAGTTTCGAGTCGGGGCTCGGCGTGTTCGCGGTCACCAGTATGAAAGTGTTTCCCACATTGCGATTGCTGAGCCAGATCCTCTCGAAACGCCCCGACCCGCAGGCCAAACAACTCGTCCGCAACGATGACGCGGCTTACCTACGTCTCACCTCCACCGGCTCACCGGTCGCGAGTCAGTTCGACGGGGAGTACCTCGGCATGCGTGAAGCGATGACATTCCGCGCCGTTCCAGACGCACTGGCGGTGGTTGCCCCACCTGCCAAAAATCGCGGCTGAACTGCAGCAACAGGACGCGGAGGGCCCATCGGAAAATTATCAGCGGAAAATTGCGCGGCTATGTAGTAGAACTGAGTAAGGGCTTCGGTAAGAGATCGTCGAAGTGAGATAGCCCACGAGCGAACTGAAGCTATTGACATCTCTTGAGCCTGTGAAACGATCAAAAGGTTGCACGCAGAAATTATGTAGGGGTACGGGATCCTTTGGTGTGCACGCGTAACAGCGGAAACTGAAACGCCCGTGCGCCTTGCTGCGCACTCAGTGAGGAGTAACAACTTATGGATTGGCGCCACAAGGCGGTCTGTCGCGACGAGGATCCCGAACTGTTTTTCCCGGTAGGGAATAGCGGTCCGGCGCTCGCACAGATCGCTGACGCGAAACTGGTTTGCAATCGGTGCTCGGTGACCACGGACTGCCTATCCTGGGCTCTTAACACCGGCCAGGACTCTGGCGTCTGGGGCGGCATGAGCGAAGACGAACGGCGTGCTTTGAAGCGTCGTAACGCCCGGACGAAGGCACGCAGCGGAGTCTGACGCAGTTTTCTCTGAGTGCGGCCTCGACAAAACGTCGGGGCCGCACTGCTGCGTGCGCTAAAGCAGCAATCGGGCCCGGCGACCGATCGGCACTCGTAGCACCACATCGGTGCCGTGATCGGGGGCTTCGCGCATGCCCAACGAACCGTCCAGCTCCGCGGAAACCAGGGTCCGCACGATTTGCAGGCCCAGACTGTCCGACTTCTCCAGGCTGAATCCCTCGGGCAGGCCGCGCCCGTCGTCGTGCACCACGACGTCCAGCCAGCGCGCTGAGCGCTCGGCGCGAATCGTCACCGAGCCTCCCGTGGCCACCGGGTCGAACGCGTGCTCGATCGCGTTCTGCACGAGTTCGGTGATCACCATGATCAGTGCCGTCGCGCGGTCGGAATCCAGTACTCCGAGGTCACCAACGCGGTTGATCCGGATCGGCTGGTCCACCGACGCGACATCGTTCATGATCGGCAGGATGCGGTCGATCACCTCGTCGAGGTTGACCTGCTCGTCGACCGACATCGACAACGCGTCGTGGACCAGAGCGATCGACGACACCCGGCGCACTGACTCGATGAGGGCCTCACGCCCTTCGGCGTTAACCGTGCGGCGGGCCTGCAAGCGCAACAGCGCCGCCACCGTTTGCAGGTTATTTTTCACCCGGTGGTGGATCTCGCGGATCGTGGCGTCCTTGGAGATCAGGGCACGGTCGCGGCGCTTCACCTCGGTCACGTCGCGGATCAGGATCGCGGCGCCCGCGTTCTTCCCGTGCACCACCAGCGGCAGCGTGCGCAGCAGCACAGTGGCGCCACCGGCGTCGACCTCCATCCGCATGCTTGACCCACCGGCCAGCAGGTTGAGCACATGCTCGGCGACCTCCTGCGCCTCGAATGGGTCCGAGATCAGCGGTCTGGTGACTTTGATGAGGTTGCGGCCCTCCAACTCGGTGGTCAGGCCCATCCGGTGGTACGCCGACAGCGCGTTGGGACTGGCGTAGGCGACGATCCCGTCCACGTCGAGACGGATGAATCCGTCACCTGCCCGCGGAGTCGAACGCGACATGGCGACATCGCCCACGTCGGGGAACGTGCCCTCCGACAGCATGTGCACAAGATCGGCCGCGCAATCCAGGTACGCGGTCTCCAGCTGGCCGGCTTTGCGCGGGTCCAAGGCGGCTTGATGTTGCGTCAGCACCGCAACCACGTGCTCGCCGTACCGCACCGGCGAGGCCTGGACGTTCGGGCCGGCCGGTTCGCTCGAATCCTCTTGGCCCGCATCACTTTCCCGAGTGAGTGTGCCGGAGGCAAACGTCGCGGCTACCAGCGGCAGGCTGTCCTCGACGACGACGGAACCCACCGCGTCGGCCAGCATCACCGTCGGTGCGGTGTTCGGCCGGCATTGCGCCACGCACACCAGCTGGCCGTCGTCGCGGCGCACCCACATCAGATAATCGGCGAACGACAGGTCGGCCAGTAGTTGCCATTCCCCCACCACCGCATGCAGGTGATCGACCGCATTGCCCGGCAGCATCGTGTGTTCTGCCAGCAAATCACCCAGCGTGGACATCAGCTTCTCACGTTGTCGTTCCCCGGCGGCACGTGTGCAGGATTCAAATTTCTCGGGGCCTAGCTGATCACTGCGATAAGGTCGCCGGCCTGAATGACGTCGCCCACAGAGACGCTCACCTTGCTGACGGTGCCCGCGACTTCGGCCAGGACGGGAATCTCCATCTTCATGGACTCCAGCAGCACCACGATGTCGCCCTTGCCGATTTCGTCGCCCTCACTGACGACCACTTCGAGCACGCTGGCCACGATCTCGGCGCGAACATCCTCGGCCATCTTCACCCCACTCGTTCCGGCCATTGACGCATGCTGGCTGCTGGTCCATCAGGCTTCGATCAAGGTCATGTATATCGAACCACAAGACCATCTGAGATAGCGGGCGCGCGGTCTGGCGCGGTTCGCCTGCCGGCCGCGTGAGACACTGGTCAACAATCGGGCGCAGTCATGCCAGCCCAACATGGACGAACTACGGAGGTTCCAAGATGGCCAAGCGTGGCCGCAAGAAGCGTGACCGCAAGTACAGCAAGGCTAACCACGGCAAGCGGCCCAACGCCTAGTCGCGCGACGATGCAGACCGCGGAGCGGTCTGAGGAGGAGTGGGACCATCAGCGCTAGTCGCGCGATGATGCAGACCGCGGAGCGGTTTGAGGAGGAGTGGGACCATCAGGCCTAGTCGCGCGGGTTAACCCGGGCCCCCGCGGATGATGGTGGTCCGGCGGATCTCCAGCCGCAGCCTCTCGCGCAGGCCCTGCGGCGCCTTCTCGCCACTGCACTTGTTGGCGATCAACGCCTTGATCCGCTCTTCAATCCCGTAATGCTTGAAGCATCCCGGGCAGGCCTCGAGGTGCCTGCGCAGCTGCTCTTTGGCCTCGGGAGTGCATTCACCGTCCAGCAGGGTCCATACCTCGGAGATCACCTGGGTGCAGTCGATGTAGGCGTGGGCCTCGTGGGAGTCCCCGCCAGGATTGGCCGAGCATGAGAACTCGTTCATGACGACACCTCCTCGTGCGCCTGCTCGCCCCGTACAAAGCCGCGCTCCTTGGCGACATCGGCCAACAGGTCACGCAGCTGGCGTCTGCCGCGATGAAGCCGCGACATCACCGTACCTATCGGCGTGCCCATGATTTCTGCGATTTCCTTATACGGGAAACCTTCGACGTCGGCGTAGTAGACGGCCATCCGGAACTCTTCCGGCAAGGCCTGCAACGCCTCCTTGATTTCGGTGTCCGGCAATGCCTCTAGCGCCTCCACCTCGGCCGACCGCAGCCCCGTCGAGGAATGCTCCGCGTTGGCTGCCAGTTGCCAGTCGGTGATCTCCTCGGTCGGATATTCGGCCGGTTGCCGCTGCCTCTTGCGGTAGCTGTTGATATAGGTGTTCGTAAGAATCCGGTATAGCCACGCCTTGAGATTGGTGCCCTTGCGGAACGAACGAAATCCCGCGTAGGCCTTAACCATCGTCTCTTGGAGCAGGTCCTCGGCGTCGGCGGGATTGCGCGTCATACGCAGCGCACCACCGTAGAGCTGGTCCAGCAGAGGGATCGCGTCGCGCTCGAATCGCGCCGTTAGTTCGGCGTCGGTCTCATCGGGCGGCGCGGGCTCAGGCACGTCCACCGGGGTGACGCCATCAACGTCGGCCATATTGCCTAACACGGTCCCTTCGTTTGCGGTGTCAGCGGGCTGTACCGAAGGCGACACCGGACTCAGCAGGAAGCGCTCTAACTGCTCCTCGTCCAACAAGCTCGTCGCCGTTGACACCCGGTTCGCTCCTCCCAATCTAAAGGCCGTGACCGACGCTGTCTGCCCCGGTTGTTCTCACCAGGACAAATCGCATGAAACAACGGCAAGACCCAGCGCGCTATTTCCGGTATCGGTGGGCGTGAACCCCACAGCCACGCACTACGCAAGCGGCGCACCCATGAAATTGGCGGTCACCGGCAGCGTTAGGGTGACGCCATGTCCCTCGAAGGTAAGACCATGTTCATCTCCGGCGCCAGCCGTGGTATCGGTCTGGCGATCGCCAAACGCGCAGCGCAGGACGGCGCCAACATCGCCCTCATCGCGAAAACGGCCGAGCCGCACCCGAAGCTGCCCGGAACGGTGTACACCGCGGCCAAGGAGCTCGAGGACGCAGGCGGACAGGCACTGCCGATTGTCGGGGACGTCCGCGACCCCGATTCCGTCGAGTCCGCCGTGGCTAAGACCGTCGAGCAGTTCGGGGGGATCGACATCTGCGTCAACAACGCCTCGGCGATCAACCTCGGATCCATCGCCGAGGTCCCGATGAAGCGCTTCGACCTAATGAACGGCATCCAGGTGCGGGGCACATACGCGGTCTCCCAGGCCTGCATCCCGCACCTGAAGGGCAGGGAGAACCCGCACATCCTGACGCTGTCGCCGCCCGTCCTGCTCGGCAAGGAGTGGCTCAAGCCGACGGCGTACATGATGGCCAAATTCGGTATGACATTGTGCGCGTTGGGGATCGCAGAGGAGATGCGTGACGAGGGCATCGCGTCGAACACCTTGTGGCCGCGCACACTGGTGGCCACCGCCGCGGTGCAGAACCTGCTCGGCGGCGACGAGGCGATGGGCCGGGCCCGCAAGCCCGAGGTGTATTCCGACGCGGCTTACGTCATCCTCAACAAGCCCTCCCGCGAATACACGGGCAACATGCTGCTATGCGAGGACGTCCTGGTGGATTCCGGCGTCGACGACCTGTCGGTGTACGACTGCATCCCGGGTTCGACGCTCGGAGTCGACTTTTGGGTCGACGGCGTCAACCCGCCGGGTTACACCGGGCCCTGACAATGGATTTGGCGGCACGAGCGTAACGCCACGGCGAAAACCAGCGCCGGATTTCGCAGTGGCGTTACGCTCGCGCGGACTCGCTGCGCGTCAGTCTGGTCTCGGCGGTCCCTTCGTAGCTGAGCT
>NZ_JAFBAR010000070.1 GCF_019247635.1 Mycobacterium sp.
GGCCATTAGATCGGGCCCGGTGACGATGCAGCCCGTGTAGCGGGGTGAGGAGGAGGCGGGCCATTAGATCGGGCCCGGTGACGATGCAGCCCGTGTAGCGGGGTGAGGAGGCGGGCCATTAGATCGGGCCCGGTGACGACCCGGTGACGATGCAGCCCGTGTTGCGGGGTGAGGAGGCGGGCAGTCGGATCAGTCGGCTGTGGCAGGCTGTGGCGGGTGCGCGTCGCTGTGGTCGCCGGGCCGGATCCCGGCCACTCGTTTCCCGCGATCGCGCTCTGTCAACGCTTTGTGGCAGCCGGGGATGCGCCCACCCTGTTCACCGGGCCGGAATGGCTGGAAGCCGCCCGGGCCGCTGGTGTTGACGCGGTCGAGTTGGACGGGCTCGCGGCGATCGACGAGGACCTGGATGCCGGCGCCAGGATCCACCGGCGCGCCGCGCGGATGGCCACCCTCAACGTGCCGACGCTGCGCGATCTTGCGCCCGATCTGGTGGTCTCCGACGTCATCACCGCGGGCGGCGGCATGGCCGCCGAGCTGCTGGGTATCCCGTGGATCGAACTCAACCCGCACCCGCTGTACCTGCCGTCGAAAGGGCTGCCGCCGATAGGCAGCGGCCTGGCGCCGGGCACCGGTATTCGGGGCCGGCTGCGTGACGCCATGATGCGCGCGCTGACTGCCCGGTCGTGGCGTGCGGGTCTGCGGCAGCGCGCCGAGGCCCGGATCCAGATCGGGTTGCCCAGCCGCGACCCCGGCCCGATGCGGCGGCTCATCGCCACGCTGCCTGCGCTGGAAGTGTCGCGCCCGGACTGGCCGGCCGAGGCCGTTGTGGTGGGCCCCCTGCATTTCGAGCCCACGGATCGGGTGCTGGACGTCCCGCCGGGTTCGGGCCCGGTGGTGGTGGTCGCGCCCTCGACCGCGTTGACCGGAACCGTCGGATTAGCCGAGCTCGCGCTGGAATGCCTGCTACCGGGAGACACGCTGCCCTCGGGCTCGCGGTTGGTGGTGTCGCGTCTGAGTGGAGACGACCTGGCGGTTCCGCCCTGGGCAGTGGTGGGGCTGGGACGACAGTCCGAGCTGTTGACGCATGCCGACCTGGTGATCTGCGGCGGCGGTCACGGCATGGTGGCCAAGACGCTGCTGGCCGGTGTCCCGCTGGTCGTGGTACCCGGGGGTGGGGATCAGTGGGAGATGGCCAATCGGGTGGTGCGTCAGGGCAGTGGGAAGCTGATCCGCCCGTTGACCGCGGACGCGCTGGTGGGCGCGGCTAATGAAGTTCTTTCGGTGCCGGGATACCGCGACGCCGCCCAGCGGGCCGCGTCCAGTATCGCGGAGGTCGCTGATCCGGTACGGGTGTGCCACGAAGCGTTTGCAGGGACGCAAGGCTAGGTATGTTGGCTGGCGTGCGGTTGACGGAATTTAACGACCGGGTGGTCCTGCGATTCGGTGCGGCCTACGGCGCATCGGTGCTGGTCGACCATGTGCTTACCGGGCTCGACGGCCGTACCGCGGCCCAGGCGATCGAGGAGGGTGTCGAACCCCGCGACGTCTGGCGCGCGCTGTGCGTCGACTTCGACGTGCCTCGCGATCAGTGGTGATCCTTCGGGGCGTCAGCGTCGGGGAGCGCGGGGACTTCGGTGAAATACGCAGTCGCCGCACACGGATCGGCCGGGGACGCGGTAGAAGAGGCAGCAGCTGTGCCGTCTGAAGCCCAGATGTGAACCGGTGACGACGCCGGATCCGGTCAACACGCCGGTATCCAGCAGGGAATTGGTGACGTCGAAGATGGGGCCGCGCAGGTCGGGTCGTGCCGAAAGCAATGCCCGGGATGCTCCGACGAGCGCGGACGCGATGTTGCCCGCCAGTAGTGAGGGTGCGAGATTGACCCGCAGGCCTGTCGCGAGCGGTTCCATGTGTTGTTGCACGACGATGCGGTACAACAAGTCCGCCGAAAGTGAGATGGCCCTGCCGACGGGTTCGGGCATTCGCAGCTGTGCCCCGTCGTCGGCGCGCTGCAGGTCTTCCAGATCTGGGATGACGCCGTAGGCCAGTGCGCACGCGAGTACAGGGGACCACAGCCGGGTGGCGTGGCCCAGATGGACCAGCGAGGCGCCGATCCTCAAGTCCGTCGTGTGGTAGCGCTGGATGGTGGCCTCGATCAAATCGGTGAATCCATCGGCGTAGGACTGCGTCACCGGATGCCAGCCGGTCGCGTCGCCGCCTATGGTCAGGGCGAAAAACCCTTTATACGAAGAGATTTCGGCCAGCTCGGTGGAGATGTCCATGGTTGCACGACCACCCTCCCCGGGGAGATCCGCCCCAGTGTGAGTTGAGGAAGCGCCGACGGTGAGTATCTGGCTCTCGGGACATGCCCGATCACAGTGGCGGGACCGCACCGGAATCGCACCGGTTTCCTCTGCTGCTGAAGTGCCCGTCGACGCTCTTTCGTAGCCGATATTGCCACACGCGGCGTGTCTGCCTTGAGTCGAACAGGTGTTCGGCTACTGTGGTGATCATCGAAGGAACCGACTTGTCGGACCCGACGCCTAATGTCTGGGCCAACCGACCGACACCGGTCAATCGAACACCGACTAACAGGAGAGGCACCATGGCGCAAGCCCCCGATCGCGAGAAGGCTCTCGAACTGGCGATGGCCCAGATCGAGAAGAGTTACGGGAAGGGCTCGGTGATGCGTCTCGGTGATGAGACGCGTCAACCGATCTCGGCCATTCCCACCGGGTCCATCGCGCTGGACGTGGCCCTGGGCATCGGCGGCCTGCCGCGCGGCCGGGTCGTGGAGATCTACGGCCCGGAATCCTCCGGTAAGACCACCGTCGCGCTGCACGCGGTGGCCAACGCCCAGGCCGCCGGCGGCGTCGCCGCATTCATCGACGCCGAGCACGCCTTGGACCCCGAGTACGCCAAGAAGCTGGGTGTCGACACCGACTCGCTGTTGGTCAGCCAGCCCGATACCGGCGAGCAGGCACTTGAGATCGCCGACATGCTGATCCGCTCCGGCGCGCTGGACATCCTGGTCATCGACTCGGTGGCCGCGTTGGTGCCGCGCGCGGAACTCGAAGGCGAGATGGGGGACAGCCACGTCGGCCTGCAGGCCCGGCTGATGAGCCAGGCGCTACGGAAAATGACTGGGGCGCTGAATAACTCGGGTACCACGGCGATCTTCATCAACCAGCTCCGCGAAAAAATCGGAGTGATGTTCGGATGCATGAATTACGCTACCCGGGTATCCCTTGCCGACGGCAGCAGCGAGAAGATCGGCAAGATCGTCAACGACAAGATGGACGTGGAGGTTCTTTCCTACGACCCGGTGGCCGACCAGATTGTGCCCCGCAAGGTGGTGAACTGGTTCAACAATGGCCCCGCCGAGCAGTTCCTGCAGTTCACCGTCGAAAAGTCCGGCGGCAACGGCAAATCGCAGTTCGCAGCCACGCCCAATCACCTGATCCGTACCCCCGGCGGCTGGACTGAGGCCGGTGACCTCCATACCGGAGACCGGGTGCTGGCCAGCGAACCGCATCTGCTCAGCGATCAGCAATTCCAGGTGGTGATGGGCTCGCTGATGGGCGACGGGAATCTGTCGCCCCATCTGCGCGATCGCAACGGCGTCCGATTCCGATTGGGCCACGGCGCCAAGCAGCTTGATTACCTGCAATGGAAGACCGCGCTGATGGGTAACATCCGGCACTCCGTGCGGGAAAACTCCAAGGGCGCCAGCTTTGTCGACTTCACCCCGCTGGCGGAGCTCGCCGAGTTGCGGCGTGCGGTGTACCTGGGGGATGGCAAGAAGTTCTTCTCCGAGGAGTACCTCAAGGTGCTAACCCCGCTGGCCCTGGCCATCTGGTACATGGATGGTGGCTCATTCAGCCTGCGCTCCAAGGGGTTACAGCAGCGCACTGCCGGAGGTGGCGGCCAAATCTCGATCTGTGTCGAGACCATGAGCGAAGGGACGCGGGTCCGGTTGCGCGACTACCTGCGCGACAACCACGGATTGGATGTACGCTTGCGCTCCGCTGGTTCGGCCGGCAAGGCGGTGCTGGTGTTCTCGACGACGGCATCGGCCAAGTTCCAGGCGCTCGTGGCGCCCTACATGGCGCCATCCATGGAGTACAAGTTGCTGCCCCGGTTCCGCGGTCAATGCGCGGTGACGCCCGAGTTCGTTGCGCCGACGCAGCGGTTGGTGCCGGCCCGTGTGCTGGATGTGCATGTCAAGCCGCACACTCGCTCCATGAATCGGTACGACATCGAGGTCGAGGGCAATCACAACTATTTCGTCGACGGGGTGATGGTGCACAATTCGCCCGAAACGACCACGGGCGGAAAGGCTTTGAAGTTCTACGCGTCGGTTCGCATGGACGTGCGCCGGATCGAGACACTCAAGGACGGCACCAATGCGGTCGGCAACCGCACCCGGGTCAAGGTCGTCAAGAACAAAGTGGCCTCCCCCTTCAAACAGGCTGAGTTCGACATCCTCTACGGCAGGGGCATCAGCAAGGAAGGCTCGCTGATCGACATGGGCGTGGATCAGGGCTTCATCCGCAAGTCCGGCGCCTGGTTCACCTACGAGGGCGAGCAGCTCGGCCAGGGCAAGGAGAACGCCCGCAACTTCCTGCTGGAGAACGCCGACGTGGCCAACGAGATCGAGAAGAAGATCAAGGAAAAGCTTGGCATTGGCGCGGTTTTGACCGATGACGACGTCCTGCCCGCCCCCGTCGATTTCTAAACGCGAGGAGCAGGCACGGGCGTTGTGCCTGCGCCTGCTCACCGCGAAGGCTCGGACGAGGGCCGAGCTGTCCGGGCAGCTGGCAAAGCGGGGCTACCCCGACGACGTCAGCAACCGGGTACTCGATCGGCTCGCCGGCGTCGGATTGGTTGACGACGACGCGTTCGCCGAACAGTGGGTCGAAGCGCGCCGATCCAGCGCCGGGAAAGGCAGGCGTGCCTTGGCCGCCGAGCTGCACACCAAGGGTGTCGACAACGACGTCATCACGAAGGTATTGGCCGGCATGGACGCTGGCGCCGAGCGGGCGCGGGCCGAGCAGTTGGTAAAGACCAGGCTCAGACGCGAGAACCTTGACGGCGATCCGGCCCGAGTCGCCCGTCGGCTAGTGGCGATGCTGGCGCGCCGGGGTTACGACCCGAGCGTGGCCTACGACGTGGTGAGCGAGCAGTTGGATCTCGAGCTGGACCGCCGCCGCACGTAAGGCCTGGTCAGCGCCATTGCTGACGGCGACTCAGCCTGGCCCGGGTCCTCGGCAGGACCAACCGCCGTACCATGGCCCCGTGACTTCGATGGTGGCCCGCGACGCCGTAGGCGCGGCTGCGGCTGCCGCGGCGCGCACCTATCAGGTCCGCACGTACGGCTGTCAGATGAACGTCCACGACTCCGAGCGACTGGCGGGCCTGCTGGAGGCGGCCGGCTATCGGCGGGCGGCCGATGGCCACGACGCCGACGTGGTGGTGTTCAACACCTGCGCCGTGCGGGAGAACGCCGACAACAAGCTGTACGGCAACCTCAGCCACCTGGTCCCGCGCAAACGCGCCAACCCGGACATGCAGATCGCGGTCGGCGGCTGCCTGGCCCAGAAGGACCGGGACACCGTGCTGCGCAAGGCGCCATGGGTCGACGTCGTCTTCGGCACGCACAACATCGGGTCGCTGCCGACGCTGCTCGACCGGGCCCGGCACAACAAGGCCGCTCAAGTGGAAATCGCCGAGGCGCTGCAGCAGTTCCCGTCGTCGCTGCCGAGCGCCCGCGAATCAGCTTATGCCGCTTGGGTTTCCATCTCCGTAGGGTGCAACAACAGCTGCACATTCTGCATTGTCCCGTCGCTGCGGGGCAGAGAAGTCGACCGCCCGCCGGCCGACATCCTCGCCGAGGTGCGGTCGCTCGTGGACGACGGCGTGCTCGAAGTCACCCTGCTGGGGCAAAACGTCAACGCCTACGGCGTCTCCTTTGCCGACCCGTCGCTGCCACGACACCGCGGCGCCTTCGCCGAATTGCTACGGGCGTGCGGTCGTATCGACGGGCTGGAGCGGGTGCGGTTCACCTCGCCGCATCCCGCCGAGTTCACCGACGACGTGATCGAGGCGATGGCGCAGACGCCGAATGTCTGTCCCGCCCTGCATATGCCGCTGCAGTCCGGATCGGACCGCGTACTGCGCGCGATGCGGCGCTCCTACCGCGCGGAGCGCTACCTCGGCATCATCGAACGCGTTCGGTCAGCCATGCCGCACGCCGCCATCACCACCGACCTGATCGTGGGATTTCCGGGTGAGACCGAACAGGACTTCGCGGCGACCCTCGACGTGGTGCGGCGGGCCCGGTTCGCGGCCGCGTTCACCTTCCAGTACTCCAAGCGGCCCGGAACGCCGGCTGCCGAACTCGACGGGCAGTTGCCCAAAGACGTTGTGCAAGAACGTTATAGCCGACTCGTCGAGCTGCAGGAGCAGATCTCGCTGGCCGGCAACGTGGCCTTGATCGGGCAGAGCGTCGAATTGCTGGTCGCCACCGGCGAGGGGCGCAAAGACTCGCGAACCTCGCGCATGACCGGGCGGGCCCGCGACGGCCGGCTGGTGCACTTTTCCGTTGAGCAAGCGACCGACCATCAGATCAGGCCCGGCGACGTCATCACCACGGTGATCACCGAGGCGGCCCCACACCATCTCATCGCGGACGGGGGCGTCGTGACCCACCGCCGCACGCGTGCCGGTGATGCTGTTCAGCGCCCACGCGGTGTCGGTCTGGGCATGCCCGGGATCAGACAGACCGTCAACACGGCAAACGGATGTGCGTGATGAGCCAGGATTTCGATGCCCTGCGCGCCGAAATAGAGGCGGCTGAGCGCCGCGTCGCGCGCGAGATCGATCCTGGCGTAAGGGGTTTCGTGGTCGCGATCCTGGTTTTTGTGCTGCTGGGATCGTTTATCCTGCCGCATACCGGCACTGTGCGGGGATGGGATGTGCTGTTCGGCACGCATGGCGCCGGGGCGGCCGCTGTTGCCCTGCCGTCGCGGGTGTTCGCCTGGCTGGCGCTGGTGTTTGGTGTCGGTTTCTCGATGTTGGCGCTGTTGACCCGGCGCTGGGCGTTGGCATGGGTGGCGTTGGCGGGATCCTCGCTAGCGTGTGGGGCTGGAATGCTGGCCGTGTGGTCGCGCCAGACCGTCGCCGCCGGCCACCCCGGCCCCGGCGTCGGCCTTGTTATCGCGTGGATCACCGTGATCCTGTTGACATTTCACTGGGCGCGCGTGGTGTGGTCACGCACCATCGTGCAGCTCGCGGCCGAGGAGCAGCGCCGTCGCGTAGTTGCCCAGCATCAGTCCAGGACACTGCTGGACGACCTGGGCGAGCCCGCCGACTCCGACGGGGACACAACTTCGGATTAGGACCTGCGGGTCAGCGCGTCCGCGGCGGCCTCGGCCCACTGGCGCCACTGTTCGGCGTTGGCTCTTGCCTCTTCGGCCTCTTTGGTCTTGCCGGCCGCGGCCGCCTTGGCGGCCTGTTGCTCGAACTGCTCGGCCCGGGTGCGGAACTGCTCGGCCCGGGCCTGCGCCTGTGGGTCAGCCCAGTCCGATTCGCCGGCGTCGCGCACCTTCTTCTCGACCGCCCGCAGCCGTCGCTCCAGCTCGGCGGACCGTTCCCGGGGAACCTTGCCGATCGCATCCCACTTTTCAACGATGGTGCGCAGCGCTGCCCTCGCGGCGTCCTGGTTGCTGGTATCAAGCCGTTCCGCCTCGGCCAGCAGCGCCTCTTTGGCAGCGGCGTTAGCGCGAAATTCTGCGTCTTTTTCCGCCGTCGCGGCATTACGGGCTGTGAAGAACGAGTCCTGGGCGGCCTTGAAGCGGCGCCACAAGGCATCGTCGACTTCCCTGCTGGCTCGCCCGGCCGCCTTCCACTCCGTGAACAGCTTTCGGAACTCGGCGCTGGTGGCGGTCCAGTCCGTCGAGTCGGACAGCTCTTCGGCCCGCTCGCACAACCGTTCCTTCGACTGTCGGACATCCGACCGCTCACGATCCAGTTCCGCGAAGTGGGATCCGCGCCGCCGATTGAAGGCTTCACGGGCGGCCGAATACCGCTTCCACAACGCGTCGTCAACCTTGCGGTCCAGGCCGCCGATCGTCTTCCACTCCTCGAGGATGGCGCGCATCCGGTCCCCGGCCACTTTCCATTGCGTCGAGTTGGTGGCCAGGTCCTCGGCCTCTGCCGCCAGCGCCTCTTTGCGGGCGGTCTGGGCGGCTCGATGCTCGTCGCGCCGGGATCGCTCCGCGGCGACGGTAGCTTCGGCGTGCTCGCGCAGCGTCGTCAACCGATTGGCCAGTGCGTCGATGTCGCCCAGCACCGACGCGCTGGCCAACGTTTCGGCGAGCGCCGCGGCGTTGGCCTTGATCTTGCGCGCGTCGCCGGATCCCGACGCTAGCCGCTCCTCCATCAGCGTGATCTCGGTGCTCAGGTCGTCGAAGCGGCGGCCGAAATGGGCAAACGCGGCCTCGGTGTCGCCGGCCTGCCATGAGCCGACGACGCGCTCACCGGCGGAGCTGATCAGCCACACGGTGCCGTCGTCGTCCACGCGCCCGAACTTGTGCGGATCGCTGCGCGGCGGCCCGGCCAACCCCGGGTGGACGGCGGGTCCCGGCGTCGGCCGTGGACCCGGACGTGGCCCGGGCCGCGGGGCGGGGACGGGCCCTGGGACGGGCGCCGGAGCCGAGCTGGCTGAATCATTGGTGCGGGTCTCGTCGGCCGTCATGAGCTCGTCACCTACCCTTTGCAATTCCGCGCGGGACGTCCCGCGCATCTGCCGCGCGTAGCGGCACCCGTACGGTCGGGAGGGCGTCTGCGGCCTTGCGGCTGGCGCCGGCCCTCCCAGCCGGTACCAACAGTATTGAAGCAGCTTGGCGCCCGGTCAGCTGAACTAATTCTGCGAGCGTTGCCTAGATCGCCGATTACCAGTGTTTTCCCGGCGGACGGGAACCGGGTCGTCGGCTCGCGGAGTCGTAGTAACAGGGTCGCGGTTAGGGCGATAACAAATCGGTTGCACCCTCTTTCGGGCCCTACGGCCGTATGCGCAGGCCGGTACCGTTGCGCCGAACGTCGGTGTATTCGCGGCCTTAGACGGTGGGGCAGGTCAGGGAGGTCATCATCGCCAAGGTGGATATCGCGGCGTTGCTCGCGCTTATCGCCGCCCTGATATCGGGTGTCGGAGACGTGGTCCGTCAGCGCTCCGCTCAGGAGATCACCGATGACGAGGTTGGCCACCTCGAGCTGCTTCGCATGTCGCTGCGCGACGCCCGCTGGTGGGTCGGCGGTATGGCGGCCGTGGCCAGCGCGGCGCTGCAGGCGGTGGCGCTGGGCCTGGGGTCGGTGGTGCTGGTACAGGCGCTTCAGGTGACGGCATTGCTGTTCGCGCTGCCCGTTTATGCGTGGCTGACCAAGCACGGATGGAGCCGCCGGGAGTGGGGATGGGCGATATTGCTGGCCGCCGCCGTGGCAGTTTTCGTCATCGTCGGTGAACCGGCGGCGGGCTACTCGCGGGCGTCGCTACAGAGCTGGGCCGTGGTAGCCGTGGCGGTCGGCCCTGCCATGGTGCTCTGTGTGCTGGGCGCGCGGATCTGGTCGGGCACGGTCGCCGCGGTCCTACTGGCCGTCGTGTCCGCGACGGCGTGGGCGCTGTTCGCGGTGCTGACCAAGGCCATCGTCGACGTCGTTGACGACGGACCGGCGACGCTACTGCGCACGCCGGAGCTGTACGCCTGGTTGCTGGTCGCGGCGCTTGGGACGGTGTTCCAGCAGTCCTCGTTTCGGGCCAGCTCGCTGAGCGCATCGCTGCCCACAATGACGGTCGCCGAGCCATTCGTGGCTTCGTTGCTGGGTGTCACGGTGCTGGGTGAGACGCTCGGCGCCGGCGGCCCAGAGCTGATCACGCTGATCGTTTCGGTGGTGGTCGTGGTTGTCGCCACGACTGCGCTGGCACGCGGCGAGATCGCGACGATGACGGCCGCAGACGCGGCGACCGGCACCCACGCGCCCACGCCGGGCTTGAACTCTCGTGCTCTGGTCGCGTCGGGGGCATTCGGGGAGGCATAGTTGTCGCAAAGCCATCGCAAGGCCGCGCGGGGCCGGTAGGTGTGGAGAATGTCTTGCCGCGCACGCATAAACGCGGCGGAAATATCAGCAAAACGGGTGGCGGATAGCTCGTACTGAATAATGGCTCCCGGGGCCGATGTGGGGGAGGGAAGGTCGCTGATGACGAAAGTCGACGTCGCGGTCGTCCTTGCCCTGCTCGCCGCCTTCGCCTCCGCCATTGGCAATGTCGTGCGCCAGCGATCTGCCCAAGAGATCACCGACCGAGAAGTGGGCCACCTCGAGCTGTTCCGGTTGTCGCTGCGCGACGCCAAGTGGTGGCTGGGTGCCGGAGGAGCGATTGCCAACTACGTTCTGCAGGCCGCGGCCCTGGCGCTCGGGTCGGTGATGCTGGTGACGGCGTTGCAGGTGACCGCGCTGCTGTTCGCGCTGCCGATTTACACCTACCTCACCAAGGTCCGGGTGACGCGGCGAGAGTGGGCCTGGGCGGTCTTGCTGGCCGCCGCGCTGGCGGTGGTCGTCGCCGTGGGTGACCCGGATAGCGGCGCGTCACGGGGCTCACTGGAAACCTGGCTCGTGGTGGGCCTGATTATGGGGCCCCTGCTGGTGTTCTGTGTGCTGGGTGCGCGGTACTGGACGGGCTCGGTGGCTGCGGTGCTGCTGGCCGTGGTCGCCGGTTCTTCGCTGGCGCTGTTCGCGGTGCTGACCAAAGCGGTTGTCGAAGTGGTCCGCGGCGGCGTCGTCCCATTGCTGCTCGCCCCGGAGTTCTACTTCTGGATAGCCGCCGCGCTGGCCGGAATGATCTTCCAGCAGTCGTCCTATCGCGCGGGTTCGCTGAACGCCTCCTTGCCGACGTCGGTCGTCGCCAAGCCGCTGATCGGTTCCGTGCTCGGCATCGTCGTGCTCGGCGAGACGTTTGACACCACCAGACCGGGGCTCTTCGTGGTGGCAGCGGGGGTGGTGGTGGTGATCGTCGCGACCTTTGCCCTGGCGCGCGGCGAGGCCGAGAACGTGACCGAAGAGGCGATCGAGAGCGGCCGCATTCCTATCATCGATGCCCAAGCACTGGCGGCCCCGCGCCGGCGGCGGTCGCGCCGACAGGACTCGACGAGCGGGCCAGCCGGCCTGGCCAGAAGTCCCAGACGCTAGTTTGATGGCGTGTTGAGCGCCATCGCGATCGTGCCATCCGCGCCGGTGCTCGTTCCCGAACTTGCGGGGGCCGCGGCCGCTGAGGTGGCCGACCTGCGGGCGGCGACGATCGCGGCCGCCGCGCTGCTACCGTCGCGCTGGATCGCCGTCGGAACAGGTGATGCGGACCAGACGGTAAAGCAGAATGCCGCCGGCACTTTCGCCGGCTTCGGTGTCGACGTGCCGGTTCGGCTGTCACCCCAGGCCGACAGCTCGGCCGAATTGCCCCTGTGCGCGCTGATGGCCGCCTGGGTGCGGGGCCAGGCCCGGCCCGAGGCCAGCGCACATGTTCGTGTCCTGCGCCGCGATCACGTCGTCGAGGTCGCGCTGGCCCAAGGCAGGCGGCTGCGCGCCGAGATCGAGGCGGCGTCGGAGCCTGTCGGTGTGCTGATCGTTGCCGACGGCGCGAACACCCTGACGCCGAAGGCCCCCGGCGCGTTCGACCCGGGTGCCGCCGATGCGCAACAGGCCCTCGACGAGGCCCTGGCCTGCGGCGACGTGTCCGGATTGCGTGGGCTGTCCCCTCTGATCGTTGGCCGGGTGGCATTTCAGGTCATGGCCGGCCTGACCGAACCCGGCCCGCGTTGGGCCAAAGAGCTCTACCGTGGCGCACCGTACGGTGTCGGGTACTTCGCCGGCGTCTGGCAACTGTGAGACCGCTGGCGATCATCGGGCCGACGGGCACCGGCAAGTCCCAGCTGGCGCTCGACGTCGCCGAGCGGCTCAGGACCGTGTCGCTTGCAGCCGAAATAGTCAATGCCGACGCGATGCAGCTTTATCGCGGCATGGACATCGGGACCGCCAAGTTGCCCGTCGAACAGCGCCGCGACATCCCCCACCACCAGATCGACGTCCTACATGTCACCGAAACGGCCACCGTCGCCCGCTATCAGCAGACCGCCGCGGCCGACATCGAAGCGATCGCGGCCCGCGGAGCGGTGCCGATCGTGGTGGGCGGTTCGATGCTCTATATCCAGTCCCTGCTCGACGACTGGTCCTTCCCGGCGACCGATCCGACCGTGCGCGCGCGATGGGAACAACGCCTGGCCGAAGTCGGGGTGGGCCAGTTGCACGCCGAGCTCGCCCGTCGCGACCCGGCCGCGGCCGCGGCCATCCTGCCCACCGACGCCCGGCGCACGGTTCGGGCGCTCGAGGTGGTCGAACTGACCGGCCTGCCGTTCGCGGCGTCCGCGCCGCGCATCGGCACCGCGCGGTGGGATACCGTTATCGTCGGATTAGACTGCGAGACAACGCTTCTCGATCAAAGACTGGCCCGCCGCACCGCGTCGATGTTCGACGCCGGCCTGGTCGACGAGGTGCGCGCCCTGCTCGACGACGGCCTGCGCGACGGGGTCACCGCGGCCCGCGCGCTAGGCTATGCCCAGGTGATCGCGGCGCTGGACGCCGGTGGGGGCGCGGACCGATTGCGAGATGCCCACGAGCAGACGTTCGTGGGCACCCGTCGCTATGTGCGACGGCAGCGATCCTGGTTCCGCCGCGACCACCGGGTGCAGTGGTTGGACGCCGCGCGGGACCATGTCGTGGACGACGCGATCAAGGCCTGGCGGCACGTAACCTGATCTGGTGATCCGCGCCGGCGACGATGGTGCCGGCTCGGGTAGTTTCAGGCCGGGATCGGAGGTGTGGCGCAGGTGATCTTCGCCAAGGGCCATGGCACCGAAAACGACTTCGTGCTGCTGCCCGACACTGATGCCCGGCTGACGCTGAGCCCGGCCCGGGTGGCCGCTGTGTGCGACCGGCGTCGCGGTCTGGGCGCCGACGGGGTGTTGCGGGTGACCACCGCCGGTGCCGCCGTGACCGCGGGCGTGCTCGAGCGCGTCCCCGATGGCGTCGACGCCGCCGACTGGTACATGGACTACCGCAATGCCGACGGGTCGATCGCGCAGATGTGCGGCAACGGCGTCCGGGTGTTCGCGCACTACCTGCGCGCCAGCGGCTTGGAGCAGCGCGATGTGTTCGTCGTCGGATCACTGGCCGGCCCCCGACCGGTCGTCCTGCATCACGTGGACCAGACTCACGCCGATGTCACCGTCGACATGGGCAAGGCCAATCGGCTCGGCAGTGGCGATGCGATTGTCGGCGGCAGGCGCTTTGCCGGGCTCGCGGTCGACGTCGGCAACCCGCACCTGGCCTGCGTCGACCCACAGCTGACCCCCGAGGTGCTTGCGGCCCTGGATGTCTCGGCGCCGGTGAGCTTCGATCCCGCGCAGTTTCCGGAGGGTGTGAACGTCGAGATCCTCACGCCACCCGACGGAGGCGTCGTCCGCATGCGGGTGCACGAACGCGGGGTGGGGGAGACCCGCTCGTGTGGCACGGGAACGGTGGCGGCCGCGGTCGCCGCGTTGGCGCACACCGGCGCCGAAACCGGCAGCCTCACGGTGCGCGTGCCGGGTGGCGACGTCACAGTGACCGTCACCGATGCCACCAGCTTTCTACGCGGCCCGTCGGTCCTGGTTGCCCGCGGTGAAATTGCCGACCCGTGGTGGAACACGCTGGCCTGACATATTCGGGTGCGTCGTCAAGCTGGACGTGCCACCATCGGAAATTGCCTATGACATATCCAGATTCGCCAGAGATGACAGATCCGCCCAATAATGAGGTGGCAGATTCGTCGAAATCGGGCTCTTATGAACCCAGCCTCGGCGAACTGGCCCTCGAAGACCGCTCGGCGCTGCGCCGGGTCGTCGGGTTGTCCACCGAGCTTGCCGACATCTCCGAGGTCGAGTACCGCCAGCTGCGGCTGGAACGGGTGGTGCTGGTGGGCGTGTGGACTGAGGGCAGCGCGGCCGACAACCAGGCCAGCATGGCCGAACTGGCCGCCCTGGCCGAAACCGCGGGCTCGCAGGTACTCGAGGGACTCATCCAACGCCGCGATCGCCCCGACCCCTCGACCTACATCGGGTCGGGCAAGGCGGCCGAGCTGCGCCAAGTGGTGGTGGCGACCGGCGCGGACACCGTCATCTGCGACGGTGAGCTGTCCCCGGCCCAGCTGACGGCGCTGGAGAAGGCCGTGCAGGTCAAGGTCGTCGACCGCACCGCGCTGATCCTCGACATCTTCGCCCAGCACGCCACCAGCAGGGAGGGCAAGGCGCAGGTGACGCTGGCGCAGATGCAATACATGCTGCCGCGGCTGCGCGGCTGGGGTGAATCGATGTCGCGGCAGGCCGGTGGCCGTGCCGGCGGTAGCGGCGGAGGCGTGGGTCTGCGTGGGCCCGGTGAGACCAAGATCGAGACCGATCGGCGTCGCATCCGCGAGCGGATGGCCAAACTGCGCCGCGAGATCAAAGACATGAAGCGGGCCCGTGACACCCAGCGCAGCCGCAGGCTGGCCAGCGATATGCCGTCGGTCGCGATCGTCGGCTACACCAACGCCGGCAAATCCAGCCTGCTCAATGCGCTGACGGGGGCGGGGGTGCTGGTGCAGGACGCACTGTTCGCCACCCTGGAACCGACCACCCGCCGCGCGGAGTTCGAGGACAGCCGACCGTACGTGCTAACCGACACCGTCGGCTTCGTCCGCCACCTGCCCACCCAGCTGGTCGAGGCGTTCCGCTCCACGTTGGAGGAGGTCGTCGACGCCGACCTGTTGGTGCACGTAGTCGACGGTTCCGACGTCAATCCGCTGGCCCAGATCGATGCCGTGCGCCAGGTGATCTCCGAGGTGTTCGACGACTACACGGCCGGTGAGGGCGCCGACCGGACCCCAGAGTTGTTGGTAGTCAACAAGACGGACGTGGCGGGCGATCTGGCACTGGCCAAGTTGCGGCACGCACTGCCCGGCGCGGTATTCGTCTCGGCGCGCAGCGGCGACGGGATCGACGCGTTGCGGAGGCGGATGGCCGAGCTTTCGGCGCCCACCGATACCGCGGTGGACGTCGTGATCCCGTACGAGCGCGGCGACCTGGTCTCGCGGGTGCACGCCGACGGACGGGTGCAACATGCCGAGCACACGGCCGAGGGCACCCGGATCAAGGCCCGCGTGCCGGTGGCATTGGCCGCCAGCCTGCGAGGGTTCGCCGCCCACTAGGCTCGTGAGCCACCTGCCGACCAACCGCCCGGTTGGTATATCTTGGCTACAGAGTTTTCTGTTGCCAGATCGCCGGAGGTCGTACGCCATGGGCAGTGCCATCAAGTATCAGCGCACGCTTTTCGAGCCCGAGCATGAATTGTTCCGCGAGTCCTACCGGGGTTTCCTGGACCGCCATGTCGCGCCGTACCACGACGAATGGGAAAAGGCGAAGCTCGTCGACCGCGGGGTATGGCTGGAGGCCGGAAAACAGGGCTTTCTCGGGATGGCGGTGCCCGAGGAATACGGCGGCGGGGGCAATGCCGACTTCCGCTACAACACCATCATCACCGAGGAAACCACCGCCGGACGCTACAGCGGGATCGGTTTCGGCTTGCACAACGACGTCGTGGCGCCCTACTTGCTGTCGCTGAGCACCGAGGAGCAGAAGCAACGCTGGTTGCCCAAATTCTGTACCGGGGAACTGATCACCGCGATTGCGATGACCGAGCCGGGAACCGGCAGCGACTTGCAGGGCATCAAGACCCGCGCGGTCAGGCATGGCGATCACTACGTGCTCAACGGGTCAAAGACGTTCATCACCAACGGGATCAACTCGGACCTGGTGATCGTTGTCGCCCAGACGGATCCGGACAAAGGCGCGCAGGGCTTTTCGCTGCTCGTTGTCGAGCGGGGTATGGAGGGTTTCGAACGCGGCCGCCACTTGGAAAAGATCGGGCTGGACGCGCAGGACACCGCCGAGCTGTCGTTCACCGATGTGCAGGTGCCGGCCGAAAACCTGCTCGGCGAAGAGGGGATGGGATTCGTCTACCTGATGCGGAACCTGCCGCAGGAACGGATCGAAATCGCGATCATGGCCGCCGCGGCCATGGAGGCCGTGCTGGACCAGACGCTGCAATACACCAAGGAGCGCAAGGCATTTGGCAAGCCGATCGGCAGTTTCCAGAACAGCCGGTTCGTGCTGGCCGAACTCGCCACTGAGGCCACCGTGGTGCGCATAATGGTCGACCAGTTCGTCGCGTTGCATCTGGAGGGAAAGCTGACGGCCGAACAGGCCGCCATGGCCAAGTGGTATTCCACCGAGAAGCAGGTGCACCTGATCGACCGTTGCCTGCAGCTGCACGGCGGCTACGGCTACATGCGCGAATATCCGGTGGCCCGTGCCTATCTCGATGCCCGGGTGCAGACGATCTACGGCGGCACCACCGAGATCATGAAGGAGATCATCGGCCGCGGCCTGGGCGTCTAGGCTGCCCTGGGCTTGGGCCGGTATAACAGCTCCGCGAGCCGGCTTCATGCAGCGGCTAGCCGCTTGCGATACGGGCGCGACCCCGCATCATTTCGACATCAGCTGTGTATCCGTTTCCGTAATCTTCGTCATTCGACTTCGCATTTGCCGTTCGCTGGAGCAAAGTAATGCGAGCCCGGCGATAATACGGACCGCACTGGGGGAGCGGCCCGACTGGTAGAAGTAGCACCAGGTATTCGGCGGGCGCGGCAGGGTGCGGGCATGGCCTCAAATCGGGGCATATCCGTGGGCTGGGAGGCTTGGTGAGCGGGCAGAGAGGTCAAGTGGGCAAACTGGTCGGTCGTGCACTGGTCAGTTTGGCGACCACAGTGGCGGCCACGCTGTTGCTGGCACCCGTAGCGGCGGCATCTCCGATAGGCGACGCCGAGGCCGCCATCATGGCCGCCTGGGAGAAGGCGGGAGGCGACACCTCCACGCTCGGCGCCCGAAAGGGCGACGTCTATGCCGTCGGCGACGGGTTCGCCCTGGACTTTGCCAACGGCAAGATGTTCTACACCCCTGACACCGGCGCCAAATCGATCTACGGCCCCATCCTGGACAAGTACGAGTCGTTGGGTGGCCCGGGCGGTAGCGACCTGGGGTTTCCCACCATCAACGAAATTCCCGGGCTCGCCGGACCCGACAGCCGGGTGAGTACCTTCTCCGCCAGCGACAAGCCGGTGATCTACTGGACGCCCGAACACGGCGCATATGTGGTGCGCGGCGCGATCAACACCGCCTGGGACAGGCTGGGCAGCTCGGGTGGCGTGTTGGGTGTCCCGGTCGCGGATGAAAGCTACGACGGCGAAGTCACCTCGCAGAAGTTCAGCGGCGGCCAGGTGTCCTGGAACCGGCAAACCAAACAATTCACCACCGTCCCGCCCGGACTAGCCGATCAACTGACCGGCTTGCAGGTGGTGATCGATCCCACCGCGGCGATCAATATGGCCTGGCGGGGCGCGGGCGGCGCCACCGGTCCGCTGGGCGGTAAACAGGGTGGCGAGTACCCCATCGGCGGCGACGGGGTTGCCCAGAACTTCGTCGGCGGCAAAGTGTTCTTCAGCCCGGCCACCGGGGCCAACGCCGTCGAGAGCGACATCTTGACCAAGTACGAGGCGCTCGGCGGACCGGTCAGCAGCGACCTGGGCTTTCCCACGTCCAACGAGACTGACGGCGGGTTTGGCAACGCCAGTCGGATCAGCACGTTCTCCGGCGCCGACAAGCCGGTGATTTTCTGGACGTCGGACCACGGCGCGTTCGTCGTCCGCGGAGCGATGAAGGCCGCGTGGGACAAGCTCCGCGGGCCCTCCGGCAAACTTGGCGCCCCCGTCGCCGACCAGACGATCGACGGCGACGTGGTCTCACAGCGGTTCACTGGCGGCAAGATCACGTGGGACCGGGCGAAGAACGTCTTCAGCACCGAGCCGGCAAACCTGGCACCGCTGTTGTCGGGTCTGCAGGTCCCGGGCCAGAACCAGCCCAGCACCTCGACGATGCCGGCGCATCCGAAGAAGTTCGCGTGGCACTGGTGGTACCTGTTGGCCGCCGTGCCGTTACTAGTGCTGGCGGTTCTGCTGATGGTGGTGGCGTTCGGGTGGCGTCGGCGTCGCCGTGCTGATCGGGAGGGGCTGACATACCTGCCGGACCGTGACCTCGACGACGACCTCGCCGGCTACGACGCCGCGGTCGACGGGCACTGGAGCCACAACGACGACGATCGAGAGTTCGAGCACTTGGCGCTCGGCAACCCGCACGCGGCGGAACACATGGACGCTGGGCACCGGGTCAGCTGGCCGCGCGGAGCCGGGGCGGCGACCGGGGTGGCCGACACTGTCCACGCGGGTGAGGAGTACGACGGCGATGTCGACGAGGGTTTCGAGGATCTGGGGTTCGACGACCAGGATCCCGACGCGGTGGACACCACGCCTATCGCGTCGAACGCGATAGCGGGGTACGCAGGCGAGGCGGAGACTCCGGAGCCGCCGGATGGTCCCGACAGCTACCTACCCGAGGTCGTGGCGCCGGAGATCGTCGTGCCGGAGGTCGCTGGCCCGGAAACGGACATTCCCGACGTCGAATTCCCCCAAGCTGAGGCTCCGGACTTTGCGGATGTGCCTGCGCCCGTCGCCGATGCGATTACCGGGCGCCACGCTGCGGTGGAAAGTTCCGAAGACGCCTGGGAAGGCGCCTGGGAGGATGCCCGGCAGATCCAGGAGGCCAGGTCCGCGCCGATCCCAACGCGGCCGAACCCGGCCGCACGCCCCACGTTGCACCTGCCGCTGGAGGACCCCTACCAGGCGCCCGACGGATATCCGATCAAAGCCAGCGCCCGCTCGGGGTTGTTCTACGCCCCGGACACCCCGCTCTACCACGACACGATCGCTGAGATCTGGTTCGCCAGCGAGGAAGTCGCCCAAGCCAACGGGTTCATCAAGGCCGACTAGAACTCGGCCAGGGGCAGCCGGCCTAAATCTTGCGGATCACCGTGACGACCTTGCCAAGCACCGTTGCGTCGTTGCCCGGGATGGGGTCGAACGCCGGGTTGTGGGGCATCAGCCACACCTGACCGCCGGCACGTTTGAACGTCTTGACGGTGGCCTCGCCGTCGATCATCGCCGCGACGATGTCCCCGTTGTCGGCGACGTTTTGTTGGCGCACCACCACCCAGTCGCCGTCGCAGATGGCCGCCTCGACCATCGAGTCGCCGACGACCTTGAGCAGGAACAGCGTTCCCTCGCCGACCAATTCACGGGGGAGTGGGAACACATCTTCGACCGCTTCTTCGGCGAGGATCGGGCCACCGGCCGCGATACGTCCCAGGACCGGGACAAACGTGGGTTCGGGCAACGCGTCTGAGCCGGGCACATCGGTGCGGGGCGCCACCACCTCGTCGGCGCCTCGGACGTCGACCGCTCGTGGCCGGTTCGGGTCCCGGCGCAGGTAGCCCTTGCGTTCCAGCGTGCGTAGCTGGTGGGCCACCGAGGAGGTCGACGTCAGGCCGACCGCGTCGCCGATTTCGCGGATACTCGGCGGGTATCCGCGGCTGGTGACCGAAGCGCGGATGACATTCAGGATGGTGCGCTGGCGCTCTGTTAACGCCGGATCCAGGGCATGCGGGCCGTCCGTCCCACTCGCGGCTGAAGTGTCGTTGCTGTCACTCATGGCACTGAATGTAGCCGCACCGCGCCCGAGAATCAAACATGTGTTCGACCGGCGTGTCGCGCAGTCCGGGGTGCCGGCCCAAACCAGGCGAATAACAAAGGTGTAACTCTTTAGTCAATCGGGTATCCGCGCTCCATGGCAGTGGTAGCGACCGGCAGCACTTGTCGGTGGTGTGGTCTAGCGTTTTGCTCGTCCGACACGCTTCGCTCAAATGTTCGCTTATCGAACACACGAGCGATTATAGTCGAACACACGAGCGAGAAGTAGTCGACCGGAGGATCCCCAAAATGACAGTTATCCAGTCAGTCCCGCCGCGTCCAGCGAATTTCCGCCGGCCGATCAGCACTCCCGGCTACGGCAGGCCGGGTTACCGCACGCTGGAGCGGACCAGAAGGCCGGGCCCGCCAAGGCCGGCGGGCGCGCCACCGCGCTACCACGGCACGGGCGTCGCGATGTCGACGGCCCCGCACCGCACCCGCCCCATCAGGCTGGCGACCACGGTGGGGCTGGCGCTGGCAGCTGGCGTAATCACACTGTGGCTGGGCATGGTCGCCCACCTCGGGGAGGTCATCAACAGCGACGCCAATTCGACTCCCGTCGTGCCCACCAAACTTTCGCTGGTACGCGTCGAGGCAGGGGAATCCCTGCAGGACTTGGCGGCCCGGGTGGCCCCCGGCGTACCAATTCGCCAGGAGGCCGAGCGCATCCGCGAACTCAACTCCTTGCAGTCGCCGACGTTGGCTGTGGGCCAGACCCTGATTGCGCCGGTCGGCTGACGGCATCGCAGTGGACTGCGAAAACAGCTCCACGCCAACGCTCCTCGGGAATCGCGGCCTCGAACGGCGATGGATCGCCACGGCATTGGCCCTGCGGGGGAGCGCCCAGGTACTCTCGGAGTGGTTTGCGATACCTGGATGTCAGCGCGGCGAAGGAGCGGCCATGCACTGCCCGTTCTGCCGGCATCCCGATTCCCGAGTGATCGATTCGCGGGAAACCGATGAGGGGCAGGCGATTAGGCGCCGCCGATCATGCCCCGAATGTGGCCGGCGCTTCACCACGGTGGAAACCGCGGTCCTCGCCGTGGTCAAGCGCAGCGGGGTCACTGAGCCCTTCAGCCGTGAGAAAGTCATCAGCGGTGTCCGTCGGGCATGTCAGGGCCGCCAGGTGGACGACGACGCGCTGAATCTGCTGGCCCAGCAAGTCGAGGACACCGTGCGCGCGGCGGGCTCGCCGGAGGTTCCGAGTCACGATGTCGGCCTGGCCATCCTCGGGCCGCTGCGCGACCTTGACGAAGTTGCCTACCTTCGGTTCGCGTCGGTATATCGATCCTTCTCCTCGGCCGATGATTTCGAGCGGGAGATCGAGGCACTTCGCGCGCATCGCAAAGTATCGACGCCGGGCTGACATGCCGCCCGAGCTGCATCCCGATCTCGCGGCGCTGGCACCCCTGCTGGGCACCTGGGCCGGTCGGGGACAGGGCAAATACCCGACGATTCAACCGTTCGAGTATTTCGAAGAAGTCGTGTTTTCCCATGTCGGTAAACCATTTCTGGCGTATGTGCAAAAGAGCCGGGCGGTAGCCGACGGGAGGCCGTTGCACGGCGAGACGGGTTATCTGCGTGTGCCGCAGCCGGGTCGCGTTGAGCTGGTCCTCGCGCACCCGAACGGCATCACCGAAATAGCGGTGGGTACATACTCGGTGACCGCCGACGTCATCGAAGTCGACTTGTCCAGCACGGCGGTCGGGCTGAGCCCGACCGCCAAAGAGGTTACCGCGCTTGGCCGTTCGATACGGATGGATGGCGACGAGCTGTCCTACTCGCTGCAGATGGCCGGGGTGGGGCAGCCACTGCAGGATCACCTCGCCGCCGTGTTGCACCGAAGTCACTGAACTTGCGCGGCATCAATTCGGTTGTGTCACACCACCGTTAGCCGCCCGGCCGGCGATCCCCGGCCCTGCCCACCGATCAGGTCGCGCTGCGTTCGTCGGCGCTTATGGCCTCCAAGACGGCGACCCGGGTGCCGGCCGAACCGGTGACCCTGTCTTCGCCGCCGCCTCTGCGCAGCAATGCGCGAAGCGCGGTCTGATCGTATTCGGACGGTGCAGTGGTGTCGATGAAACGCTGCACCACGTCGATGAAGCGGGCCGGGTCGTCATGGAAGGGAAAATGCCCGGAACCCTCGAAGATCTCGAGCTGCGAGCCCGGCATGGCGGCGTGCGCCATCCGGGCGTGCCGCACCGGTACCACCACATCCCTTGTGCCCCAGATGATCTGCACTGGGATGGCTTCGGTCAAATAGCATCGGTCCAGCATGGTGACGATCTGCCCACGCCAGTCCACCACGGCCCGCAAGGTGCGGCTGAACGCCGCCGAGGCCGTCGGCTCGGGTAGATCGTCCAGAATCCGCAACACGTTGGCCAAATCATTCCCCAGGCCGGTCGTGCCGACTGATTTGCCCACCAGCTGCCCCAGCAACTGCACCGCCGGCAGCACCAGGGGTAACCGCAGCAATGCCATGGCTTCGCTGCCCATCGGCAACGAGGCCCATCGCAACACGAAGTTGACGTCCTTGGTCACGCCGCCGGCCGAGACCAGAATCAATCGCTCGACCAACTGCGGGAACTGGTAGGCGAATTGCATCGCCACCCCGCCGCCCAGGGAATGGCCGACGATGGTCACCCGCTCGATGTCGAGCACGCTGAGCAGGTCACGCATTCCGTTGGCGTACGCCGCGACCGAGTAGTCGGCGCGTGGCTTGTCGGACTTGCCATGGCCCAGCAGATCGGGGGCGATGACCGTAAAACGCTGAGCGAGCTTGGCGTGCACGCCAGTCCAGGTAGTGGAGTTGTCGCCGATGCCGTGGATCAGCAGGATCGCCGGGCCGGACCCCGCGATCCGGAACGCCCGTTTGTAACCGTGGATGGTGCGGTACTGCAGCGAAGGTGCTGTCACTTCCCGCACCGGGCGAAGATTGCGCTTTCGCTCGGTCATCTCGCCAACCTCGCTGTCGGGCCGTCCGGGGGGCTCAAGCCGGATCGTCGTCGTCGAACTTCTTCTCCGCCTGCTGCGCCAGGAACCGCTCAAACTCCGCGCCGAGCTCCTCGCCGCTGGGCAGATCCTCGTCGCGCGTTAGTAACGACCTGTTCTCCTGCGCGTCGATGAACGCATCGTACTGGCGCTCAAGCGCGGCCACCACTTGAGCGACCTCCACGCTCGCCTGCACCTGCTCGTCGATCTTGGCCCGAATCTCGGCTGCCGCGTCGCCCAGCGCCGCCAGTGGCAGGTCCAGCGAGCCGGTCTTGGCGACCTGCTCGAGCAGCGCTTGGGCGGCGGCGGGATAGTCCGTCTGGGTCAGATAGTGCGGGACGTGCACGGTGAAGCCAACGACTTCATGACCGCTTTGGGCCATCCGGTATTCCAGCAGGTTCGACGCGCTGCCAGGGAGCTGGATCTCAGAAATCCACGGCTGAAAATCGGCGATCAGTTCGCCGTTGTTGGAGTGCGCCGTCATCGTGATCGGTCGGGTGTGTGGAACGGCCATCGGTACAGTGCCCAGCCCGATGGTTTGCCGCACACCGAGGCGCTCGGCCAGCAGCCGGACCGCGCTGATGAAGCGCTCCCACTTCAGATCCGGCTCCATTCCGGCCAGCAACAGAAACGGGGTGCCGACGCTGTCGCGCAGCGCGTACAGGCTTAGCTCTGGATCGTCGTAGTGGGTGAAGTGATCGGTCTTGAACGTCATCAACGGCCGCCGCGATCGGTAGTCGAGCAATTCGTCGATCGCGAAGGACGCGACGAGTTCGGTGTCTAGAGCGGCCTTGAGGTGGCCGGCCGCCAGCCTGATGGCATGACCCGCGTCGGAGAAGCCCTCCAATGCGTGCACCAACACGGGGCCGCGGCCGTCGGAAGTGACCAACTGGGGCGCCGGGAACTCAAGCTCGTACATGCCGGGTTGTCCCGGCTGGTAGTCCTGCGCCTCGCCGGGGTCCTGATCGTGGGCCATGGGTGTTGCCTCCTGTCGGGGGTCTCTCCAGGGTGCCGCTTCCAGTGGCACTTAAAACGGGCGGACACCAGTAATTGAACAACGAACGCAAGACGTCCTATGTCCCCGAAACGCACCACCGTCCACCGGTTCTGCGTCCGTCGGTTGTCTCTCCCGGCAATTTGCTCGGGGAACGTCAGCGCATTCGGCTCCGTTCAACCCTGCTTGCCAGCCCGTGGTCAGGCATGATGGAGATCGATGCGCACCCGGGTGGTACTTGTTTGCCCGCTGGCCAGCCTGGCGCTATTGCTGGCGTCATGCGGCCGGTCGGTCGATCATGCCGGGACCAGTCACGGACCGAGCCAGGGCAGCCATGGGTCCGTCGAGCAGCTCAGCCAACCCGAGTACGGGCCGGTAGCCAGGCCGGTCAATCCGGATCCCCGTGTAGGCGCGATCTTCCCGGACAGCGGCAAGATGCACTCTTGTACCGCCTCGGTGGTGCATTCCAAGGACGGCGACCTGGTGCTGACCGCTGCGCACTGCTTGCTCGGAACTCTCCGGGCAAGCTTTGTGCCGGGTTTCTCCGGCGATGCCACGCCGGGCGATATGTGGACGGTTGGTGAGGTGTACTTCGATGGCCGCTGGCTGGCGAATAGGGAGCCGCGTGCGGACTATGCAATCGCCCGGGTGAGTAGGGCCGACGGCGGATCGGTGGAGGCGCGTGCGGGCTCAGCGCTGTCGCTGGGCACGGCCCCGGCTGCGGGAAGCCGTGTCACCGTGACGGGGTATGCGGCCGGCGTAGGCGGGCAGCCGATCGGTTGCCAGGCCAGCACTGGAGTCACCACGACGGGGTTTCCCTCGTTGGCATGTGACGGCCTGGTCGGCGGCACCAGCGGCGCACCATGGGTAATGGGTTCAACCATTACGGGCGTGATCGGCGGCATTGAGGGCGGCGGATGCGCGGAAAGCATGTCGTATTCGCCGCCGTTCGACGACCACACCGCGGCGCTGCTGGCCCGTGCTGAAGCTGGCGGTCCAGGCGACGCGGCGCCGCGCGATTTCGACGACACCTGCTAGCCGACGGAATCGTCATTCCTCATCGGTCCGTTGCACGGACCGAATCGTCACTGGCTCAGCGGCGGAACTGGTGCAGCGCCCGCACCTTGTTCATCACGTCCAGCGCAGCCACCTTGTAGGCCTCAGAGAACGTCGGGTAGTTGAACACCGCATCGACCAGATACCCGACGGTGCCGCCGCACCCCATCACGGCCTGCCCAATGTGGACCATCTCGGTGGCACTGGTGCCGAAGATATGCACGCCGAGCAGCTTGAGGTCGTCAGTGGACACCAACAGTTTGAGCATGCCGTACGAGTCGCCGGCGATCTGGCCGCGAGCCAGCTCCCGGTAGCGCGCCACGCCGACCTCGTAGGGGATCGAATCCCTGGTCAGCTCCACCTCGGTCGCGCCCACATAGGAGACCTCGGGTATCGAGTAGATGCCGATCGGCTGCAGGTCGGTGATGCTGTCGCACGCCTCCCCGAACGCGTGGTAGGCGGCCAGTCGGCCTTGTTCCATCGACGTCGCGGCCAGTGCGGGGAAACCGATGACGTCGCCGACGGCATAGATATGGGGGACTTTGGTCTGGAACTTGTCGTCGACGAAAATCCGCCCGCGGCCCTCGGTCTCCAGTCCCGCGTTCTCGAGGTCGAGGCGGTCGGTCTGACCCTGCCGCCCGGCGGAGTACATCACCGTTTCGGCGGGAATCTGCTTGCCGCTGGCCAGCGTGGTGACGGTGCCGGCGGCGCCGACGTCGACCGCGGTCACCTCCTCACCGAACCGGAAGGTCACCGCCAGGTCGCGCAGGTGAAACTTCAGCGCCTCGACGACCTCGGGGTCGCAGAAATCCAGCATGTCGTTCCGCTTTTCCACGACGGTCACCTTGGTGCCCAACGCGGCGAACATCGAGGCGTACTCGATGCCGACCACACCGGCGCCCACCACCACCATTGACGCGGGCAGTGACTTGAGGTCGAGGATGCCGTCGGAGTCCAGCACCCTCTCCTCGTCGAACTCGACCCCGGACGGACGCGCCGGCCTGGTGCCGGTGGCGATGACGATGTAATCGCCTGTGATGGTGGTCTTTTCGCGGCCGCCGGGCTCTTCGACCTCGACCGTGTGCGCGTCGACGAACCGGCCGTGACCGATCAGCAGGTCGACCCGGTTGCGCATCAACTGGCTGCGCACCACGTCGACTTCCTTGCCGATCACATGCTGCGTCCGGGCCAGCAGATCCGCAGGCGTGATCCGGTCTTTGACGCGGTAGCTCGCCCCGTACAGCTCGCGCTGACTCATCCCGGTGAGGTAAAGCACCGCCTCGCGCAACGTTTTGGACGGAATTGTGCCCGTGTTGACGCACACGCCACCCAGCATTCTCCCGCGTTCGATGATCGCGACGGACTTGCCGAGCTTGGCCGAAGCGATGGCGGCTTTCTGCCCCCCGGGCCCTGAACCGATAACCACCATGTCGTACTGACGCATCGACCCCATGAGATGACAGTAGAACGCACAGTGCCGATTTCGTCCACAGGAGAGTGGCCGTGCCGGGTCGCCCGCGGGCCGACTGACGGTGCGGCTTGTCAGCGTGATGCTCATGACCAAACATCGACCTGACTTTGAGTTGAATCGTCCCGGCGCACTGATCGCCGCGCTACCGGCCGTCCTGGGTTTCGTGCCAGAAAAATCGTTGGTTCTGGTGTCGTTGGAGGGCGGCTCGCTGGGGTCGGTGATGCGAGTCGACCTCTCCGACGAACTCGTCGACCGCATTGACCACCTCGCCGAGATAACCGCCACAGCGCAACCCGATGCGGCGATCGCGGTGATCGTCGATGCCGAAGGCGCGCAATGCCCGTCGTGCGGCGAGGAATATCGACAGCTATGTGAAGCGCTCACCGATGCGCTGGCGCAGCACGAAATCTCCCTGTACGCAGCGCATGTGGTGGACCGGGTGGCACTGGGCGGGCGCTGGCATTGTGTCGACGGCTGCGGCGCGGGTGGTGAGGTCGATGACCCGACGGCGTCCCCATTGGCCGCCGCGGCGGTGCTGGACGGCCGTCGGCTGTACCCGCGACGCGCCGACCTGCAGGCTGTCATCGCCGTCGACGACGCGGCGCGCAGCGCCGAGTTGGCCGCACCGCTCGCGCGTCAGGCGAGCGTGCGCGAGATCGCACACGGCGCGGACTCCGCCGGCTGCTGTCGGCGCGACGTGGAGCGCGCGATGGCCGCGGCCGCACGGGTGGCCGAGGGCTTACCGCTTTGCGACGCGGATCTGGTGGAGCTGGGCTGCGCGCTAAGCGACGTGCAGGTGCGCGACACGCTCTATGCCCTGGCGGTGGGCGAAACCGCCGGAGCGGCCGAGTCGTTGTGGGCGGTGTTGGCGCGCATCCTGCCCCAGCCGTGGCGCGTCGAGGCGCTGGTGTTGCTCGCATTCAGTGCGTATGCCCGCGGCGACGGGCCGCTGGCCGGAGTGTCGCTGGAGGCCGCCCTGCGCTGCGCGCCGGGCCATCGCATGGCGGGCATGCTGGACACCGCGCTGCAGTCCGGTTTGCGGCCCGAGGAGATCCGGAAGTTGGCGCTTACCGGCTACCGGCTGGCGGAGCGGATCGGCGTGCGGCTCCCGCCGCGACGACAGTTCGGCCGACGGGCCGGCTAGCCGTGAGGCGTCAGACCTTCTCGACTTTCACCGCGTGCGCCATTTCGTGTGGCAGCGTGACGTTCTCGTGACCGGGTATGACGATCGTGACCCCACCGGCCGGGTTGGTCTCGACAGTCACGCGCGCGTTGGGCACCACGCCGGCGTCCTTGAGCCGGGTTATCAGGTCGATGTCGCCCTGCACATGCTCGGTGAGCTGGCGGACAACGACCGCCACGGGCGAGCCGGCGGGCAACTCGGTCAACCTGACCAGGTTCGCGCCGTCGGCGCCAGACTCGGGTCCCACGCCCAGGTCCAGCAGGCCTGGGATCGGGTTGCCGAACGGGGACGTGGTGGGGTTGTTGAGCACCTGCACCAGCCGGCGCTCGACGTCCTCACTCATCACGTGCTCCCACCGGCATGCCTCGGCATGCACTTCCTCCCACGGCAATCCGATGACGTCGACCAGCAGCCGCTCGGCAAGGCGGTGCTTGCGCATCACGGCGACGGCTAATGTCCTGCCCTTATCGGTCAGCTCAAGGTGGCGGTCGCCGGCCACATGGAGCAGTCCGTCGCGCTCCATCCGGGATACGGTCTGGCTGACGGTCGGCCCGCTTTGGTCAAGGCGCTCGGCGATCCGGGCGCGCAGCGGAGTCACACCCTCTTCCTCGAGGTCGTAGATCGTCCGCAGGTACATCTCGGTGGTATCAACCAGGTCGTTCATTCAGCACCTTCCATTGCCGCTGAGTCTACTTGGCCAGCTGGCTGAATGGTTCTCCAAAACGCTCCATGCAGCAGTATGCCCGCCGCAAGCGCGGCGGGCATACTGGCTGCTACCTGGCTCTAATTGGCGGCCCCAACTGATGTGTCAACTCGCGTACGAACGCAGCCGGTCAGCCCTGTCGCCGTTGCGCAGCTTGCACATCACGTCGCGCTCGATCTGGCGAACGCGCTCGCGCGACAGGCCGAACAACTTACCGATCTGATCCAGGGTGCGCGGCTGGCCGTCGTCGAGACCGAAACGCAGCCGGATCACCTGGTGCTCACGCTCGTCGAGAGTGGCCAGCACGCTTCGGATGTCGGTGTGCAGCAGCTCGGCAATGACGGCGTTTTCCGCGGACATCGCTTCGGCATCCTCGATGAAGTCACCCAACGGGGCCTCTTCTTCAGAACCGACGGGCATGTCGAGGCTTACCGGGTCGCGGCTGTGCTCGAGCAGATCGTTGATCTTTTCAACCGGGATGCCGGATTCGGCGGCGAGTTCCTCATCGGTGGCCTCGCGGCCCAGGTTCTGGTGCATCTCCCGCTTGATCCGGGCCAGCTTGTTGACCTGTTCGACGAGATGAACCGGCAACCGGATGGTGCGGCTCTGGTCAGCCATACCGCGGGTGATGGCCTGGCGAATCCACCAAGTCGCATAGGTGGAGAACTTGAATCCCTTTGAGTAGTCGAACTTCTCCATGGCGCGGATTAGCCCGAGGTTGCCTTCCTGGATAAGGTCCAGCAGCGGCATCCCGCGACCCGTGTAGCGCTTGGCCAGCGAAACCACCAGGCGCAGGTTGGCTTCCAGCAAGTGACGGCGAGCAGCCTCGCCATCGCGCACGACGGCCGCCAGGTCGCGCTTGCGGTTCTCCCCGAGGCGCTTGCGGGTTTCCAGCAGATGTTCGGCATACAGGCCGGTCTCGATGCGCTTGGCAAGTTCGACTTCGTCGGCGGCGTTGAGCAACGCAGTCTTACCGATGCCATTCAGATATACGCGCACCAGATCCGCGGCGGGGCTTTGAGCATCCAGATCGCTGTCAACCCGGCCTGTGGTGGCCCTCTTGGTGGCTTCGGCCATTACGCCCTCCCCGATCCGCTTGCGGCTTTGTTCTTTCATGTCGTTTAACGACACACCCAAACGCAGAGTTCCCGGCCCGCTGCGATCTCACACCCGCTGACGTGCAGAGATGTGCCGATGACCTGAGAATGTCTTAAGAAGTGCGGCCGGGTGTGGGCCAGCCGGAACTCCGGTGGGTCTAAGCCCTGTCCTCTGGGCCCGTGGTCCAGTCCGGCTGCGGTCCGGGGTCTCGCCTCGACTCGAGTGCGGGCCGCTCGGCCGTCGGGAACAACGGCGTGCGCCGCCGCGCATTGTCGAAACGGCGGGGCTCGTCGGCGCTTCGAGGCGGCCGATCGTTGGCGATCAACACGGCCATCCATGGCAGCGGAATGGAAGCGGCCACAATCAGCAGCGAGATCAGACCGTTGTGCCAGGCGCCGTACGCGACTGCGGCCAGGAGCAGCGCCGGAATACGGAAAGCCATCAGTGTGAGGTACTTGCGCACCCGCGCCCGATGCTGCACCTCATACGAAGGTGCCGCGGCGGTGATCAGCACCGGCCGGCCGTCGTCGTCGAAACCCAGCTGGGAGCCGCGCTTCATTTCTCCACTCTCCCACACCTGCATGACTGCGCCCACACCCGAACGGTTCCGGCCGAGGCGGGCAAGGAGGCACAATGTCAGGCATGGATACCCAGACGGTCGAGCGCACTGATGCCGAAGAACGCGTCGACGACGGGACCGGCAGCGATACGCCCAAATACTTCCATTACGTCAAGAAGGACAAGATCGCCGAGAGCGCGGTCATGGGAAGTCACGTGGTCGCCTTGTGCGGCGAGGTTTTTCCCGTCACCCGGTCGCCCAAGCCGGGGTCACCGGTCTGCCCGGACTGCAAGCAGATCTACGACAGGCTCAAGCAGGGCTGATCCACCCACCCCTCACGTCGGAGGTTCTGCCGTCACGATTTCGGGCTGTCGCGAGTCGGAACGCGTCGCTGCCGGTCCGCGGCGCAGCCGCGACTTCAACCAGTTCCCGAGCCGGTGGGCATGCGTCGTGGGTGCGGGGAACTCCTCTTGGATGGCGGCGTTGAGCTCCGCGCCGATCATGATCGCAAAACCGCCGAAGAACGCGAACAACAGGAAAGCGATCGGCGTCGACAACGCGCCATAGGTGTAGCCCGTGCTGGTGATCCACCTCAGATAGAACCGCAGGCCCAGCGTGGCGGTCAGGAACACCACGGTGGCCAGGATCGCGCCGAGAATCAGCCGATGGGACGGCAGCGGCACCGGCAGGGCCACCCGGTACAGGACCATCACCCCCAACATCAGGCCCAGCACCAGCGCCGGGTAGTAGCCGTAATGCAGCACATAGGCCCAGCTGGGCGGGATGTGTTCGCTCACCGTGCGCGGCCCCACCACCGCCACCGGTGCGGCCACCACCACGACTACGAGCATCACCACGTAGAGAAACAACGCGAAGAAACGCTGGCGCACCGGATGGCGCAACGGCGTCTGGTCGTGCGCCTCGACCACGGAATCGACAAATGCCGAGATGGCCGACGAACCCGCCCACAACGAGATCAAAAAGCCCAGTGACACCACCTCACCGCGGGCGTTGCTGGCGATGTCGCGAATGGTCGGCTCGATGATTTCGTTGACCACGCTGGGTGAAAAGAAGCTGTGTGCCGTGGAGATCACGCTTTTTTCAATCGATGACAAGGTGTCCGCACCGAACAACGGGGCCACGTACGCCAAGCTGCCCAACATCCCTAACAGGAGTGGTGGCAGCGACAGACAGGACCAGAATCCAGCCTGCGCCGACTCCGAGAAAATCGAGTCATCCCAGCTTTTGGATAGGGCCCGCAGACTGATTCGCCACACGTGGTGGCGGGTCGGTTTAGCGACTTGGTCGCTCATACCAGTCCAGCATTACCGACGACCTCGCATTACCAGCACATTACCGGGAGGCGAGTTCGGCTTATCTAGCTTGCGCTGACCTCCAGCACAGCGGCCAGTTCGATCAACTTTGCCTCGTGCTCGTTGGCGTGATGTTGGCAGAAGAGAAGCTCGGCACCGGAAGGCAGCTTGGCACGGACACGGGCAGCAGCGCCGCAACGGTCGCAACGATCGGCTCTAGTCAGCTCGGGACTGGTCAGAGTTGCGGTCATTGGCGTCTCCGTTTCTGGCGTGTGTTCAACTCTCTCAGACGTTCACGGTTTTCGCGTTGTTCCCCGATCGTTCTCGGGTGTGTCGTTTCTCACGGATTTTGCGGTCGCCCCGTCGGGCAGGGTGGCTGTATGACGCCCGCCCTGGCATTGGTGCACTTGTGCGGCGCGCAGGACTGGACGGACGCGCGCGCCCGTGGCGGTCTACAACCCGACCCCAGCGTCGGATTCATCCATTTGTCGACGCCCGAGCAGGTGCATCTGCCGGCGAACCGGCTCTTCTACGGCCGCTCCGACCTGGTGCTGCTGCACATCGACCCGACGCTGCTGGACTCACCGTTGCGCTGGGAGGCGGGTGTGCCGACGGACCCGGAAACGATGCTCTTCCCGCATCTGTACGGCCCGCTGCCGGTGCGCGCCGTGGTCCGCGTCACTGACTACCGGCCGGCGCGTGACGGCACGTTCGCGCCGGACGCGGGGATTCAGGACTCCACGTAGGCATCCGCCTCGATCTCCACCAGCAGCCCGGGTGCGATCAGCCGGGAGACCTCGACCATGGTGGCGACCGGGCGTATTTCACCGAAGACCTCAGCGTGCACGTCGCCGACTTCGCGCCAGCGCGCAATGTCCGTCACGTAAATGCGGGTGCGCACCACATCGGCGAGCGTCGCGCCGGCTTGCGCGAGCGCAATTTCTATGCGGTGCAAAGCATCTCGCGTCTGCGCGGCCACGTCGTGGCCGGTACCCGTCGTACCGGCCACTGCCACGTGCGGGCCGATGCGCACGGCCCGTGAGTAGCCGACGATCGATTCGAATTCGGATCCCGACGAGACAACGGTGCGGCTGGTTGACATGCGGTTACGCTAGGCCCGGCTTGGCCTGCCGCGTAACGACACCCCCCTTGGATGGTCCACCTGGTCGCGCGAAAGAGGATTCGGTCGGCTGCCTGGAATAGGTATGGTCAACCCAGCCGAGACGTATCTTCCAGCAATGCGCGACAGTAGTTCCGGGAGGACGAAAGCAGCTATGCCCGAACACATGGGAATCTCGCATATTGACTTAACAGTCTCGGATTGCGAACGCGCGGCCGTATGGTGGCAGGACGTTATGGGCTTTACGCTTGTAAACCATTTTCGCGGCGAGAGCTGGGACGTCAAGAGTCTGATTCATCCCACCGGCGCAACCGTGTCGGTCATGACTCACGACGCCCCCGCCGACGGTGCGTTCGACGAGCGCCGCGTCGGCCTTGATCATCTCGCGTTCAGGGTGGCGGATCGGGACGAACTGGAACGATGGGTGAGGCACCTGGATGCGCACGGCGTAACCCACAGCGGAGTCATCGACATCGGGTTCGGGGCGACAGTAGTCTTTCGGGATCCTGACAATATGCAACTCGAATTTTACGTCCATCCGGGTGCAGACGAAGTTCGACTCAATGCGACGGATTCAGCTGAGACGCAGCAAGTATTGGTAGAGGCGGAGCTGGCAACGCGTCAAGAATGATGCCGCGCCCGATTTCCGCCTTGACTCGCGCTGGCGCGTCCGGCTGCTCATGTGGTCAGGTCGGAGCACTGTCTTCTCGGCGCGCGGCTAATCTTTCTGTGCCACAGCGATATTCAGCTTCGGTGGGTAAGCTCCTTTACCTGAGTAGCGGCTGGTGGTAGTGGTGCTATGTGGCCAAACCGCTGGCAATCACGCGCTCAGCCGCTGTCGCGACCCTCTTGGTGTTAATAGCGGTCACCGGCTGCGATCGCTCGGTGCGCGGCTTGTCACCGACGGTGTCCCTGAACGAAGCGGTCAATGTCGGCACGTTCGCGTTCACCGTGACGAAGGTCGCTTTCGGCGAACGCAACCTCGGATACCTAACGGCGCAGGGGGATTTCATTTTGGTCGACATCATGGTCAAAAATATCGGCGGCGACCCGCGGTCTGTCTACTGCCAAGACCAAAAGCTCAAAGACCTGTCGGGCAGGACGTACGACGACGCCGTGGACGTCGGCGACCGCGACGATCTGATTAACATCGCTCCCGGCAACCAGGTTCGGTTCACGTGTGCGTTCGACGTGTCAAAGGGCGCACTTCCTGCCGCCGTCGAGGTACACGAGTCGCAATATTCCGAGGGAGCAACGGTGACGGTGCTTTCACGGCGGTGAGCGTCTGTTCGGGAGGAGTGGCCCGCCCAATTGCTCCCCATTCCGCGCATCCAAACGCCGTCACACCAACACTCTCGGGCACAGAGTGGTCCGCCGACCGGCCGCGCGGACGAAAACGAGATCTCAGTCCAGGTAGTCGCGCAGGACCTGAGATCGGCTGGGGTGGCGCAACTTTGACATCGTCTTGGACTCAATTTGGCGGATGCGTTCGCGGGTCACGCCGTAGACCTGGCCGATCTCGTCGAGCGTCCGCGGCTGGCCATCGGTGAGACCGAAGCGCAGCCGCACTACGCCGGCCTCGCGTTCCGAGAGCGTCTCCAACACCGACTGCAACTGGTCCTGCAGCAAAGTGAACGACACCGCGTCGACGGCAACCACGGCCTCGCTGTCCTCGATGAAGTCGCCGAGCTGGCTGTCGCCCTCGTCGCCGATGGTCTGGTCCAACGAGATCGGCTCGCGGGCGTATTGCTGGATCTCGAGCACCTTTTCGGGCGTGATGTCCATTTCCTTGGCCAGTTCCTCAGGAGTGGGCTCGCGGCCCAGATCCTGCAGCAGCTCGCGCTGAATGCGGCCCAGTTTGTTGATCACCTCGACCATGTGCACCGGGATGCGGATGGTGCGCGCCTGGTCGGCCATGGCGCGGGTGATGGCCTGGCGGATCCACCACGTCGCGTACGTGGAGAACTTGTAACCCTTGGTGTAGTCGAACTTTTCGACCGCGCGGATCAGGCCCAGGTTGCCTTCCTGGATCAGGTCGAGGAATGCCATCCCCCGGCCCGTGTAGCGCTTGGCCAGCGATACGACCAGTCGCAGGTTGGCTTCCAGCAGATGGTTTTTCGCGCGGTCGCCGTCGCGGCAGATCCACACCATGTCTCGGCGCTGGGCGGCCGGCAGTTTGTCGCCGCGCTCGGTCAGCTCGGTCATCAGCTGGGTGGCGTAGAGACCGGCTTCGATCCGCTTGGCCAGCTCCACTTCTTCCTCGGCGTTAAGCAGCGCCACCTTGCCGATCTGCTTGAGATACGCGCGGACCGAGTCCGCGGAAGCGGTCAGTTCGGCATCCTTGCGGGCCTGCCGCAATGCCTCGGATTCGTCTTCGTCCCAGACGAAATCGCCGGAGGCTTTGTCCTTTTCGGACGGCTCGGCGATTTCCTCGTCCTCCTCGGCGGCGGCGGCTATCTCCACCGTTGCGGGCGCGGCCTCGGCGTCTTCGGTGTCGGCCGTGTCAAGGTCGGTGTCTTCGACTTCGGGCGTGACGTCCTCGAGGTCTTGCAGGCTGAGGTCGGCGGCGTCGATGTCGATCTCTTCGCCGGGCTCGACGTCGAGGTCCGGTTCGATGTCCAGGTCCTCGGCGATGGCGTCGGCGTCGACGGTGTCTGGCGTGGTCTCGGGATTCGCCGATGCGTCCTCCAGCGCGGCTTTGGCTTTTGCTCCGCGCGATGACGTGGCTTTTGCGTCGGCGATCTTGGCTGCGCCGCGGCCCTTCTTCGGGGTGTCGGCTGCCTCGTCGGCTGGGGGGGTGGACTTGGCGCGGGACGCTGTTTTGGTGGCTCGTTTGGCGGGGGCGGCGCCGTTGGCGGCCTTGGCGGGCGCCCGTTTGCTGGCGGTGCGTTTCACCGGCTCATCAGTTGCCGGGCTGGTCTTGGTCGCTGCCACATACACCCCTTCGGTCGGGCTCACTTCCGGCGGATCTGGGCATGGTTAACCGAAAGTTTCTGCTATGTCGAATGTCGGCGTTGATATCAGCGTGAATACTCGCGGGCTATCGGTTGGGCGGCCGCCGACGACCATTGTAACTTCACTGTGCCCTCGCACCGGCCGAGCGGGCAAAATTCAGTGCGTGACATCGGTGGTGGAAGCCATCGCCGCGCCGACGATCCCGGCGGTGTTCTGCAACGCGGCGGGCACCACCGGCGTGCGGTTTTCCAACAGCGGCACCCATTTTTCGGCTTTGCGACTGATCCCGCCACCGGCGATGAACAGGTCCGGCCAGATCGCGTTCTCGATCGCGACCAGCACCTTTGTCACCTGCTTGGCCCACTTCTCGAAGCTCCAGTCGTTCTTGTCCCTGACCGACGACGCCGCCCGGTGCTCTGCTTCTTTGCCGCCGACCTCGAGATGGCCGAATTCGGTGTTAGGTATCAACGTCCCGTTGTGGATGACGGCGGATCCGATGCCGGTACCGAAGGTCAGCAGCACCACCAGGCCCGAGTTGCCTTTGCCGGCCCCGTAGCGTTCCTCGGCAAGTCCGGCGGCATCCGCGTCGTTGAGAATCGTGACCCTCTGACCGTTCAGCTCGCCGCTGATGATGTCGCGTGCGTTGGTGCCGATCCAGGACCTGTCGACGTTGGCCGCGGTCTGGACGATGCCGTGGGTCACCACGCCTGGGTAAGTCACCCCGAGCGGGCCGGTCCAGCCGAAGCCGTTGACGACCTCGGCGATGGTCTTGGCAACTGCCGACGGGGTGGCCGGTTGCGGGGTCAACAGTTTGATCCGATCGCCGATCAGCTGTCCGGTGTCCAGATCGACGATGGCACCCTTGATGCCGCTGCCGCCGACGTCGATGCCGAACCCGCGACGCTGCGGCGTGGCACCGGTGCTGTCGGGGCCGGGGTCGGTGCTGGTCATCGAAGCTCCTTGGTGAGACATACGACACTTGCGATGCAGGCTCACCTTAGCCCGCGGGGGGCGCGGTTGAGACCGGAGCCAGCGCGGTCCATCGCCGCCTGTGATGCGATAGGCGCGTGACGCGATCCGACAACGAGCCCGCCCTGCTGCGCTCGGTGGCCGAGACATTGGCCATCGAGGCGGCCGCGTTTGTGCGGTCTCGCCGCGCCGAGGTTTTTGGCCCCGCCCCCGGTCCCGTCGACAGCGGTGCCGTGCGCGCTAAGACCACGCCAACCGACCCGGTGACCGTTGTCGACACCGAGACCGAACGGCTGTTGCGTGGCCGGCTGGCCGAATTGCGGCCTGGTGACCCGATTTTGGGGGAGGAGGGCGGCGGGCCCACCCAGGGAGCCACCGCCGCCGGTACCGACACCGTCACGTGGGTGCTCGACCCCATCGATGGCACGGTGAATTTCGTCTACGGAATCCCGGCCTACGCGATTTCGGTGGGGGCCCAGGTCGCCGGTGTCTCGGTGGCCGGCGCCGTCGCCGACGTCGTCGGCGCCCAGGTGTATTCGGCGGCCAGCGGCCTCGGTGCCCATGTCCGCGACGGGAAGGGGACCCACCCGTTGCGCTGCACCAGCGTCGAGGATCTGTCAATGGCGTTGCTGGGCACCGGATTTGGGTATTCGACGCGGCGGCGCGCCAGGCAAGCGACCCTGTTGGCGCACATGCTGCCGGTAGTCCGCGACGTGCGCCGCATCGGCTCGGCGGCGTTGGACCTGTGCATGGTCGCCGCGGGCCGGTTGGACGCCTACTACGAACACGGGCTGCAGGTCTGGGACTGCGCGGCGGGCGCGTTGATCGCCGCCGAAGCGGGGGCGCGCATAGTGCTGCCGCCGGACCACCGCCCGGAGGCCGGCGCCGGGTTGGTGGTGGCGGCCGCGCCGGGGATTGCCGATCAGCTGCTGGCGGCCCTGGACCAATTCAACGGCCTGGACCCCATCCTGGACTGAGCGGGCGCGCGGTCAGCAGCCGCTGGAGTGAATCTTGGTCAGCAGCGCTGGATCTGACGGCTCGGTGGCGCCGGGCTTCAGACTCGCGAGCACGGCGTCGATGTCGTCGTCGTGTGCCAGCGAACTGAAGTCGGTGCCCAGCGCCAGGTCGACGGAGTCGTCGGCACGGGTGTCGTGATAGAGCTCGGTGCACGGCGCCACCAGCCACAGCGCCGCCGCGGTGGATTGTCCGGCGGTTCCGAAGCGGATCTGGCCCTGGCAGTTCAGCCGGGTGCCGGCGTAGAGCGGGTCGTTGGCGGCCGTCGGCTGCGCGAAGCCCAGGTCCTTCAATGCGCCGGCGACGTCAGCGGCTTGACCACCGCGCCCGCTGGCGTTGAGGACGTGGACTTTGGTGTCGGCGAGTTTGGCGGGCGCGACGTCGGTCATCTCGGTCCGTGACACCGATTCGCCGAGCTGCGGGGGCGATGTCGACCCGGCCGCCTGCGGGGGCGGGTTGCACACCGCCGCTTCGTGCACCTTGGCCGGCCGCGTCAGCGCGATGGTCCACACCACGCCCGTGACCAGGACGAGGAACACCACTACAAAAATCGCCGGCCGGGGGTTGCGGCGCCGAAAGGGCCGACCGTGCTTGTCGAAAGCGGTGCCCTCGGTGATTTGTGCGACCACACGTGGCACTTTAGCGGCACCAGAAAAGCACTGCTCAAAGCCGGGCGCAGGGGCCGCGGTGGTGGTGTGACGTAAATCACAACCGAATGGGAGGGGATACGGGCACGAATCGTTTGGTGGATGCGTTCGACGCTGGTACAAAGCGTTGCTTGAGGTTATGAGGGTTCGAGGGGACAGGACGGGGAAACGACGATGCCCACCGACTACGACGCTCCACGACGCACCGAGACCGACGATGTCTCGGAGGACTCGTTAGAGGAGCTCAAGGCACGGCGCAACGAGGCGGCTTCGGCCGTCGTCGACGTGGACGAATCCGAGTCCGCTGAATCTTTCGAACTGCCCGGGGCCGACCTGTCCGGCGAGGAATTGTCCGTTCGCGTCGTCCCGAAACAAGCTGACGAGTTCACCTGCTCGAGTTGCTTCCTGGTACAGCACCGCAGCCGGCTGGCCAGCGAGAAGAACGGCGTGATGATCTGTACCGACTGCGCAGCCTGATCGCTGCACTCAGCTTGTCAGCGCCGACAGCACCCGCTCGGGGTGACGGCAACTCACCAGCCAATACGGCGTCGGATCCTCGGGATCATCGAGGACCAGCAGAATCATTGGGCCTATCCATGGCCGATGCAGGACAAACGCCGCGGGGTCGAGTTGGCGCCCCAGCGCCGCGGACTTGGCGGTGTGCGGGACTTCTGCGGAGCGGGCGATCACGGTGACGGGTAAGTGCGCATCCGCCGCCCACAGTTCGACCAGTTCACCGGGGCCTTCAACGGGGCCTTGGTCACCTTTGTCACCGACGGTCACCCGAATCTCCACTCGTCCCAGCCACAACAGTGCACCGGTCGCGACCGTGAACAACGTTGCGAACGGCAGCCAATCCGGCAGGGCTTTGACACCGAGGTTGATTTCGACCGCGATGAGCGCCGCCAGGCCAAAGGCCAGCGGCCACCACCACCATGGGACCCACAGTCGCTCGCGATATCGCACGCTGTGCGGCGCGACGCGCGTACCTGACACGCGGTCAAGGGTAATCTGTGGCCCCGTGTCGATCAGTCTGGCCGTTGTCCGTCTCGACCCCGGGCTCCCCATGCCCAGCCGCGCACATGACGGCGACGCGGGTGTCGATCTTTACAGCGCGGAAGACGTCACGCTGTCGCCCGGGCATCGTGCCCTGGTGCGCACGGGCATCGCGGTCGCCGTGCCACACGGAATGGTCGGGCTGGTCCACCCGCGCTCGGGATTGGCTTCGCGCGTGGGACTTTCGATCGTCAACAGTCCGGGCACCATCGACGCGGGCTACCGGGGTGAGATCAAGGTCGCGCTGATCAACCTCGACCCGGAGACGCCGATCGTCGTGCATCGCGGCGACCGTATCGCCCAGCTGCTGGTGCAGCGGGTCGAGTTAGTCCCGCTGGTCGAGGTTTCGTCGTTCGACGAGGCAGGGTTGGCCGACACATCCCGTGGCGATGGTGGCCACGGGTCCTCCGGTGGACACGCGAGTTTATGACAGCCCCGGCGACGATGCAGTGGGGGCACCGCCCGCTTGCGGGGGACGATGCGATGAGGAGGAGCGGCGCTTATGGCGGCTTTCGGTAGGCGCAAAGGCACAGACGACGGCGAGAACGCTTCCAGCAGTGCGCCGGAACCGGCGGAGGAGCGCTCGGAGTCCGCAGTGCCGGACACCGTCGAGGCCCAGGACTCCGAGGAGCTGGAGGGCCCGTTCGACATCGAAGACTTCGACGACCCCAAGGCCGCTGAGCTGGCCCGACTGGACCTGGGCTCGGTACTGATTCCGATGCCCGAGGCGGCGCAGGTGCAGGTCGAGCTGACCGAGACCGGGGTTCCCAGCGCGGTCTGGGTCGTCACCGCCAACGGCCGCTTCACGATTGCCGCATATGCGGCACCGAAGACCGGGGGCCTATGGCGCGAGGTGGCCGGCGAGCTTGCCGACTCGCTTCGCAAGGACTCCGCCAGCGTCTCCATCAAGGACGGCCCGTGGGGCCGGGAAGTGATCGGAACGGCCTCGGGCGCGGTGCGTTTCATCGGGGTCGACGGCTACCGGTGGATGGTCCGCTGCGTCGTCAACGGCCCGCACGAGACGATCGACGCGCTGGCCGAAGAGGCGCGTACGGCGTTGGCGGACACCGTAGTTCGCCGCGGGGACACCCCGCTGCCGGTGCGCACGCCGCTTCCGGTGCAGCTGCCCGAGCCCATGGTGGAACAGCTTCGGGAGGCGGCGGCCGCGCAGGCGCAACAAGCCTCGGAACAACCCGACGCGCAGCAGCAACCCGGCGAGCAGGCCGCGCGCCGCGGCGCTGGGGGATCGGCGATGCAGCAACTGCGCAGCAGTGGCGGCTAGCACGCGGCTACAACGCGGTTAGAGATCAGCGAGAGCCTCCAGGCAGGCGGCACCGAGCGCGGCGGTGTCAGCGCCAAATTGATCCAGCGTCACCGTCCGCAACGCCGCCCGCGGCGCCGCGGCGGCCCATTCGACAGCGACTCGCAGCGGATGTATCGGATCGTCGACGGCGGCGGCCACGCCCAACGGTGCGCTCAATCGGCATAGGTCGGCGCGGCTGGGCGCGACGTATGCCGCCGCTGCCTCCATCGAGTCCGGTAGTTGCGGCCACTGCGCACGCCACGAACGCGTCAGCTCCGCTGCCAACCAGGGTGGACTGGATGCTTGCATCTGCGACGTCGTTGCCTGCAGCCCCTCGCGCCGCAGCTGGGCTGCCGAATACCGGGCGGCCGCGGCGGCCGGCGCCGAGCCGGGCGCCCCTGTCCAGGCGGGCAGCGCGGCCAGGACGGCGACGGTCAGATCAGGATGGGCCAACGCCCAGGCGACGGCCACCGCGGCACCGATCGACACACCGCCGACGGCGATCGGGCCGGCTCGCGCGGCGTCGTCCAAGGCCGCCAGGTAGCCGTCGATCAAGCGGTCCGGTTGCGGCGGCGGAGCCACAACGGTCGCACCGACCGCGCCCAACGGACCGGAAAATGCCCGAGTGATGTAGTCGTCGTCGGAGCCGGTTCCGGGCAACAAAACGGCTGCGACACCGCGCAAGTCGACAGCCATCCCTCGATAGTGCCCGGCGCTCGCCGGGGCTCCAACATTGCGGGTTTGGCCCGTGTGGCGCCGGGGAACCAAGAGGTCTACGGTGTCCGTTGGCATAGGTGGAAGCGCCGATAGCTGGACGAGCTTCGAATAGCGAATATGAAGTGTCAGGAGTGGCCATGAGGGCCCAAGGTTATCTGCGCCGGCTCACTCGTCGGTTGACGGAGGATCCGGAGCAGCGTGACGCCGCGGAGCTGTCCGACGAGGTCACCAGTACCGGCGCGCAGCGAGCCATCGACTGTCAGCGCGGCCAAGAGGTCACGATGGTGGGCACCCTGCGCAGCGTCGAAACCTGCGGCAAGGGTGGGGCCAGCGGGGTCCGGGCCGAACTGTTCGACGGCAGTGACACCGTCACACTGGTTTGGCTGGGCCAACGCCGGATCCCCGGCATCGACTCCGGCCGAACACTGCGGGTGCGCGGCCGGATGGGCCAGTTGGAGAGCGGTGGCAAGGCTATCTACAACCCGCACTACGAAATCCAGCGCTGACTGACCCGCCGGGTTTCGGCTGGGCTTAGACTGCCCGGGTGCCCGTGACCGCTGATCGCACCAACCACGAGCGTCTTTTGGCGCAGGCCGGGGGCGTGAGCGGGCTCATCTATTCGACGCTGCCGGTCCTGACGTTCGTCGTGGTTTCCAGCGCTGCAGGCCTGCTGTCCGCAATCGGGTGTGCGCTGGGTGTCGCCGGCTTGGTCTTGCTCTGGCGGCTGATTCGGCGCGACTCCTTGCAACCGGCGGTGTCCGGGTTTTTCGGGGTCGCCGTCTGTGCGTTGATCGCCTACCTGGTGGGGCAGTCTAAGGGCTACTTCCTACTGGGCATTTGGATGTCGTTGGTGTGGGCGATCGCCTTCGCGCTGTCGATGCTGATCCGCCGGCCCGCGGTGGGCTATCTGTGGAGCTGGGCCACGGGGCGTGATCGGGGCTGGCGCCGGGTGCCCCGTGCCGTCCACGCCTTCGACATCGCCACGCTGGGCTGGACGCTGGTATTTGCCGCCCGGTTCATCGTGCAGCGACTGCTCTACGACGCCGACAAGACCGGTTGGCTGGGCGTGGCACGCATCGCAATGGGTTGGCCGCTGACCGCGCTGGCGGCCCTGGCGACATACGCGGCAATCAAGGCCGCTCAGCGCGCCATAGCCCCCGAAGACCCAGCAGAAGCGGTCGAAGCCGAGGCCGGCGGCGACTAGTCGGGCGTATCAGCCGCCGGGAGCAGCAGTTTGCTCAGGTCCTCCTCGACCTCGGTGCCCGCGACGAAGAGCAATTCGTCGCCGCCTTCCAGCGGCTCGTCGGCCTCCGGCACGATCACCCGCGGTCCGCGCAGGATGGTCACCAATGCGGCATCCCGCGGCAGTTGCAGCTTGCGCACCGGTTTGCCGCCCCACGGGGTGTCGTCGGGCAGGGTGATCTCGACCAGGTTGGCCTGGCCCTTGCGGAACTCCATCAGCCGCACAAGGTCACCGACGGCCACCGCCTCCTCGATCAATGAGGCCAGCATGCGGGGAGTCGACACCGCGACGTCCACGCCCCAGGCATCAGTGAACAACCACTCGTTGCGGGGATCGTTCACTCGGGCCACCACCCGCGGCACCGCGAATTCGGTCTTGGCCAACAGGCTGAGCACCACGTTGGCTTTGTCGTCGCCGGTAGCGGCGACGACGACGTCGAATTCCTCGAGATGCACCGACTCGAGCAGGCTCAGCTCGCAGGCGTCGCCGAGCCGCCAGTGCGCGGCCGGAATGGCGTCGACGTCCACATGGTCGGGGTTGCGCTCGATGAGCGTGATGTCGTGGCCGTTGGCCACGAGCTCGCGGGTGACCGAACGGCCCACCGCGCCGGCCCCGGCCACAGCTACCTTCATTTTTCGCCGCTTTTCATTTATCTAGATCCTCACTCGGGGGCAGTGCCGCGATGGCCACGGCCTCGGCGGCCCGACCGGATATCGCGGCGACGTACACCTGATCACCGGACTGAATGACGGTCTTGGGTTCGGGCAGCACCCCGGTGCCGAACCGGATGAGAAACGCCACCCGCGCGCCGGTGGCCTGCTCCAGTTCGGTGGCCTTGCGGCCCACCCAGTCCTCGTGCAGGACGACTTCGGCGACCGCGACGGTGCCAGTCGGATCCCGCCACTTGGCGGTCTCACTCTCCCGGGTCAGTGCGTTGAGCAGGCGGTCGGTGGTCCAGGGCACAGTGGCGATCGTCGGGATGCCGAGCCGTTCGTAGACTTCGGCGCGCTTGGCGTCGTAGATGCGCGCAACGACACGCTTCACCCCGAAAGTTTCCCGGGCGAGCCGCGCGGAGATGATGTTGGAGTTGTCTCCGGATGACACGGCGGCGAACGCGTCGGCCTCCTCGATTCCGGCCCTCAGCAGCACATCTCGGTCGAATCCCTGGCCAAGCACGCGCTCGCCGGCGAACTCGGGGCTGAGCCGGTTGAAGGCCGCGCTTTCGCGATCGATGACCGCGACGTCGTGGCCGATCCGCGACAACCCGTCGGCCAATGAAGACCCGACTCGGCCGCACCCCATCACAACAATCCGCACTGGCGATCCTCTCGTCGGCCACCCATTTGGCCAGCCGGTTTCGGTCCGGATCATTCTCGCCTACGGCACGCTACCAAGCCCGGGTGGGCTTACTCTTGGCTCTCGTGGCCAAACTTTCAACCGCTGCGCGCCGGCTGCTGATCGGTCGGCCGTTTCGCAGCGATCGGCTGAGTCACACGCTGTTGCCCAAGCGGATCGCCCTGCCGGTGTTCGCATCAGACGCGCTGTCCTCGGTGGCCTACGCTCCCGAAGAAATCTTTCTGATGCTCTCGGTTGGCGGCCTTGCGGCGTACTCGTTGTCGCCGTGGATCGGTCTGGCGGTGGCCGCGGTGATGCTGGTGGTCGTGGCCAGCTACCGGCAGAACGTGCATGCCTACCCGTCGGGCGGCGGCGACTATGAAGTGGTCACCACCAATCTCGGTGCTACCGCCGGCCTCGTTGTGGCCAGCGCATTGATGGTGGATTACGTTCTTACCGTTGCGGTTTCGACGGCGTCGGCGATGTCGAACATCGGCTCGGCGGTCCCGATCGTGGCCGAAAACAAGGTGTGGTTCTGCGTCGCCGCGATCGTGTTGGTGATGGCCATGAATCTGCGCGGGGTGCGCGAATCCGGTTTGGCCTTCGCGATCCCCACCTACGCTTTCATCGTCGGCGTGGCCTGCATGATCGGCTGGGGGCTCGTCCGGATCTTCGTGCTGGGCAATCCATTACGGGCCGAATCCGCCGGTTTCCAGATGCATTCCGAACACGGAAAGATCGTCGGATTCGCGCTGGCCTTTCTGGTCGCCCGGTCGTTCTCCTCGGGATGCGCGGCACTGACCGGTGTGGAGGCGATCAGTAACGGGGTGCCCGCATTTCAGAAACCGAAATCGCGCAACGCGGCGACGACACTGCTGATGCTGGGCGCGATCGCGGTGACCCTGTTGATGGGGATTATCTTGCTGTCCAAGAAGATCGGGGTGCAGCTGGTCGAGGATCCCAAGACCCAACTATCCGGTGCCCCGTCGAACTACTACCAGAAGACGTTGGTAACGCAGCTGGCAGAGACGGTGTTTGGCAGCTTTCACATCGGCTTTCTGCTGATCACGGCGGTGACCGCACTCATCCTGGTCCTGGCGGCCAATACCGCTTTCAACGGATTTCCCGTACTCGGCTCGATACTGGCTCAGCACAGTTACCTTCCCCGCCAGCTGCACACCCGCGGAGACCGGCTGGCGTTCTCCAACGGAATCCTGTTTCTGTCGGCGGCGGCTCTGCTCGCGATCATTGCGTTCCGTGCGGAGCTAAGTGCGCTGATCCAGCTGTACATCGTCGGCGTGTTCATTTCGTTCACGCTGAGCCAGATTGGCATGGTGCGACACTGGACGCGGTTGCTGCGTACCGAGACCGATCCGTCGATACGACGCAAGATGATGCGCTCGCGAGTGGTCAACACGGTCGGGTTCCTTTCCACCGGGACGGTTCTGCTGGTCGTTTTGGTGACGAAGTTTCTCGCCGGTGCATGGATCGCGCTTTTCGCCATGAGTTTGCTGTTCCTCATCATGAAGTTGATCCGCAAGCACTACGACACCGTCAACCGGGAATTGGCGGAACAGGCCGCCGCCCAAGACGACGTCGTGTTGCCCAGCCGGAATCACGCCATACTGCTGGTTTCGAAGCTGCACCTACCGACGCTGCGCGCCCTGGCTTACGCGCGGGCCACCCGGTCCGATGTGCTCGAGGCGATCACGGTCAGTGTGGACGACGCGGAAACCCGTGCGTTGGTGCGGGCGTGGCAGGACAGCGATATCAGCGTTCCGCTCAAGGTGATCTCTTCGCCGTATCGCGAGATCACCCGTCCGGTATTGGATTACGTCAAACGGGTCAGCAAGGAGTCGACGCGCACGGTGGTGACGGTGTTCATCCCGGAGTATGTGGTGGGGCACTGGTGGGAACAGGTGCTGCACAACCAGAGCGCGCTGCGGCTCAAGGGCCGACTGCTGTTCATGCCCGGAGTTATGGTGACTTCTGTACCCTGGCAACTGACTTCGTCGGAGAGGGTCAAGACGTTGCAACCGCACGCGGCTCCGGGCGACGCTCGCCGGGGAATCTTCGATTGAACCCCGCATCCGTCGGGGGAGAGCTGACGGTGGTCACCGGTGCCCCCGCGAACGGCGGCAGCTGTGTGGCGCATCACGAAGGCCGGGTGGTGTTCGTCCGCTACGCGTTGCCCGGGGAACAGGTGCGGGTTCGAATCACCGCGGACCGCGGGACCTATTGGCACGCAGAGGTTGTCGAGGTGCTCGTACCCTCGCCCAACCGAATCGCGTCGCTGTGCCCGATCGCCGGGGTGGACGGCGCGGGTTGCTGTGACTTGGCCTTCGTCACTCCGCAGGCGGTCAGTGCGCTCAAGGCGCAGGTGGTGTCAAACCAGCTGGAACGCCTGGGTGGATATCGCTGGTCGGGCGAGACCGAACAGGTATCGACCATCGGTCCCACGGGTTGGCGCACCCGGGTCCGGCTCGCGGTCGGGACCGACGGCCGGCCGGGTTTTCACCGCTACCACAGCGACGAGCTCATTACCGATCTGCGTTGCGGACAGCTGTCCGCCGGAATGCTGGACGGGCTCGCGGGGGCGGACTGGCCGCCCGGTGCCCAGCTGCACGTCGTTCTCGATGACGACGGCGAGCGCCACGTGGTGCGCACTCTGCGCCGGGGCAAGCGCACAGCTACCACGGTGGAGGAGGGTAACTATGAGTCCGTGCAGCGGGTGGGCCGGCGCAGCTGGAAGGTTCCGGTGACGTCCTTCTGGCAGGCGCACCGCGACGCGGCGCGAATTTACAGCAGCCTCATTCTGGACTGGGCGCAGCCGCGTACGGGCATGACGGCCTGGGATCTGTACGGCGGCGCGGGCGTGTTCGCCGCGTCACTCGGCGAGGCGGTGGGGGAGCGGGGACGCGTCCTTACCGTCGACACCTCCCGCGCGGCCTCGCGCGCCGCGCGGGCCGCGCTGACCGACCTGCCGCAGGTCGACGTCGTCACCGATTCGGTGCGGCGGGCGTTGACCGACCTAAGCGCCGGTGCCTCCAGAGCGGATGTGGCGGTGTTGGATCCGCCGCGGGCGGGTGCCGGGCGTGAGGTTATCGACCTACTGGCCGCCGCCGGCGTTCCGCGCGTGGTTCACATCGGTTGTGAGGCAGCGTCTTTCGCTCGCGATATCGGCTTGTACCGAAGCCATGGGTATACCGTCGAGGACATGAAGGGCTTCGACGCGTTTCCGCTGACCCATCACGTGGAATGCATTGCGCTACTTAGCTGTTAGGGTCAGGCCCACACGAAATAGCGCAGCCAGAGGTAGATCGCGGATAACGCCACGGAGATCACGGTGAGCACGGCACCTTTGCGGGTGAACTCCCAAAACGAGATGGGACTGTCGGCGCGCCGGGCGATTCCGAGGACGACGACGTTGGCGCTGGCCCCGACGGCGGTGAGGTTACCGCCGAGGTCGGTGCCCAGCACCAGGGCCCACCACAACGCCTGCGGGTGCACGTGTCCGACTACCGACGGAATCAGTTGTGCGACAATGGGTGCCATCGTCGCCGCATACGGCACGTTGTTGATCACGCCGCTCAACACGAACGACACACCCAGGATCAGCATCGTCGTCAACAGAGCGTCCCCACCGGTCGCCGTCGTCGCCCAGTGCGCCAACTGGTTGACGACGCCGGTCTTCACCAGCGCTCCCACCATGACGAACAGCCCAACGAAGAACAGCAGGGTTTCCCATTCGACGCCGGAGAGGTAGTCGGAGTGTTCGAGCCCGGAGACCAAGACGAGGATTCCGGACCCGACGAGCGCCACCAACGACGGTGCCAGGTGAATCGCCGAGTGAGCGACGAACCCCGCAAGCACCGCCGCCATGACGACGCCGCACTTGATCAACAGCCGCGGGTCGCGGATGGCCTCGCGCTCCTCCAGCGACATAACGTCGGCGACCCGCTCGGGATCGACGTCGAAGGCGCCCGGAAACATGCGCGGTAGCAGCGCGACGAAGACCAAGACGATGATGAGCACGATCGGCGTCAGATTGAACAGAAAGTCGTTGAAGGACAGGCCCGCCCGGCTGCCGATGATGATGCTGGGCGGGTCGCCGATCAACGTCGCCGTGCCGCCGATGTTCGATGCGAACGCCTCGGCGATCAGGAACGGCCCCGGCCCGATCTCCAGCCGGTCGCACACCAGCAGCGTCACCGGTGCGATCAGCAGCACCGTGGTGACGTTGTCCAGCAAGGCCGATGCGAAGGCGGTGACGAGCACCAGCAAGATCATGATGCGCAGCGGGGAGCCGCGGGCACGCTTGGCGGCCCAGATCGCGGTGTATTCGAAGACGCCGGTCTGCCGCAGCACGCTGACGATGATCATCATGCCCAGCAGCAAAAAGATGACGTCCCAGTCGATTCCGGTGGCGCGGGAGTAGAACACGTCGTCGGAGTCGATCACGGGCAACGCGACCACGATCGCCGCGCCGGCCAGCGCCACCTTCGTCTTGTTTACGCGGTCGCTGGCGATCAGTGCATAGGCCACCACGAAGACGGTGACCGCTAGGAAGCCCATCAAATGCCCTGGTCGGCGCTGCTCAGGTCTTGAGCGCCGCGGCCAGTAGGT
>NZ_JAFBAR010000126.1 GCF_019247635.1 Mycobacterium sp.
CCGCCAACGCGGGTAGCGTTCCGATCTCCTCGCCCCACGTCAACGCCAGCGCGATGAGGGCAAGCACCGGCACGGCGACGGTCCAGGACACTCGTTTCAGCATCGCCCGCCATTCTGGCCGACGTCAGCATCTGTGGCGCGATCAGCCACCGGACACGCCTTCCGCGGCCTGGAATCTGACATCGCCCGGGCGTCCGCAGGCTCGGATCAACCGGCGAATCATATTGAACAGCAGTATAATTCGGCACATGCACAACAGGACTTAACGAATAGAGCTATGCCACAACCGATTACGTTACCCCGCACGCTCGGGTGGCATAGCTGCCGGAACCTGAGGAGTGTGCCGGCGGGCCGCCCCGGGCCCCGTCCGGCGGCGCCGGATCTCATATTGCTCGGGTACGCCGCCGATCACCTCAGTAGCATGCACCCATGGCACTAAGCGAAGGCCTGGCAGAAGGGCAGGTGTTCGCCGGATACACCATCGTGCGGCGCTTGGGCGCCGGCGGGATGGGTGAGGTGTACCTGGCGCAACATCCGCGGCTGCCGCGCCGTGACGCCCTGAAGATCCTGCCCGGCAATCTGACCACGGACACCGAGTACCGCCAACGCTTCAACCGGGAGGCCGATCTGGCCGCGGGCTTGTACAACCCGCACATCGTCGGCATCCACGACCGTGGCGAATACGAGGGGCAGCTGTGGATCTCGATGGATTACGTCGAAGGCACCGACGCCGCACGGCTGCTGCGCAGCGACTATCCGTCCGGGATGCCCGAGGCGGACGTCGTCGAAATCATCACCGCCGTCGCCGACGCGCTCGATTACGCCCATTCGCGCGGGCTCCTGCATCGCGACGTCAAGCCGGCCAACATCTTGCTGGGTGAGGCCAACCCCCGGCGGCGGATCGTGCTCGCCGATTTCGGCATCGCCCGCGAACAGGGTCAGATCAGCGGTCTGACCGCGACAAACATGCTGGTGGGAACGACCGCATACTGCGCGCCGGAGCAGCTGAAGGGCGCAGACCTAGACAGTCGAGCCGACCAATACGCGCTGGGATGCACGGCGTTTCACCTGCTGACCGGATCCGCCCCGTTCGACCACACCAATCCGGCCGTGGTCATCAGCCAGCACCTGTCCGAACCGCCTCCCCTGTTGAGTGTGCGACGACCGGAGCTGGCGGCTCTCGACACTGCGATTACCCGCGCGCTAGCCAAGAATCCCGATGATCGTTACGCGTCTTGCGCGGATTTTGCGGCGGCACTCGCGGGCAACACCGAGATTGCCACCACGACCGCGTCGGGTCCCACGGCGTTGATCACCGGACCGACGCAGGTGATCGCGGCGCCCACGACGACGGTGCCCAAAGCACGAGACGGCCTCGCTGGGCTCGGGAAAGTGCTCACGACGCTCGCAGCGGTCACTGTGCTCGCCGTGGCCGTGCTCGCGGGTCTGCACATGCTGCACGGCGGAGCCAAAAAAGCGCACAGCGGCACCTCGTCGGCGAGGGCACCAACCACACCAACCAGCAGTGTTCCGACAACGACGCCACTGAAACTGACCAGCCAGCTCACCGACGAATCGGGCGTGCTCACCCCCGTCGAGCACGCGGCCGTGGACAGAGCGGTCACCAAGCTGTACGACGCGCGCGGTACGCGGCTGTGGGTGGTGTATGTCAAGAGTTTCGGCGGCGTGAAGCCGTTCAAATGGGCCGAGGACACCATGAGCGCCAACAATTTCACCGACAACGACGCCATCCTGGCGATCGCGACCGATGAACCGGCCTATTCGTTCCGGGTGCCAGTCGCCGTGACCAACGGAAAGGCCATCGACGTCGAGGTCATCCGTCGGGATCGCATCCAGCCGGCCGTGTTCCGCCACGAATGGGCGCGCGCAGCGATCGTCGCGGCCAACGGGTTGGACGTCGCGCCGAGCTAGACCGGATGGCGGCGACCCGCCGCGACCGGCCCCGCCGCCCTTGCGATCGCCGCAGACCTGATAGCGGCGACCCGCCGCGACCGGCCCCACCGCCCTTGCGATCGCCGCAGACCCGATGGCGACGACCCGCCGCGACCGGCCCCACCGCCCTTGCGATCGCCGCAGACCCGATGGCGGCGACCCGCCGCGACCGGCTCCGCCGCTCTTGCGATCGCCGCAGACCCGATGGCGGCGACCCGCTGCGACCGGCTCCGCCGCTCTTGCGATCGCCGCAGACCTTAAGGCTCGAGCAACGAGTCGGCGTCGAAGCAGCTGTGGTCGCCGGTGTGACATGCGCCGCCGACCTGATCGACGGTCAGCAACACGGTGTCGCCGTCGCAGTCCAGGCGCACCGAGTGCACGTGCTGGGTGTGTCCGGACGTCGAACCCTTGATCCACTGTCTGCCCCGCGACCGCGAATAGTACGTTGCCTCACGGGTTTCCAGCGTCCGGGCCAGCGCGTCGTCGTCCATCCAGGCGACCATCAACACGTCCCCACTGCCGCGCTCCTGCACCACGGCCGCGACCAGACCCTCGGCGTTGCGCTTCAGCCGCGCGGCAATGTCCGGGTGCAGCGTCATCGTCCCGTCCTTACTGTGACCCCTTCTTCGGCCATGGCGGCCTTTACCTGCCCGATCGTCAGTTCGCGGAAGTGAAAGACGCTGGCCGCCAATACCGCATCGGCACCCGCGGCGACCGCGGGCGCGAAGTGTTCGGCAGTCCCGGCGCCACCGCTCGCGATCACCGGCACCGTGACCGCGGCGCGCACCGCCCGCAACATCGGCAGGTCGAACCCAGCTTTGGTGCCGTCGGCATCCATCGAGTTCAGCAGGATCTCCCCCACCCCGAGATCGGCGCCGCGGGCCGCCCATTCGACGGCGTCGATACCGGTGCCACGACGGCCGCCGTGCGTGGTGACCTCCCACCCCGACGCTGTCGGTGCTGATCCCTCCGGCACCGTGCGCGCGTCCACGGACAATACGATGCATTGCGAACCGAATTGCCTTGCCATGTCGGCCAATAGATCAGGTCGGGCGATGGCCGCAGTGTTGACCGAAACCTTGTCGGCTCCCGCGCGCAGCAATACGTCGACGTCGGCCACCGCGCGAACCCCACCCCCGACCGTCAACGGGATGAACACCTGCTCGGCGGTGCGGCGTACCACCTCCAGCATCGTTGACCTGCCCGACGACGACGCGGTCACGTCGAGAAAGGTCAGCTCGTCGGCGCCTTCGGCGTCGTAGGCGGCGGCCAACTCCACGGGATCGCCTGCGTCCCGGAGGTTCTCGAAGTTGACCCCCTTGACCACCCGTCCGTCGTCGACGTCCAGACACGGGATAACCCGCACCGCAAGACCACCGGTAACCTCCCGAGCAGACACAAAAGCACCATCTCCGTCGGCGTGTCGGGGGCTTTTGCGACTGCTCGGCATCAAAAGTCCCCCGGTTCGCCCGCGCTGCGCAGGATCTCAAGGATCTCGGCGTGGGCGCCGGGCGCGGCCGCCAGGGCGGACCGCGACACGGGTGTCCATGGATCGCCGGCCAGGTCGGTGACGACGCCGCCCGCGGCGCGCACCAGCGCGACGCCCGCCGCGTGGTCCCAGACGTGGCCTCCGAAAATGAGCGCACCGCCCAGGATTCCGTCGGCAACGTAGGCCAGGTCGATGCCGGTGGACCCGTGCATACGTAACCGCGAGCACACCCGGCTCAGATTTTCCAGCACCGCAATGCGGTAGCGGCCGGGGTACCGGCCGCGCGAGTCCGCGCTGAATGTCCCGACACCGACGAGCGAGTCACCCAGCCTAGCGGGAACCAACGACGGTTGCGGCGCACCGTTTTTCATCAGCGGGCCGCCGGCGACGGCGGTATAACGCTCGTCGGTGAACGGCAACCACGTCAACCCGGCCACCGGTTCGCCGTCGCGCAGCAAGCCCAACAGGATTGCCGCCATCGGCGAGCCGGCCGCGTAGTTGAACGTTCCGTCGACGGGATCCAGCACCCACACCCACGGTGAGTCGATGGCCGTGCCGCCGAATTCCTCACCGTGCACACCGATTCCGGTCACCTCCTGGAGTGCCGCGACGACCTGGCGCTCGATCGCGAGGTCGACCTCGGTGGCAAAGTCGTTGCCCTTCTTGGCGACCGCCGATTCGGCGCGATGGCCGGCCAGAAACGGCTCGGCCGCGGCATCGAGGATTTTCGAGGCCTCGCGTATCAACACGTCCAGATCCATGCCGCGTCTACTCTCGCACTGCGGCTAGCGCCTGGGGCAGCGTAAACCGCCCGGCGTACAGCGCCTTGCCGACGATCGCGCCCTCGACCCCGCGGCCGGTGAGCGTGGCGATCGCGCGTAGGTCGTCCAGGCTGGACACGCCGCCGGACGCGATCACCGGGGCGTCGGTGCGATCGGCGACGGCGCCCAGCAGGTCCAGATTGGGACCGCCCAGTGTGCCGTCCTTGGTGACATCGGTCACGACGAAACGCGAACACCCTTGGCCGTCAAGACGTTCCAACACGTTCCACAGGTCGCCGCCGTCGGTTTCCCAGCCACGCCCGCGCAACCGGTGCTGCCCTGCTGGATTCCCCGGGAGGATCTGGACGTCCAGCCCGACGGCGACCTTGTCGCCGTGCTCGGCGATCACGCGCGCGCACCACTGCGGATTCTCCAGCGCGGCCGTGCCCAGGTTGACCCGCGCGCAGCCGGTGGCCAGCGCGGTCGCCAACGAATCGTCGTCGCGGATACCGCCGGACATCTCGATCTGCACGTCGAGCTTGCCCACCACCTCGGCAAGCAGCTCGCGGTTGGAACCACGGCCGAACGCGGCATCCAAGTCGACCAGGTGGATCCATTCGGCGCCGTCGCGTTGCCACGCCAGCGCGGCGTCCAACGCCGAGCCGTACTCGGTTTCACTGCCGGCCTTGCCCTGCACCAGGCGCACGGCGCGACCCTCGACCACGTCCACAGCGGGCAACAAAATCAGCGTCATCGCTACAGTCCCTCGACCCAGTTGCTCAGAATGGCCGCACCGGCATCCCCACTCTTTTCCGGGTGAAACTGGGTGGCCGCCAACGGGCCATCCTCCACCGCGGCTAAAAACTGCGCCTGATGGGTTGCCCAGGTCAGCAGGGCGTCAGACGAGCCCTCCCAACGCTGCGCGGCGTAGGAGTGCACGAAATAGAAGCGGGCGTCGGCGGCCAATCCCTTGAACAGCGCACTGCCCGGCGCCGCGTTCACCACGTTCCAGCCCATGTGCGGGATCACCGGGGCGTCCAGCCGGGTGACCGCACCGGGCCATTGTCCACAACCTTGCGTCTCGACCCCGAACTCGACGCCGCGTGCGAACAGGATCTGCATTCCGACGCAGACTCCCAGCACCGGGCGCCCGGCGGCGATCCGCTCGGCGATGATCCGCTCGCCAGAGATCTTCCGCAGGCCCGTCATGCACGCCTCGAACGCGCCGACCCCGGGCACCACCAGGCCGTCGGCGGCCAGGGCCGTTCCTGCATGGGCGGTCACTTCGACGGTGGCCCCGACCCGCTGCAGCGCCCGCTGCGCCGACCTCAGATTTCCGGAGCCGTAATCCAACACGACCACCGACTTCGGCCGCAAAAGGGAAGTCACAAAACCCCTTTGGTGGACGGCACGCCCGATACCCGGGGATCGGGCTCGACCGCCTGGCGCAGCGCGCGGGCGACCGCCTTGTACTGCGCCTCGGTGATGTGGTGCGGGTCGCGCCCATACACGACGCGTACGTGCAGGGCGATGCGGGCGTTCATGGCCAACGACTCGAACACGTGCCGGTTGATGACGGTGTGGTACGGCACCGAGCTGCCGGCAATAGTGGTGTGCTGCAGGTGATCCGGTTCCCCGGTGTGCACGCAATAGGGCCGGCCGGACACGTCGACGGCAGCATGCGCCAGGGTCTCGTCCATTGGGATGAAGGCGTCGCCGAACCGGCGGATCCCCTTCTTATCGCCGAGGGCCTGACCGAGCGCGGTGCCCAGCGCGATCGCGGTGTCCTCGATGGTGTGGTGTCCTTCGATCTCCACGTCGCCTTTGGCGCGCACGGTCAAGTCGAAGCTGGCGTGACTGCCCAGCGCCGTCAGCATGTGGTCGTAGAAGGGGACGCCGGTGTCGATTTCCACCTGTCCGGTGCCGTCGAGGTCGAGCTCGATGACGATATCGGATTCCTTGGTACGGCGTTCAATTCGTGCACGACGGCTGGTAATGGTTGTCATGGTGCTCCTACCGGGGCGACGGGGGCAAGTTGGGTGGCGACGATGGTTGCGCTCGCTCGCAGGAAGGCGTCGTTCTCGTCAGCCAGTCCGGTGGTGGCGCGCAGATAGCCGGGGATGCCGACATCGCGGATCAAGACACCGGCGTCCAGATACCGCTGCCAGGCCGCCGGCGCGTCGGCGAACTCGCCAAACAGCACGAAGTTGGCGTCACTCGGTATCACACGAAAGCCGATGCCGGACAGTTCCTTTGAGACCCGTTGGCGTTCACCGATCAGGGTTGCGACGCTGCCCAGGGTGTCGTCGGCGTGCCGCAGCGCGGCGCGGGCGGCGGCCTGTGTCACCGACGACAGGTGATACGGCAGACGGACCAGCAACATCGCGTCGACCAGCGCCGGGGTGGCGATCAGATACCCCAGCCTGCCGCCGGCAAACGCGAACGCCTTGCTCATGGTGCGGGTGACGATGAGCTTGGTCGGATACTCCTCGACCAGCGTGACCGCGCTGGGTTGCGACGAGAACTCGCCGTAGGCCTCGTCGACGATCAAGATCCCCGGCACCACGGCGAGCAACCTGCGCAGATCCGGCAGCGAAACGCTCTGCCCGGATGGGTTATTGGGGCTGGCGATGAAGACCACGTCCGGCCTGCGCTCGGTCACCGCGGTGACGGCTGTGTCGACGTCGAGGCTGAAGTCGTCGGCGCGGACGGTCTCGATCCACTCAGTGTGGGTGCCGTCGGAGATCAGGGGGTGCATCGAATAGGAGGGGACGAATCCGATCGCGGTGCGTCCCGGACCGCCGAAAGCCTGCAGGAGCTGCTGCAGAATCTCATTGGAACCGTTTGCGGCCCAGAGATTTTCGACACTCAGCTGCGTCCCGGTCTGGGCGGTCAGATAGGCGGCCAGGTCGCGGCGCAGATCGACCGCGTCGCGGTCGGGGTAGCGGTGCAGGTCGGCGGCGGCCGCGCGCACCGAGGCTACGACGTCGTCGACGAGCGCCTGGGTAGGAGGGTGCGGGTTCTCGTTGGTGTTCAGCCGCACCGGAACCGCCAATTGCGGTGCACCATAAGGTGATTTGCCACGCAGGTCGTCGCGCAGCGGCAAGTCGTCCAGCGTGGGCTTTCCGGGTGCGCCGGTCATCGTTCGAACCTTCGCCGTACTGCCTCACCGTGCGCCGGCAGGTCCTCGGCCTTGGCGAGGGTCACCAGGTGACCGGAAACGTCTTTGAGGGCCGCCTCGCTGTAGTCGACGACATGGATGCCGCGCAGGAAGGTCTGCACCGACAGGCCGCTGGAGTGCCGGGCGCTGCCAACCGTCGGCAACACGTGGTTGGACCCCGCGCAGTAGTCGCCCAGGCTGACTGGTGAGTACGGGCCCACGAAAATCGCCCCCGCCGAACGGATCCGGCCGGCAACGGCGGGAGCGTCGGCGGTTTGGATCTCCAGATGCTCAGGGGCATAAGCGTTGACCACCCGGACGCCGGCATCCAGGTCGTCGACCATGATGATCGCCGATTGACGTCCGCTCAGGGCAGCTGTCACCCGGTCGCGGTGCACGGTGGTCTGCAGCTGAGCGGCCAGTTCGGCCTCGGCGGCGTCGGCCAGGTCCAGGCTCGGCGTGACCAGCACGCTCGACGCCATCTCGTCGTGTTCGGCCTGGCTGATCAGGTCGGCGGCCACGTGTGCCGGATCGGCGGTGTGGTCGGCCAGGATCGCGATCTCGGTCGGCCCGGCTTCGGCGTCGATGCCCACTTGTGAGCGGCACAGCCGTTTGGCGGCGGTGACGTAGATGTTGCCGGGACCGGTGATCATATCCACCGGCTGCAGCTCCGAGCCGTCGGTGTCGGCGCCACCATAGGCCAGCAACGCCACCGCCTGGGCACCGCCGACGGCCCACACCTCGTCGACGCCGAGCAGCCGGGCCGCGGCCAGGATCGTCGGGTGGGGCAGGCCGTCAAATGCAGCCTGGGGCGGGCTGGCCACCACCAGCGAGTCCACGCCCGCGGTTTGGGCCGGCACCACGTTCATCACCACGCTGGACGGATAAACCGCATTGCCGCCGGGCACGTACAGGCCCACGCGTTCGACGGGAACCCATCGTTCGGTCACCGTGGCGCCCGGGCCGAGTGTGGTCGTGACGTCGATGCGGCGCTGGTCGGCGTGCACGGCGCGGGTGCGATCGATCATCACCTGCAGTGCGTCGATGAGGTCTGGGACATCGGCGACCAACCCGGCCAGCGCCGCATCCAGTGCCACCTGGGGCACCCGTACGGCGGCCGGCTGCACGCCGTCGAACGATTGCCCGAATTCCAGGGCTGCCTCGCCCCCGCGCTCAGCGACGGCCTGCACGATGGGCCGCACCGTCGGCAGCACGCTGTCCACGTCGTCGCCGCCGCGCGGCAGTGCGGTTCGCAAGCGCGCAGCCGTCAGCTCCGCACCCCGCAGGTCGATGCGGGCCAGCAGCGCAGGCGATGGAGTCACGTTGACCATTGTCCCAGAGCAGCTCAAGTTGTTATTCGGGCGGTTTGTTCTCGGGCGGTACAGTGCGGCCATGTCCAAAAAAGATCACCCCAACAACGCCCCGGGCGTCCCGATGGTCTTTCCGGTCTGGTTTGAGAACTTTCAGGTCAAATACCTGAACCCGGCGCTCAAACCGATCGCGCGCTTCATCCCCGGCACCGCGACCATCACGCACCGCGGCCGCAAGTCGGGCAAGCCGTACAAAACCATCGTGACCACCTACCACAAGGGTGGCGTGCTGGCGATCGCGCTCGCCCACGGCAAGACCGACTGGGTCAAAAACGTGCTCGCCGCCGGCGAGGCCGACGTGCACTACACCCGCCGGGAGCTGCACATCACCAACCCACGGATCCTGCCCCCCGGCTCCGACCCTGAGGGTCTGCCGTGGTTGGCACGTGTGCAGCTGCGCCGGATGGCGGTTTTCGTCGCCGACATCGCCTGAGCCTGGCTCACGGCTACTCGACCCTCGCCGAGTGTGTTCTTAGAGTGAGATTTCGCCGCCCTGAGTTCACGCTCGACGACGGGCCGGCGCGCTGGCGGGCCGGGGTCCGCCACGGGCGCGCCGAGCGTGATGTGGCCCACCCGCGGGCACGCTGGCCGGGCCGGGCCCGCCCGCGGGCGGGCCGAGCGTGACGTGGCCCCCCGGGCGCGCTGGCCGGGGCCGGGCCCGCCCCCGGGCGCGCCGAGCGTGACGTGAGGGCGAGATTTTGGCCAAAATCGCGCCGCCAGTTCACGCTCAATGACGGGCCGACGGGCGGCCCGGGCGGGCGGCCCACGGGCGCGCGCGCTGGCCGGGCGGGGACCGCGCTACATGTCCAGGCCGACGTCCAGCACTTGCACCGAGTGAGTCAGAGCGCCGACGGCCAGGTAGTCCACACCGGTTCCGGCGTACGCCGCCGCGGTGTCTAAGGTGAGGCCGCCCGACGACTCGAGCAAAACTTCGGGCGCGCGCGCGTCACGGCGCTGCACCGCGGTCTGCGTCTGCCACACCGGGAAGTTGTCCAGCAGGATCAGCTCGGGCTTCTCGGGCAGCACCTCGTCGAGCTGCTCGAGCGAGTCCACTTCGATCTCACAAGACAGATCCGGCGCCGCCGCGCGCACCGCGCGCAACGCCTCGACCACCGAGCCCGCCGCCGCGACGTGGTTGTCCTTGATCAACGCGGCGTCGCCCAGCCCCAGCCGGTGGTTGACGCCCCCGCCGACCCGCACCGCGTATTTCTGCAGCGCCCGCAGGCCCGGCAGGGTTTTGCGGGTGTCGCGGATCTTGGCTTTGGTCCCGCTGACCGCATCGACCCAAGCCGCCGTCACCGTGGCGATCCCGGACAAGTGGCAGACCAGGTTCAGCATGGTCCGCTCCGCGGTCAACAGGCCGCGCGTGTCTGCCCGGACGGTCAGCAACGGCTCGCCCGCCCGGAGCCGGGTGCCGTCGCGCACGCGGCCGAGCACCTCGTAACTGTCGGTGCCGATGACCTCGTCGAGCACCAACACCGCGATATCGACGCCGGCAACCACGCCCGGCTCGCGCGGCACCATCGCCGCGGTGGTCACCGTGCCGGTCGGCACGGTCGAGATCGTGGTGATGTCCGGTCCGTAGTTCAGGTCCTCGGCGAGGCCGCATCGAATGATGGTGCGCGCCGCGGAAAGCTCGGCGTCGGACAGCGCCATCAACACACCGCAGCCAACGCCCCGGCGCACACCGAGTTCTGGTCCTCAGCCAGCCGGATCACGATGCTGCGGGCTTGTTCCGGCACGGCATCCGGATACTCCGCACGGTGGTGGCAGCCACGGCTTTCGGTACGGGCCAGCGCCGCAGCGGCCACCGCCCGGGCAGTCAGCGTCAACGCCACATCCTCGAAATCGCGGCGGCCGGTGATGTGGCGAACCGGCTCGCCGGCCAGCGTTTCGGACAAGCGCTGCAGCCCGGTGGCGTCGCGCACCACCGAGGCGTCCCGGGTCATCGCGTCCTGCAATTCAGGTCGGTTCGAAGCCGTGTGGGTGATCGGTTCGGGCATGGTCGCGCGCAATCGGCCAGCCGCCGCGGCATGCTCGGCCGCGCCCGTTCCGGCGCGGCCACCCACGACCAAGCCTTCCAGCAAGCTGTTGGACGCCAGACGGTTCGCGCCGTGCATCCCGGTGCGGGCCACCTCGCCCGCGGCGAACAGCCCAGGCAGCTCGGTCTGGCCATACACGTCGGCCACCACACCACCGCAGCTGTAGTGCGCCCCCGGAACGACGGGGATGGGTTGCCGGACGGGGTCGATGCCGGCGGCGCGGCACGCGGCGGTGACATTGGGGAACCGGGTCTCGAAGCTGTCGATGCCGCGCGCGTCGAGAAAGACGCACGGATCGCCGATGGCCTTCAGCCGCGCGTCGATGGCCCCCGCGACGACATCGCGCGGCGCCAGGTCGCCCATCGGGTGAACGCCCGCCATCACCGAATTGCCTTGCCCGTCAACCAATATCGCGCCCTCACCGCGGATGGCCTCGGTGATCAGCGGTCGCCTCCGGCCGGTTTCTTGGCCGGGACCCGCGGCGAAGAGCATGGTCGGATGGAATTGGATGAACTCGACATCGCTGACCGGGACACCGGCCCATAGCCCCAACGCGATTCCGTCGCCGGTCGATCCGTCGGGATTGGTGGTCGCGTTGTAGAGGTGCCCCAGGCCGCCGGACGCCAGGATCACCGCGGGCGCGCTGATAATTCCGATCCCGTCGGCGTTGCCCACCAAAACCCCCGTCACCCTGTCTTGGCCCAGGGCGTCGTCGTGCAACACTCGCAACGCCACGTGGCTGGTGCGGATGTCCAGCACGCGGGCGGCGTGGTCGAGCGCGCGTTGGACCTCGGCGCCGGTCGCGTCCCCACCGGCGTGCACGATGCGTCGCCGCGAGTGCCCGCCCTCCCGGGTCAGCGCCCACCGGCCCGGCCCGGATTCGTCGAATCGCGCTCCCTCACCTACTAATTCGCTCACGGCGCGGTAACCGTCGGCGACGATCGAGTACACCGCGTCTGCATCGCACATGCCAGCTCCGGCGGCCAGCGTGTCGGCGACGTGGGCGTCCACGGAGTCTGCGTTCTCAGGATTGTCCGGCAACACGACCGCGATGCCGCCCTGTGCGTAGCGCGTCGCGGTCACCCCGCCCGCCTTGCTGAGGACGACGACGCTTCGCCCGGCCCGATGGGCGGCCAGCGCGGCGGCCAACCCCGCCACCCCGGTGCCGACGACGACGACATCGGCCGCATGCCGCCACGCGGGTCCGGTCATCATTCGCCGCCGCCGGGCTGACCGATTTCGATCATCCGCTGCACACTGCGCCGGCCCGCTGCCGCGATGTCGGGGTCGACGTGGACTTCGTCGGCACCGTCCAGCAGGCAGCGCAACAGCGCCGCGGGGGTGATCATCTTCATGTACCTACAGGACGCGCGGTCGTTGACGGCGCGGAAGTCGATGCTCGGCGCGGCCCGGCGCAACTGGTACAGCATGCCGACCTCGGTGGCGACCAGGACCTGGCGGGCGCGCGTCCGGTGGGCGGCCTCGAGCATGCCACCCGTGGATAGGATCTTTACCCGATCCGATGGGAAGGCGCCTTCGCCGGCCAGGTACAAAGCCGATGTGGCGCAACCACATTCGGGGTGCACGAACAGTTCGGCGTCGGGATGTGCGCGGGCCTGGTCGGTGAGCTCGTCGCCGTTGATGCCGGCGTGCACGTGACATTCGCCGGCCCAGACGTGGATGTTCTTGCGTCCGGTCACGCGGCGGACGTGGGCGCCGAGGAATTGGTCGGGGCAGAACAGCACCTCGCGGCCGGGGTCGATGGACGCGACCACTTCGACGGCGTTTGACGACGTGCAGCAGATGTCGGTGAGCGCCTTCACCGCGGCGGTGGTGTTGACGTAGGAGACGACGACGGCACCCGGGTGTTCGTCCTTCCAGGCGCGCAGATCGTCGGGGCTGATCGAATCGGCCAGTGAGCAACCGGCCCGCTGATCGGGTATGAGCACTGTCTTTTCCGGACTCAGGATCTTGGCGGTCTCGGCCATGAAATGCACGCCACAGAACACGATTGTGTCCTCGGGCGCGTCGGCGGCGATCCGCGACAGCGCCAGCGAATCCCCCACATGGTCGGCGACGTCTTGGATGGCCGGCAGCTGGTAGTTGTGCGCCAACAAGGTGGCCCCCCGCAACCGCGCCAGCCGACGAACCTCCGCGGCCCACCGCTCGTCACCGTCGACGCCGGCATACCCGCTTGGCGTGTCGATGATGTCGGCTGCCATATCGGCCAAGAGCGTGTCAGTACGGTTCAGGACCGTCATTGGTCCGCTCCTTTCGCGGCAGGAGGTTTTCGACTTACAATCGAAAACATGCCCAATGGTAGCACCGCACACGAAGTGCTCGCGGTCGTGTTCCAGGTCCGGCGGGGCAAGGAAGCCCCGAAATCAGAAAAACCGCAGCTCAACGTGTTGTTGTGGGAGCGTGCGCAGGATCCACAAAAGGGTGCTTGGGTACTGCCGGGCGGCCAGCTGCGCAATGACGAGGACATGGATACCTCGGTCCGGCGGCAGCTGGCCGAAAAGGTGGACCTGCGTGAGTTGGCGCACCTGGAGCAGCTCGCAGTGTTCTCCGACCCCCACCGGGTGCCCGGCGCGCGGGTGATCGCGTCGACCTTCCTGGGCCTGGTTCCCTCCCCCGCCACGCCCGAGTTGCCGCCCGACACCCGATGGCACCCGGTGAATGCGCTACCACGAATGGCCTTCGATCACGGCCCGATGGTGACTCACGCGCATACCCGACTGGTCGCCAAGATGTCCTATACCAATATCGGATTCGCCCTGGCTCCAAGGGAATTCGCGCTATCGACATTGCGTGACATCTATGGCGCGGCGCTGGGCCATCAGGTCGACGCAACCAACCTGCAACGGGTGCTGGCCCGGCGCGGCGTCATCTCCCAGACCGGCACGGTGGCGGCGTCGGGCCGCAGCGGCGGACGCCCGGCCGCCCTCTACCAATTCACCGATTCACAGCTGCGCGTCACCGACGAGTTCGCCGCTCTCAGGCCGCCCGGCCCGCCAGGTCAGACGTGAAATGCCGGGGCCTGTGACGCGCCACACGCAATTTGTGAGTCGAAGTTTGCGCAGCTACCGGTACATTCAGTAAGAAATCGGTAAGAGACGGGCGCCGGTGACCTGCGGGCGCTGACCGCCACCAGCGATTCGCGCGGTCCGAAAAGGGCGATCGCGAGAATGCCGGTGGCTACGAAGGGAGCCTCAATGGTCGAGCTCGGCAATCTGGCAGGGGCGACCGGCGCGGAGTGGATCGGCCGGCCGACACACGAGGAATTGCAGCGCAAAGTGCGGCCGCTGCTGCCGACGGACGACCCGTTCTACCAGCCGCCGCCCGGCTTTCAGCATGCCGAGCCCGGCGCCGTGCTGCGCACCCGCGACGTTGAGCTGGCCTTTCTGGGACTGATCCCGCAACGCAGCACTGCCATCCAGCTGCTGTATCGGACCATGGACCTGAATGGTAAGCCCGAGGCGGCGGTGACCACCGTGATCCTCCCCGCCGGGCATACTCCGGGCCAGACCTGCCCGCTGCTGTCCTACCAATGCGCGATCGATGCCGTGTCGTCGCGCTGTTTTCCGTCGTATGCGCTGCGCAGAAGGGCGAAGGCGCTGGGTTCGCTGGCCCAACTCGAGCTCTTCTTGATCACCGCCGCTGTGGCCGAGGGCTGGGCCGTCTCGGTACCGGACCACGAGGGTCTGCACGGCATCTGGGGTGCTCCGTACGAGCCCGGCTACCGTGTCCTCGACGGCATCCGGGCCGCCCTGGGCTCGGAACGCACCGGGTTGGCGGCAAACGCACCGATAGGGTTGTGGGGATATTCCGGTGGCGGGCTGGCCAGTGCGTGGGCCGCCGAGATGTGTGGCGAGTACGCGCCCGAATTAGACATCGTCGGGGCGGCCCTGGGCTCGCCGGTCGGCGACCTGGGACATACTTTCCGCCGGCTCAACGGCACCTTCCTCGCCGGGTTGCCGGCGCTGGTGGTGGCCGCTCTTGCGCACGTTTACCCCGACTTGGACCGGGTCATCAAAGAGCACACCAACGACGAGGGACGTGCCCTGCTTGACTCGCTGAAAGACATGACGACCGTGGCGGCGGTCGTGCGGATGGCTGGCAAGAACATGGCGGACTACCTCGACGAGCCGCTCGAGGACATCCTGTCCACGCCGGAGGTCTCGCACGTCTTCGAAAGCATCAAACTGGGCGCCGCGGTGCCAACGCCGCCGGTGTTGATCGTGCAGGCGGTGCACGACTACCTCATCGACGTGCACGACATCGACGAACTGGCCGACGCCTATTCGGCCGGCGGCGCCGATGTCAGCTATCACCGCGACGCGTTCAACGAACATATGCTGCTGCATCCGCTGTCGGCCCCGATGACGCTGCGCTGGCTCACCGACCGGTTCGCCCGCCGGCCGCTGACCGAGCATCTCGTCCGAACAGTGTGGCCAACCGCGTTCAATCCGATGACCTACGCCGGCATGGCACGGTTGGGCAGGATCGCAGCCCGGGTCATCGGTGGCCGCCACATTCACCGCCGCCCGCTCTGACGCGGCTCCGACGGGGCCTTGCCGGCGCTAGGACACCACGGCTTCGGGGGCTTCGGGGGCTTCCGGGGCTTGTGGGCCCGGTGAGCCCGGTGGGGCTGCAGGCAGCACGCTCGGTCGCGGTGTGACCGCCGGAAGACCGCCCAAGTCGTCGCGGGCGTTCGCGGCGACAAGCAACACGCACACCAGCGAGGCGATGCCGACCGGCCAGAACAGCGTGGTAGCCACCTGCAGCGGCCCTCGGGCAAAAAACACCGGCGGCGCCTCGACGACATAAGCGACGGCACGCTCACCTACCAACGGCACCGTGTCGAAGTCCAACGCCCCGTAGCGGAGCCGAACCAACAAAGCGCCCACGGTGACGGCGACCGCGGCCGCCAGCACCAGACCGATGCACAGCACCACGACCATCCCAGGCCCACGGTGCTGCCGCCACTGCCACACCAGCACGGGTGCGACCACCGAAATCACTCCCAGCAGCGCCAACATTAGAAACGGTGCGACGAAGAAGTGTTCCGACTCATTGCCCAGGTAGTCGTGCACTCGTTCGCCGGCCCGAGTGATCGCCACCACCGCATGCAGCGGCGGAGCTATCCAGGCCCACAGGGCGCCCGCGAGCACACCCGATAGCGTCAGTCCGAGCACTACGGCGAGGCAGGCGCGCACTCGCGCCGCGCGCGTAACGCCAGAGGGCCGGGATAGGGCCGCAGAATCCGTCATCGCTGCGCCTCCAGGTCGGCCGAGTCCACTTCGCCGTGCCGTGAGCATCGCGCCCGCCAACCGTCAGGGCGCACCTGCACGATCATCCGGCGTCCGCATTCCGCGCAGAACCGGGGCGGCTCCAGGCCCAGCCGGGCCGCGGCGGGGACGGCGGTGCCCTCCGGTTCACCGGTGTAGACGTTGTAGCGCACCACAATCACGGTGTCTACAAGGTGGCGTTGAGCGCCTTGATGGGCATCTGCAGATCGTCGAGCAATTCGAGGTCGGCCTCGGCCGGGCGACCCAGCGTGGTCAGATAGTTGCCGACGATCACCGCGTTGATCCCGCCGAGAATGCCCTGCTTGGCCCCCAGGTCGCCGAGGGTGATCTCGCGACCGCCCGCGAAGCGCAACATGGTCCGCGGCAACGCGAGGCGGAACGCGGCGACCGACTTCAGCGCCTCACCGGCCGGCATGACCGCCAAATCCCCGAATGGGGTGCCCGGACGTGGGTTGAGGAAATTCAACGGCACCTCGTCGGGGCCGAGTTCGGCGAGTTCAGCGGCGAATTCCGCCCGCTGCTGCAGCGTCTCTCCCATGCCCAGGATGCCGCCGCAGCACACCTCCATGCCGGCGTCACGCACCATCGACAGCGTCTGCCAGCGCTCTTCCCAGGTGTGGGTGGTGACGACGCGGGTGAAGAACGAGCGGGCGGTCTCCAGGTTGTGGTTGTAGCGGTGCACGCCCATCGCCGACAGCCGTTCCACCTGCTCGGCGCTCAGCATCCCCAGTGAGCAGGCGATGTTGATCTCGACCTCGTCGCGGATCGCCTCGATGCCGGCCGCGACCTGGGCCAGCAACCTCTCGTCGGGTCCGCGAACCGCGGCCACGATGCAAAACTCGGTGGCACCGCTCTTGGCGGTCTGCTTGGCCGCCTCGACCAGGCTGGGAATGTCGAGCCAGGCGCTGCGCACCGGCGAAGCGAACAGCCCCGACTGGGAGCAGAAATGGCAGTCCTCGGGGCAGCCCCCGGTTTTCAGGCTGATGATGCCCTCGACCTCGACCTCCGGGCCGCACCAGCGCATCCGCACCTCGTGGGCCAACGACAGCAGCTCCTCCAGCCGGTCGTCGGGCAGTTGCAGCACCTGCAGTACCTGGTCCCTGTCGAGTCCCTCCCCAGCCTCCAGCACCTGCTGGCGCGCGACGGTCAGAATGTCGGCGCTGTCGGTGTCGATGGTTGGCCGCGTCGCTGCCTGAGTCACCAAGTGCTCCCTTGTGTTTTGCTAGCCGGACTGCCTAGCCGCAGGCTCATCGCGCCTGCCCTGAAGCGTGTTCAAGCTAGGGTAACGGGGGGCGCGTCCACCAACGCCATCCGGGCAGCAGCCAGGGGCAACCACGATGACCAATCCGCACGTCGAGTATGTGGCACACCACTGGATCCTGCTGGCGGTACCCGCCTTCCTGCCCGCGGTGGTTGTCGTCGGCGTCGTCTTGTACGTCGCGCTGCGGGATCGCCGCAAACCCCACGACGCGGACGCGGCGGACGAAAACCGGGATTGACGAGCCGACCAACCGGGCATTCCCGCTTCCGTTGGGACTGGAACGCTAACTTACCTTGGAGTAACTTAGTGGCCGTCAGATCAAATCTCCCGGGGCGGCCCGGCGCAGTTGGGAGGGTAGGACGATGACGTCGATGGCGCTGACGGTTCTGGCAGAGGCACCCGCGCGCGGTGCAGGCCTCAACCAGGTGATTGGCCTGACGATCGCCGCGATGGTGATCACACTGGTCATGCTGTGGATCGGATGGGCTCATCGCAGTCATCGAATCGAGTGGCTGACCAAACTCGCCGACTGGCTGGGACGCAAATTCAGGCGCCCATCCTGGGTGGCCCTGCCGGTCCTGGTGTTCACCACATTCATCATCTGCGCCCTGTTCGGGTTCATCTGGGACGTGAGTTGGCACATCGGCAATGGCCGGGATCCCGGTCCGCTGGCCAATCCCGCGCACTACTTCATCATCATCGGCCTGTTCGGGATTTTCCTGGCCGGCATGACCGCGATCGTGCTGCCGTTCGATGAACCCGGCCCCGCTCCGGTGCGCATCACCCGCAACTGGCACGCCCCCGTCGGCGGTGTGCTGATGGCCGGCTGCGGTATGTACGCTCTGCTCGGGTTCCCTCTCGACGACATCTGGCATCGTCTCTTCGGCCAAGACGTCACCCTATGGGGCCCAACGCATTTGATGATGATCGGCGGCGCGGGATTTTCCTTGTTCTCGGTGCTGATGCTGGAGTACGAGGGCGGCCGGGCGTTGCCGGGCGAACCCGAGGAACCCGAACGCCCGTTCGTCAAATTCCTGCGCTACCTGTCCTGCGGCGGCCTGCTGATCGGCATGTCGGTCTACCAAATCGAGTTCGACTTCGGTGTCCCGCAGTTTCGGCTGATACACCAGCCGATGATGATCGCGGGCGTCGCAGCGGTGGGGTTGGTGATCGCGCGTATCACGATGGGCCGGGGCGCGGCAATCATCGCGGCCCTCTTCGCGATCCTGCTGCGCGGCCTCGTGGCGCTGACGGTCGGGCCCATCCTGGGCGCCCCGATCAACTGGTTCCCGCTCTACCTGGGTCCCGCTCTGGTGGTCGAGGTGATCGCGCTGACGCCGCTGTTCAAGCGGTCGATCGTGTTCGGTGCGGTCGCGGGTCTGGGCGTCGGCACCGTCGGGCTGTGGCTGGAGTCGCTGTGGATCGGCACGGTCTACCACTACCCGTGGCCCACACACATGTGGCCCCAGATCCTGGCCGAGGCGGTCCCAGTAGCGGTAATGATGGGCACGTGCGGCGCGATGATGGGGATGGTCCTCACCGGGCAACGCCTGCCGCGGCGCGCGATCGGCATCTCGGTGGTCGCGGCGACGGTGCTCGTCATCGGCGGCGCCGTGGCCAATGGGCTGCACATCGTGGTGCCGAAGCAGGACACCGCGACGATCAACCTGACCGACCTGCCCAGCGCCCCCGGAAAGCGCATGGTCTCCGCGGATGTGCAACTCAATCCGCCCAACATGGTGAGCGATAACCCGAACTGGCTGACGATCCTGTCCTGGCAGGGCCGGATGGAAAATGAGCGGGGCCTGGTGATCGATCGGCTGCAAAAGGTTGGGCCGGGACACTACCGCTCCACCAAGCCGATCCCGGTCTGGGGATCCTGGAAGACGCTGCTGCGGGTCCAAGACGGTTACACGTTGACCGCCGTGGCGATCTACGAACCAGCGGATTCGGCCCTTCCCGCGCCCCAGGGCTCCGAGGTTCCGGCGCTGGCCTCCACCACGCGACCGTTCGTGCTGGAGAACAGCATCCTGCAACGCGAACGCGACCCAAGCAGTCCGATCTGGTTGTTCAACGCCGGCTCCGTGGTGGTGTTGATCTTCACGCTGATGGTGATCGCCGGCCTGACCTGGGGTGCCGGCCGGATTAACGGCGGAACCACCACCCCCGGGCAAATCGAGGAGGAAAAGCATCCGGTCCCCCATGCGGCATAGGTCGATGACGGGTCGTCGCACCCTCACCGCGACGTGGGCGACGGCGATCGTGGGAGTCGTGGTGGCCTGCGGTGGTTCCCCGAGTAAGCCCGCGCCCGCGCCGCCACAGGGCCTAACGGTCGATGTCACCATCGCGAACGGTCAGGTCACCCCGACCAATGCCACGCTGCAGTCCAAGGTTCGCGAACAGATCACCCTGCGGGTCACCAGCGACGCCACCGACGAGCTGCACGTGCACTCGACGCCGGACCACAAATTCCAGGTCGCGGCCGCACCCAACCAGACATTCCAGTTCAGCGTCGACGTCCCCGGCAACGTCGACGTCGAACTTCACCACCTGCACCGCACGATCGCGACCATCCAAGTCCAGCAGTGACGGTTGCGGTGCTCGCCCACGGGTTGGGCGGCTCCGGCGACCTTCCGGTCCCCTACGCCTATGCGATGGTCGGAGCGGCATGGGCGCTGACGTTCACGTTCGCCGTGGTCGCGTTCGCCTGGCGGCGCCCGCGGTTTGATCCGGCCAAGCCGGGCCACCCGTTGCCGTCGGCGCTGACCGCATTTGTCGACGCCCGGGTCACCCGCCGAGTGGCCGCCGGCGCGGTGCTGGTTTTCACGGTGTGGGTGGTGGCGGCCGGAGTATGGGGTCCCCAAACCCAGTCCAACGGCCTGCTCGGAGCGTTCTACGTACTGCTGTGGGTCGGGCTGGTGGCTGCGTCGCTGGTTTTCGGGCCGGTGTGGCGGGTGATCTCGCCGGTGCGCACGATTTATCTGCTGCTGCGACCGGCCCTCCCGGGGCGCGCGCGACGCACCTACCCCGAGCGCTGGGGATACCGCCCGGCGGCCGCCGGTCTGTTCGCCTTCGTGTGGATGGAGCTGGCGAGCCCGGACTCCGCGTCGCTGCCGTGGGTGAAGACTTGGCTGCTCGTTTACGTCGCGGTGTTGCTGATTGGGGCGTGGCTGTGCGGGCAGCGGTGGCTGGCGCGTGCCGACCCGTTCGGCGTGTACAGCATGGCGGTCTCCCGACTCTGCCCCTTTCGCCGCTCACCGACGACGGGAAGGATCGTCGTGGGCAATCCGTTCGACCACCTGCCGTCGCTGCCCGTGCGGCCGGGCATCGTCATAGTGCTGGCGGTGTTGCTCGGGTCCACGGCGTTCGACAGCTACTCGGCGTCACCGACATGGCGCAACTTCGCCGACCGAATGTCAGCGACCGTGCCGTCGAGCGCACTGCGAACCGTCGGCCTGCTCCTATTCATTTCGGTTGTGGCACTGACCTTTTCGCTTGCCGCGCGGGCAACCGGCGGGGTCGAGCGGGACCAGCGTCGCGCCTTGCCGGGCCAGCTGGCGCACTCGCTGATCCCGATCGTGGTGGGCTACATCTTCGCGCACTACCTGTCCTACCTGATCGAGCGCGGACAGCAGGCCGTCATCGCCCTGGCCGACCCATTCGGCCGCGGTTGGAATCCGCTGGGCCTGGCGCACCTGCGCGTCTGGTACGTGCTGTCCATGCACCCGCCGGTGCTGGCCGGGATCAAGGTCGCCTGCGTGGTCACCGGGCACATCATGGCCGTGATCGCCGCGCATGACAGAGCTCTGCGGCTGTTGCCGCCAGGCCACCAGCTCACCGGCCAGCTCACCATGATGCTGGTCATGGTGAGCTACACCTTCACCGGTTTATACCTGCTATTCGGAGGGTGAGACGTCCGTCGCCCGCGCGCGCTGCCGCAACGGCCGCGAGCGGAACGGCACTGCCAATTTCGGAGCG
>NZ_JAFBAR010000125.1 GCF_019247635.1 Mycobacterium sp.
CCGGTGATGGGACACACCTATCCGGGGCCGGGCGGGACGATCGGGCCCGCGATGACCTTCGGCTACCTGGCCGCGCTGCACATCGCAGGAGACAACTGACCATGCCGATCGACGTCGACGTCGCCCTGGCCGCCGAGCTCGAGCCCATCGAATTCTCCTGGGTCAGCAGCGATATCCAGCTGTATCACCTGGGGCTGGGCGCCGGCTCCGACCCGATGGATCCGCGCGAGCTGCGCTACCTGGTCGACGACACCCCACAGGTGCTGCCGACGTTCGGCAACGTGGCCGCGTCGTTCCACATGACCGGGCCGCCGACTGTGCAGTTCCCCGGCATCGACATCGAGCTGGGCAAGGTGCTGCACGCCAGCGAGCGCGTGGAAGTGCCTGCGCCGCTGCCGCCTTCGGGATCCGCTACCGGCGTCACGCGGTTCACCGACATCTGGGACAAGGGCAAGGCCGCGGTGATCTGGAGCGAAACGACCGTCAGCGCCCCCGACGGCACGGTGCTGTGGACGCAGAAGCGCTCGATCTTCGCCCGCGGTGAAGGCGGATTCGGTGGCGAGCGTGGGCCGTCCTCGTCGGATGCGACACCGGACCGGGCACCCGACCTGGAACTCGCCATGCCGATCCTACCGCAGCAGGCGCTGCTGTACCGGCTGTGCGGGGACCGCAATCCGTTGCATTCGGATCCCGAATTCGCTTCTGCCGCCGGCTTTCCGCAGCCGATCCTGCACGGTTTATGCACGTACGGCATGACCTGCAAGGCGATCACCGACGCGTTGCTGGACGGCGATGCCACGGCGGTAGCTGCGTACGGCGCCCGCTTCGCGGGTGTTGCGTATCCCGGTGAAACACTTCAAGTCAACGTCTGGAAAGAGGACGGCCGATTCTTGGCCGGCGTTGTTGCGCCCGCACGCGACAACGCCGTCGTGCTGAGCGGCGTAGAGCTAGTACCGGCCTAACCCTCTTTCCCTTCCCACCGAGCGTTGCGGCCGGCCCCGCACACTCGGCGTGACCTTGCTTGAATCAGTAATACAGTCTACGTTAGCCCCTGTGTCAACAGGTGGTGAGTGGCGGCATCGGCCGGCGGCTGTCAAGCGGGATGTCAACCGCCGCACGAATTGGTTTCATAAAGGTCGCCGATGTCGCACCGAGGATCTCCCTCCCTTCCCGGCCATCGTCGACTCCTGTTGCCGCTCCTCTGAAAGGGTCACGGATGCAGCGGTTTTCACTCGGACACCGACTCAGCCGCCGCTGGCTGCTGGTGGTCACCGTACTAGTACTTGCGCTGGCTGGGTTCACGGTGTATCGCCTGCACGGTGTCTTCGCCTCCCAAGATGTCACGTCGACGCCGCCCGGCATCGGCGACGACGTCGCTCCGTTCAACCCCAAGCACGTGGTCGTCGAGGTTTTTGGGCCGCCAGGCACGCAGGCAACCATCACCTACCTGGACGTGAACGCCCAACCTCAGCGAGCCGACGCCGTCATGCTGCCCTGGGCTTACGACACGACCACCACTCAACCGGCGGTGTTCGTCAGCGTCTCCGCCCAGGGCGATCGCGACTGGATCGGCTGCCGGATCAAGATTGACAACGAGGTCAAGGATGAAAAAACGGTGAATCAGATGCACGCCTTCACCTACTGCCTGGACAAGTCCGGATGAGCACTCAAAGCGTCTCGCGCCGGTCGGTCCCCGACCTCATCCGCCGGTTCTCCGTGCTGATCGCGTTCTTCTGGCTCGGCGTGGCGGTTGTCACGAACGTCTTTGTGCCGCAGTTGGAGAAGGTCGCCCAAGCACACAACGTGTCGCTGAGTCCCCACGATGCGCCGTCGCTGCAGGCCAGTAAACGCATCGGCAAAGTGTTCCAGGAATTCGATTCCGACAGTGCGGCGATGATCGTGCTCGAGGGAGAAAGACCGCTCGGCGCCGACGCACACCACTACTACGACGGCTTGGTCGACAAGCTCTCCCGAGACACGAAGCATGTCCAACACATTCAGAATTTCTGGGGGGACCCACTGACGGCCGCCGGGTCGCAGAGCTCCGACGGCAAGGCGGCATTGGTGCAGGTCTACCTCGCCGGCAATCAGGGCGAGTCGTTGGCCAACGAATCCGTCGATTCGGTGCGCAATATCGTCGACCACTCGTCACCGCCGCCGGGCGTCAAGGCTTATGTCACCGGTCCCGCGCCGCTGGTCACCGACCAGTTCGAGGTGGGCGGCAAAGGCACCCTCAAGACCACGCTGATCACCATCGGAGTGATCTTGGTGATGCTGATTTCGATCTACCGTCGCATCAGCACCGCGGCCCTGGTGCTCTTCACCGTCATGATCGAGTTGACCGCTTCCCGGGGAGTTGTCGCCGTGCTCGCAAACGCCGGCATCATCCAACTCTCGACGTACTCGACCAATCTGCTGACACTGCTCGTCATCGCCGCCGGCACCGATTACGCGATCTTCATTCTCGGCCGCTTTCACGAGGCGCGTTACGCCGGGCAGGATCGTGTATCAGCGTTTGCCACGATGTATCACGGGACTGCGCACATCATCTTGGGCTCGGGCCTGACGATTGCCGGCGCCGTATTCTGTCTGACTTTTGCCCGTCTCCCGTATTTCCAAAGCCTTGGAATTCCTGCGGCATCCGGGGTCCTGATCGCAGTGCTGGCGGCCCTGACCCTGGCACCCGCCATGCTGGTCATTGGACGGCATTTCGGTCTGCTGGAACCCAACCGCCAGATAAGCACGCAGCGGTGGCGCCGTATCGGCACGGCCATCGTGCGCTGGCCCGGCCCCATAGTGTTGGTGACGATCGCCGTAGCCCTCGTCGGTCTTCTCGCCCTGCCCGGGTACAAGACAAGCTATGACGCCCGCTCCTACATGCCGGCCGATGCCCCGGCCAATATCGGTTATGCAGCTGCGGAGCGGCACTTTTCGCAGGCGCGGCTCAATCCCGAACTGTTGATGATCGAAGCCGACCACGACCTACGCAACTCCACCAGCATGATCCTGCTCGAGCGCGTCGCCAAGGCGATATTTCATACCGACGGCATCGCGGAGGTGCAATCGATCACCCGCCCGCTGGGGACGCCACTGGATCACACGTCGATTCCGTTCCAGATCAGCGCCGGAAGCGCGACTCAGATCAACAATCTGCCGTTTCAGCAGTCCCAGAGCGCCGACTTGCTAAGACAAGTTGCCGTGATCAACAACTCGATCGATATCCTGCGGCAGCAGTATGCGCTGCAACAGCAGTCCAGCGCCGTCACCGACGAGCAGGCGAAGGCATTTCAGCGCACGGTCGCCATCGCCCAGGATCTGCGCGACAAGATCGCCAACTTCGACGACTTCTTCCGGCCGCTGCGCAGCTATTTCTATTGGGAGAAACACTGTTTCGACATTCCTGTCTGCGCGGCGCTGCGCTCGTTGTTCGACGCACTTGACGGCCTCGACGCGCTGACCGACGAGTTGAACAGCGTCTCGGGCAGCATCGCCAAGTTGGATGCGCTGCAACCCAAGCTGCTCGCGCTGATACCGCCGCAGATCGCGAGCCAGGAGACCAACCGCGACCTGACGATGACGAATTACGCCACCACGTCCGGACTGAACGACCAGGCCGCAGCGGCACTGCAGAACGCCACCGCCCTCGGGCAGGCATATGACGCGTCGAAAACCGACGATTCTTTTTACCTACCGCCGGAAGCGTTCACCAACCCCGAATTCCAGCGCGGCCTGAAGTTGTTCCTGTCGCCGGACGGCAAGGCAGCCCGCATGATCATCACCCATGAAGGTGATCCGGCTACGCCCCAGGGGATTTCGCATATCGACGCCATCAGACACGCGGCCCAGGAGGCCGTCAAGGGCACACCCCTGGCCGGATCCAAAATCTACCTCGCCGGCACCGCGGCCACCTATAAAGACATCCAGGACGGCGCCAAATACGACCTGATGATCGCCGGAATCGCGGCGCTCAGCCTCATTCTGCTGGTCATGATGGCCATCACCCGAAGCGTTGTCGCCGCGTTGGTCATTGTGGGTACCGTGGCACTGTCGCTGGGTGCATCGTTCGGGTTGTCCGTGCTGATTTGGCAGGATCTCTTCGGCATCCAGCTGTACTGGATTGTGTTGGCGCTGGCCGTAATCCTGCTGCTGGCCGTGGGCTCGGACTACAACCTGCTGTTGATCTCGCGGTTCAAAGAAGAGATTGGCGCCGGCTTGAAGACCGGCATCATCCGGTCGATGGCCGGCTCCGGTGCGGTGGTGACCTCGGCCGGTTTGGTTTTCGCGGCGACCATGGCCTCTTTCATATTCGCCGACTTGCGGATCCTCGGTCAGATCGGGACCACAATCGCCCTGGGTCTGCTGTTCGACACGCTGATCGTGCGTTCGTTCATGACGCCATCCTTCGCAGCGCTGATCGGACGATGGTTCTGGTGGCCGCTGAAGGTGCGACCGCGCCCTGCCAGCCAAATGCTGCAGCCCTACGGATCACGCCAAGCGGTGCGCCAACTGCTGCTGTGGGAGGACGACGACCCGGTGGCAACCGGCTCACAGCCACGGCCGGCGTCGACCGCCGGCACCCCACATACCTGACAGACCGAGTCGGTTTCGACCAAAGCAAAGGAACAACAGCATGGTTTCCGGACCTTGGGGGTACCTCACCGCCCTTGCCGCGGCGTCGGCAGTGACCTGCGCCGCATGCGTATTCGTATACATCGGGAGGCTGGAAAATCGAACGCCCGCACCCTTGGGCGAGAAAGTCGGCGCGCACAAGACCGTGCTGGCAAAACTACGCAAGCGCGAACCGCTGACACAGGACGAGTACGACTATGCGAGGGAACTGGTCGCCGACGCCCGATCACCGCTCGCGTATGCGATACCCGCCACCCTGTTTTCCACCGGGTGCTTCTACGTGGTCGGCTGCCTCTACGAGCTTCAGGTCCACGGCGGAAACCCCTCCTTCCGAACGTTCATCGGGGGACTCCCCATGCTGGGCTCCATCAACATATTCGCTCAGCTACGTAGAGTCGCGCTACTGAACAAGCGGCTGAAGGGTGCCGAGATCGCTGCCGATGCCGGGTCCGTGCGTGCCTATTCCGCTCAGAGCAAGCGCTGACGGCGTACTCATGCCGCACTGCCGCACCGATGCCGATGCTGGGGGGCCCGCCACGGTGGTCGACCGTCCCTCCGTCGCCCCGGAGTTGATCGCGGCCGCGGTGCGGGCCGCCGAAGCCCTGGACCGCGACATCGCCGAAGTTCCGGTCAGCGCTATCGCCGCCGAAGCCAATATCTCCCGAAGTACGTTGCTGCGCAGACTCGGCGGATCACGCAGCTCTCTCGATGCCGCCGTTCGCGCCGCCGGCATCGATCTCGGGGGCCGTCCCCCGGTACGCCTGCGAGCGCTCACCGCCGCGGCAGAAGTGGTCAGTGAGAATGGTTTGGCCGCAGCCACACTCGAGGCGATTGCCGAACGCGCGGATTGCTCCGTGTTCAGCTTGCACGCCGCGTTCGGGGGACGTGACGAGCTTATGCGCGCGGTGTTCGACGAGTTCAGTCCCATCCGGGATATCGAGGAATACCTAGCGCGAGCGCAGGGCGATCTGCACTCCACGGTGCATGGCTTTTACCGCACCGTGGCGTATGCACTCAACCGTGAGCCCCGCGTCACTCCAGCGGTATTCGCCGAAGCGTTCTCGCGACCGACAAGCACCGCGGTGCAGTCCCTGGCTCGCTATGCAGTACCGCGGATGTTCGGCACCCTCGGAGGGTGGTTCGACGCTGAAATCCGCGCTGGACGCATCCGCGATCAGCCGGTAATAGTGCTGACCCAAAACCTCCTGGGACCGATCCTGATCCATATGCTCATGCGTCCTGCCTTCCCCGACGTTCCCGGACTCACCCTGCCAAATGTCGACGAGGTCTGTGATGCCTTCGCCGTCAACTTCATTCGCGCTGTGGCCACACCGAAGAATCGGAAACGCACAGTCGCGATCGGCGGTGTCTGAGCCGACAATCAGCCCAGGATCAAACCCGAGGTCGGCACGCCCGTTCCGGCAGTCACCAGAACATGCTCGACAGCGGGCACCGGATTCACCGAGGTACCACGCAATTGCCTTACCCCCTCGGCAATTCCGTTCATGCCGTGGATGTAGGCCTCACCGAGTTGACCGCCGTGGGTGTTGATCGGTAGCCGCCCGCCCACCTCGATCGCGCCGTCGGCAACGAAGTCCTTGGCCTCGCCCTTGCCGCAGAAGCCCAGCTCCTCCAATTGAATCAGGGTGAAGGGCGTGAAATGGTCGTACAAAACAGCGGTTTGGATATCCGACGGCGACAGGCCCGACTGCTGCCACAGCTGCCGGCCCACCAGGCCCATCTCGGGCAGGCCCAACTCGGGCCGGTAGTAGCTGACCATCGTGTACTGGTCGGGGCTAGAACCCTGCGACGCCGCCTCGATGATCGCCGGGCGCTGCTTGAGATCACGTGCCCGATCCACGGACGTCACCACGATCGCCACGGCGCCATCGGTCTCCTGGCAGCAGTCCAGCAGCCGCAGCGGCTCGGCGATCCACCGCGAATTCTGATGATCCTCAATGGTTATCGGCTTCTCGTAGAAGTAAGCCTTGGGGTTCTTGGCGGCGTGCCTGCGGTCGGCGACGGAAACGGCACCGAAGTCGCGGCTGGTGGCTCCGGACAGGTGCATGTAGCGCTGCGCGATCATGGCCACCTGCGCCGCGGGCGTCGAAAGCCCATGTGGATAGGAGAAGGAATTGTCCGCGGACGTCGAATCCGCCTGCGCCGTAGCATCTCCCACCAGACGAGCCTGAACCTGCCCGAACCGCATTCCGGACCGCTCGTTGAATGCCCGGTAGGCGACGACGACGTCGGCAACCCCGGTCGCCACGGCCATCGCGGCGTGCTGGACCGTCGCGCAGGCGGCGCCGCCGCCGTAGTGGGTCTGCGCGAAGAACTTCAGCTCACCGATGCCCGCGGCCCGCGCAACGGCGATCTCCTTATTGGTGTCCATCGTGAACGTGGTCAGGCCGTCGACATCCGCGGGCGATAGCCCGGCGTCGTCGAGCGCATCGCGTACCGCCTCGGCCGCCAGTCGCAGCTCGCTGCGACCGGAGTCCTTGGAGAAGTCGGTGGCGCCGATGCCGACGATGGCCGCCTGCCGCGACAACATCAAGCATCCCCGATCGTGAGGGTGGAGGTCGCGATGACGTGATCGCCAAGGCTGTTGCTGCCCACCACCTTCACGGTGATGAGGCCGTCCTGCACCGCGGTCACCTCACCGGAGAAGGTGACCGTGTCGTAGGCGTACCACGGCACGCCCAGCCGCAAGCCGATCGACTTGATGAGCGCCGACGGCCCCGCCCAGTCGGTGATGTAGCGCTGCACCAGTCCCGTGTCGGTCAGAATGTTGACGAAGATGTCCTTGGACCCCTTGGCCTGAGCCAGGTCGCGGTCGTGGTGCACGTCCTGAAAATCCCTGGTGGCCAGGGCCGTCGAGATGATGAACGTGGGAGTGCCGTGCAGCTTGAGCTCGGGCAGCTTGGTACCGACTTCGATGACCGGTGCGCTCATGCTCGACCTTCCAGGGATTCCCAAGCGTAGAGACTCCACTCTGGCCCACTATCGGCGGCCGGGAAGTCGATATATATTGCGCGGACCGGCATTCCGATCTTCACCTCAGCGGGATCTGTCCCCCGAAGCTCGCCCAGCAGGCGAACCCCCTCCTCGAGTTCCACCAGCGCGATCACGAACGGCAGCGTGCGCCCCGGCACCTTCGGTGCGTGGTGGACCACGAAGCTGAACACCGTGCCCTTACCAGAGGCCACCGTGTAGTCCACCGGCTCGGACTTGTCCTGCCACACCGCCGGCACGGGCGGGTGCTGCAGGCCGCCGTCCGGCAGCCGCTGAATCCGCAGCTCGTGCGCCTTGACGCCCTCCCAGAAGAAGGCCGTGTCCCGCGACACCGCCGGTCGCATCATGGCATCGGCATCCAAATCCGCGGGGACCGACGACGACGAAGCGGGTGCCTCGCGGGGCTTGAATTTCAGTATGCGCCACTCCATCTCGGCCACGTCCTCGTCGCCGACGCGCCAGGTGATGTGCTGGTTGATGAACCAGCCCTCGCCGAGGGCGGTCTGCTTGGGGCCGACCACGTCACGCATTTCGGAAGCGATGCTGACCTCTTCACCCGGCCGCAGATACCGGTGGTAGGTCTGTTCACAGTTCGTCGCGACCACGCCGATGTAGCCGGCATCGTCGAACAGCTTCATCATCGGGCCCATGGGGTCGTCGGTGGGGCGCTCCCCGGCCAGCCCGAACATGGTCCAGACCTGGATCATCGCCGGAGGGGCCACAATTCCCGGATGCCCAGCGGTGCGGGCCGCCTCCTCATCGACATAGATCGGGTTGCGGTCGCCGATAGCCTCCACCCAGTTGTTGATCATCGGCTGATTCACTGGATCACGGCCCGCGCGCGGCTTAGCGCCGAAGGCCGCCTTGATATCCGCCACGGCCTCCTGAATCTCGGTCATCGGGGCACCCGGGGCACCTTGAGACCGGCCGCGGCGATCATCTCCCGCATCACTTCGTTGACGCCTCCGCCGAAGGTGATCACCAGATTGCGTTTGGTCTGGGAATCGAGCCAGTCGAGCAGCTCGGCGGTGTCTGGATCGGCGGGGTTGCCGTACTTCCCGACAACCTCCTCGGCGAGTCGGCCAATGCGCTGAATACGCTCCGTGCCAAAGACTTTCGTCGACGCGGCATCGGCCACATTGATCTCTTCACCCGCCGCGGCCACCTGCCAGTTGAGCAACTCGTTGATCCGCCACGTCGCATAGATCTCACCGAGCGACCGCTTGACGTCGTCGTGGTCGATCGGCGTGACGCCGTCGCCGCCCGGCTTGGACGCCCAGGCGTGCACCCTGTCGTAGATACCGGCGACACGTCCAGCCGGACCTAGCATCACGCGCTCGTTGTTGAGCTGGGTGGTGATCAGCCGCCATCCGCCGTTCTCCTCACCGACCAGCATGTCGGCCGGCACCCGCACGTCGTTGTAGTACGTGGCGTTGGTGTGGTGCGCGCCGTCGGACAGGATCATCGGCGTCCAGGAGTAACCGGGGTCCTTGGTGTCGACGATCAGGATCGAAATGCCCTTGTGCTTCACGGCTTCGGGGTCGGTGCGGCAGGCTAGCCAGATGTAGTCGGCGTCATGGGCGCCGGTGGTGAAGACCTTCTGGCCGTTGACGATGTATTCATCGCCCTGACGAATCGCGGTGGTCCGCAACGACGCAAGGTCGGTGCCGGCCTCCGGTTCGGTGTAGCCGATCGCGAAGTGGACCTCGCCGGCGAGGATCGCCGGCAGGAACTTCTTCTTCTGCATCTCACTGCCGAACACCTGCAGCGTGGGCCCGACCGTCTGCAGGGTGACGGCGGGCAACGGCACATCGGCACGATGCGCCTCGTTGACAAAGATCGACTGCTCGACAGGCCCGAAACCCAGGCCGCCGAACTCTTTAGGCCACCCGACGCCAAGCTTCCCGTCCTGACCCATCCGGCGGATCACCGCGCGGTAGGCGGCGTTGTGGCGGTCCTGCTCCATCGCCTTCATCTCCTCGGAGGAGATGAGATTCGAAAAGTATTGCCGCAGCTCGGCTTGCAGCTGCCGCTGCTCCGGGGTCAGATCGATGAACATTGCGCTCCCACCAAATCGAGGCGATGCGAGGGGCCGCCCAACAGTCGGGACAGGTCTTTGATCGAGGAGTAGTACCGGTGCATCGGATAGGTGATGTCCATCCCCATGCCGCCGTGCAAGTGATGGCACAGCTGCATCACCGGCGGCGCCTGCGACGCCACCCAGTACCCGAGCACATCGAGATCACTGTCGGCATCCAGACCCTCAGCGAGTCGCCAGATTACCGACTTCGCCGCCAAATCTATTGTGCGCGAGGCGATGTAAACTTCGGCGAGCTGGGCAGCCACAGTCTGAAACGTCGACAGCGGCTTGCCGAACTGCTTGCGCTCGGCCACGTAGTCGGCGGTAAGTCGCAGCGCCCCGGCCACCAAGCCGTCGACGTAGGCACCAACCGTGGCCAGGGCCAACTGATTGACCCGGGATGCCGACGCGCCGGCCAGCACGTCGGAATCGGCAACCGCGACGCCATCAAACGTCACTGTGTATTCGTCGGATCCGTTCGACGTCGGCGTGTGGACCAACCGCACACCCTCGGCCTTCGGTGAAATCACCGCCACCGCGCTGGCGGCCGTGACGAGCATCCACTCGGCCTGTTCGGCATACGCCACACCGACTTTGGTGCCCGACAGGCGACCACCGGAAACGTTGGTAGCGGGCCGATCCGGCAGCGCCGCGCCAGGTTCGTTGAGCGCTGCGGTCAGCACCGAACCCTTGGCGACCCCAGCAAGGAGACGGTCCTGCTGCTCCTCGGACGCCAGGTCCAGCAACGGCGCCACCCCAAAGCCCAGGGTCGCCAGCGCCGGGGTGATGGCACCGTGGCGGCCCACCTCGGTCAGTATCGTCGCGACCTCGGGCAGGCCCACGCCGTCGCCGCCGAGGCGTTCGGGTACCGGCAGCGCCGTCACGCCCCCGTCGACCAGAGCAGCCCAGGACGAATCGCGATCAAGTACCGACGTGACGACATCGACGACGGCCTGTTGCGTCGCGCTGAGATCAAAATCCATCGTCGTTTTTGTGTCTGTCACGAATTCACCGGGTGCTTGCCGGTTTGTAGTCGACTTCCCAGTGCTTGATGCCGTTGAGCCAGCCTGACCGCAGCCGCTGGGGCGCCGAGATGGGCTTGAGGTCGGGCATGTTGTCGGCCACCGCGTTGAAGATCAGATTGATGGTCATCCGTGCGAGGTTGGCGCCGATGCAGTAGTGCGCGCCGGTGCCACCAAAACCGACGTGCGGGTTGGGGTTTCGCATGATGTTGAACGCGAACGGATCCTCGAAGACCTCTTCGTCGAAGTTGGCCGAGCGGTAGAACATGATCACCCGTTGGCCCTTCTTGATTTTCATGCCGGACAGCTCGTAGTCCTCCAGCGCGGTGCGCTGGAAGCAGGTGACCGGCGTGGCCCAGCGGACGATCTCGTCGGCGGCGGTCTCGGGGCGTTCCTTCTTGTAAAGCTCCCACTGGTCGGGGAAGTCGGCGAACGCCATCATGCCTTGCGTGATGGAGTTCCGCGTGGTCTCGTTGCCCGCGACCGCGAGCATCACCACGAAAAAGCCGAACTCGTCGTCGGTGAGCTTCTCCCCGTCGATGTCGGCTTCGATCAGCTGGGTCACGATGTCGTCGCCGGGGTTCTTGGCCCTCTCCTCGGCCATCTTCATCGCGTACATGATCAGCTCCGCGGAAGACGCCTTCGGGTCGATGTGGGCGTACTCCGGGTCGTCGTTGCCCGTCATCTCGTTAGACCAGTCGAACAGCTTGCCGCGGTCCTCCTGGGGTACGCCGAGTAGACCGGCGATGGCCTGCAGCGGCAGCTCGCAGGAGACCTGCTCGACAAAGTCTCCGGAGCCCGCGGCGGCGGCCGCTTTGGCGATCTTCTGGGCGCGCTCGCGGAGTTCGTCCTCCAGCCGCCCGATGGCGCGCGGGGTGAATCCACGGGAGATGATCTTGCGCAGCCGGGTGTGGTGCGGCGCGTCCATGTTGAGCATGACGAAGCGCTGCACCTCGATGTCCTCGCGGGCGATGTCATTGTTGAACCGCGGGATCACGCAGTTCTCGTAACTGGAGAACACGTCGCTGCGCCGCGAGATCTCTTTGACGTCGTCGAGCTTGGTGATCGCCCAAAAGCCGCCGTCGTGGAAGCCGCCACCGTTGCCGGGAGCCTGTTCGTTCCACCAGATCGGCGCCGTCGCCCGCAGCTCGGCAAACTCTTCGACGGGAATCCGCTCGGTGTAGATGTCGGGGTCGGTGAAATCAAACCCGGGCGGGAGGTTGGGGCTGGGCACGCTAGTTCTCCTTACTAGTTCTCCTAGTGGCGCTCTGTTGCCAGTAAAACACGCCTCCACCGCATACAAAAGGCGCCGGATCATCGTCGCTTGTCATAGTAATGAAACGTGTTCTAGCCTGGCCCCATGGGTAACCCGGTAATCGTAGAAGCCACGCGCAGCCCGATCGGCAAACGCAATGGATGGCTGTCCGGCCTACATGCCACCGAGCTGCTGGGAGCGGTGCAGAAGGCGTTGGTGGAGAAGGCTGGAATCGAGGGCGGGGACGTCGAACAGCTCGTCGGCGGATGCGTTACCCAGTACGGCGAGCAGTCCAACAACATCACCCGGGTGGCGTGGCTGACGGCCGGCCTGCCCGAACACGTCGGAGCGACCACCGTCGACTGCCAATGCGGCAGCGGCCAGCAGGCCAACCATCTGGTCGCCGGACTCATCGCGATCGGGGCCATCGACATCGGCATCGCCTGCGGCATCGAGGCGATGAGCCGCGTCGGCTTGGGCGCTAACGCGGGACCAGACCGCAACGCTATCCGCGCGGCGTCGTGGGACATCGACCTGCCCAATCAGTTCGAGGCCGCCGAGCGCATCGCCAAGCGCCGCGGCATCACCCGCGAAGACATCGACGCGTTCGGGTTCGAGTCGCAGCTGCGGGCCAAGCGCGCGTGGGACGAGGGCCGGTTCGAGCGCGAAATCTCACCGATCGAGGCGCCGGTGCTCGACGAGCACAAGCGGCCCACCAGCGACCGACACATGGTCTCCCGCGACCAGGGCCTGCGTGAGACCACGCTGGAAGGGCTGAGTCAGCTGAAGCCGGTGATGGAGGGTGGAATTCACACCGCCGGCACCTCGTCGCAAATCTCCGACGGCGCCGCGGCCGTGCTGTGGATGGACGAGGACAAGGCCAAGGCGCTGGGCCTGAAGCCACGGGCCCGCATCGTCAGCCAGGCCAACGTTGGCGCGGAACCCTACTATCACCTCGACGGCCCGGTGCAGTCGACAGCCAAGGTGCTGGACAAGGCAGGCATGAAGATCGGCGACATTGACATCGTCGAGATCAACGAGGCCTTTGCCTCGGTGGTGCTGTCCTGGGCCCGGGTGCACGAACCCGACATGGACCGCGTCAACGTCAACGGCGGCGCGATCGCGCTCGGTCATCCCGTGGGCTGCACCGGAAGTCGCTTGGTCACCACCGCGCTGCACGAGCTGGAGCGCACCGACCAGAGCACCGCGCTGATCACCATGTGCGCCGGCGGTGCCCTGTCCACCGGCACCATCATCGAGCGGATCTAACCGGTCGGTGTTCGTTTCCCAGGAAAGTCGCACCGCGGCGGCGCAGGCTTACATCGACGCCCTCGTCACGCATGACGGCGACTCCGTTCCCTTCGCGGCCGGGAGCACCCGGATCGAGCTGGGAGTCAAGAACGGCTTTTCCGGAAACCACCTGCGGCGCAGCCTAAACCGGGGGCCGCAGTACCGATTGATCGCCGACACGACTACGCCGGAATACCGTGTCGCCGGTGACGAGGTGCACGCGTACTACAACGTGCTCACCAAGGCGGCGCTCGCCGGCTGGCGGGTCGCTGCGCACGTCGACGAGACGTTTTTGATCCCCGCCGAAAGTTCAAGCGGGACACCTGAAATCCACCACATCAGGGCTGGCTTTCATCCATTCATTCAACGTGAGACCGGGGCACCGATGGAAAAACCGAAGTCTTTGAATTCGCCTGGGGCCACAGTCTTCATCAAGTGGATGTCGCGCGCCAACGCCCGGATCTACAAGCTCAGCAAAGGCAAGCTCGGCGGCAAGATCCAGAACAGCCCGGTCGCACTGTTGACCACGACGGGTCGCAAGACCGGTCAAAAACGCGTCACGCCGCTGTTGTACGTGCGCGACGGCGGTCGCATTGTCTTCCCCGCATCCAATGGCGGCCGCGATACGCATCCGCTGTGGTACCTCAACCTCAAGGCCAACCCAAAGGTGACCGTGCAGGTGCGGGACGAGGTGTTCTCGTTGACGGCGCGAGAGGCGACCTCCGAGGAACGCACCAAGTATCTGGCCGAGCTGGCCGCGGGCTACCCGGCACTCAACGACTATCAGACGTGGACCGAGCGGAAAATTCCGATCGTGGTCTGCGAGCCCTGAGGCAAAACCATCTTCACAGTCGCGCGTAGCCGGGCAAAAAGGGTGCCACCGTGCTGGCCTGAGCCTTGTGGGACAGATGGGATGAATCACGAACGCAGCCTCGACCTGATCTCGATTGCGCACGACGTGCACTAGGTCCCCGTCACCGCTATCATCAACGGATCCGCTTGTCATGGTTGTGTGGCCATGGCGCCTTCGGGAGGTGTCGGATGTCATTTCTGATCGCGGTACCTGAGACGGTGGCGGGCGCGGCTTCGAATTTGGAAAGCATCGGTTCGAGTATTAGCGCGGCCAACTCGGCCGCGGTTACCCCGACGACAGCGGTATTGCCAGCCGCTGCCGATGAAGTGTCGGAGGTGATCTCGAGCTTGTTTGTGAGCTACGCGCAAGGGTTTCAGGTGCTAAGTGCTCAGGCGGCAACGTTTCACAGCCAGTTTGTGCAGCTCCTCAGCGCCAGCGCGGGGCAGTACGCCGCCGAAGAGGCGGCTAACGCCGCGGCGTTGCCGAACACCGCTGCGGTTGTCGTGAATCCTCCTCCCCCCACTACGCCCACGACAGGCCCCACACTGGGGCCTTTGGGGCAGGCATGGGCTGGGGCAGAGCAGGAGATTAGTACTGTAATCAGCTATCTCCCGCCGCCGGTAAGGACTCCAGTGCAATCGCTGCTCAGCGGGCCCGAGCAGGGTATCAGCAATGGAATCAGCTACCTCGATCCCTTCGCGGCGAATGCCTGGTCGGGCTTCCGGGCGGCGATCTCGTGACAAGCCTGCGGGTTTAGCGTCCGCAGCACCCGTTAGGCCCCGTAAACCGGGACCGGCGGCCGCGCCTTGGCCAGCAGATCGCTGACGACGGGTCCCAACTCGGCGGGATCCCATTTCGCGCCTTTGTCGACCTCCGGGCCGTGCGCCCAACCCTCCGCGACGCGGATCTTGCCACCCTCGACCTCGAACACCTTCCCCGTCACATCGCGAGATTCGTTGCTGCCCAACCACACAACCAGCGGCGAGATGTTCTCTGGAGCCATCGCATCGAAATCCTGGTCTTGCGTCGCCATCATCTCGGCGAAGACGGTTTCGGTCATCCGGGTGCGAGCCGAGGGAGCTATCGCGTTGACGGTGACACCGTAGCGGCCCATCTCGGCGGCGGCCACCAACGTCATCGCGGCGATGCCGGCCTTGGCCGCACTGTAGTTTCCCTGCCCGACGCTGCCCTGCAATCCCGCACCCGAACTGGTGTTAATGATCCGTGCGTCAACGGTTTTCCCCTCTTTGGACAGCGCGCGCCAATACGACGCGGCGTGCCGCATGGTGGCGAAGTGGCCCTTGAGATGCACGGCGATGACCGCGTCGAACTCGTCCTCGCTGGTGTTGGCCATCATGCGGTCTCGTACGATCCCGGCGTTGTTCACCAGCACGTCCAGGGCACCGAACGTGTCGACGGCGGTCTGGATGAGGCCGGCCGCCTGGTCCCAGTCCGCGATATTCGATCCGTTGGCGACGGCTTCGCCACCGGCGGAGACGATTTCGTCAACGACGCCTTGCGCTGCACTGCCGCCACTGGCGGGCGAACCATCCAGGCCCACCCCAATGTCGTTGACCACCACCCGTGCGCCTTCGGCTGCGAAGGCCAAAGCGTGCTCGCGGCCAATACCGCCGCCGGCCCCGGTGACGATGACCACGCGCCCGTCAACCACACCCATATTTCCTATCTCCTCTACTTGACTGAGCTCGCGGTCGTCGTGGCCAGATAGTGCGGCGGCTCCCCGCCACCATGCACCTCTAACGAGGCGCCGCTGATGTAGGACGCGGCGTCGGATGCCAAAAATGCTGCGGCCCAACCGATATCCTCGGGCAGGGCCAGCCGGCCCAGCGGCACATTCTCGGAGATCGCGGCGATGGACTCGGCGTCGCCGTAGAACAGGTCGGCCTGCTCGGTTTCCACCATGCCGACCACGCACGCGTTAACGCGGACCTTCGGCCCCCACTCCACCGCCATCGTCTGGGTGAGACTCTCCAGACCGGCCTTGGCCGCTCCGTATGCCGCGGTGCCCGGCGACGGCCGGCGTCCGCTGAGGCTGCAGACGTTCACTATCGAGCCGCCGCCTGACTGGTTTTGCATCTTGTCGTTGGCATACTGCGAAACCCACAGCGCGCCAATCAAATTGAGTTCAATAATCTTCCGATTGAACTTCGGGCTGGACTCCGCGGTCAGCACGTACGGCGAACCGCCGGCGTTGTTGACCACCACATCGAGGCGGCCATGGCGGTCGGCCACGGTGTCGATCAACGCCTTGACCGCTTCCTCGTCGCGGACGTCGCAGGAGTGGAATTCGTAGGGCAGACCTTCGACCGCACGCCTGGCACACGTCACCACAGTCGCGCCTTGCTTGGCAAAAACCGAACTGATGCCGGCGCCTACCCCTCGAACGCCGCCGGTTACCAGTACCACCCGTCCGGCCAATCCAAATCTGATGGCGTCGGCTGATTCGGGGTGAGTCACTGTGCTAGCGTACCAAGCAAGTGCTTGCTTAGGTAGCTACCCCAGGAATCCTGATGCCCATCACCACGACCACCTCAGAACCGGGAATAGTTGCGGTCACCGTCGACTACCCACCCGTCAACGCCATCCCCTCGAAGGGCTGGTTCGAACTAGCCGACGCAATAACCGCCGCCGGCGCCGATCCCGAAACTCATGCGGTAATCCTGCGGGCCGAGGGCCGCGGCTTCAACGCCGGAGTAGACATCAAGGAGATGCAGCGCACTCAAGCTGCCGGCCAAGGCTACGCCGCCCTGATCGACGCGAACCGCGGCTGCTTCGCAGCGTTCCGTGCGGTGTACGAATGCGCGGTGCCAGTGATCGCCGCGGTCAACGGATTCTGCGTGGGCGGGGGCATCGGATTGGTCGGCAACGCCGACGTCATCGTCGCCTCCGACGACGCCACTTTCGGTCTGCCCGAAGTGGAACGGGGCGCGCTCGGGGCGGCCACCCATCTGTCGCGACTGGTGCCACAACATCTGATGCGGCGGTTGTTCTTCACCGCCGCGACGGTCGACGCCGCCACCCTGCAACACTTCGGCTCGGTGCACGAGGTGGTGCCTCGGGACCAACTCGACGAGGCCGCGTTGCGGCTGGCGCGCGACATCGCCGCCAAGGACACCCGGGTCATCCGCGCGGCCAAGGAGGCGCTGAACTTGATCGACGTTCAACGGGTCAACTCGAGTTACCGTATGGAGCAGGGGTTTACGTTTGAACTCAACCTCGCCGGTGTGTCCGACGAGCATCGCGACGCGTTCGTGAAGAAGCCATGAGCGACAAGCGCACTACCCTCGACCAGGCTGTCGCGCAGTTGCGCAGCGGCATGACCATCGGCATCGGCGGCTGGGGCTCCCGGCGCAAACCGATGGCCTTCGTGCGCGCCGTGCTGCGAAGCGACGTCACCGACTTGACCGTCGTCACGTATGGCGGACCGGACTTGGGTCTGCTGTGCTCTGCGGGCAAGGTCCGACGTGCGTACTACGGGTTCGTCTCGCTGGACTCAGCCCCGTTCTATGACCCGTGGTTCGCCAAGGCGCGTACCAGCGGATCGATCGAAGCCCGGGAAATGGACGAGGGCATGCTGCGCTGCGGATTGCAGGCGGCGGCCCAACGGTTGCCGTTCCTGCCGATCCGCGCCGGGCTGGGCAGTTCGGTACCGGACTTCTGGGAGGGCGAGCTTGCCACCGTGAAGAGCCCGTATCCGGCGCCCGGCGGCGGACACGAGACGCTGATCGCCATGCCGGCTCTGCGCCTGGACGCCGCCTTTGTGCATCTGAATCTCGGTGACAGCCAAGGCAATGCAGCGTACACCGGCATCGACCCGTACTTTGACGATCTGTTCCTGATGGCCGCCGAGAAACGCTACCTCTCGGTGGAGCGGGTGGTGTCTACCGAAGAACTGGTCAAAGCCGTTCCACCGCAAGCGCTGCTGGTCAACCGGATGATGGTAGACGCGGTGGTGGAAGCGCCCGGTGGGGCCCACTTCACCACCGCCGCACCGGACTACGGCCGCGACGAGAAGTTCCAGCGACACTACGCCGAGGCCGCGTCCACGGACGAGGGTTGGAAGCAGTTCGTTGCGACCTACCTGTCCGGAGATGAGGCCCAGTACCAAGAAGCCGTGCGTAAATTTGCGGAGGAGCCCTCGAAATGAGCAATCGGGCTGAAGTATGCGCGGTGGCCTGCGCCGAATTATTCCGGGACGCAGGCGAAATCATGGTCAGCCCGATGGCGAACATGGCCTCGGTCGGTGCCCGACTGGCTCGCTTGACCTTCTCCCCCGACATCCTGTTGACCGACGGCGAGGCGCAACTGCTCGCGGACACGCCGCCGCTGGGCAAGGTGGGACCCGTCGAGGGCTGGATGCCGTTTGGCCGCGTGTTCGAGACGCTGGCGTGGGGACGCCGGCATGTGGTGATGGGCGCCAATCAGGTTGACCGCTATGGCAACCAGAATCTGTCGGCGTTCGGACCCCTGCAACATCCGACCCGGCAGATGTTTGGGGTCCGCGGCGCACCCGGCAACGCGATCAATCACGCGACCAGCTACTGGGTCGGCAATCATTCCAAGCGGGTGTTCTGTGAGACCGTCGACGTGGTCTGCGGCATTGGCACCGACAAGTTCGACGGAGACAACCCCGCGTTCCGGTTCGCCAACGTCTATCGCGTGGTCTCCAACCTCGGCGTGTTCGACTTCGGGGGTCCGGACGGCACGATGCGCGCCGTCAGCTTGCACCCCGGTGTGTCGCCCGACGAGGTCCGGGAAGCCACCACGTTCGCGGTGCATGGTCTGGACGAGGCGTCGGAGACCAGGCTGCCCACCGACGAGGAACTGCGGCTCATTCGCGAGGTAATCGATCCGAAGGCGCTGCGCGACAGGGAGATACGTTCGTGAGGCTGCGCACGCCGCTGACCGAGCTGGTTGGTGTCGAGCACCCGGTGGTGCAAACCGGTATGGGCTGGGTGGCCGGTGCGCGGCTAGTGTCGGCGACGGCCAACGCCGGCGGGCTGGGCATCCTGGCTTCGGCCACCATGACCCTGGACGAATTGGCGACGGCCATCGGCAAAGTCAAGGCCGCCACGGACAAGCCCTTCGGTGTGAACATCCGCGCCGATGCCGCCGACGCCGGCGATCGTGTCGAGCTGATGATCCGCGAGGGCGTCAAGGTGGCATCGTTCGCCTTGGCACCCAAGCAAGAATTGATCGTGAGATTGAAAGACGCTGGCGCGGTGGTAATTCCGTCCATCGGGGCGGCCAAGCATGCGCGCAAGGTCGCTGGCTGGGGCGCGGACGCGATGATCGTGCAGGGTGGTGAAGGCGGCGGCCATACCGGACCCGTCGCGACGACGCTGCTGTTGCCGTCGGTGCTGGACGCCGTTCAGGGGACCGGGATCCCGGTGATCGCCGCGGGCGGGTTCTTCGACGGGCGAGGTCTGGCGGCGGCGCTGTCCTACGGTGCGGCCGGCGTGGCGATGGGCACCCGGTTTTTGCTCACGTCGGACTCGACCGTGCCGGACGCCGTCAAGAGGCGCTACCTGGAGGCCGCCCTGGACGGCACGGTGGTAACCACCCGCGTCGACGGCATGCGGCACCGCGTGTTGCGTACCGGATTGGTGGAGAAGCTGGAGAGCGGCTCGCGGGCAAGGGGTTTCAGCGCCGCTATCCGCAATGCCGGCAAGTTCAAGCAGATGTCTCAGATGACCTGGCGGTCGATGATCCAAGACGGGCTGGCGATGCGCCATGGCAAGGAGCTGACCTGGTCACAGGTAGTGATGGCAGCCAATACCCCGATGCTGCTCAAGGCCGGCCTGGTGGAGGGCAACACCGACGCCGGGGTGCTGGCCTCGGGCCAGGTCGCCGGCATCCTCGAGGACCTGCCGTCGTGCAAGGAACTGATCGAGTCGATCGTGCGCGACGCCGTAGCGCACCTGCAGGCGGCCTCGTCGCTGGTGGCGGACTAGAACCCTTCCCGCCAACCCTTTCCCGCCGAATGTGAAGTACGCGACGCGACATGCCGATTGGCCGTCGCGTGGTTCACACTCGGCGCGACGAGTTACAGGCGCTCGATGATAGTGACGTTGGCCGTGCCGCCACCCTCACACATCGTCTGCAGGCCATAGCGACCGCCGATGCGCTCGAGTTCGTTGAGCATGGTGGTGAAGAGCTTGGCACCGGTTGCGCCCAGCGGATGTCCGAGGGCGATCGCGCCACCGTTGGGGTTGACCTTGGCTGGGTCGGCCTTAACCTCTTTAAGCCAGGCCAAAACAACGGGCGCGAAGGCCTCGTTGATCTCGACGGTGTCGATGTCATCGATGGAGAGACCGGTCTTTTCCAGCGCGTGGCGAGTGGCGGGGATCGGGCCGGTGAGCATGAAAACCGGGTCGGCGCCGCGGGTACTGATGTGGTGGATCCGGGCTCGGGGTGTCAGGCCATGGTCTTTGACGGCCTGCTCGGATGCCAGCAACACCGCGCTGGCGCCGTCGGATATCTGACTGGCCATCGCCGCGGTCAGCTTGCCCCCCTCGACCAACGGTTTAAGACCGGCCATCTTCTCCAGCGACGACTCGCGTGGACCCTCGTCGACCCGGAATCTGCCGGATTCTGTTTCAACAGTGATGATTTCGTTGTCGAAGTGACCGCTGCGGATCGCGGCGAACGCGCGTTCGTGGCTGGTCAGCGAGTACTGCTCCATCTCTTCGCGGGAAAGGTTCCACTTCTCGGCGATCAGCTCCGAGCCACGAAACTGGGAGATCTCCTGATCGCCGTAGCGGTGCAGCCACTGCTTGGACTCGTTGGTGGGCGACGTGAAACCGAACTGCTCGCCGACGGTCATCGCCGACGAGATCGGGATCTGGCTCATGTTCTGCATGCCGCCGGCCACGATTAGGTCGGCAGTGCCGGACATGATCGCCTGTGCGCCAAAGGAAATCGCCTGCTGACTGGACCCGCACTGCCTGTCCACGGTGACGCCGGGCACCTCTTCGGGATAGCCCGCCGCCAGCCAGGACAGCCGTGCGATGTTGCCAGCCTGACCGCCGATGGCGTCCACGCAACCGGCGATCACATCGTCCACGGCGGCGGGGTCGACGTCGACCTGGTCGAGCAATCCGCGCCACGCCAAGGCGCCGAGGTCGACGGGATGTAGTCCCGCCAGTGCGCCGTTGCGTTTACCAACCGCGGTACGCACAGCGTCAATGACATACGCCTCGGGCATGTTTTCAGACTCCTTCTTTCGTGATTCCGCCTAGAACGATGGCGAGGTAATTCTCACCAACCTGCTGCGCGCTGAGCGGCCCGCCGGGTTGATACCAGCGCACCGACACCCAGGTGGTGTCTCGAATGAAACGGTAGACCAGGTCGACGTCCAGGTCGGGCCGGAAGCACCCTTCGTCAATGCCCTGATTTAGCACCTCGACCCACATCTTGCGTTGTTGCCGGTTCATGTCCTCGATGTAGGAGAACCGCGGCTGCGACAACAGCCGTTGGGCTTCGTCCTGGTAGATGACGACCTGCGCGTGTCGATGCTCGATCGCCTCGAACGACACCATGAACAGCCCCTTGAGCCGCTCTAGCGGATCCGCTTCGCTGTCGATGATTTCCCGGTAGCGGGCGAACAGCCAGTCCAGGAAGCTGCGCAGCAGCTCATCGACCATCTCCTCCTTGGAGGAGAAATGGTGGTACAGACTGCCAGAGAGGATGCCTGCGCCGTCGGCAATATCGCGGACGGTCGTGGCGCGCAGGCCGCGGTCGGCGAACATGGTCGCGGCGAGTTCGAGCAACTCGTCCCTGCGACTCACCGCCTGACTCGGCTCCCGCTCCACCTGGCCAGGGTATCAACCAAGCGCTTGCTTGGCCATCCGGTGCCAAGAACATTGCGCATGTTTTTCGAAACTGTTAACACACTCGAGGTCTGCGTCGTAATGTTCTTCGCGTCGACGGGCAAAACCCGCGCCACAACTCAACGGTGCATCTAGCGGAGGTCACAATGGTGAATTTTTCAATGTTGGCGCCTGAGATCAACTCGGCCCTGATGTATTCCGGGGCGGGGTCAGCGCCGATGTTGGAGGCGGCGGCGGCCTGGGAGGGCTTGGCCTCGGAGTTGGGGTCGGCGGCGTCGTCGTTTTCTTCGGTGACTTCGGGGCTGACGGGCCAGTCCTGGCAGGGGGCGGCGGCCTCGGCGATGACGGCGGCGGCCAACCCGTATTCGGCACTACTGAGCACGGCGGCCGCCCAGGCCTCGAGTGCGGCCAGTCAGGCCAACGTGGTGGCCAGTATCTTTGAGGCTGCCCAGGCTGCGACGGTGCATCCGTTGGCGGTCGCGGCCAACCGCAACATGTTCGTGCAGTTGGTGCAGACCAACTTGTTCGGTTTCAATGCGCCGGCGATCGCGGCGGCCGAGGGCGTTTATGAAGAGATGTGGGCCCAGGACGTGGCCGCGATGGTCGGCTACCACGGCGGCGCCTCGGCGGCAGCGACGCAGCTTACCTCAGCGCAGAGCGCCCTGCAGGGCGCCCTGGCGAACCTGCCCGACATCGGCGTCGGCAACAAGGGCAGCATGGGCAACATCGGCAACGGCAACTTTGGCGGCCAAAACATCGGCAACGGCAACATCGGCAACGGTAACTTCGGCGGCGGCAACAACGGCCAGGACAACACGTTCTTCGGGAACCTGGGGAACGGCAACGCCGGTTTCGGCAACACCGGCTTCGGCAACTTCGGCCTGGGCAACTCCGGCAACGGCGGCAGCTTCGCAATGCCGGGCGGCAACAGGGGCCTGGGCAACTTGGGCAACTTCAACACCGGCCTCGGCAATACCGGCGACGGCAACGGCGGCGGCGGCAACTTCGGCAGCAACAACGTCGGTTTCGGCAACTTCGGCAACGGCAACATGGGCTTCGGCAATAACGGCAACAACAACATGGGCATCGGGCTCACCGGCAACAACCAGGTCGGCTTCGGCGGCCTGAACGGGGGCACCGGCAATGTTGGCCTGTTCAATGCCGGCAACAACAACACCGGCTTCTTCAACGCCGGCAACGGCAACACCGGCATATTCAACTCGGGCATCAATACCGTCACGGGCGGCGGCAACAACTTCGGCATCGGCGAATCAGGCATCGGAAACATCGGCATCGGGAACACCGGCTCCGGGAACTTTGGCATCGGCAATGGCGGCACACTAAACACCGGGTTGGGGAATGCCGGCAGCTACAACACCTTCATGGGCAACTCGGGCAGCGAGAACACCGGATTCTTCAATGCGGGCAGTACCAACACGGGCAACGGCAACTCGGGCAACGTCAACACGGGCTTCTGGGATTCGGGCAACGTCAATACCGGCAACGGAATCACCACCGACACCGGCGCCACGAACTCGGGCTTCAACAACACCGGCCCCAACGTCTCCGGCTTCTACAACACGGCCAGCGGGACCGGCAACGGAATCATCCCGGTGACAAACGGCAACGTCTCGGGCTTCTTCAACAACGCAACCGGGGCCAACTTTATGAACGGCAACATGTCCGGAATCGGCAACACCGGGGTGCCGGGCGTTCCGCCGGGCTTCCCGTCGGAGGTACTCATCTTCCCGGTGACCTACAGCGGCTTTAGCTCCGGCTTTGTCAACACCGGCACCGCTACATCGGGTCTGTTCAGTATCGTCAAGACGCTGCAGTCACTGATGTCGTAGTAACCGACGGAGCGATATTCAGCCGTCTCTGCGACCGCTTGCGGGTGCATGCCTGACTGACAGAATTTACGAAAGCCGGATTTCTTCTCGGCAGGGTCGTACTGTCACGCCTAGCAAAAGTCCAACCGCCCGGACAAGGAGGTCCACCCGTCGTGAGTTTCATGATGCTGGCGCCTGAGATCAATTCGGCTTTGATGTATTCCGGGGCGGGGTCAGCGCCGATGTTGGAGGCGGCGGCGGCCTGGGAGGGTCTGGCGGCTGAGTTGGGGTCGGCGGCGTCGTCGTTTTCTTCGGTGACTTCGGGGTTGACGGGCCAGTCGTGGCAGGGGGCGGCGGCGGCGGCAATGACGGCGGCGGCATCCCCCTATTCGGGGTTGTTGAGCACGGCGGCCACCCAGGCATCGAGTGCGGCCAGTCAGGCCAGCGTGGTGGCCAGTATCTTTGAGGCGGCCCAGGCTGCGACGGTGCATCCGTTGGTGGTTGCGGCCAACCGAAACACGTTCGTGCAGTTGGTGCAGACCAACTTGTTCGGTTTCAATGCGCCGGCGATCGCGGCGGCCGAGGGCGTTTATGAAGAGATGTGGGCCCAGGACGTGGCCGCAATGGTCGGCTACCACGGCGGCGCGTCGACGGCGGCCACGCAGTTGACGTCGGCGCAGACCGCACTGGAACAGGCGCTGGCCAACCTGCCCAACATCGGGGTGGGCAACAAGGGCGGCATGGGCAACATCGGCAACGGCAACAACGGGATCGCCAACATCGGCAACGGCAACCTAGGCAACGGCGACTTCGGTGGCGGCAACTTAGGCAACGACAACACCTTCTTCGGCAACATCGGCAACGGCAACGCCGGTCTCGGCAACACCGGTCTCGGCAACTTCGGCTTGGGTAACCACAATGGCCTATTCACATCGACCGGCGGCGGCAATAGGGGTTTGGGGAACGTCGGTAACTTCAATACCGGCCTGGGCAACAGCGGTAACGTCAACGGGGGCGGCGGTAACCTCGGCGACAACAACGTCGGATTCGGTAATTATGGCTACGGCAACATGGGCTTTGGCAACACCGGTAACAACAACATGGGGATCGGGTTGACCGGTAATAATCAGGTGGGCTTCGGGGGCCTGAATTCGGGCACGGGCAACATCGGTTTGTTCAATGCCGGTAACAACAACATTGGCTTCTTCAACGCTGGCAACGGCAACGTTGGGCTGTTCAGTGCGGGTATTAATACCGTCACGGGCGGCATGAACAACTTTGGCATCGGCGAGTCGGGCATCGGAAACATCGGCTTGGGCAACACCGGTCAGGGGAACTTCGGCATCGGGAACTCCGGCACACTCAACACCGGGCTCGGGAACTCGGGCAATTACAACACGTTCTTCGGCAATTCGGGCAACATAAACACCGGCTTCATGAATTCAGGCTTTGTCAACACGGGCAACGGCAACTCGGGCCAGATCAACACCGGCTTTTGGAATTCCGGGAACGTGAATACCGGCTTCGGGATGACCACCGACAGTGGCGCCACGAACTCGGGCTTCAACAACACAGGTACCGGCGTCTCGGGGTTCAATAACACCGTCGGAGGCGGTGGAATTATCAGTAATGGCTACGCGTCCGGGTTCTTCAACACGGCGGGCGGGGCCAGCGCAATCAACGGCGAAATGTCGGGGATCGGTAACACTGGGGTGGTGGGCGTTCCCCCCGGGTTCCCGTCCTCCTTCTTCGGCTTCCCCTTGACCTACAGCGGCATTAGCTCCGGCTTTTTCAATACCGGCACCGCGACATCCGGCCTGTTCAGTATCGTGAAGACGCTGGCGTCGCTGTCGTAGTAACCGACGAGTGTTATTCAGCCGTCTCTGCGACCGCTTGCGGGTGCAGACCTGACTGACACAATTTATGAAACGCCGAATTTCTTCTCCGCCATCGCGGCGGCCGAAGGCATCTATGCGGAGAATGTGAGCCCAGGATGTGGCCGCGGATGGTCGCGCACCTAGGTGAGGAAACTCAGCGGGGCACGGCGAACTGGCCCAGGCCTGGGATGCCAATACCCATCATGTCAGTGCCGGTTACCCCGATGCCGATGTTGCCGGTGCCCCGGTTTTGGATGCCAGTGTTCCCGTCGCCCGTGTTGCCGAAGCCGAAGTTCATATTGCCCGCGTTGGCACCGCCTGCGTTGTTGTTACCCATGTTGCCAAAACCCGTATTGTTGTCGCCGATGTTGCCCCCACCGAAGCCAGCGGGCCCAAAGATCAAGCCTTGGTTGCCGTTGCCGAAGTTGTTATAGCCGGAGTTACCGATGCCCGTGTTCATTGCGCCGATGTTGCCGTGGCCGTAATTGCCGATGCCGAAGTTGCCATTAAAGGTTGACGTGCCGTTAAAGTTTCTGCCGTCCTTGAAAAAGAAGTTTTGGCTGGGGGTTGTGTTGCTGAAGCCGACGTTGTTGTCACCATTGTTGAACACGCCGACGTTGTGCTGGCCGTTGTTGAAAAAGCCGACGTTGCCGCTGCCGGTGTTGCCGATGCCGAAGTTGTCGAAGCCGAGGTTGAGGTCGCTGATCCCCTGGGCCGGATTCGCAGCCAACCCCGGCAGGTTCTGCAACGCCTGCGCTGGCGACACCAACTGTGCAGCCGCCGCCGACGCTCCACCGTGGTACCCCACCATCGCGGCCACGTCCTGAGCCCACATCTCCTCGTACTGGCTCTCGGTTGCCGCAATCGCCGGGGCGTTGAGTCCGAACAGGTTCGAGTTCACCAACTGCACCAACGCATTGCGATTGGCCTCCACCGCCGCAGGGTGCACCGTGGCCGCCAGCGCCGATTCAAACGCCCCAGCCACGGATTGGGCCTGCGCAGCAGCCCCTGCCGCCTGGGCTGCCGCCGCACTTAACCAGCCCGTATACGGGGCAGCGGCAGCTGCCATCGCTTGCGACGCTGGACCCTGCCACGCCGCGGCGACCAGCCCTGAGGTCACCGACGAAAACGAGTTCGCCGCCGATTCCAGCTCTGAGGCCAACCCATCCCAAGCCGCCGCAGCCTCTAACATCGGGCCCGAACCCGCGCCAGAAAATATCTGTGCCGAATTGATCTCGGGTGGCAACACCGAAAAATTCACGTTTTCTGCCTTCCTAGCTGAGACTTCACGGTCTGGACGCTGGTCGAGCGACGGCGCAAGAAGCGTACGACAAGTTTGGCGGAAGACGGAAGATGCGCAGAGTTGTCCCGGGGCTGGTCTGCTGACCCACTATCGACTGTTTTCGGCGATCTCCGGTTCCAGGTCCTCTGCCGCCCCACTCCAAGGGCATAGGCAGCGCCAAGTTGGCTCAGCCAAGTATTCATGTGGGACGCCGATCTGGGTGAACGCGTCGCGTAATCGGCGGCTAGTGGGACAGCAGCGATGAGCAGTTGCATGCCAGCGTTTAATAGCGTTGGTGCGGTAGCGGCGAGCGGCACGCACGAACCTATTCACGTTCCAACCGGTTTGGGTCTCGGCGTCGTGATTGAGGGCCATCACGGCGTCCATGATGTTCAAGTGTGCGTCAATCGACTCGCACAGATGGTGATTGAAAGGGCCGGCCTGTAGGTCATGCTCGGACATCCATCAACAAGCCTATAACACCGCCTTAGTGTTCAAACCCCCGAAACCACAGGTCAAACGACCGCTGCCACGCCACAATCCGAAGGTGAGCCAAGTCATCTGTGCGTTTGCGTCACGACGCACTCCAGCGTGTTCGTGAGATGCGCCCGAGGGCCTTCCCGTTTCGGCGCAAACTACCGTTGATGAATCAATCTGGTGTGCAACATAATTCAATTCCCTTGTCCCGGCGCATGGTGAGCCAGCGGCCCAACCACTTCACCTCCGGGGGAGCACCAATTGCGCCAAGTTGGGGCCCTCCGCGCAGGTTCGACGCCATTAACGCAGACGCGGTCGCGCAGTCAAAGTTCAATCGGCACATGCTTTTCCATCCCGATCCTAAACCTGACGATGATGTAAACGAGGCTCCGTGCTGCGCGCTAAATGTTTCGTCGAGACTGCGTCCAGGGTGCAAAAATCCGTCGGAAACGCGCCCTGCGCGCAGGCTCGCCGCCACAGACGCAGACTCGGCGCGCGGTCAAACCTGATCCGCACACGGTTACCGCTCGGCCGGGCCAACCCTGCCTCCAGCCGAGAGCCAGTTGAACATTGCGGCACAATCCATCGATATCCAGCGGAAACCCGATCGCTGAAACTGCCGTCGTCGTAGCATCCTTGCATCGGTCGCCGGCCGCGTCGGGAGCGAGCGGTGCAAAAGTTCGGGGAGGACCAATCGTGGTGAATTTCGCGGTGTTGGCGCCGGAAATCAATTCAGCGTTGATGTACGCGGGTGCGGGGTCGGCGCCGATGTTGGAAGCCGCGGCGGCCTGGGAAGGCTTAGCGTCGGAGTTGGGTTCGGCGGCGTCGGCCTTTTCCTCGGTGACCTCCGGGTTGGTGGGCCAGTCGTGGCAAGGCGCTGCCGCATCGGCGATGACGGCGGCGGCCAACCCCTACTCGGGACTACTGAGCACGGCGGCCGCTCAGGCGTCGAGCGCGGCCAGCCAGGCCACCGTGGTGGCCAGCATCTTTGAGGCCGCCCAGCAAGCAACGGTGCATCCGCTGGCGGTGGCCGCCAACCGCAGCACGCTCGTGCAGTTGGTGATCTCGAACGTCTTTGGGCAGAACGCGCCCGCTATCGCAGCGGCCGAAGGCGTATACGAAGAGATGTGGGCCCAAGACGTGGCCGCGATGTCGGGCTACTACTCCGGAGCATCTGCGGCGGCTGCGCAACTGGCACCCGCACAGAGCGCGCTGCAAGATGCGCTGACCAACCTGCCCAACATCGGCGTCGGCAATCAGGGCAACGGAAATCTGGGCAACGGAAACAACGGCATCGGCAACATCGGGATCGGTAACTACGGCAACGGGGACTTCGGCCTCGGGAACGGCGCCTCGCCTACCTATGGCAGCGGAAGCAACTTCGGCGGCGGAAACCATGGCAACGCAAACATCGGCTTCGGAAACTTCGGAATCGGGAACGTCGGCTTGGGTAACTCCGCTGATGTCAGCACCAGCTCGGCGCCGGGCCATAACGTAGGCCTTGGCAACAGCGGCAACTACGGCACCGGCCTGGGTAACACCGGCAACGGAAACTGGGGTGCAGGCAACAACGGGAACAACAACATCGGGTTTGGGCTAACCGGTAATAATCTGGTGGGCCTTGGGAATGCGTATTACAACACGGCCACCGGCCAGTTCGTATCCAACGGCCTGAATTCGGGCACCGGTAACATCGGCTTCGGCAACTCCGGCTCCAACAATGTCGGCTTCTTCAACTCCGGCGATCACAACGTCGGCATCTTCAACTCCGGTGCCAATACCACTGGCCAGGGCGGCCTCAACAACTTTGGGCTGGGTAACTCGGGTGTTGGAAACACGGGCATCGGGAACGCGGCCGGTGGAAACACCGGCTTCGGGAATGGCGGGAGCGGTAACACCGGATTTGGGGATGCGGGCGACGACAACACCGGCCTCTTCAACGCAGGCAGCGCCAACACCGGCTTCTGGAACTCCAGTGACGCCAATACGGGCAACGGCAACTCGGGCCTCGCCAACACGGGCTTCTGGAACTCAGGCAACGTCAACACAGGCGTCGGCAACACCACCAACAGCGGCGCGACCAACTCGGGCTACGACAACACCGGCACCGAGGTCTCGGGCTTCGGGAACACGGCCAGCGGCGGCGAGGTCAACGCTGGCATCTCGGGCCTTGGAAACAGGGCGGCCGGCGGCTACGGGCTCAACATCGAAGTGTCTGGCTTCTTCAACACGTTCACCGCTGGCAACTACATAAACGGCTACGGCTCCGGCTTCGGAAACACCGGCCTCGCGACCAGCCTCGCGAGCGTCGGCCTTCCTGGTGACACCTTCAGCGGCTCGACCTCAGGCTTGTTCAACATGGGCAGCGATTTATCGGGCATCTTCAGCCTCGGCGCACTGTGAGCGAACACCCTTTTCGAACCCGTGCTATCGCGTTTGCGAAACGGCTAAAAGCCGGCCGGGCGGTACTGGAGGCACGAA
>NZ_JAFBAR010000071.1 GCF_019247635.1 Mycobacterium sp.
CCTGACAAGTATTCCGGGAAAGGGGGCCGGCGTGACAGCAGTGTCCAGCGACGCAGACTGCGCGGGCCTGGTCGCCTCAGACCCGTTTCGGCTTCGACTGCTCGACGGCTTGGCCGCGGCGATCGGTGAGCAGGGCTACCGCGCCACCACCGTGGCCGACATCGTCCGCCATGCGCGCACTTCGAAGCGCACCTTCTACGGCCAGTTCGCCAGCAAGGAACAATGCTTCCTCGAACTGCTGCGGACCGAGATCGAGATCATGGCCGAAGACATCCGGGGTGCGGTCGATCCGGAGGCGGACTGGCACGACCAGATTCGCCAGGCGGTCCACGGTTACGTCGGCAATATCGAGTCCCGACCGGCCATCACCTTGAGCTGGATCCGTGAACTTCCGTCCCTGGGCGACTTCGCTCGCCCCGTGCAACGACAGGGGCTGGAACTGTTGACGAACTTGCTGATCGACCTGAGCAGCAGCCCGGGGTTCCGGCGCGCCGGCCTGCCGCCGCTGACGCAGCCGCTGGCGGTGATCTTGGTCGGCGGTCTGCGGGAACTGGTCGCGCTGGCCGTCGAGGACGGCAGGCCCCCTCGCGACATCGTCCAGCCGGCGGTGGATGCTTCTATCGCGTTGCTGGGGCCTCGGTAACCGCGGCGAGCAGGCGCAAAAGCACTCGAAACGGCACGTTTTGCGTGCTTTTGCGTCTGCTCGGCCGCGCGGCCGACGCGCGGCCGAAACGCCCGGACGTGCCAGCAGTGCCCGAACTGCCGGCGCGGCGACTCCGGCCTCAGGCGGCCACCGGCACGCCCTCGCGCTGCTCGGTTTTCGACAACGCCGACCGCGACTCCGGGAAAGTGAGTTTGACGATCTTGCGGACGACGGTGCCGAACTGCTTGAGCAGGGGGCCCTTGTTGTAGGGGATGCCGTAGCGTTCGCAGATCTCCTGCACCTCGGGTGCGATGTCGGAGTAGCGGCGGGCCGGCATGTCCGGGAACAGGTGGTGCTCGATCTGGTGCGACAGATTGCCAGACAACAGGTGGAAGATCTTGCCACCGGTCAGGTTCGCCGAACCGAGCACCTGGCGGAAGTACCACTGTCCACGGGTCTCGTCCTTGGTCTCCTCGACAGTGAATTCCTGTGTGCCGTCTGGGAAGTGGCCGCAGAAGATGATCATGTAAGACCACACGTTGCGCATCAGGTTGGCCGTCAAATTCCCGGTGAAGACGAACGGCGCGGAGGGGCCGGCCAGCAGCGGGAAGGCGACGTAATCCTTGAGCGCCTGGCGCTTCGTCTTTTTCCAGATGGCCTTGAGCGTGTCGCGTTTGTCGCGCACCCGGATCTCACCGGAGCGGATCTTTTCGGTTTCCAGCTCGTGCAGGGCGACGCCGTACTGGAACAGCACCATCAACAGGAAGGCATAGAGCGGGTTGCCCAGGTAGTACGGGCTCCAGCGCTGGTCCTCGCTCATCCGCAGGATGCCGTAGCCGATGTCGCGGTCCATCCCCACGATGTTGGTGTGGGTGTGGTGCATGTAGTTGTGCGAGTGCCGCCACTGGTCAGCGGGGCATGCGGTGTCCCACTCGAAGTCGCGGCCGGAGATCGTCGCGTCACGCATCCAGTCGTACTGGCCGTGCATGATGTTGTGCCCGATCTCCATGTTGTCCAGGATCTTCGCGACGCCCAGCATCGCGGTGCCGGCCAGCCAGGCCGGCGGGAGGATCCCGGCGAACAGCAGCGCGCGTCCGCCGACCTCCAGCGTGCGCTGGGTCTTGATGACGCGACGGATGTAGTCGGCATCCTGCTCGCCGAGGTCCGCCATCACGCGCTCCTTGATGGTGTCGAGCTCGCGGCCGAAGGCGTCGGCCTGCTCTTTGGTCAGGGTGATCTTGTCGTTTGACATTGGTTCTCCTCCCATGATTTACGGGCTTTTCAGTGGCTTTACGGCTTACAGACTGAGGTCCACGTCGCCGACGGGAACCGACACACAAATCTGCACGTCCTCGTCGGGTCCGGTGGAGACGGCGCCGGTGATCAAATTGCGCACGGTGCCGGAGGTCTTCCGTCGCGTGCAGGTGTGGCAGATGCCCATCCGGCATCCGTTCTCCGGTGTCAGGCCCGCGGATTCGGCCTGTTCCAGCAATGAACGTCCGTCGTCGGCAACGTCAATGCCGCTGTCCGCGAAGCTGATTCGCCCTCCTGACGGATTTGTCGGCGGCTCGAACACCGGTGGCACGAAGCTCTCGGTGTGCACGTTGTCGCAGTGCTGCGTGACGGCGTCTACCAAACTGGTTGGCCCACAGACGAACACCACGTCCGGCTCATGCCCTGAAGGCATGGCCGCCCTCAGGTGCTCGGCATCGAAGCGACCGACAAGGTCGCCGTCGTCGGATCGGGTGTAACCGTGCAGCACCCGCACGCCGGGCATCTCGGCCAGCTCGTCGCGGTAGCACGCCTCGGCGGCGCTGCGCGAGTAGTGGACGAATGCGATCTCACCCGGGTGACCTTCGGCGATCAGCGTGCGCAGCATCGCCAGGACGGGCGTGATCCCGCTGCCGCCAGAGACGAACAGGATGCGTTGGGGCCGCCGCTCCGGCAACACGAAGTCGCCACCGATGCCGGACAGGCCGAGCACCATGCCACGACGGGCCCGCTCGTAGAGAAAGGTCGAGACCAGTCCGCCGTCGTGCTGACCGATCGTCAGCTCCAGCTGCGAGCCGCCTTCGGCGTTGGCCGGCGAATAACACCGGGTGTGCTTGCGGCCGTCGATCTCGACCGTCACGTTGACGTACTGGCCCGCCTTGAGGGCGCTGCGGCCAGTGAACGCGGCGTTCGGCGCCAGGGTGAGGGTGACGCTACGCGGCGTGGTGCGCCGCACATCGACGACCTTGGCGCGGGCCTCCCCCAACGTCCACGTCGGCGTCACTAGCTCGGTGTACCGGTCGACGCCGTGCGGTCCGGTGAGCAGGTCAACCAGGTCAGAACTCAGGACTCGCTTGGCGAACGTCCGAGTGAAAGTTTGAGTGAACATATGTACACCGTGACAGGATGCTGCGCAGGTGGTCAAGGGTTTTGGCAGCTCTGTGTTACGGTTCACATAGTGAACGGTCGTACTCCTGGAACACACCCGCGACGCTCGGGCCATGAACGTCGCCGCGACCACACCTCCAGTCCCTCGCGCGGGGAGCGCAAAGAGGCGACCCGGCGCTCCATCGTCGCCGCAGCCCTCAAACTGCTGGCCGACCGCAGTTTCGGTGCCCTGAGCCTGCGCGAGGTCACCCGCGAAGCGGGCATAGTCCCCGCGGCGTTCTATCGCCATTTCGAGTCGATGGAGGCCCTGGGCCTGGTGCTGATCGACGAGTCGTTTCGCGCCCTGCGCGACACCCTGCGCGGGGCGCGCGCCGGCAAGCTCGACCCCAACCGGGTGATCGAGTCATCCGTCGAGATTCTGGTCGGCAGCGTCGCCGAACGGCGCGAGCACTGGCGTTTCATCGCCCGGGAACGGTCGACCGGAGTATCGGTCCTGCGCTATGCCATCCGCACCGAAATCCGGCTGATCACCTCCGAGCTGGCCACCGACCTTGCCCGCTTCCCCGGGTTGAACACGTGGAGCACCGAGGATCTCAATGTGCTGGCAAGCCTATTCGTCAACGCGATGATCGCCACCGCCGAGGCTATCGAGGACGCGCAGAGCGCCGAAGCGCTGGACGAGATCAACCGAATTTCGGTGAAACAACTACGGATGATCGCAATCGGCATCGCCGGGTGGCGCAGCATTCCCTGACGGTCACCGTGGCTCGCGCCACATCGCCCACATCGGGGGTCCGCCCATGGGCAGCTCGATCGTTCGAATCACCGTGAAGCCGAAACGCTCGTAGTAGGGCACATTTTCGGGTTTGCTTGATTCCAGGTAGGCCGGACAGTACTCGGTGTCGCACCGCGCCAGCCGGGACCGCATCAGCACCTGGCCGAACCCTTGCCCCCGCACGGTCGGGTCGCTGCCGATGGCGGCCAGATACCAGTGCGGTTCCTCGGGGTGCGTACGCTTCATCATTTTCTGCACGGCACGCCCCTTGGCCGACCGGTAGCCGAACACCCGCAGGTATGCCGGCAGTTGCGCGAGCTGCGCCCAGCGCGATTCCTGCCATCGGTTCGGCGGATCCCACAGTGCCGCCGCGCCGATTCCCGGCCCGTCGCGGGCCACCTCCACACCGCCGCCGGCCAGGTGATGGTGCCGAGTCATCGTCGCGAACAACAGCGTCAGCTGCCCGAGCCGCGCGCTGGCACCGGGAAGTAACCAGCTCATCACCGGGTCGTCGTAGAACGCCCGAGCCATGGTCAGCGACAGTTCACGGACATCCGCTTTGCGTGCCGGCTGGGCCTGCAGGGTCACCAAGTCAGGCTAGAACAACCGCGGGCGCACGAGTCCTCGGCCAAGGTGACGCCGGCTTCACCCCCGACGCATCCGGCGAGTGTGACGAGCTGCCTGGCGGGTACTCCGAGCCGGTGACCGGCATCTCTCGGCGGACATTCGGCCAGTTGGCCGCCGGCGCCGGCGCGCTCGGTGTCGCCGGTGCGCCGGCCGGCTGTGACATCCACCGCGGGTCCCCGGCCGGCCCGACGCCCTCGCCAGGCAAGGGCGTCGGCATCACGCTTTCGCATGAGCAATTCCGCGCCGACCAACTGGTCGCCCAAGCGAAGGCGGCCGAACAGGCGGGTTTTCAGTACGCATGGGCCAGCGACCACCTGCAGCCGTGGCAAGACAACGAGGGCCATTCGATGTTTCCGTGGCTGACACTGGCATTGGTGGGCAACAGCACCAGCCACATCTCGTTCGGCACCGGGGTGACCTGCCCGATCTACCGTTACCACCCGGCGACCGTCGCCCAGGCATTCGCCTCGCTGGCGATCCTGAGCCCGGGCCGCGTCTTCCTGGGACTGGGCACCGGCGAGCGGCTCAACGAGCAGGCCGCCACCAACACGTTCGGCAAATACACCGAGCGCCACGACCGGCTCATTGAGGCCATCGACCTGATCCGGCAGCTGTGGAGCGGGGAGCGAATCTCGTTCGCGGGCGACTACTTTCAGACGAACGCGCTGAAGCTTTACGACGTGCCCGCCAGCCCGCCGCCGATATTCGTGGCCGCTGGTGGACCCAAGAGTGCCGCGCTGGCCGGCCAGCACGGCGACGGCTGGATAACACAGGCCCGCAACCTCCAGAACCCCAAGCTGCTCGATGCGTTCAGCGCCGGCGCGCAGAAAGCCGGGCGCGATGCGACGGGGCTGGGCAAGCGAGCCGAACTGTTCGCCGTCGTCGGCGATCACACCGAGGCCACCCGCGCCGCCACCCTGTGGCGATTTACCGCCGGCGCCGTCGACCAACCCAATCCCGTCGAGATCCAGCGTGCCGCCGACGTCAATCCGATCGAAAAGGTGTTAGCCAACTGGACGGTCGGCACCGACCCCGCCGTCCATATCGGTGCGGTGCAGTCGGTTCTCGACGCAGGCGCCATTCCGTTTCTGCACTTCCCCCAGGACGACCCGCTCGCCGCCATCGACTTCTACCGGACCAAGGTGCTACCCAAACTGCACTAGCGCCAGCGCACCTGCGACCGCGAGCAGCGCACCTGCGACCGCGCCGGCGCACCTGCGACCGCGAGCAGACGTAAAAGCACCCGACACGCCGACGATTCGTGTGCGTTTGCGTCTGCTCGCGGTGAAACGGGGAGGCCCCTTGCCTAGAAAAATTACACGTGTAATCATTCGTAGCCGTGGGTGTGCTGGACGGCAAGGTCGCCGTCGTCACGGGAACTAGTCGCGGCGTCGGCGTGGGCATCGCGCACGAGTTGCTGCGAGCAGGAGCGACGGTCATCGGTTGTGCACGATCGCCGTTGGACGCGCTGCCCGGCGTCGACTCCGAACCCGACTGGACGCAGCGCAGCGCCCAATTGGTCTGCGACCAAGGCGATTACGGCGCTATCGATGCGTTCGTTCAGCAGGTCGTCGACAGCTATGGCCGGATCGATATCCTGGTCAACAACGCCGGCGGCACCGTGCCGGCCCCGCACGTCGACGACATTCCCGAACTGGTGCAGCGGCTGCAGGGCTCCCCGCGGGCCGCCGACGACTTCGAACGCACCGCCCTGTTCCACGCCTTCGCCGTACAGATGAACCTGATCAGCCCGATGTGGTTCGCGATTCGCGCCTACCGGCAGATGAAGACGCAGGACGGCACCGGTTGCATCGTCAACATCTCCAGCGGCGCCAGTCATCCGGCGGGCTCGCCCACGCTGGTGTCATACGGCGCCGCGAAGTCCGGGCTCAATCACATGACGCGGTCGCTCGCGCAGGAATGGGGGCCCAAGGTGCGGGTCAACTGTGTGGCTCTGGGCCCGACCATCACCGACAACTTCCGGGCGTTCGTGCTCAACAAAGACGACCCAACGGGCACAGAGTATTTCGCGAAGGTCCCGATGCGGCGCGGCGGCGAGCCCGCCGAAGTGGGCCGCACCGTCGTCTTCTTGGCTTCTGGCGCAGCCGATTACGTCAACGGGACGACCATCGAGATCGACGGCGGCATGCTACCCGGGGTGCTCTACGAGGCGGGGCTGAAGACCATCACCGATCTGATGTGAGGAGATATTCATGACGTGTGACCGCGCCGAATTCGACCAGTTCTGGGACGACTGGCTGGACGTGAATCGCCGGGCGCAGGACGCCGGCGACTGGGGTGTCATGGCGGACTTCTACGAACCTGACGCCAGCTACGGATGGTCGTATTCGCCGACCGACCAGTTTATGGCCAACGGCCGGGACGAGATTCGCGATCTGGCTCTCGGCACCGAGATGCTCGGCTTTCAAGGCTGGATCTATCCCTACCAGACGGTGCTTTTCGACGACCGGTCCGGGCAGGCGTTCGGCCTGTGGCGCCAGTTGTCCACCTTTGCATCCCCCAGCGGCGAGCCCTACGAAATCCAGGGACTGGGCGGCAGCTGGTTCCAGTACAGCGGACGCCGCAGCTGGTCCTGGCAGCGCGACATCTTCGATGTCGGAATGGCCACTGCCGCAATGCTTGACATCCTGCGCGACGGCAAGAATACCCCGGAACTCGATGCACGGATGGCCGCAATCCGCGCCGGCAAGCAGCCCGGTCACTACGGCTCGTGGGCCGAGATGAGCGCGCCGCTGTGGCCCATACGGACCGTGCTGACATGAGGCGCGTCGTGCAGTACTCGACGGCAATGTCGGGCGACACTCGTTGCGCATGCTGATCGAGCGGCCCGATCTAGAACATTCGGAGCGTATGACTTGCCTATGACACGGCCGCGCAGACCTCCTGGCGGCGGCCAGGCGCGCGCGGAGCGCAGCCGGCAAGCCGTCATCGACGAAACCGTCCGCTACATCCTGCGCGAGGGATTCGCCCCGCCCAGCATGCGGCAGATCACCGACCGCGCCGGGGTGACCTGGGGCGTCGTGCAATACCACTTCGGCGATCTGGACGGGATCCTGATGGCGGTGGTGGACAAGGGATTCGGCGAACTGCTCGAGATGCTTGACGCGCTGCCCACCCAGGCTGCGACGATCAGTGTCGGGCAGCGCCCGGCGTTCGTCGTCGACGCGGTGTGGCGGGCTTTCTCCAGCCCGACGTCGATGGCGGCGCTGGAGATCCTCATCGCCAGCCGGGGCGCGCGCACCGCGACCGCCAACGCGCACCTGGCCGCAATGACGGCACGGATGACCGAGATCGGTGAATATCTCGGAACCGGTCTCTCGCGGTCGCGGGCGAGCCGGTTGGGCAACATCATCTGGGCCACCATCCGCGGCCTGGTGGCGGTGCAGCTGACCTGGCCGAAGCCGTTGGACAGTACCAGAGACCGTCAGATGCTGGTCGACGTCATCACCGCATACCTCTCCGATCAGCGAAAGATCAAGCGGCAGGGCTAATCCCAGTAATGCTTCATGAGTTCGGTCGCCCCCTGCGGCTGCCGCAGCGGCCCGCGGGGGCCGAACTCGCTCATGTAGGGCTTGATGTCGATAACCGGCGTTCCATCGATCGCGTCGAGTCCGCGCGGTCGAACAGGTACACCACGTCGATGTGCGAGAAGCCGTCCAACCCCACAGAGCTGACTCGTCATACCGGTCCGAGAGGCGGATCACGGCCGTCTCGGCGTCCCAGTCGTCATCGACCGGCTTCACCCGCGTGCTGGAGACTTTGCCGATCGGCACGATAACGATTTCGGTGTGCGACTCCATCGGGCTATTCAACCGCTGCGCGATCAGGCGCGCGCCCGGCGGTGGCTGAGAACGGCAAGGCCGACCGCGGCGAAGACGAGATCGGCCACGATTTCCACGACGGCCGTCACCCACGAGAACCAGGTCACCCCGGCGGCCGGGGCGGGGTTGACGAAGGTATCGCTGAATGGCCCCCACGTCGGCAGCAGGTGCGCGGCGCTGAATCCCACGGCACTGGCGATTCCGACGACGACCGCAGCGTGCGGTGCCCAACGATTTCGCAGGATTACCAATATGACGGTGATTACCGCCGCGAGGATTTGCGCATTACCCGCCGCCACCACCGCCGGTGGGCTGGCCTCCATTCCTCGGCGGATATGGTCAGCGGCGTGCAGCCCGAGAGCCAGCGCGAAAAACACTGTCGCCCAACCGAACCTGCTCTGCCAGTCGAATCGGCTGGCGGTATCGCGTTTGTCCATGGTCCGTGTCCCAACTCTGGATGAACCCCGACGTGACTACTACGCAGTGTAGTACTCCGTGGCGTTCCGGGCAAGGTGCTTACGATGGTGTGGCTTCAGCGACGATGCCGGCGCGGGGTTGCGCCGGGGAACGGTTGGCGACGGTGTGGGATTTCGAAACGGACCCGGAATATCAGGCGAAGCTGGACTGGGTTGAAAAGTTCATGGTCGACGAGCTCGAACCGCTGGATCTGGTGGCCCTCGATCCCTATGACAAGAAGAACGCCGAGATGATGGCGATCCTGCGGCCGTTGCAGCAGCAGGTGAAGGATCAGGGCCTGTGGGCCGCCCATCTGCGTCCCGAACTCGGCGGCCAGGGCTTCGGCCAGGTCAAGCTGGCGCTGCTCAACGAGATTCTCGGGCGCTCACGCTGGGCGCCATCGGTGTTCGGCTGCCAGGCCCCGGACTCGGGCAACGCCGAAATCCTGGCGCTGTTCGGGACCGACGAGCAGAAGGCCCGCTACCTGCAGCCGCTGCTGGACGGCGAGATCACCTCCTGCTATTCGATGACCGAACCGCAGGGCGGTTCCGATCCCGGAATGTTCGTGACGGCCGCGGAGCGGGACGGGTCGGGTGAAGGGGACTGGATCATCAACGGGGAGAAGTGGTTTTCCACCAACGCCAAGCACGCGTCGTTCTTCATCGTCATGGCCGTCACCAACCCCGAGTCGCGCACCTACGACAAGATGTCGTTGTTCATCGTCCCGGCGGAGACACCCGGCATCGAGATCGTCCGCAATGTCGGCATGGGCGCCGAGTCTGCCAAGCGGGCCAGCCACGGCTACGTCCGCTACCACAATGTCCGGGTGCCGGCCGATCACGTGCTGGGTGGTGAGGGCCAGGCGTTCATGATCGCGCAGACCCGGCTCGGCGGCGGCCGGATCCACCACGCGATGCGCACAATCGCGTTGGCGCGCAGGGCATTCGACATGATGTGTGAGCGGGCGGTGTCACGCAAGACCCGGCATGGGCGCCTCGGCGACTTTCAACTGACCCAGGAGAAGATCGCCGACAGCTGGATCCAGATCGAGCAGTTCCGGCTGCTGGTGCTGCGCACGGCCTGGCTGATCGACAAGCACCACGACTATCAGAAGGTCCGCCGGGACATCGCGGCGGTCAAGGTCGCGATGCCCCAGGTGCTGCACGACGTTGCCCAGCGCGCCCTGCACCTGCACGGCGCGCTCGGCGTCTCCGATGAGATGCCGTTCGTCAAGATGATGGTGGGCGCCGAGTCGCTGGGCATCGCCGACGGTGCCACCGAATTGCACAAGATGACAGTCGCCCGGCGCACCTTGCGCGAATACGAGCCTGTGACAACGCCTTTCCCGTCTCAGCACATCCCAACCCGGCGGGCGGAGGCCGAGGCGAGGTTGGCCGAACGCCTGGAACACGCAGTCGCTGAGTTTTAGCGGCCCGACCCGCCGAGCAGACGCAAAAGCACCCAAATCGGCTGGATTTTGGTGCTTTTACGTCTGCTCGGCACACTTGGACCCGGCGCACTCAGGTGACGTAGCGGACGATGCTTTCGGCCACGCACGCCGGCTTGGCCGACCCGTCGATCTCCACAGTGGTCGACACGGTCGCCTGCGTGGCACCGTTGCCGACGTCGTCGACGCCGAGCAACGTGCTGGTCGCGCGCACCCTGGACCCCACCGGCACCGGCGCGGGGAAGCGAACCTTGTTGAGGCCGTAATTGATTGCCAGCTTGATGCCGTTGACGGTGTACATCTGGTGCATCAGCCGCGGCAGCAGCGACAGCGTCAGGTATCCATGAGCGATGGTCGTGCCGAACGGTCCCTTGGCCGCCCGCTCGGGGTCGACGTGGATCCACTGGTGGTCGCCGGTCGCATCGGCGAACATGTTGACGTTTTCTTGCGTAACGGTCACCCAGTCGCTCTGGCCGATGGTGTCACCCACGGCGCCGGCAAGGTCTGCTACTGACTCAAAAGTGCGCATGGCGGGTAAGCATAGAACTCGTGAGGCTGCTGTTGATCGCCGATACCCACGTGCCGAAGCGCGCCCGTGACCTGCCCGCGCGGGTCTGGGACGAAGTGGTGCACGCCGACGTCGTCATGCATGCCGGCGACTGGGTGGCACCGGAGTTGCTCGATAACCTCCAAGCCAGCTCCGCGCGGCTGGTTGGCTGCTGGGGCAACAACGACGGACCGGGCCTGCGCGAGCGGCTGCCCGAACGCGCCGACGTGACGCTGGCCGGCGTGCGTTTCACGGTCGTGCACGAGACCGGCGCCGCGGTCGGCCGTGAGGCGCGCATGTCGCGGCTGTATCCGGATAGCGACGTCCTGGTGTTCGGGCACAGTCACATCCCGTGGGATACGACGACGAAAACCGGTTTGCGTCTGCTCAATCCGGGTTCACCGACCGACCGTCGGCGACAGCCTTACTGCACCTACATGACGGCGGGCGTCGACGGCGGCGCGTTGACGGACGTCGTTCTGCATCGCCTGGAAAAGTAGCTGCCGGCTAGCTTGCACACAGCGGGCACACATATATAGCTCGTATACAGAGGTATATGCCCAAGCTCGATACGCGCACCGACATGGTCACCGAGGTGTTCGGTGTCGTCGGCAGATTCCGACGTCAACTGCGCCGATCAGCCAGTCGGGGACTGGATTCGGCCGGACTGTCCGAGTCCCAGGCGGAGCTGTTGTGGCTGGTCGGCCGACGACCCGGGATCTCAGTCAGCGCCGCCGCCGCGGAACTGGGACTGGTTGCCAATACCGCCTCAACCATGGTCTCCAAGCTGGTGGCCAGCGGTTTGCTGCTCCGGACGGTCGACGAGACGGACCGTCGCGTCGGCCAACTGCGGTTGGACAAGCCCACCCAGCAGATCGTCGACGCGTCTCGGGCCGCTCGGCGAGCAATGCTGGCCGAAGCGCTCGGAAGGCTCGATGACGAGCAAATCGTTTCCTTGGCAAGAGGATTGGAGGTCCTTGACATGGTGACTCGACAATTGCAGGAGCAGCACTCATGAGCGGATCACTACCGATGGCGATCGACTGCAGGCAGCTGACCTATCGCTACGGCCAGTTCACCGCCGTCGATGGCGTGACGTTACAGGTGCGCCCAGGCGAGACGATGGGTCTGCTTGGACCCAACGGCGCGGGGAAGACGACGTTGGTCCGTATGCTCACCACCTTGACTCCGGTGCAGGACGGCGAACTGCGTGTCTTCGGAATGGACTCCCGTACGCAGACCGTCGATATACGCAGCAATATCGGCTATGTCCCACAACAACTCTCGATCGAACCAGCCTTGACCGGTCGGCAAAACGTGGAATGGTTCGCGCGGCTGTACGGGGTGCCTCGCGCCCAGCGTGTCCGTCGCGTCGATCAGGCATTGCAGGCCATGGACCTGCTCGACGTGGCCGACCGGCTGGCCGGCGCCTACTCCGGCGGCATGGTGCGCCGGCTGGAGGTGGCCCAGGCACTGGTCAATCGGCCGTCGCTGCTGGTACTGGACGAACCGACCGTCGGGCTGGATCCGATCGCCCGCGACGGCGTCTGGACGCAGGTGCAAAACATGCAGGCTCAGTTCGGCATGACCGTGTTGTTGACCACCCACTACATGGAAGAGGCCGACGCGCTGTGCGATCGCGTCGCGCTCATGCATCACGGCGTGTTACGGGCCGTGGGCACGCCCGCGGACCTAAAGGCGCAGATATCCAAAGCGTCGCCCCGTGCCACGCTCGAAGACGTCTTCCGCCACTACGCAGCCGGCGATCTGAGTACCGAGGCGCCCTCCGGGTTCCGCGAAATCCGTTCCAGCAGAAAGGTTGCCAGTCGTGTCGGTTGACGTAACCGCCCAGCACACCGCGAAAGCCAAGGCCGCGAGCCTCATCAGCGCCCCGCGCGGATGGGAGCGAGTCGGTGCGACATCGAGCAGGGTCGCGGCCTTTGCAATCGTCGAACTGCAGAAGCTCAAGCACGATCGGTCCGAACTCGTCACCCGCATGGTGCAGCCGGCGTTGTGGCTGCTGATCTTCGGTACGACATTCAGCCACCTGCATGTCATCAAGACTGGGTCGGTGTCGTATCTGGCCTTCCTGGCACCGGGAATCATCGCGCAGTCGGCCCTGTTCATCTCGATCTTCTACGGCATACAGATCATCTGGGATCGGGACGCGGGCATCCTCGCCAAACTCATGGCCACCCCGGCGCCCGCATCGGCGTTGGTCACCGGCAAATCGTTTGCGGCGGGCGTGAGATCGGTCGCCCAGGTCGTCGGCGTGTTGGCGCTGGCGTATGTGATGGACGTGGGACTGACCATCAACCCGCTGCGGATTATCGCGGCAATGGGTGTCGTCATGCTCGGAGCGGCGTTCTTTGCCTGCCTGTCAATGACCCTGGCCGGACTGGTTCGCAGTCGCGATCGCCTGATGGGCATCGGGCAAGCCATCACGATGCCGCTGTTCTTCGCGTCCAATGCGCTGTACCCGGTCGACGCGATGCCCACCTGGCTGCACGTGCTCAGCAAGGTCAATCCGTTGAGCTACGAAGTCGATGCTTTGCGCGCGCTGCTGATCGGCACGCCGTTCAATCCGGTGGACATCGTAGTGTTGGTGATTGCGCCCGTGGTCGGAATCGCCACGGCATCAACACTTTTGCGTCGCTTAGTCGCGTGAGTTAATCGTGACCTAAGCGTGATGACCGGGTAAGGTATCGGGCCCGAATCCCAATCGTTAGCCAACCGCGACGTCAGTCTCCGGCCGCGACAACTGAATCCAACGACGCTCCCGTGCTTCACTCACCCAGAACGGATGCGACCGCCATGTGCGGCACCGAAAGATCGACGAAATGGGATGGGTAGGAGCTATGACGTTCTTCGAAGAGATGCGAAAGTTGCGCGGCGCAGCGGCAACCGCGCCGCGCCGGCTGGCTGTCGCGGCTCTGGGAGCTGCGCTGTTGTCCGGTCTCGTCGCTGCCGTCGGCGGCTCGGCGACCGCAGGGGCGTTCTCCAAGCCAGGTCTTCCGGTCGAGTACTTGCAAGTCCCGTCACCGTCGATGGGCCGCAACATCAAGGTCCAATTCCAGGCCGGCGGGCAGCACGCGGTCTACCTGCTCGACGGCCTGCGGGCGCAGGATGACTACAACGGTTGGGACATCAACACCCCGGCCTTCGAGGAGTACTACCAATCCGGCCTTTCGGTGATCATGCCGGTCGGCGGTCAGTCCAGCTTTTACAGCAACTGGTACCAACCGTCCTCGGGCAACGGGCAGAACTACACCTACAAGTGGGAGACGTTCCTGACTCAGGAGATGCCCGCCTGGCTGCAGGCCAATAAGGGTGTTTCGCCGGCGGGTAACGCGGCGGTGGGCCTGTCGATGTCGGGCGGTTCGGCGCTGATCCTGGCCTCCTACTACCCGCAGCAGTTCCCTTACGCCGCTTCGCTTTCGGGCTTCCTTAACCCATCCGACGGCTGGTGGCCGACGCTGATCGGGTTGGCAATGAATGACGCGGGCGGTTACAACGCCAACAGCATGTGGGGCCCGTCCAGTGACCCCGCGTGGAAGCGCAACGACCCGATGATTCAGATTCCGCGACTGATAGCCAACAACACGCGCATCTGGGTGTACTGCGGTAACGGCACGCCCAGCGACCTCGGCGGCGACAACATGCCGGCCAAGTTCCTGGAAGGTCTTACGTTGCGCACCAACCAGCAGTTCCAGCAGACCTACGCGGCTAACGGCGGGCGCAACGGCGTGTTCAACTTCCCGGCCAACGGCACGCACTCGTGGCCGTACTGGAACCAGCAGTTGCTCGCCATGAAGCCCGACATCCTGCAGGTGATCAACGCGGCCAGCCCTCCCGCCGCCTGACCCACACAGCCAACATCGACAGCAGCGCAACGGCCAGCGCTGCTGTCGATGTTTTTTGTCATTCCCCTTTTTCCAGCAGCGCGCGACGGTCCTGGTGGAAGTAGGTATAAACGGTCGTCAGCGCACATACGGCCGAAGCGATCAGCAGCATCCAGGTTCCGTTGACCACCAGGCTGATGCATCCGCCCAAGGTGGCGCCAAACACGAAGCTGGCGAACAGCAGAAAGTAACCGAGCCAGTCCGCCGCCGTTCCGCCCGCGATGTGGCGTACGATGCCCTGGCCCATCTTGACCAGCGTGCCGGTCACATAACTCAAGGGAATCGACACCTCGCCATCCTTGACGAACGACGTGTTCAAAGCGCCAACACCGAAGACCACCAACATGATTGGCGCGAAGTCGAGAAGATCCTCTTCCCATCCCTCGTCGATGACGTCCACCACGGTGGCGACCAGCAGGCTGAGGGTAGTCAGCACGGTCGAACCATGAGGGTGTGCGACCCAGAAATGACGCCTGCACCATGACGCAATTACCACGCCGGCGACGAAGCACAGCAGCAGCGCACCCGCGGTGACCGACAGCCGCACATCATGCCGGACGTACCCCAGCACGGCCCGTTGCGCATTGCCGGTCATGAAGGTCACAAAGTACCCGGCGGAGTGGGTGAAGGCGGTAGCTCCCAGCACGCCGGCAAGCGTCGCCAGGACCCACGACAACCGCGCCTCGCTGTCGAAAGTTTCTCTCACCACGCGAACATGCTTCCAGAAGTGCCAAGCGCGCGCAGGGATCAGCCTTGAGTGAGGCGGGCGATCGACCGCAGCGGGATCGGCAACCAACCGGGCCGGTGGCGCGCCTCGTAACCGGCCTCGTACACGGCCTTGTCGAGTTCGTAGGCGCCAAGCAGGACGGCCGAATCTCGCGGGTCGGTTTCCGAAACAGCCGCGTACCCGTCGCAGAACGCGTCGCGATTGCGCTGCACCCATTCCCGGGCGCGGGCGGCCAGCTGTTTGTCGGCGGCCTGGTCTACCAAGGGTCCATACGCTGCGTATTCGAAGGATCGCAGCACGCCGGCCACGTCGCGCAACGTTGAATCGGGCGCCCGCCGCTCGTCCAGGGGCTGGCCCGGCTCGCCTTCGAAGTCGATCAGTAGCCAGCTCTCCGGGGTCCGCAGAACCTGGCCCAGGTGCAGGTCGCCATGCACGCGCTGCACGGTGATCGGCTCGCCGGCGAGCTCGGCGAATCGCCGCGATATCGTCGCGGCATAATCGCCCAGTTCGGGCACCGCGACCGCTGTCGACGACAGCCGTGCCAGCACGGTGTCTACCGGGAACGTGGCCTCCGCCGTGCCCAGGGATTCCGCCAACGTTGCGTGCACGGAGGCGACGGCCTCGCCGAGTCGGTAGGACTCGCCGGCAAAGTCGCCGCCGACCTCGTGCGCATACAGATCACCCTCCGCGAACAGGTCGCGCACGCTGGTGGTGGCCATCGCCCAGCCCTCGGCGGCGTTTGCCTCATATTCGGTCGCCATGCCCAGCGGACACGCCAGTCCCTCGGCTTCGCCGGGCGTGACCAGGTCGTACGTGCCGAGTAGGCGGGCCACATGCGGGTTGCCGGCACGGGCCAGCGCCCGATTCAATTCGATGTCGGGGTTGATTCCGCTGCTGACGCGACGGAACACCTTGAGGATTGCCCGGGGATCGAAGATCACGCTGGTGTTGCTCTGCTCGCCGTCCAGAACCCGGGGATACGCGTCCAGGGGCAGTTCGGCGTCGGGCTCGCGGGTGAACGCCACCTCAGTGCCTGCCGCGTCCCGCACGGCCGACTCGTTGATCAGCGACAGCAGGTACTGCGGCGCGCTCGTGTCGTACAACGCATCGAACGCGGTCCGACCGTCGGCGCCGCCGATGGTGGCTACCGTGCTGAATTCCGAGATCGGCGCGGAGTCCCACCCCACGATCACCTGGTAGCGCTCCGACGAACCGTCGGTATAGGCGACGTCAACCAACACCAGGTCGAGGTTGTCGCGCAGCGGCACGACCAACGCCGGTTCGGCGGCCTTGAGATCGCGGCTTCGCCCGGCATACCAACGTTGCTGGGGCAGCCACTCGGCCCAGGGCAGCTTTGCCGACGGCTGGGCTTGCAGTGTCATCAGCGCCGCTCCTCGTCAGATCCGCACAACTGGAACCAATAGAAGCCGTGTCCCGGCAATGTCAGCAGATAGGGGAGGTGGCCGATCTTCGGGAAATTGACCTGCCCGGTCAGCTCGACGGGCGTGTACGCACTCCAATGCTGCAGGTTCAGTTCGATGGGCTGCGGGAAACGCGACAAGTTATTCACACACAGGACGGTGTCGCCGTCCGTGTCATCAGAGCCGGCTGAACTCGGGGCCTGGCGCACGAAAGCCAGGACCGACGGGTTGGATCCGCCCAGCTCCTGGAACGTTCCCACGGCGAACGCCTCGTGGCGGCGGCGCACCGACAGCATCATGCGGGTGAAGTTGAGCAGCGACGTCGAGGTGTCACGCTGCGCCTCGACGTTGACGGCCTGGTAGCCGTAGACCGGGTCCTGGCTGGGCGGCAGATACAGCCGGCCGGGGTTGGCAGTGGAGAAGCCGGCGTTGCGGTCCGGCGTCCACTGCATCGGGGTGCGGACGCCGTCGCGGTCACCGAGCCAGATGACGTCACCCATGCCGATCTCGTCGCCGTAGTAGAGCACCGGCGAACCGGGCAGGGAGAGCAGCAGCGCCGTGAACAGCCCGATCTGGTTGCGGTCGTTGTCCAGCAGCGGCGCCAATCTGCGGCGGATGCCGACATTCGCCTTCATCCGCGGATCTTTGGCGTACTCCGCATACATATAGTCACGCTCGTCGTCGGTGACCATTTCCAGCGTCAGCTCATCGTGGTTACGCAGGAAGATTCCCCATTGCGCCAGGTCTGGAATGGGGGGTGTGTGCGCGAGGATCTCCGAGATCGGAAAACGCGACTCGCGGCGGACGGCCATGAAGATCCGCGGCATCAGCGGGAAATGGAACGCCATGTGGCACTCGTCGCCGCCGGTGGTTGTGTCGCCGAAGTACTCCACGACGTCGTCGGGCCACTGGTTCGCTTCGGCCAGGAGCACTCGTCCGGGAAATTCGTCGTCGACCACCTTGCGGACCCGCTTGAGGAACGCGTGCGTCTCGGGCAGGTTTTCGCAGTTGGTGCCCTCCCGTTCGAACAGGTAGGGCACCGCGTCCAAGCGGAAGCCGTCGATACCCAGCCCGAGCCAGAAGCGGATCACGTCGATCATCGCTTCCTGCACCGCAGGGTTCTCGTAGTTCAGGTCGGGTTGGTGGGAGAAGAAGCGGTGCCAGTAGAACTGGCGACGCACCGGGTCGAAGGTCCAGTTCGACTCTTCGCTATCGACGAAGATGATCCGGGCGTCGGTGTACTTCTCGCTGGTATCGCTCCACACGTAGTAGTCGCCGTACGGCCCGTCGGGGTCGTTGCGCGATTCCTGAAACCAGGGGTGCGACTCGGATGTGTGATTCATCACCAGGTCGGTGATAACCCGGATTCCGCGTTGGTGAGCCGCGTCCAGGAGTCTGACGAAATCATCGACCGTGCCGAACTCGGGCAGCACCTTGTAGAAGTCCCGGATGTCGTATCCACCGTCTCGCAGCGGCGAGTCGTAGAACGGAGGCAGCCAGATGCAATCGATGCCGAGCCACTGCAGATAGTCCAGCCGGTCGATGAGTCCGCGCAGGTCGCCACAACCATCCGCGCTCGCGTCGTAGAACGCCCGGACCAGCACCTCGTAGAAGACGGCATGCTTGAACCAGGTCGGGTCGGCGGGCAGTGCGGCGGCGTTGCCGAAATCCGCGGCATTTGGGTGCTCGACCACACCCCTTTCGACGTGACTTCCCCCGGCTGGGTCGTGAGCGGGATCGTCCTGAAGGGCCCCAATATCCGAGCTCGCGGCGTTCATCAAGTCCACGATGCCACGTGTACCCGAGGCGTGCCGCACGGAATCATGCGGCCAATCAAGTCCGCCGCCAATCGAATTGGGGACAGACACGTAAAATCCGCGCAGTTATCAGGCCGGCGGCCCGTCCGCCAACGTCACATTCTGGCTGCGGACCCCGCCCGATTTCGACTGCCAAATCACCGTGACGGTATCCCCCGGGTGAAACCCGGTGAGCACATCCGTCATCGTCGTCGCCCCGGTGATGTTGACGTTGTTGACCTTGGTGATCACGTCCCCGACGTCCAGTCCGGCCGCGGCGGCCGGGCCGCTTCCCACCACGCGTTCGACCCGCGCACCGCTGCCGCCGTTGTCCACAACACCCAGGCCGAGGAACGCGGTGGGACCGATGTGCACGGTGCCCGACCCGTTACCCGACCGGATCTGCCCGGCGATACCGATGGCCTGACCGATCGGAATCGCATAACCCGTCCCACCCGACATCTTGTAGGTGTCGGTGGCGGCGGTGGTCATGCCGACCACCTGTCCACCGTTGTTGACCACGGGCCCGCCGGAATCGCCGGGCTTGATAGCGGCATCGACCTGGATCAAGCCGCTCAGCGTCTCCTCCGCGCCGGTCACGGCTTCGGACGCCTGGACGGCCTGGTTGAGCGCGACGACTTTGCCCGGCGATGCTGTGGGCGCTCCGCCCTGGCCGCCGGTGTTGCCGAAGGCGACGATCCCCTCCCCGACGCCGACGCCGCCCCCGATCGCGGCGGCGGACAGCCCGCCGGCGCCGCGCAGCTGGATGACCGCGACGTCGTGGACGCGGTCGTAGCCGACGATGTCGACGGCGTAGGTCTGGCCACTGCCGACGCTGAACGCGCTGATGTCGGTGGCGCCCATGATGACGTGGTTGTTGGTCAGCACGACGCCGTTGGGATCAATCACGATTCCGGTCCCGGCTCCGATGGCGTTGTTGTAGCCGAGGTTGGTGTTGATGTTGACCACCTGCGGACCCACCTGCGCGGCCAGCGTGGCCGGGTCCAGCGGGAACGCCGGAAAGTCAGCGAATCGGGTGAGGCCCGGGGCCGCCGGCCCGGAAGGTGCGGCGTGCGCAGGTATGGCGCCTGGGCCCAGGGCCACGCTCAGCGCAGTCAGCACGCTGACCAACCATGGCCACCTCAGCGTCCGGTGATGCGATTTGCTCATCCCGTACCTCCTGCGTCGGAGTAAAGAACCAAAATTGCCCCGGCCTTCGGGTCCGGAGCGGTACGACGTTGTTTACGTAACCGTAGTCCACGTTGCCAATCGCCGGAATTGTCGGCCCGCGATACGCACTCGGCCGATGCGCTCGCCCTAAGCTGGCCCCGTGGGCGAATTCGACCCAAAGGTCGCCTTCACGCAGTCGCCGGTAGCGCGATTGGCGACGGTCAGCGCCGACGGTTCACCGCACCTGGTGCCGGTGGTCTTCGCGGTCGCTGGGAACAGCGTCTACACCGCGATCGATGCGAAGCCGAAAACCACGCAACGGCTGCGCCGGCTGGCCAACATCGAAAGCAATCCCAACGTCAGCCTGCTCGTCGATCACTACGACGACGAGTGGACGCAGCTGTGGTGGGTCCGCGTCGACGGCAACGCCCAGATCCATGACGACGGCACGGAAATCGACACCGGCCGCCGGCTTCTACGCGCCAAATACGTCCAGTACCAATCGGTTCCGCTGAACGGCCCGGTGATCGCTGTCGCCGTGCACCACTGGTCCAGCTGGCACGCTTGACCTGAAGCGGCGTCCACATCCAACCGACCCTTGTGCTGGGGGGCAGTTGGGGGAAAAGTTGCTAATTGCCTCCTGTGGGCCAGACCACATTGCGCACGGGAGAAAACCACCCGCTCGCGGGGCCAGCGAAGCCGCCCGGGAGAACTGGAGGACAGTCATGGCAGACAGAGTCACTGCTTCCCAGGGCGCGGGTGCCGCTCCCACGGCGGACGGCCCGACCGCCGTCCGCAACGTGGTTCTGGTGGGGCCGTCCGGGGGCGGCAAGACCACCCTCGTCGAGGCGCTGTTGGTGGGAGCCGGGGTGTTGTCCAGGGCGGGTTGCATCGTGGACGGCAATACGGTGTGCGACTACGACGAGGCAGAGATCCGACAGCAGCGTTCGGTCGGGGTCGCGGTGGCCTCGCTGTCGTACGACGGCATCAAGGTAAACCTCGTCGACACGCCCGGCTACGCCGACTTCGTCGGCGAGCTGCGCGCCGGCCTGCGCGCCGCGGACTGCGCATTGTTTGTGATCGCCGCCAACGAAGGCGTCGACGAGCCAACCAAGTCCCTCTGGCAGGAGTGCAGCCAGGTCGGCATGCCGCGCGCGGTGGTGATCACCAAGCTGGACCACGCCCGGGCGAACTACCAGGAGGCGCTGGTCGCGGCGCAGGATGCGTTCGGCGACAAGGTTTTACCCCTCTACTTACCGGTGGGTGACGGGTTGATCGGACTACTGTCGCAGCAGCACTACGAGTACTCGGGCGGCACGCGCACCACGCATCCGCCGGACCCGTCGAACGCCGATCAGATCGAGGAAGCCCGCGGTGCCCTGATCGAAGGGATCATCGAGGAGTCCGAGGACGAGTCGTTGATGGAGCGATACCTCGGTGGGGAATCGATCGACGAGTCGGTGCTGATCGAGGATCTGGAGCGAGCCGTCGCACGGGGTTCGTTCTTCCCGGTGATCCCGGTGTGCAGCGGCACCGGCGTCGGGACCCTGGAATTGCTGGAGGTCGCGACCCGTGGATTCCCGTCTCCGCTGGAACACCCACTGCCGGAAGTCTTTACGCCGCAGGGCGCCCCGCACGCCACCCTGACTTGCGCCAATGACGCGCCGCTGCTTGCCGAGGTGGTGAAGACAGCGTCCGACCCGTATGTCGGCAGGGTCAGTCTGGTCCGGGTGTTTTCCGGAACGATCAGGCCCGACGCGACGGTCCATGTGTCGGGCCATTTCTCATCGTTTTTCGGGGAGCCCAACGGGGGCGGGGGTGGCAACACGCACGCGGATCACGACGAGGACGAGCGCATCGGAGTCTTGTCGTTCCCGCTCGGCAAGCAGCAGCGGCCGGCGTCGACCGTGGTGGCGGGTGACATCTGCGCAATCGGCAAGCTGAGCCGCGCCGAGACCGGCGACACGCTGTCGGACAAGGCCGAGCCCCTGGTACTGAGGCCCTGGACAATGCCTGAACCGCTGTTGCCGGTCGCCATCCAGGCCCATGCCAAGACCGACGAAGACAAGCTCTCGGTCGGGTTGGGCCGGCTGGCTGCCGAGGATCCGACGCTGCGCATCGAGCAGAACCAGGAGACGCATCAGGTCGTGCTGTGGTGCATGGGCGAAGCCCACGCGGGCGTCGTGCTCGACGCGCTGGCCAACCGGTACGGCGTCACTGTGGACACGGTCGAACTACGTGTTCCGCTGCGGGAAACACTCGCGGGTAAGGCAAAAGGACATGGCCGCCACGTCAAGCAGTCCGGCGGCCACGGCCAGTACGCGGTGTGTGACATCGAGGTCGAGCCGCTGCCCGAGGGCTCCGGGTTCGAGTTCGTGGACAAGGTGGTGGGCGGCGCGGTGCCGCGGCAATTCATTCCCAGCGTGGAGAAGGGCGTTCGCGCGCAGATGGAAAAGGGCGTGCACGCCGGTTACCCGGTGGTGGACCTGCGGGTCACCCTTTTCGACGGCAAGGCCCACAGCGTGGACTCGTCGGACTTCGCGTTCCAGATGGCGGGCGGGCTGGCGCTGCGCGAGGCGGCCGCCGCGACCAAGGTGATGCTGCTCGAGCCGATCGACGAGATCTCGGTGCTGGTGCCCGACGACTACGTGGGCGCGGTGATGGGCGACCTGTCCGGACGTCGCGGGCGCGTTCTCGGCACCGACACCGCGGGTCAGGAGCGCACGGTCATCAAAGCGGAGGTGCCTCAGGTCGAGCTCACCAGGTACGCAATCGACTTGCGTTCGCTGGCGCACGGGGCGGCGTCGTTCACGCGTTCGTTCGCCCGCTACGAACCCATGCCGGAATCTGCCGCCGCGCGAGTGAAAGCGACTGTGTAAAAGTAAGCAGCGATGTCTACGGTCAACGGACTTCCTGCGCACATACTGCTCAACCATTTCGTCGTCGTCCTGGGTCCGCTGACCGCGATCCTCGCGATCGTCTGCGCGCTGTGGCCCGCGGCGCGACGTCGGCTGATCTGGCTGGTTCTGCTGCTGGGCGTGGCCACCCTCGTGCTTACCCCGCTGACCGAGAACAGCGGCCACTGGTTGGCAGCTCACATCGGCCCGGCACCCGCTATCGTCCAAACCCACCAGCGGCTCGGTGAAACGCTGGTCTATATGGTCGCGGCACTCGTGGCCAGCGTCATCCTGCTCGCAGCGGTCCATGTTCGCCAGACACGCGGTGGCACAGTGAAATTGGGTCTGCACGTGGTGGTGGCGGTGCTGGTGATCGCCGCCGCTATGACCACGCTGCTGACGACCTACCGCGTCGGCGAAACCGGTGCGCGGGCAGCCTGGGGAAGCGTCAGCTGACCATGCGTGCGCGCAGACCCCACCGCCGGGCTGCGATTAGGCCCCGCCGAACTGATTCGCCACGGCGCGGCGATCCAGTGAGCCTTTCGCGGTGTGCGGCAACTCGTCCACCACCTGGAAACTGGCGGGCACTTCGAAGGCGGCCAGCCGCTCCCGGCAGAACTCGGTGAGCTGGTCCGGGGTTGGTGCTGTGGGCTCCCGGGCGACGATCGCGGCTGCGACGTTCTCCCCGTAGATCTGGTCCGCGACGCCGAACACCGCCGCCTCCAAAACGTCGGGGTGACTGGCCAGCACGCCCTCGACCCGCTCCGGGGAGATCTTTTCCCCGCCGCGGTTGATGAGTTCCTTGATCCGGCCACGGATGCTCAGCGCGCTCGCCGGCGACAGTGCGCCCAGGTCGCCCGTGCGCAGCCAGCCGTCGGTAAAATTCGCGGCGGTGATCTTCGGATCGCCAAGGTAACCGCGCACCACGGTGCGGCCGCGCAGCCAGATTTCCCCCACCGAGCCCGGGGGTAGCGCCTGACCGTCGGACCCGACGATCTTGATCTCCGCCCCAGTCGAGTTTCCCACGAGACCTGCTGCGGCCGTGTGGCTTTCGCTGTGACCAAAGCCAGTGCTGGAAATCTGGTGGGTGGCCTCGGTCATGCCGTACGCGCACAGCACCGGCGCGCCGAACTCGGCCCGCAGCGCATAAGCAGCCTCAGCAGTCAGCGGCGCGCTGCAGCTGCGGATGAAGCGCAGCGCGTGCCGCTTGGCCCCGGGAGGGTCGATCTTGCTGCGCTCCAACAGGATCTGGTGAATGGTCGGCACCGCCGTGTACCAGGTGGCCCGCACGGCGTCGATGTCGTCCCAGAACGTATGCGCCGAGAACCGTCCGCGGGCGGGCAGCAGCACCGCACCTCCGGAGGCGAGCGTGGCCAGCAACGCCGCGATCAGCCCATGGCCGTGGTACAGCGGCATCACCGCGACCGTGGCATCCTGCGGGCCGAGTCGGTAGCCGGCGATGATGGCCCGCACCGAGGCGGCGATGTTGGCACGCGTCCAGGGCACCATCTTCGGCAACCCCGTCGTCCCGCCGGTGAACATGATCATGGCGTCGTCATCGCGCATCCCGTCGGGCCCGGCAACGGCCGGGCCCGGTTGGACCGAGGCGTCCAGATGCACCGCGGCCGTTCCGTTGTCGCGGTCGACGGTGACCGCGATGGGCCACCACCGCATCGTCGTCTCGGTTTTGTCGCCGGGGCCCTCACCGTCGACGAGTACCACCCGCGCGCCCACCGCCTCGGCGCGGACCCGCTGATCGCTGCTGGGCAGCGCCGGATCCAACGGGACCACAACAAGATTCGCGCGCGATGCCGCCAACAATGCGATCACGAATTCGGCGTTACTGCTTGCGCGCAGGGCGACCCGGTCACCGGCCGCCAGCCCCGCGCGGGTCAGCTGTGCCACCAGGTCGTCCACCAGCCGGACCAGGTCGCGGTAGGTGATCGGGACGCGATCGGCGGTGACAACAAGGGCTCGCGCCTCCGGACGCCGGTCCGCGGCCGCCTCGACCAGATCAGCGATGCGTGGACCCGACGATTCGCCGCCCGGCAGTTCGGCTGCACTGCTGGTGAGTTGTTCAGACATCGCCCGTGCTCCCTCGGCCTCATATCGGTAAAGCGGCTATTCGCACCATGCCGCACCGGGTTGCCAATCGTCCAATACCGATCCGCTAACAGTCCATAACCGGTGACTATCAACGATCCAGCGGCGTTCGATAGACAGCGTCAATCGCTGCATAGCAAGTCGATCTTGGACATCGGCGCCACGACCAGGCACGGTATGACGGGAGCAAGCCGCCAGCTAGTCGCACCAGGAGTTCGCCGCATGACAACACCGCTGACCGATGGCTTTCACCTCGTCGTACAGGCCCTGAAGGCCAACGATATCGACACCATCTATGGCATCGTGGGCATCCCGATCACCGACCTCGCCCGCACGGCCCAGGCGTCCGGAATTCGCTACATCGGCTTCCGGCAGGAGGCGTCCGCGGGCAATGCCGCGGCCGCGGCGGGATTCCTCACCCGCCGACCCGGCGTGTGCCTGACGACATCCGGGCCCGGCTTCCTCAACGGCCTGCCGGCGCTGGCCAACGCCACCGCCAACTGCTTTCCGATGATCCAGATCTCGGGTTCCAGCAATCGGGCGCTGGTGGATTTGCAGCGCGGCGACTACCAGGATCTCGACCAGCTCAGCGCCGCAAAACCTTTCGCGAAGGAGGCGTACCGGATCGGCCGGGTCAAGGACATCGGTCGCGGCGTCGCGCGGGCCCTTCGCACCGCGATCTCGGGCAGGCCGGGCGGGGTCTACCTCGACATCCCCGGCGAGGTGCTGGGGCAGGCATTGGAGGCCTCGGCCGCCGCGGCCACAATCTGGCGGGTGGTCGACCCGGCGCCGCGCCAACTGCCGGCTCCCGAGGCGGTCGCGCGCGCACTCGACGTGCTCGGCCAGGCGCGGCAACCGCTGATCGTGCTGGGTAAGGGCGCGGCGTATGCCCAGGCCGACAATGTGATTCGGGACTTCGTGGAGACCACCGGGATCCCGTTCCTGCCGATGTCGATGGCCAAGGGGCTGCTGCCGGACACCCACCCGCAGTGCGTCGCCGCCGCGCGCTCCCTGGCAATCTCGCGCGCGGACGCAGTCCTGCTGGTCGGTGCCCGACTGAACTGGCTGCTCGGCCACGGCGAGTCACCGCAGTGGGCGGCCGACGCCAAGTTCATCCAGGTCGACATCGAGGCTTCGGAGTTCGACAGCAACCGACCCATCGAGGCGCCGCTGGCCGGCGACATCGGTTCGGTGATGTCGGCATTGCTGGATGGCGTCGCGAAGCGGCCGATCGCGGCGCCGAAAAAGTGGGCCGGCGAACTGGCCGAGCGCAGGGCGGCGAACGACGCCAAGATGCGCGAGCGCCTGGCCGACGATCCACGCCCGATGCGGTTCTACAACGCGCTTGGCGCCATTCGTACTGTGCTGCAAGCTAACCCAGAAGTATATGTGGTCAACGAGGGCGCCAACGCGTTGGACCTGGCGCGCAACGTCATCGGCATGGAGGTGCCGCGGCATCGGCTTGACACCGGAACGTGGGGAGTGATGGGCATCGGGTTGGGTTATGCCATCGCCGCCGCGGTCGAGACCGGTCAGCCCGTCGTCGCAATCGAGGGCGACAGCGCATTTGGCTTCAGCGGCATGGAAATCGAAACCATCTGCCGCTATCGGCTGCCGATCACCGTCATCATCCTCAACAACGGTGGCGTCTACCGCGGCGACGAGAAGGCGTCGGGAACCGACCCGGCCCCGACCGCCCTGAACGCCTGCGCGCGCCACGAACTTATCGCAGAGGCGTTCGGCGGCAAGGGATATCACGTCACGAACCCGTCGGAGCTGGCGTCGGCACTGACCGAGTCAGTGGCGTCAAAGGGACCGGTGGTTATCGACTGTCAACTCGACCCGGCGGCCGGCGTGGAGAGCGGGCACCTGGCCGGCCTGAACCCGAAGAGCGTAGCCAAACCCGCGCCCGTCAGCGCCGATACCTCCTCGGCTTTCGGGCACCGCTGCAGCTGAGGCTAACCCGTCGCGGCGGGGCCGGCCAAGCCGCGTGACCGAGGTGCCCGCGCCGCACCCAAAAGGACCCCGGCAGGTGCGAAAGATGTTGTCTTGCAAGCTATCCGACACACCTGCTCACCGCGCCAAAGACAATTCACGGTAAGTCAAACGATATTCGGCGATGACGGCGACGGCCGCATCTCTGACATGCGCCATCGAACGGCCGTGATCGTCATTCTGCGCCCCCGTGGGAGGGCCGCGACGCGACACCTGACCAACTTTGAAGAAAAGTGGCACCGGCCCGTTATTATGGCGGGCGGGCCGGGGATAAATTGTTTGCTACGACACGTAATGGTTAGCCTGCCACTAGAATATCGCTGTGTTGATCGCACCATCTCGAAGGGTGGACGCCATGCGTCGAGCTGTTCGTTATCTATTCGTTATGGTCACGATCAGCCTCACCGCCAGTGCGGCATCGCTGGCATCGGCCAGCCTGGCCTCGGCCGCCGTCCCCGCACCCGATCCGGCACCCGGCCTCGCCTCGGTTTTGCCCGCGACGGGCGCGGTGGTAGGCGTGGCACACCCGGTGGTAGTGACCTTCACCGGGCCCGTTCCGGCGACCGACCGGCCCGCCGTCGAACGGACCATCCGCGTCACCTCACCGAGCAACATGACCGGACACTTCGACTGGGTCGAGCCCAACGTCGTGCAGTGGGTTCCGAACCATTACTGGCCGGCCCACAGCCACGTCTCGGTGACCGTGCAGGAGCTGACCACGGGCTTCGACACCGGCGACGCGCTGCTCGGCGTTGCCAGCATCTCGGCGCACACCTTCACCGTCAGCAGAAACGGTGAAGTGCTGCGCACCATGCCGGCGTCGATGGGCAAGCCCAGCCGCCCGACGCCCACCGGTGACTTCACCGCGCTGGAAAAGGACCGCAGCGTCGTGATGGACTCCCGGACCATCGGTATCCCGCTGAGTTCCCCCGAGGGGTACAGGCTGACCGTGCAGAACGCGGTCCGCGTCACATGGGGCGGCGTCTATGTGCATTCGGCGCCATGGTCGGTCGCGTCGCAGGGCAACTCCAACGTCAGCCACGGGTGCATCAACCTGAGCCCGGACAACGCCGCGTGGTATTTCGACACGGTCAGCGTGGGCGACCCGATCCAGGTGATTGCCTGACTGTCCCTTGCGCGGCCACGATTGTGGCAGCGGTCACACCGGCGTAAAGGAAGACCCGCGCGGCCCGGCGAGTTTGCGCTAGAAGGTTATCCAGGCGGAAAGGCTTACCATGACCGTCGACGCGCACCACGAAGTCGCCCAACGCATCCAACAATTGCAGGCCCACGACAGCCAGTACCGCAGCGCGACACCAGACGGCACAGCCCGCGCGGCCGCGCGCCAACCGGACCTTCGGCTTCCCCAGGTGCTCGAGACGATGACGCGGGCCTACGCGGATCGACCCGCGCTGGGTTGGCGCGCACGCACTCTGACAACGGACCCCGCGACCGGGCGCACCACCGCGCAACTGCAGCCCCGATTCGACACCATCAGCTACCGCGACCTGTGGGACAACGTGCGCGCCATCGCCGCCGCGTGGCGACGGGACGCGCTCAACCCCGTGGCGCCAGGCGATTTCGTCGCGACCGTCGGCTTCGCGAGCCCCGAGTATTTGACCGTTGACCTGGTATGCGCATATCTCGGGCTGGTAGCCGTCCCGTTGCAGCACAACGCACCGGCCTCGCGGTTGCAGCCGATCATCGCCGAGGTCGAGCCGCGGGTACTCGCCGCGGGCGCGGCATATGTCGACCTCGCCGTCGAAGCGGCCCTCGGCAGCACCTCGGTGCGGCGCCTGGTCGTGTTCGACTACCAACCGGAAGTGGACGATCAGCGGGAGGCGCTGGAGCGCGCGCGGGCGAAGCTCTCCTCCGCTGGCATGGCGATAGCCGTCGAGACGCTCGGCGACGTGATCGACCACGGCCGGGCGTTGCCGGCCGAGCCGATATTCACCGGCGACACCGATCAGCGGTTGGCCATGATCCTGTACACCTCCGGTAGCACCGGGTTGCCCAAGGGCGCCATGTACACCGAGCGCATGCTCACCAAACTGTGGACCACCGAGCTGATGCCCAACTACGACGACGTCTCGGTCTTCAACGTCAACTTCATGCCACTGAATCACCTGGGCGGGCGGCTGTCGCTGTCGTCGGCGTTCCAGGCGGGCGGCACGAGTTACTTTGTGCCGGAAAGTGATCTGTCCACCTTGTTCGAGGACTGGAGCCTGGTGCGTCCCACCGAACTGGGTCTGGTACCCCGCGTTGCCGAGATGCTCCACCAGCGCTACCAGAGTGCGGTCGACCGACTGATTTCGCAGGGCGCCGAACCCCAGATCGCGCAAATGCAAGCCCAGGCCGAGCTGCGCGAGCGGGTGCTCGGTGGGCGCATCGTCACCTCCTTCTGTGGGACGGCGCCCCTGGCCGCCGAGATGAAGAGCTTCGTCGAGACGAGTCTGGACGTGCACGTGCAGGACGGCTATGGCCTTACCGAGGTCGGGATGGTCACCAAGGACGGCCTGATCAGCCGGCCTCCGGTGATCGACTACAAGCTCGTCGATGTTCCCGAGTTGGGTTATTTCCTTACGGACAAGCCGTATCCGCGCGGTGAGTTGCTGGTGAAGTCCCAGACGGCAACACCGGGGTACTTCAAGCGGCCCGACGTCACCGCCAACGCCTTCGATCCCGACGGTTACTACCGCACCGGTGACGTGATGGCCGAACTCGGTGCGGACCGCCTC
>NZ_JAFBAR010000074.1 GCF_019247635.1 Mycobacterium sp.
GGTTACCGCACTTTTATCTGGGCCACGGCATCGGCACCTATCCGGCCGAAGCGCCCATGATCGGAACGGATCTCGGCGAGGAATTCGACGACAACTTCGTCTTTCCGCCCGGCATGGTGCTGGTCTTGGAGCCGGTCGTCTGGGAGGACGGCACCGGCGGCTACCGCAGTGAGGAGATCGTGGTGATCACCGACGACGGCTACACGCCAATCACCGACTACCCGTATTCCCCTTATGGCGACTGACCGAAAGACAACCGATGTAGTCCCCGACCACCGGGCACTGCGCATCGCGCGTCGGGAACGCGCGCTGGCACAGATGGCCGCGCACGACCTCGACATCCTGGTTTTGGGCCGACAAGCCAACATTCGCTACATCACGGGCGCACCGCAGCTTTGGATAGCCGGCACCCGCCCATTCGGCCCGATGTGCGCCGTGGTGCGCGCCACCGGAGACATCTACCTCAACAGCACCGACGACGAGGGGGTGCCGGAGGAAATCGGTCACGATCACCTCTACGGGTTGGCGTGGAACCCAATGACCCTGATCGACGTCCTGAAGAAAATCGATGGGGCCGATGCGGCGCGCCGGGTCGGAACCGACGCGATTACACCGACTTTCGCGGCGTTGCTTCCCGAGGCGTTCCCCAACGCCGAACTCGTCGACGCCGAGCCGGCCATGCGCGCGGCGCGGCGTGTCAAGACGCCGGATGAGATCACCGCGATGGCCCGGGCACTGCGGGTGGCCGAAGACGGAATCGCCATGGCGGTGGCCGAATTGCGGCCAGGAGTGACTGAGCGGAGCCTGGCCGGTGCCGTGTTACAGGCGATGGCCGCGGGCGGTGTCAGCACGCCGGCGACCCAGGACGCCGCATGGGTGACCTCCCGGGAGCACCCGTTTCGGCGCGCGCGTACAACGAACGGCGCGGTTCGGGAGGGAGACCTTGTCGCCTTGGCCGCGGGCGCGTTGGCGGGCGGGTACGTCGCCGAAGCAGGCCGCACCTATCCCGCGGGCGGGATCGCCGGCGACGCGACGCGAGATCTGTATCGGCGCTCGAACGCGTTGCATAGCCGATTGATTGACGCATGCCGCCCCGGAGCGTCCACGCACGAGTTGCTCGCGGCTTATCAGGCGGCCGGCGAACCGGTACCGCCGATGCCGGTCGCGCATGGGCTGGGTCTCGGCTTCGACCCACCGGTGGTTTCCGAAACACTCTGGGCCGCAGGCGAACACGACCACCTGGAGGCCGACATGGTGCTGGCGATCACTGGTTACGTGTGGCAGGAAGGCGTCGGGGCGGTGTTTCGCCGGGACACGGTGCACGTCACCGAAGACGGCGCCCACGTGCTCACCACCGGCCCGTCCTGGTGAGGCACTCCTTCAGCGCCGCGAAGCCCAGGCAGCTGTTCGGCGGTGCCCTTACGGCTCGAGCCGTCGGACGGGCAACAGGCCGCGCAGCGCTCGGGCCGCCGCCGTGGGTTCTTGGTGCCAGCCCTCGGTGTCGTTGGAATCCCATGCATACGCGGGCACGGAATGCCTTACCAGAGTGCTGATCTCGGGCAGAGCGAGTTCCACCGCGGACCATGCGTAGAGCGCATCGAGCCGTGGTGTGATCACACCGATATCGAGCAGCCGGCCAAATCTGTTTTCGGCGTTGACATATCGGTGCAGATCTCCCCGCAGGGGGTACTGGTCGGGCAGCACCCGCGACAGGGACATGAAAATGCCTGTCACTGCCAGTCGCGGATCACCGAGGCGCGGGGCGACCGGCCACAGCCAGCTCATTGCCAGACGGGGTGCTGCCACTAGCGCGTGGGCGTAGAGCACCCGTACCAGCACCAGGTTGATGAAGAATCGCTCTACGCGCGATTCGCCTTCGGCCAGGTAGCGGTGGTCGAGATAGGCCTGCACGACGGTGGCGTTATGCGCGCGGTACCACGTTGGCACCGAGGGGTGGCGGGCGAATTCGATCGAGTACGCGACGCTTCGGCGGGACACCGGCCCGCCGAGACCCAGCAGATGCCCGCGGGCTTCGGCGGTGTCGCGCAGCAACCGCTCGTTGACCGCCCGCCACCACGGGCTGCCTGGTTTTTCGCCGGATACCGGTCGAAGCAGTCCGCGGCGCAGCTCCCAGTCCATGAACGCCAGGGCCGCACGCCGGTAAGGCAGGTGCAACTCGGGTCTGCCGGGTGCAGCTTGGTATAGCGACCCCATCAGTTTCAGGCGCCCCGTGGGGTCCTCGCGCACCGCGGCGACCTGCGCGTCGGCATACTCGGCAGCGCTGGGCATGGGATGTCAATGTAGCGGTTATGGCGCTTCGCCGAACTTCACCAGGTCTGTTCGGCGGCGCGCACCAGCATATGGTTGACCGCGACGCGCCGGTCCCGGGTCACCATGTAGAGCACCGCGTCGGCGATGTCCTCGGAACGCAACTTGACCATGCCGGCGGTCTGTTGCTCGAAGGCCGCCCGGGAGCCTTCGGCCAGATGGCTGAAGATCTCGGTGTCGACGGTTCCGGGGCCCACCACTCCGACGCGCACGCGCTTGCCGATCAACTCCTGGCGGATGCCCTCACTGAAGGCATTGACGCCGAATTTGGTCAGCGAGTAGACCGCGGTGTTGGGTCGGGCCACCCAGCCGGCGGTCGAGCTGATCGTGACCAAATCGGCCACGCCGCGCGGTGAGTCGGCGGCGGCGTCAATCAGGTGCGGCAGCGCGGCGCGGGTGGCGTACAGGACTCCCTGCACGTTGACGGAGACCATGGCGTCCCAGTCCTGCAGCGAGGCCGCTGCCGCGGGCGCCGACTGCATCAGGCCGGCGTTGTTGACCAGGATGTCGAGGCGTCCCAGATCCTCCACGGTCCGGTGGACCGCCGCGGCCACCTGTTCGGCATCGGTGACATCGGCAGCCACCACCAGCGCCGTGCCACGCGCGGATTCGATGTCGGCCTTGAGCTCGCCTAGCCGCTCGGCACGGCGCGCGAGCAGCGCGACCGCGGCCCCTTGTTCGGCCAACGCCCTCGCCGTTGCCGCACCGATGCCGCTGCTGGCGCCCGTCACCAGTGCCGCGTGGTTCGCCAATGCGTTCGCCCGCGTGAGCGTCATGCGCTGCCCCCCGTTCGTGCGCCCAGGATTTCGTGCAGGACGTAGTCGGTGTCCTCGCCCAGAGCAGGTGCGCCGCGGGCGATCCGCGCCGGGGCGCGCGCCATCCGCCACGACGGGCCCAGTATCGGGCGTTGACCCTCGCGGTGGTCGCTGACGAAGCGGTACAGCTCGCGATCCCACAGTCGTTGGTCGGCGATCACGTCGACCGCGGTGGCGCTCTTGGCCGCCGCGACCCCGGCGGCCCGCAGGCGGCTCGCGAGATCCTCGGCGTTGTGGCCGCCGGTCAGCCGCGCGAGGTCGGCGTCCAGGGCCCGAGCGTGCGTGAGCCGATCGCTCATCGACGCATAGCGAGGGTCTGTGGGCAGCGCCACCGTATCGAGCACACCGCAAAGCCTTTCCCACTCGGCGTCATTGGCAACGGCCACGCTGATCCAGGAGCCGTCGGCGCAGGGGTAGCAGCCGTGTGGGGACATATCCGGGTGGTGATTACCGACCGGCCCAAGGTCTTGTCCGGTGAGGCTTTGTTCGAGCAGGCAGTCGCCGATCATCGCGGACAGAGTTTCGACGGCCGAGACGTCGACGAATTGTCCTGTCCCCGTGAGCTCGCGGTGCAACAGCGCCACTACCGCCGCATAGGCCGCGGCGGCCCCGACCGTCGAATCGCCGTACCGCATGCTCGCGCCGAGCGGGGGCCCGCCGGGGTTGCCGACCAGCGCCGCGAGGCCGGCCAGCGCCGCGAAGCACGGGGCGTAACCGGTCTGGTGACCGAGCGGGCCGTCGTTGCCCCACATCTTGATTGACACTGCGATGATGTCCGGCTTGATCTGCGTGAGCTCGGGATATCCCAGGCCCTGCCGTTCCATCGCACCCGGGCGAAGGTTGTTGATGACGATGTCGCTGTGAGCGATCAACTCGCGCAGCCGCGTCATGCCCTCGACCGACTTGATATCGAGGTCCACGCTGAGGATCTCGGGGTTGATGCTCAAAAAGTACGGCGCGTGGTTGATGTCGGTGCCCCCGTAGGCGCGCATCTCCTCGGGGTTCGACGCCGTCTCGACCTTGATCACCTCCGCGCCCAGCAGGGCCAGCAACTTGCCCGCATACGGACCGGCCCACACCTTGGTGAGCTCGACGACGCGTACCCCTTCCAGCGGGCCGCCGCGGGGATTGCCGGGCGGCTTGAGTTGTGCCGTCTTCACGGTCGGCGCCGGCGAGCGATCCCGGATCAGCGCGGTGTGCTGCCCGAGAGTCGGTGCGGCAGAGACGATTGCCGCCGGAGTGGCGCTGAGGGCGTAAGGAACGGTGGGATAGGGTGCGTCGCCCAGCACGGGGTGACGCACCTGCTGGAAAAAGCCGCGATGGCGGTATTGCGGCGAACCATGGAGATCGGCAGCGCCATTCACCGGTACCAGCGGCACGCCCAGACGCTGCGCGCGCTCGGCAGCGGCGTCCTTGGCCAAATCCCGGACCCACGCCGCGAACCCGCGCTGGAAGGTCGTGACCTTCTCCGCGGTGACCGAGAACTCCAGCCAGTCGTCGTCAAAGGCATTCAGCCATTTCGCATGCTGCAAAAGGGCTTTGACGCCTAGCCAGTGCGCGCGGCTGGTGATGTACAGGTAGACAAACCCGTCGGCGCACGGGAAAAACGCCGCCGGGCCCTGCTGGTCGTAGTCTCCGCGGGACCCCTCGGCGGGTAGCTCGCCGGTGACGAATCGGCCCAGGATGCAGTCGGCGCGGGAGACCAACACGGCCTGCTGCGAAATATCGATGACCTCACCCTGCCCGGAGTGCAGCCGCCGAAACAGCGCCGAGGAGATGCACAGCGCCGCCTCCAAACCCGCCTCGTAGTCGACGAGGAACCGGCCCGGTCCCTGCAACGGCGGATCGGCCGGGTCGGCATGGCTGGGCGTATGGTACCCCCAGCCGCTGGCGTGAAAGACGTTGATGCTCTTGGCATTGTCGAACTCGGCACCCGCCTCCTGACCGAAGGGAGTGATCGAGCAGACCACCACGCCGGGGTGCCGTTCTGCCCGCGCCGCGCCCGGATGGTCGTCGATGACCGCGTCGGCCGCAGCGAAAATCTGGTGCAAACGGGCGAGGTCGACCGGTGTGGTCATATCGAGCACGACGGACTTCTTGTTCGTGTTGAGGTACGCGAACAGCCCGCTGCCGTCGGGTCCTTCGGCGACGACCGGCGCCAGTGCCCGGGTGGGGCTACCGCGGCGCGGGGCCTCCACCTTGATCACCTCGGCACCGAAGTCGGCCAGCAGCTTACCGCAGTACTCCCCCGCGACCGTTTCGGCCAGCTCGACGACCGTGAAACCCGTCAGCGCCGACATGCCCGCCCTCGCAAGGCGGTCAGGGCTTCTTGCGGCCGGAGCGGCTCAGTCGCCACTCCGGCGGGAAGTTCATGTCGTTGTCCTTCACCACGTTGTTGAGGCCCTTGGCGAAGGTGCCTCCGGTGAGGTCGACCTCGTTTTCCCGGTCGTTGGCGATCATCGGCAGCATGCCCTCGACCATGCCGGTGAGCAGGCTTCCGAAGTATTCACCCTTGTGCTGCTTGTACAACTCCAGGAAGGTCTTCTGCACCGCGACCGTGTCCGTCGGGCGGGACTTGGAGCAGGCCAGCGCGTACTTCAGGGTCTCGTGTTCCAGCTTCTCACGGGCCACCACGCTGTTCACGAAGCCGCACTCATACATCTCCTTGGCACTGAATGGCCTTCCGGTGAACAGCATTTCGGAGAATTTGCGCAGTCCCATGGTCTCGGCCCACCACCACAGTCGTGGGCCCCAGCCCACGTACCGGAACGCCGGGTGACCGAAAAGGGCGTCGTCGGAAGAGATCACCAGGTCGGCGTCGCCGGCCTGGTAGAAGTGCCAGCCGTAGCAGTAGCCCTTGGCCTCGATGATGCTGATCTTGCGCAGCTCCTGCAACGGTCGGTTGCCCGCGCGGGCCTTGGCGTAAAAGTCGGTGACGGTGGACAGGTACCGGTACGAGCCTCCCGGCGGGTACCTGACGTCGTCGTCGTTGATCGCAAGTTCGTGCAGCAGCGGCATGCCCGGGTTCTCCAGCATCCCGCGCTGCTCGGGCAGGTCCCCGCCGCTACCGAAATCCTCTCCCTCGCCGCGGATTACCACCACCTTGACGTCGTCGTCCACGTTGCACTTGTGGATCAGGTCGGCGTAATTCTGCCGCATGCCCAGCGTGGTGGAGTTCTGCGCATCGGGACGATCGAACGTGATGTAGGCGATCCTGTTCTTGACGTCCTTCTCGAATTTGATGTACTGCTCGGCTTCCTGCTTCATCTTTTCGAAGTCGTAGTCAGGCATGAGTTGTCTCCACTTCGTTGGCTATTTGGGTAAGTGTTTACTTGAGCAATGCGCCCGCGTCGACGGGCAGAGAAACGCCAGTGACATAACGGGATTCGTCAGAGGCGAGGAACAGGACGGCGTTGCTGATATCGACGGCTTCCACCCACGGCACCGGCAGCGTGTGCGTCATCTGTGAGAACGGCGCGAAGTCCTCCGGCCCGGGATTCTCCAGGTCCGGCCGAAACAGGCGGAATGTCACGTCGTTCATCGTCATCGGCGTGTTGACCTGGCTCGGGTGCACCGAATTCACCCGGATGCCGTGCTGCCCGAGTTCGACGGCGAAGGCCCGCATCAGCCCGACCACGCCGTGTTTGGCGGCGATGTAGTGGCCGGTGTGGGCGAGGGCCTTCATCGCTCCGACCGAACCGGTCAGCACGATCGAGCCGCCCTGCCCGCCGGCGATCAAATGCGGCACACCGGCTTTCACGGTCTTCCACACGCCCGACAGGTTGACGTCGATCATGTCCTGCCAGATGTTCTCGCGGATCTTGTGCAGTTTGTTGCCGCCGTTGCCGATCCCCGCGTTCGCGACGATGATGTCGAGCCGGCCGAGCTGTTCCACGCCGCTGTCCACCGCGGCCTTGAGGGCGTCGTAGTCGCGCACGTCGACCTCGGCGGTGACGATGCGGCGGTCGTGACCCTTGACCAAATCCGCCGTCTCGGCCAGGTCCTCGCGGGTCGCCGCCGGGTACACCACATTATCGATCGGCCGGCAGATGTCGATCGCGATGATGTCGGCGCCCTCGGCCGCCAGGCGCACGGCGTGACTGCGACCCTGCCCCCGCGCGGCGCCACTGACGAAGGCAACCTTGCCCGCAACGCGACCCGTCATCACAGCACCAGCGCCGGCATGGATTCCCAGCCCCGCACGGTTGACGTCGGGCTGAGCTTGGCAGTGGTCAAATCGACCTCCCATACGGGGAAGCGCTTGAGGATCTCCTCCAGGGCGACACGGCCTTCGAGGCGCGCCAACGCGGAGCCCAGACAGAAATGGGCGCCGACACTGAAGGTCAGGTGCGGCCGCGCGCTGCGGTAGATGTTGAATTCGTCTGCATCAGCGCCGAATTGACGGTTATCGCGGCATGCCGCACCGACAAGCATCATCATCACGCTGCCGGCGGGCACCGTCTGGTCGTACAAGTTCACGTCCCGGGTCACGTACCGCGACACGTGGGGCGCGGGGGGCTCGTAGCGCAGCAGCTCCTCGATGGCTTGAGGGATGAGACCGGGGTTCTCGGCAAGCGCACGACGCTGATCGGGGTGTTCGGCGAGAACCTTGCCGGCCCAACCGATCAGCCGCGCCGTGGTCTCGTTACCCGCGCCGGCGACGACGTTGAGGTACACGAGAATCTCGTTACGCGTCAGACGCCGGGTGGCGCCGGTCTCGTCAACGAATTCCACGTTGAGCAGTTCGGTCATGATGTCATCGGACGGATTCTCCGCGCGCCAGTCGATGTACGCCTCGAACTGCTCACCCACCGATAGGCCCTGTTCGGCAGCCCTCATGGGCTTGCCCGCCTCGGTACGCAACTGGGCGTTGCCCCGGTCGCGGATGTACTCCTGATCGTCTTCGGGAATGCCGAGCAGCGCGCTGATCACCTTCATCGGCATCTGCGCGCCCAGGTCGTTGACGAAGTCGAACCGACCCGATCCGACCAGCGGATCCAGCGCCTGGGTGCAGAATTCCCGGATCATCGGCTCCAGCGCATTGATCTTGCGGGGAGTGAACATGCGCGACAGCAGCTTGCGGTGCACGTCGTGAATCGGTGGGTCCTCGAAAATGAGCATCCCGGACGGAATGTCGAGGTTCGCCTTGATCAACTCCAGGATCGCGCCCCTGGCCGAACTGAAAGTGACGTGGTCGACGAGCGCCTTGTTCACGTCGGCGAACCGGCTGATCGCGTAGAAGTCGTATTCCGCGTTGTAGTAAAGCGGTACCTGAGCGCGCAGCCGCGCGAACATCGGATACGGGTCGGCGATCAACTCGACGTCGTACGGGTCGAAGCGAACATCGCTGTCGGTAGTCGCCGTCACGAAAACCCTCCTAGCGCCGTCATTTCCGGCTTCCCTCTCGACAACGGCAGCCGGATTCGGGATCGGGCACTCTGTACACTCCGCTTAACTGCGCTTGCTCTGACGAGCGCACGGGCGGGGGCTGAAACGGGCTCACCGACGGCCCGTGTACGTCGGATTACTCTATTGTCGTAGAGAACCATATGGCGGGTGCCGTGGCAAGAGCCATCGGCGTCGAGTTGGGTAGCCATCCGTGCTCAGCCGGCCGCCGCGGCCCGGCGCCGCTTTGGTCGTGGCACGTCGGCGCGGGTCAGCTGGCCTTTCTTCGGCGTTGTAAGAATGCCGGTGGCGATCGCCGCCAGGATTCCGTCGAGTTGTTCCGGGCTGTCGACGATGCGGTCTCCGAAGGCGAAACGCAGCAGAAGGCCGTTGATGAACGTCAGGGTGATGTTGCTCAGGTCGTCCACGACGGACGATTCCAGCTCCGCCCCGTGCGGCATGAGGTGCACCAGAATCTCACGATGCAGCTTGGTGAACGCGTCGGTGCCTTGCTGCATAATCGCGGCCAGGGCGGGGTCCCGGGCAGCCTGCATGGTCAGCTCATACCGGACCCTGGTGCGGGAGAGCTCCGGCTCGCTACCGGACTGAAGCACCACCTGCGACAGCAGCGAAGGCGAGCGCCGGTTGGCGCGACCGCCCTGGACCCCGGCGCTGTCGGCGACGGACTGCAGGCTTTCCAGGTCCAGTTCGACCAGTCGTTCGGCCACGGCACGCAACAGCGCCGACCGGGTGCGGAAGTAGAAGGACGTGGTGCCGTCCGGGACGCCGCTCTTGCGGTCCACCTTCAGGTGGCTCAAACCCTTGGCACCGTCCTCGGCCAACAGCTGAATGGCCGTGTCGCACAAATCGCGGCGGCGCTCAGCGGGATTGGGCTTGCGTCGTTTGTCGATTGCCATCTCGGGCCAAGACACTACTCTATATTCGTAGTGTCAGCAAAGCGCGGCTGCTAAGGTTCGTGGCCGGGGGGGCAGCGTCGGCGAATGCCGCTGTGCGGCAAGGGCTTCTAAGCGAAGGTGGTGATCGTAGTTTTCGGATGACAGAGTGGTCGGATGTGCCCCGCGGTGCGGACCGACCGGCTTGCCCTCGGCCAACTCAGCGTCTTCGGCCTCCCGCCGGTGGAGTTCGTCGACGTCGCGGCGGATCTCGGATGCTCCCACATCTCCACCACCGTCCAGGGAGCCGCGCTGGTGCCGCTGGGCTATCCGGCGTTCTCACTAAAGGACGACGCGCTGCGCAGGAAGTTGCTCGCGGCCATGCGGCACCGCGGCGTGACCATCACGCTCGGCGACGGGTTCCTGGTGTTGCCCGAGGCCGACATGCGCGCATTCGCCCCGGATCTCGATGTCCTCGCCGAACTCGGCGTAGCGCGTATCAATACCGTCAGCCTCGACTCTGACCTCGGCCGCACGTTCGACCAGTTTGCCGCGCTGACCGAGCTTGCCGCTCAACGCAACATTCAGACGCTCGTCGAGCCGGTGCCCGGTCTGACCGTCGGCAACCTCGCCACGGCGCTCGCCGCCCGACAACACGTGGGACGGGCTGAATTCCGGCTACTCATCGACACCATGCACCTGATTCGGTCGGGATCCGGGGCCGCCGACGTCGCCGCCGTCGATCCCGCGCACATCGGCTACGCCCAGCTCAACGACACGACGCTGCAGCCCCGGGGCGATAACTACATGGAGGAAGCCATGTTTGAACGCATGGTTCCGGGTGCGGGCGAACTTCCGCTGGGCGACCTTGTCGCCGCGCTGCCCCCCGACGTCGTGATCGAGATCGAGGTGCCGCAGCGCACACTCGCCCTAGCCGGCGTCAGCCCCATCGACCGGTTGCGGCCCTGTGTCGACGCCGCCCGTCGCCTGCTATCCGGCTGAGTTTCAACAGGGCTCGCGCAGCGGCAGTCCGGCGGCCCGGTAGATCGCATCGATGACGCTCATGTTCTCGATGGCATCTTGCGGTGTGGTCTTCACCGCTTCGCCGCGTAGCACCGCGCCGGCGAACGCGTCGAGTTGGTATGCGTAGGAGGCGCGGTGACCAAAGCGCTCCGCGCGTTTGCCGCTGGCCGATCGTACCGAGAGCCGATGGTAAAACTTGGGCATCACCGGGTTGAAGATGCGCAGCTCGCCGTCGTCGCCGATGACGCGCGCGCTGATCCGCACCAGCGCCGATGACCACATCGAGCAAAGTACGCTGCCGGAATGCCCTGCCGCAAAACGCAACTCGGCCCTCATCGCCCGGTCGATCCGGGGATCACGCAATTTCGCTTGCGCTAAAACGACTTCCGGAGTCGCACCACCGAACGTGCGGACCATGTGGACCGCATAGCATCCCGCGTCCATGGTGGCGCCACCGGCAAGCGCGTAGTTGTAGCGAATGTCGGTGAACTTCGGCAGCGGGAAGCACAGCGCGGCCTCCACACGCCTGAGCGTGCCCAATTCACCCGAGGCGATAATCTGCTCGGCTCGCAGCGTCAGCGGATGGTAACGGTAGTGGAATGCCTCCATCACCACCCGATCCGACTTGGCGGCCAGGCCGGCGATTTCGTGGGCCTCCGCGGCATTCGCGGTGAACGGCTTTTCGCACAACACGTGTTTGCCGGCGGCCAGTGCGGCACGGGTCCACCGGCCGTGCAAGCCGTTCGGCAGCGGGTTGTACACGGCGTCGAGATCCGGATCCGCAATCAATGCTTCGTAACTGTCGTGCACGCGGGCGATGCCGTGTTTGTCAGCAAACGCCCGGGCGCGTGCCGCATCCCGCGCGGCCACCGCGGCGACGACGGTGTCGGCGTTGTCCTTGCTCGGCCGGATGAGGGCCAGCGGCGCGATCCGCGCCGCGCCCAGAATCCCGATCCGCAGTCGTGCCCCGCCTTCCGACACGAAGTGAACGCTAGCAGTCGCCGGATCCGCGGCGCGCGAAAGCCGGAGCGCGCTCCGGCCGAACCCCGACTCCGATGAAATAGGCGGGGATCAGCGACAGCCACGGCATCCGCTCCACCAGACGGAATAGCGCTTCGGGAGGCCTGGGGTCCTCGCCGCGGAGCAGCGGAGCCAGCAGCCCCCGCTGCAGCATCCGCTGGACCGCCTGGGTCACCGCGGTGGGAAACAGCCGTCGGCGGCGCACCGCCGCCAAGTCGCGATCGGTGACCCGGTGCCGGCGCAGCGGCTCGGCCAACAGGGTCGCGGCCGCGACCGCGTCCTGGACCGCCATGTTGATGCCGACGCCACCCAGCGGAGACATCGCGTGCGCGGCGTCGCCGATACACAGCAGCCCGCCGGTATGCCAGCGATGCAGCCGATCCACCCGGACGTCGAGGTGCTTGACGTCCTCCATGGACGTCAGTGCCGCCACCGACTCGGCCATGTCCGGCAACAACGGGCCGATGTCCCGGCGAAAGGCGGCTACGCCTTTAGCCCGCAACTCGGCATCTGCACCCTTGGGTCCGATGTAAGCGATCTGGTAGTAGCCCTCGCGCGGGATGACGCCCAGTGCTTTACCCGGACCGGTGCGGGGCAGGAAGGAGAATTGCGTGTCCTCATCTTCCTTGTGCGGCAGCCGGAACCACCACACGTCGAACTTGACCGGGTACTCGCGGGACTTCAGCCCCGCCGCGCGACGCGCGACCGACCAGCGGCCGTCGCAGGCGACGGTCAGTTCGGCCCGCAGCTCGCCGGGGCCGTCGGGCGCTTGATAACGCACGCCGCTGACCTTGTCGGCCTCCCAGAGCAGCCCGGTGACCTCGGTGCTCATGCGCAAGGTGAAGCTCGGTTCGGCTTGGGCGGCTTCGGCGAGCAGGTTGAGCAAGTCCCACTGCGGCACCATCGCCACAAAGGGATGCGGTTGACGCAGACGTCCGAAGTCGACATAGGTCACCGAGCGGCCGTTCGATTCGAAGGACGCCTGGTGAAGTTCGCTGTGCGGCAGGGCCGCGAAGCGCTCCCACAGGCCCAGCTCGTCAAGGAGCCGCAGCGTTGTGGGATGCACGGTGTCGCCGCGAAAGTCGCGCAGGAAGTCACCATGCTTCTCCAGCAGGGTGACGTCCACACCGGCCCTGGCCAGCAGCAACCCGAGAACCATCCCGGCGGGGCCCCCGCCGATAATCGCGCACGTGGTTGTCTGCGCCATTAACCGTCGAGTCCAGATGGCGGATCGTCCGGCGAAACCTGTTCGGCTTCAACGTTTGTAGCGGCAGCGGCGAGCGTTTCGGGATCGATGTCGAAAACCGAGAGCGGGTCCAGGATGACGCCGTTGTCCGCGACGTAGCGGTCCCACAGGCCCAACAGTTCGGCCAGCTTGTCGGGCCGCGCGGCCGCAAGGTCTTCGATCTCGCCCCGGTCGGCCGAGAGATCGTAAAGTTGCCACGCGCCCGGGCCATACGGCGCAGGCAGATAAAGCGCCTTCCAATCACCCTGGCGGATGGCGCGGCGGCCGAACAATTCCCAGCCCGTTCCGGTGTCCGCGTCATGCACCTTCTCGACCGTGCACGACAGATACGGCACCAGGGAGCGGCCACGCATCGGTTCCACCTCACGGCCCCGGTAGACGGTCCCGGGGTGCGCGGTGCCGGCCAATTCCAGCACGGTCGGGGCGATGTCCATGACGGTGGTGAACGCCGTACCGATCTCGGATTGCCGGGCGAAGCCCGGCCAGGTGATAAATCCGACGACGCGGATCCCGCCTTCGGTGGTGAAGGCCTTGTGCAGGCGCGACGGCGCGGTGGCGGCTTGTGCCCAGCGCGGGCCGTACCAGATGAAGCTGTTGGGGCGGCCGAGGTTGTCCAGGCTGTTGTCGCAGTGCTTTTCGATGTGCGCAACGATGCGTTCACCCAGCAGCGGCATCGCCTCGACGATCGCGCCCTCGGCACCGTTGTCGGACAGGAAGATGACGACCGTCTGGTCGAGTTCGCCCGTCTGCTCCAGCTGATCGAGCACCCGCCCGATGTTCCAGTCCATGCGGTCCACCATGGCGGCGTACACCTCCATGCTGCGGGCCGAATGCGCGCGTTCCGCGTCCGTCATGTCGGCCCAGTCCGGGGCGCCGTCGGCGACGACCGGGTGCGGCACGACATCGGGCGGGCACAGGCCGAGCCGCTTGAGCGCGGCCAACCGCTCCTCGCGTAGCGCGTCCGGCCCCGCGTCGTAGCGGCCGCGGTATTTCGCGATCGATTCGTCGGGTGCCTGTAGCGGCCAGTGCGGCGCCTGGAAGGGCAGATAGGCGAAGAACGGGCGCTCCAGGTCTTCAGGGTCCGCTGCACGCTCGCGGAAATAGCGCAGCAGGGTGTCGGTGTAGGTGTCCGACGAGTAGAAATCGTCGCCGACCGTGACGAAGTTGTCATCCTCGGCGTAAAGGGTCGGCACGGGCGACAATGCTGCCGCGGCGGGGCCGCCGTAATGGCTGCCCCCGGCGGGCAGGAACGCGAACGAACGCTCGAACCCACGCGCCCACGGCGACCTGTCGATCGTGCTGCCCAGGTGCCATTTGCCCGACATCATCGTCAGATAACCATCGTCGTGCAGCAGCTCGGGCAGCGCGGCGACCCGGTCGTTCAGGTATCCCTCGTATCCGGGGGGACCCCGAAAGCCGGGGGGCGTGACCTCGGCCATCGTGCCGATGCCGGCGACGTGATGATCGGTTCCGGTCAGCAGCATCGACCGGGTGGGCGAACAGGCCGGCGCCGCGTGAAAATCGGTGAACCGGACACCGGCGTAGGCCAGCCTGTCCAGATTGGGCGTGTCGATCTCGCCGCCGAAGGCGCCGACGTCGGAGAACCCGAGATCGTCGGCCACTATCACCAGAAAGTTGGGCCGCCTCCCTCCCTGCGGCCCCCGCGAGCGTGCGTGTTGGTGCGACGACACGCCGGCAATCGTGGCATTCCGCGCACGCTCGCCGACAGGCGGGTGGGCACCATCGGCTCCGCACCGGTCTTGCCGCCCGGGGATCCATCTCTTAACTTGGGCACACCATGAACGAACCCGCCGCGACCCGTGTGGCCGTCTACTTCGATTTCGACAACATCGTCATCTCTCGCTACGAACAGGTGCACGGCCGTAACACGTTCCACCGCGATAAGGCCAAGGGCTTGGCCAAGGACCGGCTGCGGCAGGCGACCGTCGACCTCGGCGCGATCGTCGACTTTGCCTCGTCATTCGGCACCCTCGTGCTGACCCGCGCCTACGCGGATTGGTCGGCCGAGGTGAACGCCGACTACCACGGCCAGCTCGTCGGCCGCGCCGTCGACCTCGTGCAACTGTTTCCCGCGGCGGCGTATGGCAAGAACGGGGCCGACATCCGGCTGGCCGTCGATGCCGTCGAGGACATGTTCCGGCTGCCGGACCTGACACACGTGGTGATCGTCGGTGGCGACTCCGATTACATCGCTCTGGCCCAGCGCTGCAAGCGCCTTGGCCGTTATGTCGTCGGCATCGGTGTGGCCGGAGCCAGCAGCCAGTCGCTGGCGGCCGCGTGCGACGAATTCGTCACCTACGACGCGCTGCCCGGGATATCCCCCGCCGTCGCCCCGGCTGCGGAGCCCAAGAAGCGTCGACGCAGCGGCACCGAACCCGAGCCCGCGCCCGACGAGGAGCCGCAGCCACCCGACCCGCAGCTCGCCGCCACCGGACTGCTCGAACGCGCGCTTCGGATAGGCCAGGAGAAGGACGACGCCGACTGGCTACACAACTCAGCGGTCAAGGCTCAGATGAAACGGATGAACCCCTCGTTCAGCGAAAAGTCGCTGGGCTTCAAGTCATTCAGCGACTTCCTGCGATCACGCAGCGACCTTGTGGAACTCGACGAAAGCAGCACGACACGTTTGGTGCGCCTGCGCTAGTTTCCGCGAGCAGTCGCAAAAGCACCCAAATCCCGGGGGCACAGCGCCATTTTGCGTCTGCTCGCGGGCGTCGACCTAACCGTCGATCTCGCCGGCGATTCCGCGTTCGATGCCGGCGCGGGTCTTGCTGGGCAACACGACCAGGCCGTCGAGTTCGGTTCGCGCCAGCCCGTATGCGCGGTCACGCTCCTGCGGCGTGGCGGCGGCGTCTGAGGCAACCCGCAGCAGGCTCTGGGCGCGTGCCAGTCGCTGCTGTTCGGCCGGCGAGAAGCCGCTTCGGCGTCTGCGCATCGCCTCGGATTCCGCCGCCTCGAACGCGGTCGCATAGTCCTGCACCGCGTCGAGGTACTGGCGCGCGGCATCCCGGTCGTCGAGCAGATCTTCTGCCCGGACCGGCTTGTGGAAATCGGCGCGCAGTTTGGCCTTGTGAAACGCCGTCGTCAGGGGGTCACGCATATCGGTCATGGTCGGGAAGTCGAGCAGTCTGGCCACGTCGAGCTCGTACTCCAGCCACCGCGCGTCCGTGCGTTCGTGGGCCGCCACGGCGCGCGTGATCGTCCGCCACTGCGACGCGTCGTCCTGCACGGTCGTTTCACGGGGTGGATCGGCGGCGTCGTTGGCGGCGTCTCTGCGTTTACCGGCCGCCGAGAAAGCCTTGAGGCCGACGCGCAGCAGACCGATCAGCGGCAGGATAAGGATCAGCAGCTCGACCAAGCGGAACACCAACCCCATCAAGCCAGGATGCCACCTTCGGAGGCCGGCCGGGGCGCCTGTTGGACCAGCTGGACCCGGGATGTGATGCCGAGCTTGGTGTAGATGTGCGTCAGGTGGGCCTGCACGGTGCGCGGGGAGACGAAGAGCCGCGCGGCGATGTCCTTGTTGGCAAGACCATCACAAACCAGACGAGCGACATCGCGTTCGGCCGGCGTCAGCGACGGCCAACCGCTGGCGGGGCGTTTGCGGTCGCCGCGGCCACGCTGCGCGTAGGCGATCGCTTCGTCGATGTTCAACGCCGCACCCTCGGCCCAAGCGGAATCAAAAGCGCTTTCTGCCATGGCATCTCGTAACTTGGTAAGCCAGCCTTGATAGCCGGCATCGTGAATCTTGAAGCGCACCAGTCCCATCCGGCTGCGAAAAGCCTCTGCCGCGCCGAAGAGGCGTGCCGCCGCGGGGTGGTTGCCCTCGCTGATCGCCAACCCCGCAAGGCACTCGAGGGTATCCGGGACGTGCAGGTACACGCCGATGCTCGTTGCACGAGCCAGCGCCTCGTGAGCATCGCGTTCGGCCTCTTCTCGCTCACCTTCCGCGACGGCGATCCGGGCGCGCACCGACAGCGAGGCGACCAGGTGCCAGCCCGTCGCCAGCGAGACAGCGGTATCGGCAAACTCGCGCGCCACCGCGAGCTGACCGCGCGCCAATGCCACCTCGGTGGAATTGAACGAGCGCTGCACCGCGGCCATTTCGGGCTGGGCCACATGCAGGGCCTGCCATGCCGCCTCGCTGGCATGATGCGCCGCCTCGACATCACCCGCCGCCACGTGCACTTGGGACAACTGCGCGTAGGCCATCCCGACGAAGTACTCCCCAAGACCGGCGGCGCCCTCCAACGCGACATCGGCCGTGGCGCGGGCAGCGTCCAGCTCACCGTGGTAGCCCAGAGCTATGCCCAGCATCATCAAGCTGATCGGCCGGAGGATCTCGTCATGCGCCTCCTCGGATTCGGCGACCACCTCGCGGAATTGTGATATGGCGGTGCCTACGTCGCCCTGCAGGAGATTCGCAACCGCGATTGCCCACCGGCATTGGCGTGAATTCGATCGGTCCCCGATCGCGTCGGCGATGTCGCGCCCCTCCTCGGCCGCCTCGCGCGCCGCCAACGGGTAACCGGTGCTGATCGCCGTGTTCGTCCGCCAGCTCAAGACCAGGCTCAACGCCCACCGGTCGTCGAGGACCCGAGCCAACTCGATCGCCTCGGCGTAATAGACCGCCGCATTATCGGGGTCGTACCCGGCACCCGCGATAGACCCGCACGACGTGAGCGCCCGGGCAAGCAGTGCCGGGTCATCGAGTTCGCGGGCGATCTCCACCGCGCGTTGCGCGCGATACATCCGTTTACGCGAGGCGCCATCATGCACGTTCAGGACGGCCTCGTCGGCGAGCGCCCGCGCGCGCACCGCCGGTGCGACCTCCACCGGCTGGTCATAGTCGGGGAGTATGACGTGGAACCAAGCCAGGCCCTCCAGCACGCGACCTCTCGTCAGCCACACCGGTCGCAACGACGACGCCAACGTCAAGGCCAGCTCGGTGTCGCCGGTTTCCAGGTTCCACCCGAGCGCATTGCGGAGGTTGTCCATTTCAAGTACGGCCTGATCGAGGCACTGCTGGTAGTCGGGCCGCGTCGAATCGTCAAGCAGCGCCGCTATCGAGGTGTAGTGGTCACGGTGGCGGGACCGTACGGTGTCGGCTTCCCCGGACTCGCCGAGCTTCTCCAGCGCGTATTGGCGCACCGTCTCCAACAGCCGGTATCGCGTCCGACCGCTGGTGTCGTCCGCCACTACCAGCGACTTATCGACGAGCAGGCTGAGCTGATCGAGCACCTGATAACGCTCGACATCGGCATCGCCGCATACGAACTGCGCTGCGGGCAGGTCGAATCCGCCGAAAAACACCGACAGCCGGCGGAACAGGATTCGTTCGGTCTCGGTCAGCAGCGCGTGCGACCAATCCACCGACGCACGCAGCGTCTGTTGGCGGCGGACGGCGGTCCGTGAACCCCCGGTCAACAACCGGAAGCGGTCATGCAGGCTATCGACGATCTCGGTGAGCGACAACGCGCGCACACGGGCGGCGGCGAGCTCAATCGCAAGCGGCATGCCATCCAGGCGCTGGCAAATCTCCGCCACCGCCGTCGAGTTAGCTTCCGTCACAACGAAATCAGGCCGGGCCAGGCGGGCGCGCTCGGCGAACAGCTGGACGGCTTCGTCGGCCAGCGACAGCGATGGCACCTGCCAGGTTGCCTCCCCGGTGATGTTGACGGGTTCACGACTGGTGGCCAGCACGGTCAGGCGCTGGGCCTCGGGCAACAGGGCAGCGACCAGTGCTGCGCTGGCGTCGAGCAGGTGTTCACAGTTGTCCAGCAACATCAGCATGTGCCGGTCCCGGACGAACCGCAGCAGACTCTCCATCGTCGAGCGCCCCGGCAGGTCGGGCAGCCCCAGCGCGCGGGCCACCGTCACCGGCACCACCTCCGCGGCCGTGATGGGCGCCAGATCGACATACCACACGCCGTCGGCCAACTCGTCGGCCATCTCAGCGGCCACCTGCACCGCCAGCCGGGTCTTGCCGACGCCGCCGGCCCCGATCAGGGTGACCAGCCGATTACCGGTCAGCGCGTCACGCAGGCGGCCGATCTCCGCTTGGCGCCCAACGAAACTCGTCAGCTGGGCCGGCAGATTATGCGCCGCGACGCTGGATTGTGTGCGCAACGGCGGGAAGTCGTTGCGCAGGTCGGGGTGACACACCTGCGCCACGCGCTCGGGGCGGGGCAGATCGCGCAGCGCGTGACTGCCGAGGTCGGTTAGCCAGGTGTCGGCGGGTAGCTGGTCGATGACCAGGTCCTCGGTGGTGCCCGATAGGACGGTTTGGCCGCCATGGGCCAGGTCGCGGATGCGCGCGGTCCGGTTGATGGTTGGGCCGATGTAGTTGGTCGGATCTTTTGGATCGCGTAGTCGAACCTCGCCGGTGTGTAAGCCGATCCGCAGCCGGATCGGCGCCAGCGTTGCCCGCTGCAAGTCAAGGGCACAGGCCACCGCGTCCGACGCGCGGCCGAACGCGATCACAAAGCTGTCGCCTTCACCCTGCTCCACCGGACGAACACCGTCGTGCGCAGCAATCGCCCCGGCCACCGTCTGATCGAGCCGCGCCAGCGTGGCGGCCATCTCCTCGGGCTGGGTCTCCCACAGCCGCGTCGATCCCTCGATATCGGCCAGCAGCAACGTCACAGTTCCGGTCGGCAGCCCGGTGGGCAATTCACTCACACCAACGTCGCTCCACTCAGTTGCGCTCATGGTAGCCAGGATGCGGTGACGCGGATCGCAGAACATCAGCGAAATCGCTAATACTTTCCTCGGCGGCGATGCGTAGGTAGGCATGCCGACGCCGCAAATATTCGCAATTATCCCGATGGTTTCCTTCCGAGTTGGTCGGAAAGTTGGCCCCGAAGGTTCGAGCAAGACCACTCGGAGGAGCCCGCCATGACCGTCGGCGTCGACAGCCCATGCATCTTTGACCTGCCATTACCCCCCATCGCGTATCACGATGCGCTGGAGCCGCGCGAAGTCCACTGCCTGATCTGCGAGGCCCGCCAGCGGGGACCCATCGCGATGGGCCCATTCGGGCCCGAGCTGCTGACGTATGACCTGGTACGCAGCGTTCTTCGGGATAACCGCTTTGCCGTGCCGCAGGGAATCGGCCTGGTGGTGCAGGGCATCACCTCGGGGCCGGTCTGGGACCGTGTCTGCAAACTGCTGATCAGTCTCGACGGCGCCGAACATCACCGGTTGCGGCGGCTGGTGGCCGGGGCCTTCACCCCGCGGGCCGCCGAGCGGATGCGGACCGCATGCCTCGACGTCATCAGCCAACTAATGGACGCCCATGTGGCCGACGGAGCCTGCGACATCGTCAGCGACATCGCCAGGCCGTACCCGGTTCCGATCATCTGCGCGTTGCTGGGCGCCCCGCGCGACGACTGGCAATTGTTTTCGTCGTGGGCCGCCGATATCAGCGGTGCCTTCGGTGGCAACGTAGCCGCGCAGGAGTCGTCGATCGTGGCGGCGTGGGAGCAGCTCGAGTGCTACGTCGAGGAGCTGATTGCGCGGCGGCGCCGATCACCGGGCGACGACCTGATCTCCGAACTCATTTGCGCCGGCGATGACCGGGACAAGCTCGTTCACTCCGAACTCGTCAACCTGGTAGCCATCCTGCTCAACGCCGGCACCGACACCACGCGCAATCAGCTTGCCGCCGCGGTACAAGTGCTATGTGAGCACCCCGACCAGTGGACGTTGCTCGCCGAGCATCCCGAACTGGCGCCCCAAGCGGTCGTAGAGCTGATCCGGCACAGCCCGATCGTCTTCTCTGCGTTGCGCGTAGCTACCGAGGACGTCGAGTTCGGCGGTGTCCTGATTCCGGCAGGCGCGTATGTCATCGCCAACACGGCGTCGGCAAACCGCGACCCGGCGGTCTATGAGGATCCCGACCGCTTGGACATCACCCGCGAGGCCGCTCCAGCCATGCTGACGTTCGGCGGCGGCGTGCACTATTGCCTGGGGGCACACCTGGCCAGAGTCGAACTCACCGAGGCACTGCGGGTCATTACCCAGCGCATGTCCAATCCCCGTCGCACCGGCCGAGCACCCTGGCGGCCGCCGACCGAACTGTCCGGGCCCACAACGCTTCCGATTGCCTTCGATGCCATGAACACCCGCCCGCAGGGCCGAGCCGCAACGAGCACGCTGGCGTAGCACGGCCTCGGGTCGCGCAAGGTTTACCACGCCACCATGCCGGGCAATCGGCCGTGGTGGAAGCGATAGCGACAACATTCCGGAGCCGTCCGAAAGCCTTGACTCCGACGAAGTGCGCAACAAAGACGGCGACGAGGTCGTTGAGCCGCCCGATCACTGGCTCGAGCCCGACATCGGCGATTCGCTAGACGAGAGACTTGCCGCGGAGGTTCCTGACGATCTGCAGGAAAATCGGCCATCTGAAGATGCGCGCGATCGCCAAACGGGTAGCGCTGTCGAGGTCGTCAGCGACGACGAGCTGGACCGCATCGATCCGACCGTACATGGGCGCGTACGCGGCCAGATCGATGGGACGCCCGAGGATGGCAGCTCGTTCTTCGATGTGCCGGAGTGACGTTTCTCGGTACTACTCCACTACCTCCATCAGCAGTAGCGCGCCATCGACGGCCCCCTCGTCCGAACGAAAAGGGGTGCAGGTAACCCGCACCTTGGTGGGCCGGCCGCGCCGGTTAACGGCGTCTACCACGGCGTCGCCGAGACTGTCCGGGTCCACAAAGGCGTTGCCAATCAACGGCCGAACGCCTTCGATGGGGAGTCCGATGTCCAGTGCCGTCAGTCGCTGTCCTGTCGTCTCATCGGCCCGCAGACCCCACAGCTCCTCGCAGCCCCGGTTCCACACCACGACCCGCATCTCCCGGTCGACCACAACCATGCCCGGCTGGACCGAGTTGATCAGCGAATGCAGAAAGGTCTTGGCGTGGTCCAATTCCAGGCTGCGTTCGCGCAACGTGTCGTTGATCGTGTGGAGTTCGTCGTTGGTGGACTGCAGCTCCTCATTCATCGTTTCGAGTTCTTCGTTGGTCGACTGCAACTCCTCGTTGGTGGTTTCGAGTTCCTCCACCGTGGACTGCAGCTCTTCGTTGGTGGTTTCGAGTTCCTCGTTTGTGGATTGCAGTTCCTCATAGGCCGCTTCGAGCTGGCGGTTGGTTTGGACAACCTTGTCCAGCAAGGCGCGCGTCGCGGTCACATCGAAGAACACGATCGACACACCGAGCAAACCATTCTCGGCGTCGACGAGCGGATTGACGTGGATCTCGAACCATGCGGTCTCCGATCCTGGTCGTTGCCATTTGACGTCCTGAATGCGCGCGGATCGGCGCTCCACCCTGGCCTGCTCCAGGTAGGCTCGCAATTCGACCGGCCGGTACGAAACCTCTAGATCCCGCAGCAGCCGGCCGATGTCGCGGGCCGACAGCCCGAAGATGGTTTCCGCCTGCTGGTTGATCATCGCGACGGTGTCTTCACCGGTGATCACGATCTGCGCCACCGGACTCGCGCGAAAAGCCAACTCGCGCACGGTGGTTAGACCGGGCAAGTCACCATGCCGGTCGTAGAAGGCTGCCGCGGGGTCGTAGCGATCCAGCGCGCCACGGGATCCGGCCGCCTTGAGAAAGATCCGGTTCTTGAGGTCCAGCGGAGTGAACCGATCGCTATGGCTCAACAGCATTTCGGCGTGCCCGAGAAACAACTTGCCTTGCGGGCTCAGCGCAAAATGCAACCGCCCCAGCACGTTTCGCTGCGTTTCCGCGTTGAGATACATCAAGGTGTTGCGGCACACCAGCAGGTCGACGCGGGAGATCGGGGCATCCTTCACCAAATCATTACGACCGAAAATCACCGCACGGCGAAGGTCTTTGTGAAAAACGTAGCGGCCGTTGACCTGTTCGAAATAGCGTGACAACAGATGCGGGGGCACCGACTCGACGCCTCGGGAATCATAGGAGGCATGGCGCCCCTCGACCAACGCCTCCTCGTCGATGTCGGTGGCGTAGATCTTGACGCGCTGCCGAAACTCGTCCGGTCCCAACGCCTCGGCCAGCAAGATCGCCAGCGTGTAGGCTTCCTGCCCGGATGCGCAGCCGGCGCTCCACACCCGAATAGAATCGCTGGGCCCACGCTCGGCCAGTATCCGCGGGATCACCTCTTTGCTGACGAACTCCCACGCATCCGGGTCACGGAAGAACCCCGTCACATTGATGAGGATGGTGTTGAAAAGGGCCGCGAATTCGTCCGAGCTGGCCTGCAACACGTCGAGGTACTCCTCGAACGAGGTGTACCCGGCATGGTCCATCCGGTGGCGGACCCGGCGCATCAGCGAAGTGCGTTTGTAACCCGTGAAGTCGAAACCACGCGAATCTCGCATGTAGCGCAGTAGAGCCTCGAAGGCCTCGTCGGTTGTGCCGTCCATGACGCCCCTTCGAAGTGCGTTCGTCGAGAGAGTTGAACACTACTCGCGGTCAGAGCTGATTTTCACGACCGACCAGACCCCACACCGTTTTTCCCGACGGCGTTGGCGTAGTACCCCACGCGCGGCAGACCGCCTCGACGATAGCCAACCCGGACACGCTGTCGATGCCGCCGGCGGCGTCTTCACGCCGTACCGGCAGACGCGCGCTGCAGTCCTCGACCGCGACGGTTACGGCGTCTTGGTACGCCTCGACAATCAAGACCGGCGCACTGTCCGTATGGCTGAGGACATTCTCGACGAAGACCGTGGCCACCGTCCCGGCCGCCGCGATGAGGTTGCTCTGGCCCCAGACCGTGAGCCAGTCGGCGATTGTTTCTCGGGCACGGCCGACGCTCGCCGCGCTGGCGGGAAGTCGGACCCGCGCGCGCCGCCGCCGCCCGTGTAACGATCCGTTGCCGACGGCATCTAACGCGGATTCCCGGCTGGGGTGCACTGGCACATACCGGGCCACGCCGCTGGCGGCGATCACCCGCCGAACCCGCGTATACCCACACACGAGCAGGATTGGAATATCCGGCCAGGTACTAACGTGCCAGCGAGCGCTGGTAAACACCGACCACGCCGATGCGGCGGGTACGGACAAACCGTCGACATCGACGATAACGGCGCTCGGCTCGTCCAGCGCCGCCTTGATGACGGCGTCACGCAGGCCACGATAGGTGGTGCTGTCCAGCACTCCGTCGACGATCAGGACCGACGTCCGGTGCTGGTGCTCGACGTCGACCCGGATTTGGGGGCCGGATTCAGCCACCCACATCCCCAAACGGCGGCGAGTGTCCCGACAGCCGCTCGCTCAGCACTGTCAGGGCGTGTTCGGATTCCTCGGCCAACGCGGTGTAACGCCGAAACAGCAACCCGTGACCGGCGTTGCTGGCCAATTGCCGGCCGAGTTTCGCCTTTTCCTGCAGGCTGCGCAGGGCGACCCAGAGCGCGTTTTCGACCTCTCCGTCGCGCGCGGCCAGCAGAGCCTCGGGTGACCAGGCGTGACCCACCCGGCACCGGAAGTTCTCCTCACCCAGCGTCACCAGCGATCCGTTACAGTCCGGGCACGTGTATCCCGACGGCGGGCCCAGTTCCTGGGTATCGAAGTCGGTTGAGAAACGAGGCGTCATCGCAATGCGATTCTCCAACTCCATTCCGGCATCAGGCTCCATCCTCAGCTCCTCGATCTCTCGGTGCGACAGCTTTTTGAGCAGTTGCCCAATGTCGGCCGCGGCGGCCTGGTGGTCCAGTACGCCCGCATCTCGCGCTTTGGTCGGCATGGCAGGAAACAACGCATCGTCGGGTGATTGCCCGATCGTGGTGCCCCCGCGCGACTGAATCGCTGCCAGCCCCAATACGCCGTCGTCGAGCACGCCCGACAGTAGGATCCCAATGCCACGTGGTCCGAAAGCCAATGCCAGCGAACGGAATAGCGCGTTGATCGCGGGCCGATGCCCGTTCTCGGTCGGTCCTTGCGACAGCACCACTCGGTGATCGGCGACCAGCAGATGGCGGTCCGGGCTGCCGACGTAGATGTGAGCCGGTTGCAGACTGTCGCCGTGTTGGGCGGTGGCAGCGGGTAACGGACCGCTGCGGTCGACGATGCGAGCCAGCAGGCTGGGTGCACCAGGCGGCATGTGCAAAGTCATCAGATAGGCGTAAGGCACGTCGGACGACAACCCGGCGGCCAGTTTCGTCAGCGCCTCAACTCCGCCGGCTGAGGCACCGATCGCCACTACACCTAGCAATCCGCCGTTTGAGTTGGTCGCCTGAACCACCACTTCCGATTACCCCCTTAGAGCCTAGGCAACCGCCGGACTCGGCGGATAATGCGCGTCTGACGTGCCGCCACGCCTTCGGTCCTGGCAGTGCTCGCACTTGGCGAGGGATTAGACGGCTACGAACCCGGGCACCCTGCCCAGCGGAATCCCAAATACAAACAGGGAAAGGTGAAGACTGTGCCGAACTCGTCGATCAAGAACGAAAAGCTTTACCGAGATTTGCGAAAGCAGGGCGACTCGAAAGAAAAGGCGGCGCGGATCTCCAATGCCGCCGCCGCACGGGGCAAGTCAGCAGTCGGCCGAAAGGGTGGCAAAGCCGGGTCGTACGCGGACTGGACGGTGCCAGAACTGAAAAAACGCGCCAAAGAGCTGGGAATCTCGGGATATTCGAGCCTGACGAAAGACAAGCTGATCACCAAACTGCGAAATCACTGAATCAGCTGCAGGTTAGGCCGAGCCGGTCGGCGAGCACCAAGAACGCAACTGCGAAGTCGTTGCCGGCAGTCTGGGACCTGATGTGATCCCAGTCCAGGTGTTCACGTATCGCGCGCACTGCTGGCAGCAGGGCCGCGAAGTCGCAGTGGTGCTCGCCGAGGGCGCGCAGTTTCTGGATGATCACCATGGTGGGCGGCAGCACCGGCATCGCGATCGCAAGAACGTCGCGCGCCTGGGCACACTCCAGGGTGGCCGGTTGGACCGATACGCCGTTAACGCGGTGCAACACGTCGACGACCCCACCGTCGATGCACGCCTTGAAAAGCCAGTCTTCGGGGGGACGTTCGATCGAAAACCCGGCCCCGCTCAGGGTGGCCGCGGCGGCGTCTGTGTCCGACTCGGCGATCACCAAATCAACGTCGTGACTGGGTTCCGGTGCACCGTAAGCCCACAACGCATAGCTACCGGCCAGGGCGAACCGCGGCCCGCGCTCCTTGAGCGCGGAGGCGGCGCGCCGCAGCGCTTCCCGCAGCATCGAGTGGGCGGGCATCGGGTCCGCCTCGGGCGCATCCAGCGGTGCCTCGGTGGGTGTCATCGGATAGGTCATACCCGCTCCTCGCGTGACCAACCTGGCCGTCCGGCAAGGTGACACGGTCCTGACTGGGTATCGGATACGTATGCGCGTCGCGACCTTCAACATCCTGCATGGCCGCACCGTCGGCGACGGAGTTGATCCCCAGCGGCTACGGGACTGCGTACGCCGACTTGATCCCGATGTGCTGTCGCTGCAAGAGGTCGACTTCGAGCAGCCGCGGTCGGACCGGGTCGATCTCACGGCCGCCGCGGCCGAGGCCATGGGGGCGGTCGAGCACCGGTTCGTGGCCGCGATCTCGGGCACGCCCGGTGCTACCTGGATGGCCGCCACTGGCCACGAGCAGCCTGGGACGGCGGCCTACGGGATCGCGCTGCTGTCGCGGTTTCCGGTGGCCAGCTGGCAGGTGGTGCGGTTTCCGCGAATTCCGGTGCGCTTTCCCATGTACCTGCCCGGCCCCAATCGCGTGATGATGGTCGACGAGGAGCCGCGGGCGGCGATCATCGCGCGAATACACACGCCGTTGGGCCACCTCACCGTGGCTAACACTCATTTGTCGTTCGTGCCGGGCTGGAATCGGCACCAGCTGCGCCGACTGGTCCACGATTTGCGCGGCTTGCCCGGCCCGCGACTGCTGACCGGCGATCTCAATCTCACTCCGGTCGCTGTGCGCCGATGGTCAGGCATGCGGGCGCTCGCGGTGGCGAACACGTTTCCCGCACCCGATCCGACCCGCCAACTGGACCACATCCTGACCGATGACGCCGGTTTGGATGCCGTCGAAACGACCGCTGAACTCATGCCAATCTCCGACCACCGACCGCTGGTCGTGCGGCTTGCCCGCGGGTAGGGGCATGGCGCGCGATGCTGCAGCGCAGGCCGTCCACGGCCAATGAACCTGAATCAGGCCATTTCTCAAGACCACTGATCGCCCGCTGCGGGTGGGTCCGATCCCGAAAGCCGGGGCCGGACCCACCGCACAGTACGCGCTATTGGTTTTGCTTCTGGCGCTCTTCGGCCGCCTCGGCGCCACCGCGGGCCGCCTCGGCTTCGGCTTCCTTCTCGGCCGCATCGCGCTGAGCGTCCGCCTTATCCTGCTGGGCTTGGCCCTCGCGCACCAGGTCGTCGCTACCGGTGACGGCTCCGCCTACCTCTTTGGCTTTGCCCTTGACGCCCTCGACGACTCCCTTGATGCCCTCTTCGGGCCCACTCTTTTGATCACCCATGGATCGCTCCTGACTTTCGGTGTGGTTGAGCTGGCGCTCCTTTGAGCCGCGGACCAAAGACAGACGACTCATCTTGCACTGCAACACTTTCGAGGTGCAGGGCATTCGCCGAACGTCTTAGTGAGCAAACTCGGTCCGCACCCATCACCTTCCCAACCCGCCGGGGTTCAAACTCCTGCGGTCTTCTTATCGGGGCGAACGGCAACGAACGGCCTATCCTGCGTAGCCGCCGAGTTGCAAAGTCAGGAGCCGCGGCAGCCGAAATCACCTAGCGCTGTGTGCTTTACGCGCTGGCTTTAGTGCCGCACAAGAAGGACTAGTGCAATCGCATCGGCGGCCAGCAACACCCAAGCGCACAGCGGGACAAGGAATCCGCGCCGGTGCTTGGCCGCGAAAAAGGAAGCCGCGATGGTCAACGCGGACACCACGGGCGCGGCGAACATCAAGATTCCCAGCCCGAGATCGCCCGGGACCTGGCGGTGGCACGGCGCGTCGCTGCACGCGGCAAAACTCACCAGCATGCCCAGCGCATACAGCACGATGAGGCCCGCCGCCGGCACTGTCAGCACTGCCAGTGACCAATTCAGCCAGAACGCCGTTCGCGACCTACGCTGCTCGGAGTCCTGCGCGGGCACGTCCTCAGTGGCCGCGCCCCGCTCGTCTTGACCGGTCCGCATGATGCTTCCGCCTCCCGTTCGACGATCTCGGATTTCGACGAACTACCCGCGATCAGTGGGGGCAAAACAACGCAGTCGACCGGTCGCCTGGCGGGAACCCCGACAGCGCCGTCCGGCACCGCGGGGAGATCCGGCAGACCGCCGTCTGATTACTCAGGAGTCGGTAGCGAATTTGCGGACGACGGGCGTCGCCCGTTGCAGTTCTAGTTTTCGGGCAAGGACCGAAATGAACCGACGGCGCGCCCGGATGGCCTCGTCTAGTTGGTGCAGCCCCTCTGGAATTGAATCCACGACGGGCAAGTCGTGGTCGGTAAATACTCGCGTCAACCGACACAGCGCGGCACCGGTGACAATCCGGCAGCTTGGCTGGTCGTTCTCACGCTCCCAATCGAGGTCGAGCAGTTCTCGGAAACCTGCGATGCCCAAAAAATCAAGGTTGCTGAGATCCACGATCAAGGGAGGATTCAACCGCGAAAACCGTCGCACGACTTGGGCGACAAGCCGCGCGTTCGTCGCGTCGACGGCGCCCTCGATGCGCAGGACGGTGGCCAAACTGCGCGCGTAGACACACAGCCGCGCACCCGCGCAGTCAATCGCATAGTGGCCCCGCGGACTCTCGGATCGGTCCGGCCCGCTGGTGTCGCGGAAAATTTCCATATGCGCGCCCGTCAGTGTGTCGTGAGCTAAGCGAGCGACTCAGGCGTGTAAGCGTCCTTGGCTACGCTCCCCGTCAACAATGGACTCAGCCCGGCACGAGCCTACCGCCGACGATGGCGACAGGTGAGGAAAATGCGGCGATTTTCCGAAGAACAGCCCTGTCGCGAAACACCCTCCCGACGCGCGCTACAAGAGCGGATTAAGCCGTGGCCGTCGACAGATCGCGACATTCAGCCGGCCTGGTCCGACCGCAAGAATCTTTTGAGAATTCCTTGAGCGCGGCCTCGGACTCTGAAAGCACCCGCACGTAGCGGACCAAACTGACACAGACACAGGAGCCCGAAGCCAACCATGACCACCGTTGACTTTCCCGGAAACCGTCACGCGTCCGCACCAGGCTGGCACCACGGCGCGCCGCCGGGAGCTGGTTTGCCGGGCCCGACCGGGTACCTGGAGCAGCCCAGGCGCCACCCATGGGAGATCGGACTTCTTCTGCTGGTTCTCGTGTCCAGCATCGTGCTCTATCTCGTCGCATTCGCCTTGGTCCTGTCGGGTCGGGCCAGCGCGCTGTGGCTTTCCATTCTGGCAACCCCGATCGCGCTGTACCTGGGGCGCGGGTTGACCTATGGAAGGCAGCGCGTGAACGGCGTCAAGATGTCGCCCACGCAGTTTCCCGAAGGCTACTGGCTCGTCGTGGAGGCGGCCCAGCGGTTCGGGCTCACCGAGGTGCCGGACGCGTACGTGGTGCTGGGTAACGGCCGGATCAACGCCTTTTCCAGCGGGCACGGCATGCGACGCTACGTCGTGGTCTACAGCGACCTGTTCGAAATTGGTGGTCAGGCCCGCGACCCCGAGGCGCTGGCTTTCGTGATCGGCCACGAGGTCGGGCACATCGCGGCGGGTCACACGTCCTACTGGCGGCAGCTCAGTGAGTTGGCGATGAATATCCCGTTTTTGGGCCAGACGCTGTCGCGGTCGATGGAGTACACCGCCGACAACTACGGATACGCGTTCCGCCCCGGCGGCGCCCGGCGAGCCATTGGCGTACTCAGTGCCGGCAAATACCTGCTCAGGTCGGTGGATTTCGACGGCATGGCTGACCGGGCCGGTTCGGAGACCGGGTTCTTCGTCTGGCTGGCCAACATGCTGGCCACGCATCCGGTTAACACCTGGCGCGCGGCGGCGCTTCGCAACCGGGCCGTCGCGGGTTCATTGTTCTTTCGGCCCAGACAGCGCTGACGTCCCCAACTAACGGAAGGGGGAATCAGCGAAAGTTGGGCCCGAGAGCGATCCCTACAGTCACCTACTCCGCTAATGCCGCGATAGTCAGAAAGTCTCCGGATCCCGCTGTATTTCGATCGGTACCGCATGGCGGTACAGGCGAGACGCGTTCTCCCAGCTGATCTTTCGAATCACGTCGTGCGGAAGTCCGCCGATCTCCTCATGGATCGTTTGTTGAGTGTGCGGCCAGGTCGAGTCACAATGCGGGTAATCGGCCTCCAGCATGATGTTGTCCACTCCGATCCGCTCATACTGCGCAAACGACGACTTGTCCTCGACGGCGCAGAACCAGAAGTTGCGCGTGAAAACCTCTGCGGGGGTCAGTTTTTCGCCCAGCGCCTGCCAGGTGCCGTACATCGCATGGTAGCTGAGCATGTGATCAAGTCGATCCAAAAGTCCAGCGACCCAGCCGATTCCGCCTTCGGACAGGCAGATCTTCAGGTCGGGGAACCTGCTGGGCAGACCCGAGTACAACCAGTCGACAGCAGCCGAAATGGCGTAGGCGAAGAACAGCACGCCCTGCACGTCGGGCGGCGCGTCCTCGGTGGTGGACGGCGACGAGCCGGATGATCCGATGTGCAGATTCACCACGGTCCCGGTCTCCGCACAGGCCGCCATCATCGGATCCCAGTGGCCCGAGTGAATGCTCGGGAATCCGAGCATCGCCGGGTTCTCGCTGAATGTGACGGCGTGAAAACCCCGCTCGGCGTTCTCGTAGATCATCTTCGCGCCGAGCTCGGGGTCCAGCAGCCACGGCAATTGGCACGGAATGATCCGCTCCGGATATGACCCGGCCCAGACTTCCAAATGCCAGTCGTTCCAGGCCCGAACCGCGGCCAGCGCCAGGTCTCGATCCGTGGTCACCTGTTGCAGCCGCTGGCCGGCGAAACCGGGCAGAAAGGATGGGAAGTTCAGCGACGCGTAGACGCCATTGAGGTCCATGTCCTTGACCCGCGCATGGATATCCCAAGCACCCCTTCGCATTTCGTCGAAACGAACCGGCTCGAAACCATACTCGGATACCGGTCGGCCAACCACGGCGTTGAATCCGACGTTGGGCAATTCCTGACCGTCGTAGACCCAGGTCTGGCCGCCGTCCGCGTTACCCACCACCTTCGGTGCGCGATCGGCGAACTTCCGCGGGAGACGCCCGGTGAAGGTATCCGGCGGTTCGACGATGTGATCGTCCACCGAGATCACCGTGTAGAGACGTTTCGCCCGTGGCGGATCCGGCAGGAAGGTAACCGAGCGCTCTTCGCCGCTCTTGGCGGTCGTGAAGTTCGGGTTGCTGGCCAGCTCGTCAATCGATTTCATCGAGGGCAATCTCCTTGTACGGCAGTATCAGCGAGCAGTCGCAAAAGCACCCAATTCCTACCGGATTGGTGTGCCTTTGCGTCTGCTCGGCCACTCAGCCGAGCACATCGCGGTCGGCTTTGATCGTCATGCGCGCCGCCCCGGCCCAGTACACATCAGCTGCGCGCTCGATGAGCGACCGCTGCATCCCTGCCATATCCGACCACTTCATCTGGGCGGGTTCCCTGCCGGTCACCAGGACGTCATAGGCGAGCTTGCACACCCGTTCGATGGACGCCGCGCGGTAGACCGCTTCCGGCAGGGTGCGACCAGTGGCGATGACGCCGTGATTGACCAGAATCGTCAGGTTGGCCGCGCCGATGTGTGCCGCGAGATCCGCCGCGCGTGCCGGGTTGTCGATCTCGCCGTCGTATTCGTCAACCAGGCACAGGTCGTCCAGAAACAGCGAGCCGGTCTGATGCACCAGCTCGGGAAGTCTGCCCAGCGCGGCGAGCACGCAGGCGTAGTACGGGTGATTGTGAATGACGACCCGGGCGTCGTCGCGAACGCGGTGCAGCTCGGTGTGGATGTGTATCGCCGGGGTGACGTCCCACCTGCCCCGGACCACCCGGGCGTCGGCGTCGACCACACAGATATCGGAGGCGGTCAGTTCCTGCCACCACAGGCCCCACGGATTGACCAGCATCTCCCCGTGCCCGTCGGGCTGCCAGGTGATGTGTCCGGCCATGTTCTCGGCGAACCCGATCGCGGCGAGATGGCGGAATGCCACCGCGAGCGCCTGTTCGTTGGACAGCTCGACCCCAATCGGAGGCACCACCGCCGGCGCCCACACCTCCACGCCGCCTCGCCGGGCGTTAGGAGTGGTCATGATCGACCTCCAATCGGGTTCTAATGTCTTCGCGGAGAGCGCCTTTGGCGACCTTTCCGCCGGACGATCGGGGCAGTTCGTCGACGACGACGAGCCGTTCGGGCAACAATTCCTTGGACACTCCCAGCGCCAACAGATAGCTGACGAGCTCGGCCAGGTCTACGGTGCGCGAACCGACGAGTTCGGTATAGACGCACACCTTTTCGCCGAACACCGGGTCGGGCATCGCGATCGCCGCGGCCACCGCGATCGCCGGATGACTGGTGACGGCATCCTCGACCTGCGCCGCGCTGATGTTTTTGCCGCCTCGCACGATGAAATCCGACAGTCTGCCGGTGACGTTCAGATAGCCCTCCGAATCGATCTCGCAGACATCGCCCATGCGCATCCAGCCGTCGCGGGTGAAGAGCTTTTCGTGATCGGTGCCGCCAAGATAGCCGAGGCTGGTCGCCGGGCCTCGGCACGCGGGCTGTCCGCGTCCCGTTTCGGTGACGTCGCGATCGCCGTCGAACAAGCGGACCGCCATCTCCGGCACGATCCTGCCGCCGGTGCGGAGCCGGCGTTCGCGCGGGTCGTCCAGCGTGGTGGCGCTGAGCATGCCCGTCTCATTCGAGCCGTAAAACTGCAGGATCTTCGCACCGGTGAGATCCTCGAACTCGGCAGCCGGTCGATACGGCAACGCCTCGCCGCCGGTGAACACGACACGCAGTGAACTCAGGTCGTGGTCCCGGGAACTGGAATCCGCCATCAGCATCGTCAATTGCGTGCTGACACAGCACAACACGCTGACCTTGCACCGGGCTATTGCCTCGCATGCCGCCGCCGCGGTGAAGCGCCCCAGGATCACTGCCGACGCGCCGAGGTAGATCGGGGTGGTGTGGCTGGTCCACAATCCGAAGCCGAACGGCATCGGGATCACCGGCAGGAAGATGTCGTCAGACGTCAGCAACCCGTTGGCGACGGCCTTCTGGTGAAAGTAGTGCCAACGGTTCTGCGTGTGCACGACACACTTGGGCAACCCGGTGGTCCCGGAGGTCGAGTTGATCAGGAACACATCATCGGGTCCGAGCCGGGAGTCGGCCCCAAGGGCCTCGAAATGGGTGCCGGTGTTCAACGACAACGTCTCGGAACCGGTATCCAGGGCCAACACTGGGATCTCGGAAGCCTGAGCGGCGGCCTCGCGGCGCGCTCGATCGCAGATCAGGATCTTGGGCTCGGTGCTTCGAAGTATCGCCGCCGCCTCGCGGGTGCCGGCGCGAGCGCCCATCCCCACGACGACGGCGCCGCAGCGCTCGATTGCCACAAACAGCGCGTGGAGAGCCGCGGAGTCGCCGTGCCACACCGCGACCCGATCGCCCGGGGCCACTCCCGCGCCGGCTAGCTGCTCCGCTAAAGCGGTTGCCGCAGAATCGAATTCACTCCAGGTCAGCGCCGCACCAGGGAAGTCGGCGTAGGCGGTGCGGCCGGGGAAGTGTTCAGCGTTGCGACGTACCGCATCGGACAGCGTCGTGTCGGACCACCAGCCAGCCGCGCGATATCGTGCCGCGTCCTCAGGGGTGAATACGGGCGAGCGCACGTGAGTCAGCGCGCCTGCGTTCATGTCCAGATGATAGGGAATTAGCGCGCCGTTTCGGCAGGTTCTGGTGAGCTCGGCGGTCGAGATGCCGGGAACCCGGCACACGATTTCTTGAAACCGGTCAGGCTGTGTTCCGGCGCCTCGACGCCGAGCAAGACCCAGGTCCGCAGTGGTTGAGGGCGCTAAGCGGGCCGCTCCTCGGCGGGTGGGTCGGGGTCGCCGTGTAGGAGTTCGTCGGGGTGGTGGGCGTGGTTGATGGTTGGTGGGCTGGTGCCGTTGGTCCAGCCGAGTCGGCCGCTGGTGGTGACTACGGTGTGCAATTCGCCGCGGCTGGCCGCGCCGTGGTGACAGCTGCAGGCGAAAAACAGCTTGTCGGCATCGGTGCGCCCGCCCGCGGCCCACCCGGGTGCGTGGTGGACTTCGCAGCAATAGCCCGGCACCAGGCAATCAGGACGGGTGCAGCCGCGGTCGCGGGCATGACAGATCAGGCGCTGCTCGGGGGTGGCGATGCGTTTTTGGCGGCCCAGATACAGCGGGCGCGCGGTGTGCTCGTCGAACACCGCCAGGTAGTGAATCGCGTGGGCGGCCAGCCGGATCAGCTCGGCCATCGCCAACCGGGAGCCCCCGCCGGTACGCGCGGGGGCAGGCATGGGCACCGTCGGGTCAACCACGGCGTGGGCGGCCTGGTTGAGCTCGGCCAACGTCGTGGTAACCACGACCGTGACCGGCTGGCCGCGATGCGCACCCAGCCCACCAGAGCCGAGGGCGTGATGCATACCCAGTTTGAACGCGTCATGGCAA
>NZ_JAFBAR010000084.1 GCF_019247635.1 Mycobacterium sp.
GCACTGCAACGCCTGCCCGCAGAAGGGCCCGACATCCACGTCGTCGCCAGCGGCGACCCGTTGCTGCACGGCGTCGGCGGCACCCTCATCCGGCTGTTCGGGGCCGGCAAAGTTCGCGTCCTGCCGCATGTCTCGGCGGTGAGTCTGGCCTGCGCACGGATGGGCTGGAGCATCCAGGACACCGAGGTGATCAGTCTGGTCACCGCCGACCCCCACACCGCAATCCGGCGCGGCGGTCAGGCGATCGTGCTGTCCACCGACCGGACCACGCCCAAGGCGCTGGCGGCGTTGCTGAACACCCACGGGCGCGCGGACTCGCAGCTCACCGTACTCGAACAGCTTGGCGGCCCAGCCGAATTCAGGCGCGACGGCATCGCGCGCGAGTGGGCCGCCAATGCGCCCGCCGGCATCGATGACCTCAACATCGTCGCCATCCGCTACCTGCCCGACGAGCGCACCTCGTCGCTGCCCGACGACGCGTTCGTGCATGACGGCCAGATCACCAAACACGGCATCCGCGCGGTGACTCTGGCGGTACTGGCTCCGCGGCCGGGACAACGGTTGTGGGATGTCGGCGCCGGCTCGGGCAGTATCGCCGTCGAATGGTGCCGCAGCGGGAGGGCTTGTAGCGCAATCGTATTCGAACGCGACGAACACCGCCGGCTCAACATCGGCGTCAATGCCGCCGCCGCCGGGGCCCACATCGACGTGCGCGGCGAAGCCCCGCAGGCTTTCGACGGGGCCCCGGCGCCAGACGTCATCTTCATCGGGGGAGGGCTCACCCAGCCGGGTCTGCTGGACGCCTGCCTGTACAACGTTGCCGCAAACGGGCGTCTGGTCGCCAACGCGGTCACAGTGGAGTCGGAAGCCGCACTGGCGCAAGCCTGTTCACAATACGGCGGCGAACTGCGACGCTACCAGCACTACCACGGCGAACCGCTGGGTGGCTTCACCGGCTGGCGGCCGCAAATGCCAGTCACACAGTGGATCGTGAAAAAGTGACCGTGTACTTCATCGGCGCGGGCCCGGGCGCCGCCGACCTGATCACCGTCCGCGGTCAGCGACTGCTCGGACGATGCCGGGTCTGCCTGTATGCGGGATCCATCATGCCGAAAGACCTACTGGCCCACTGCCCTCCCGACGCGAACATCATCGACACCGGACCGTTGACGTTGGACCAGATCGTCGCCGCGCTTGCCGACGCCGACGCCGCGGGGCACGACGTGGCACGGCTGCACTCGGGCGACCCGTCGCTTTATAGCGCGATCGCCGAACAGTGCCGCCGGCTCGACGCACTGGGCATCGACTACGAAATCATCCCTGGGGTGCCGGCTTTCGCCGCGGCGGCAGCCGCGCTGAAACGGGAACTCACCGTTCCGGGCGTCGCGCAGACGGTGACGCTGACCCGGGTCGCGACTCTGTCGACGCCCATGCCACCCGGGGAGGACCTGGCAGTCCTCGCCCGGTCCGGTGCGACGCTGGTATTGCATTTGGCCGCGGCGCAGATCGACGCCATCGTTCCGAAGCTGCTAGAAGGCGGCTTCACGCCCGAAACGCCCTGTGCGGTCGTAGCTTTCGCAAGCTGGCCGCAGCAGACCGTACTACGCGGCACTTTGGCAGGCATCGCCGCACAGATGCACGACGCCAACGTCACCAAGACCGCCGTCATCGTCGTCGGTGAGGTGCTGGCCGCCGAAGGTTTCACCGACAGCTACCTGTATTCGGCAGCCCGACGCGACAACGGGCAGCATTGATGCGGGTGCTGCTCCTCGGAGGCACGGCCGAGGCTCGCGCGCTGGCGAAAAGACTGCACCCGCAGGTGGACATCATCAGCTCGCTGGCGGGACGGGTGCCCGACCCCACGATGCCGGTGGGCGCGGTGCGCATAGGCGGGTTCGGTGGTGTCGACGGGCTACGGCGGTGGTTGCGCGACGAACACGTCGGCGCCGTCATCGACGCAACCCATCCCTTCGCGGCGACGATGACCGCCCACGCCGCCCAAGTCTGCCGCGAACTACAGGTGTCGTACCTGGTGTTGGCGCGTCCGCCATGGGAATCCGGCCACGCCGTGGTGGTGGCCTCGGACACCGAAGCGGCACAAACCGTTGCGGAGCAAAGCTATTCGCGCGTGTTCCTCACCACCGGGCGCTCCGGGGTAAAGGCCTTCGCCGACAGCGACGCCTGGTTCCTGATCCGCGCGGTCACCACACCTGACGGCGCCGCGTTGCCGCGCCGTCACGAATTGCTCCTGTCCCGTGGGCCCTATCGTTACGACGACGAACTCGCGCTGCTGCGCAAACACGGTATCGACGCGCTGGTCACCAAGAACAGCGGGGGCGGCATGACCCGGGCGAAGCTGGATGCCGCTGGCGCGCTGGACATTCCGGTGGTGATGGTAGCGCGCCCGCCGCTGCCGTCGGGCGTGAAGACGGTGGGCACGGTCGAAGAAGCCGCCGACTGGGTCGCCGGGCTCTGTTAGCCGGTGAGGTCGTCGTGTTTCTCGTCGGCCAGCAGCGCATCGCGAGCGCGAGCGACGCGGGATCGGATAGTGCCCACCGCACAGCCGCACACTTCCGCCGCGTCGGCGTACGACAACCCGAGCAGCTGGGTGAGCAGCAGCGCCTCGCGTTGTTCTGCGCTGAGCCCCGCGATCATGGTGGTTACCTCGACGAGGTCCTCGAATCCGCGGGCGTGGCGGTCGCTGGCGGTCATATGCGCAGGATCGGCGCCGTGCGCGGTGCGGGGCCGCGACTGGGCGTATCGGATGTGGTCGACGACAACCCGGCGTGCGATGGCCAGCAGCCAGGTTCTGGCACTGGAGCGCGCGGAGAACCGCTCGATCGCGCCGATGGCTCGCAGGTAGGTTTCCTGCGTCAGGTCGTCGGCGCTGCCCACGTCCGACAGATACGTCACGAAGCGCCACACGTCCTGCTGCGTGGCCTTGATAAACGCCTCCAGCGCCCGCTCGTCGCCGCGCGCGGCCGCCAGGGCGTACACGGTGACGGCCTCGTCGTCGCTGGAGGCGGTCATGGCCATCAACCTTAGACGCGCGGCCGCTCGTGGTCTACGACGGGTCGTCGTAGACCGGTTGACGGGCCGCAGGTGTCCTCTGGGCCGACCCCGGGCAGGCGAGACCGAGGGGGCGTCGCCGACGTCGGCCTCTGGAGTGCGCCACGCGCGTTGCCCGCTGCGGTCCCAGGCCACCAGCAACGCGAACGCCAAGCCCAGCAGCAGTGGCACGTGGCTGGCGATGCGGGCCACCGTAACCTCGCCCATGTATGCGTCGACAACGACGTAGCTAGTCAGCGCCATGGAATACACGCCGACAATGGCGGCCACCCCCAGCGCGGCGGCGGGCCATATGCCGGCCGCGATCATCGCAACCCCGAGGGCCAGCAACCACGCGGTGGACTCGTGTAGCAAATGCTCTCCGGTCATGGCTCCATGGCCATGCGCGGCGACCATGCCGAAGTCGATCCCGCCGATCTGCGCGGCCGCGATCCCTACCTGGAACAGGCCGACACCGATCAACCCCCACCGGCGGTAGCGCGAACGCGGCCCTCGCAGCCACCGCCGATACGCCGGAGACGACGCGACGCCGGCGCTCGCCAAGATCTTGTCGGCTAGGTCTGGTCCCCGGCCAGCCTCAAACGAGGCCAGCTTGCGAGTCTGTGCGGCCGTGCCGATCAACCAGGTGCGGCAGCGGCCGCAGGATTCCAGATGCGCATCGACCTGCTGCGACAGCACTTCTGGCCGCTCGCCGTCCAACCGCGCAGACAACGCCTCTCGCGCCACGTCACACCGCATCCCTGCATCGTTGCGCATACCTCGTTGCCGCGCAAAGAAATGTGATACTGCGGCATGCACCGGCTCCAACCGCATCCGCGCCGGGTTCCCCGCGGACTGGAAAGTGATCGACAAAACCGGGACGGGCGACTACGGGCGCGCCAACGATGTCGGGGTCGTCTGGTCACCCGCCGGCGCTCCCTACGTTGTGGCGGTCATGACCGACCGAACCGGCGGCGGATATGACGCCGACCCCAGCGAGGTTCTGATCGCCGACGCGGCGACTTCCGTTGCCGCGCTTCTGGTTTAACGCATCTTCGTAAATGGGAGCCGGGTTGAGGAGCTCGGCGGGTGTTTGCGGCCGGAAGATCCAGAGACCAGCGCCCCAGCTATCGGCTCGAACGCGGGAAGCGGCCTGACTGGCCGGGGGGCGCCACGAGATGCCCGCACGGCCGTGATGTGCATGAATTGGAGGGCGCCACCTACGGTCGCGAACAAATTCATGACGGGCGGGATACCCGTCAGCCCGGGGAGAGCCGACCAAAGGAGGACGCTGTGTCTGAAAAGACGCCCGACGATATCTTCAAGCTCGCCAAGGATGAGGACATCGAGTATGTCGACGTCCGGTTCTGTGACCTCCCTGGCACCATGCAGCACTTCACAATTCCGATTTATGTCTTCGACGAGAACGTGTTCGAGGACGGCTTGGCGTTCGACGGTTCTTCGATTCGGGGGTTCCAGTCGATCCACGAGTCCGACATGCTGCTGCTCCCGGACCCCGAAACCGCGACCGTCGACCCGTTCCGGGCCGCCAAAACGCTGAACGTGAACTTCTTCGTGCACGACCCGTTCACTCTCGAGTTGTACTCGCGCGACCCGCGCAACGTCGCGCGCAAGGCGGAGAACTACTTGGTCAGCTCCGGCATCGCGGACACGGCCTACTTCGGTCCCGAGGCTGAGTTCTACATCTTCGACTCGGTCAGATTCGACTCATCCATCAACGAGTCTTTCTACAAAGTCGACGCGACGTCCGGGTGGTGGAACACCGGAAAAGAGTCCGAGGCCGACGGCAGCCCCAACCTGGGCTACAAGGTCCGTCCGAAGGGCGGCTATTTCCCCATCGCCCCGACCGACCACTACGTCGACCTGCGCGATGAGATTCTGACCCACCTGACCAACGCCGGCTTTTTGCTGGAGAAGGGGCACCACGAGGTGGGCAGCGGCGGGCAGGCCGAGATCAACTACAAGTTCAACACGCTGCTGCACGCAGCAGACGACCACCAGATGTACAAATACATCGTCAAGCAAACCGCCAGGCAAGCCGGCAAGACCGTGACGTTCATGCCCAAACCGTTATTTGGCGACAACGGCTCGGGTATGCACTGCCACCAGTCGCTGTGGAAGGACGGCGTCCCGCTGATGTACGACGACGAGGGCTACGCCGGTCTGTCGGACACCGCCCGTCACTACATCGGCGGTTTGCTGTATCACGCA
>NZ_JAFBAR010000035.1 GCF_019247635.1 Mycobacterium sp.
AGGGGAACGTGTCATGAGGCGATGATGATGGGGGTGGCCGACATCTCTAGTCGAGATTGCCGTGATGGTCGTGAACCTGGCGAAATCGCAGCCCTCACGGCAATCTCGGCGCGACGGCGACGGGGCGGGCGCGCCGGGCGCGCCGGCGCCGGGCGCGACAGCGCGACGGGCGCCGGGCGCCCTATCGCCAACTGGGCAGCCAGATCTCCATGTTCCAGGTCTGCTGTGAGATTGGCAGACCGGTGAGCACCGGAAACAGCCACGCGAAATTCGTCACGACCAACGCCACGTAACAGCACACGGCGATCAGCCCCAGCGCCCGGCGCTCGACGCCTTGACGCGGCTGGTACAGGATGTCGCCGAGAATCAGCGCGATGGCCATCACCAGGAAAGGTGCCATGGTCGCCGCGTAGAAGAAGTACATCTGCCGGTCGATGTCGGCGAACCAGGGCAGCCACCCGGCGCAGTACCCGACCAACACGACGGCATAACGCCAGTCCCTACGAATCAGCGTGCGCCACAACGCATACAGCAAGACCGGGACCGCCAGCCACCACATTGCGGGAGTGCCCACCAGCATCTCCGCCTTGACGCATGACTGACCACCGCAACCGGACACGTTCTGCTGATCGATGGCATACAACACCGGCCGCAACGACATCGGCCACGACCACGGCTTGGACTCCCACGGATGGTAGTTGCCGGCGGAATTGGTTAGGCCCGCGTGGAATTGGAACGCCTTGGCCGTGTAGTACCAGAGCGATCGAATGGCGTCGGGCAGCGGCACCACGCTGTGGGGACCGATCGTCAGGCCCACCTGATGCCGGTCGATCGCGGTCTCGGAGGCGAACCAGCCCGCATAGGTGGCCAGGTATACGCCAAAGGGTATGAGCCCCAGCGCATATCCGGTTGGGATCAAGTCCCGCCGCAGCACACCCAACCACGGCCTCGGCACCTGGTACTGACGCCGGGCGGCCACGTCGAAGCCCAACGACATTAGGCCGAAGAAGAGCATGAAGTACAGCCCCGACCATTTCGTCCCGAACGCCAGACCGAGCAGCACCCCGGCGCCGAAGCGCCACCAGCGCACACCCAGGCGCGGGCCCCACACGGTATCGGCGATACGGCCCTCCAGCAGCGCGAGGTGCATCCGTTCGCGCACCTGATCGCGGTCGACGATGAGCGCACCGAACGCCGCGACCACGAAAAAGGTGAGAAACCCGTCCAGCAGCGCGGTACGCGCGGCGACAAAATTGACACCGTCGCAGATGAGCAACACCCCGGCGATGGCGCCGATCAACGTCGAGCGACTGAGCCTGCGCACAATCCGCGTCACCAGCAGCACGGTGATGACGCCCAACAGCGCGCCCGTGAACCGCCAACCTAGACCGTTGTAACCGAAGATCGCCTCACCGATCGCGATCATCTGCTTGCCGACCGGAGGGTGAACCACCAGGCCGAACCCGGGATCGTCCTCCACCCCATGGTTGTGCAACACCTGCCAGGCCTGGGGGGCGTAGTGCTTCTCGTCGAAAATCGGGGTGCCGGCATCCGTCGGCGACGCCAGGTTCAGGAACCGGGTCACCGCAGCCAGCACGGTGAGCACAGCGGTCACCACCCAGCCGCGCAGCCAGTCCACCGGCCCGAAGTCCGCGACCGGAACCAACGGCCCGGGGCTGACGACGGGAACCACACGCTCCTGGATGTCCGGGATTTCTTGGGGCGGGGCAGTCATCGGTGTCGATCGTAGGCTGTCCGTCATGACATCTGGGCGCCTGTTGCTCGCTGCGACCCCGCTGGGCCAGCCGGCGGACGCATCGCCTCGGCTCAGGGACGCGCTGGCGCAGGCCGACGTGGTGGCGGCCGAGGACACCCGGCGGGTGCGGATTCTGGCCAAAGCGCTGGATGTCACGATCACCGGCCGGTTGGTCAGCCTGTTCGACCGGGTCGAGGCCGCCCGCGTGGCCGGTCTGGTAAGCGCGATCACCGAGGGGGCGACGGTGCTGGTGGTCAGCGACGCCGGAATGCCGGTGATCAGCGACCCCGGCTATCGGCTGGTGGTGGCCTGCGCCGACGCCGGCCTGCTGGTGCAGTGTCTGCCCGGACCGTCCGCGGTGACCACGGCATTGGCGGTCTCCGGTGTGCCGGCGGAGAAGTTCTGCTTCGAGGGTTTTGCTCCGCGCAAGAAATCGGCCCGCAGAGCATGGCTGGCGTCCCTGGCCGACGAGCGGCGCGCCTGCGTCTTCTTCGAGTCACCACGCCGGCTCGCCGCATGCCTAGCGGACGCCGTCGAGCAGCTCGGTGGACACCGTCAGGCGGTGGTGTGCCGTGAGCTAACGAAGGTTCACGAGGAAATCATGCGCGGATCGCTCGACGAGCTGGCCGCATGGGCGAGCGACGGTGTGCTCGGCGAAATCACCGTGGTGCTCGCCGGAGCCACTCCGCGTGCAGACCAGCCGCAGCTGGTTGCCGATCTGCTGGATGTCCTGGTCGTCGAGGTGGAGAACCTTGTGGCGGGCGGCATTCGCGTCAAAGATGCGTGCAGCCATGTGGCCGCGGGTTATCCGGAGGTGCGCACGCGCCAGCTCTACGACGCGGTGCTGCGGTCACGCCAGGAGACGGCCGAGCCCGAAGCCTGAATTACGCTCAGCCGCCCACGCAGGCCTGGAAGGGGCCGATCTGGGGACCGCAGAGGCGCGGCGGATGGATCTCCGGAGGCGATATCTGCGGCAGCTGGGGCGGTTGGATCTGCGGCAGCGGCGGCAACTGCGGCGGTGGGATCTGCGGCAGCTGTGGGCCCTGGATCTGCGGCAGCTGCGGACCCTGGACCTGCGGCAGTTGTGGGCCCTGGATCTGCGGCAGCTGCGGTCCCCGCACCTGCGGCAGGCCCGCAGGCAACTGCGGCCCCTGGATCTGGGGCAGGCCGGCGGGCAACTGGGGGGCCTGGATCTGCGGCAGCCCGCCCGGCAGCTGCGGCCCCTGGATCTGCGGCAGCCCTCCGGGCAGCTGCGGAGCCTGAATCTGGGGAAGCCCGGCCGGCAGGCCGACGGCCGGAAGTCCCACTCCCGGCAGCGTGGCTCCCGCGACCGCGGGCAGCGCGGCCAGGGCTGCGGCCTGCATGGTGGGGTTGCTCATCACGGCCGCCGGGATGCCGCCCTGCAGCATCTGCTGCAGGGGGGAGCCCGCCCCGCCGACGAGCCCGCTGACGCCGGACATGGCGCCAGTCATGGCCGCGGCCATAGGCGAAGACGCCCCGGGCGCGGATGCCCCGTTGAAGAAGGTGCCGAACGGAGACCCGGCGATCGCGCCGTTGGTGGCGGCGAGCAGACCCGAGGAGTTCGCGATGCTGTAGGCGTAGGACAGTGCGGTGATGGCCCAGGCGGCCGAGCTCACCAGGCCGACGGCGGTGCCGCCGATACCCAGTACGCCGGAAATGATCGAGGTGGCCGCGTTGACACCGGCCGGCACGCCGAGCAGGGCACCGTAGTCGCCAAGGCCGTCCAGGCCGGGAACGCCGGAAAGTATGTCGGGCACGCCGGGAACGCCGAGGCCCGGATCGCCCGCGTCGGGACCGGCTACGCCGGCGCCGTTGCTGCCGGGACTGCCGGCGCCCGAAGCACCGGTGCTGGGAGTGCCCCCGCCGTAGTTGCCGGACGAGCCCGGGCTGGCCGTCCCGGGCGTTACGCGGCCGCTTCCCGGGGTGGCCGCGGCGGGAACGGCCGCCGGAGCTATGACGTGCGATGAACCGTCAAACGGGGTGGGTGGGGACGCCGGGGTCGGTTGCCCTGCCGGCGCCGGAGTCTCTGGCATCAGCACGGTGGCCAGTCGCTCGCAGTGCCCGTTGGTGCATCCCGCGTCAGGAATCCGCGTATCGACCGTGGTCAGCGGCGTAAATGCGAGCGTGCCACCCAACAGTGCCGCTCCTGCGGCACCCAGGACAGCGGTTCTCATCACGGACCCCCTCTTCGCATTCGACTCGCGATAGGCACGGGTCAATGGCTTCGAGCTTAGGCGGTCGGCGCGGCGGATGTGCCGTTTACGCGAAAACATGGCGACGGTGTGCAGGGTGATCAGTTAGCTGACCGACGCCGCGGGCGCCGGGACCGGCACCTCGACAATGGGCGCGGCCTTGTGCAGGCACTCCTGCCATTCGGCGTCCGGGTCGGAGTCGGCGGTGATGCCGCCGCCGACTCCCAGGACGGCGTTGCCAACACCGTCGAACTCGACCGTGCGGATCGCGACGTTCAGCTCACACCCCGCGATCGGGGATGCTAAACCGACTGTGCCGCAGTATATCCCGCGGCGATTCCATTCCCACTGCGAAAGAAGTTGGCGCGCACGAAGTTTGGGCGTTCCGGTGACCGAAGCCGGTGGGAATGCGGCGTCCAGGAGTTCCGACGTCGACAACTCGGCGGGCACCCGGGCCGACACGGTGGACACCAGGTGCCAGACCCCCGGCGCGCGCCGCACCACCAACAGCTCCGGCACGGTCACCGAGCCGGTTATGGCGACCCGGCCGAGGTCGTTGCGGACCAGATCGACGATCATGATGTTCTCGGCTACCTCTTTTGCTGACGCGCGCAGTGCCGAAGGCCAGGCATGCAACGGCAGGGTGCCCTTGATGGGGCTCGATGCCACCACGGCGCCACGACGCCGCAGGAAGAGCTCCGGGGACAGCGACGCGACCGCCCCCCAGGGTCCGGCGACGTACGCGGCCCGGGCCGGCGAGGTGCGCGCCACCCCTTCGACGAAGAAGTCCAGCGGGTCACCGCTCACAGTCCCGGCGAACTGCGTGCACACGCAGGCCTGGTAGACCTCCCCGGCGGCGATCGCCTCCAGGCAGGCCAGCACGCCCTCGCGGTGGGCCGCCCGGTCGGCGGGCCCCCAGTCGATGCGGCAGGCCCGCGCGGGCGCCGGCGTGGCCGCCAGGGCGTCGACCAGCCAATTCGGCATGGGCGCGCCGGACAGGCTCTCGTACCACCACTGCCCGTCTTGATCGCGGCGCAGGACGCAGTCGGTCCAGCCGCCGGCGGCTTCGGGGAGCCTATTTGCCCGCCCGTCGGCCGCGGGGTCCGGATACGACAGGTAACCGATCCAGCCGCCGCCCACCGCCCGAGTGTCGGACGCGTCCAAGGTGCCGGGCCCGACCGCGAAGACCGATTCGACGTCGACGGCGCGAGCCGACAGGCTGGGCGCGATCACGGCCAGCGCGCCGAACCATTCGCCGGTCAGCGCCGCCGGCGGGGGCAGGTCGAGCCGGCTGGTGGCGTCGCCGATCGCGCGCAGCACCGCGGGCGCGCCGCCGAGGTCGCCGAGCCGATCGATTCGCACCGCCCTAGCTTGACAGAACGCCGCATTTTCGCACTCCAAGCCCGGTCTAGCCGCGACTGATCGCGCGCGCCTCGGCCAGCGCCGTCAGCTTGTCGGGGTTGCGCACCACGTAGAAGTCGGTGATCTTGCCGTCGGCGATGCCGACCGTGATGACCCCTTCCAGGTGGTCGTCGGCGTAGAACAGCACCGCCGGGGCGCTGTTGCAGGTCACCATTTCCACCCGCACCTTGCCCCATGCCTTACGTATCAGGCCGACGATGGCGCGCGCCACGCGCTCGGCACCGACCACCGGCCTGCGGGCGGCGCTCACCTTGCCGCCGCCGTCGGCCACCCAGGTGGCGTCCGGGGCGAGCATCGCCATCAGTGCGTCCACGTCGCCGTCGGCCGCCGTGGCCAGAAACTGCGCGGTGATTTCGGCGTTGCGCTGCGGGTCGACCTGACCGAACCGCTTGCGTCGCGCGTGCACGTGTTCGCGCGCCCGGTGCGCGACCTGCCTTACCGCCGGAGCCGGCTTGCCCACCGCCTCGGAGATCTCGCCGTAGTCGAATCCGAATACCTCGCGCAGCACGAACACCGCCCGCTCGTCGGGACTCAGCGTTTCCAGCAGGACCAGCATCGCCATCGAAACCGATTCGGCCAGAACGACATCGGCGGACGGGTCCTGCTCGTCGAGGAGTAGCGGCTCGGGCAACCACGGCCCCACGTACTCCTCCCGGCGGCGCGCGTCGGCCCGCAACGCGTTGAGTGCCTGGCGGGTGACCAGCTGGGCCAGATAGGACTTGCTGTCGCGCACCGTCGACAGGTCCACGGTCGCCCACCGCAGATAGCTGTCCTGCAGCACGTCGTCGGATTCGGTTGCCGAGCCCAGGATCTCGTAGGCGATGGTGAACAGCAACGGGCGCAGCAGGGTGAACCGCTCGGCGTGCTCGGATGACGACGTCATCGCAGTGCGGCGGGCTGGTCGGTCGGCAGTTGCGCCGGCCGCTTGCCACCCTTGAGCCAGAAGTAGGAGCCGGGTTTGGCGGCCTCGCGCCGCAGCCCCCACAGCGTGCCCTTGCAAATCGCTTCCTTGATGGACGCGGCGGTCCGGCCGCCCAGGTACAGGTTGACCGGGGTGTCGTCAGTGCGGGCTAACTGGATGGTGCCGTGGGAGCGGCCCAGGCTGATGCACTGTCCGACGAACGCCTGGTTAAGCGCCGCGGGTGGCTTCCCGGCGATGCGGCTGAGCACGGTGTCGGCGGCCTGGGCCCCCAGCGGGATGGCGGCCTGGCAGCTCATCCGCAACGGTCGGCCCGACGGCGCGGCGGCGTCACCGGCGGCGACGATTCGGTCGTCGTCGATGCTGGTCAGCGTTTCATCGGTGAGCAGCCGGCCCAGTGCATCGGTGCGAAAACCGCTGCGCGCGGCCAAGTCCGGCACTCCGAAGCCCGCCGTCCACACCGTCGCCGCGCTGGGCAGCACGGTGCCGTCGTCGAGCACCACCGAGTCCCAGCGAACCTGGCTGACCGCCACGGATTCCAGGGCCTTCACCCCGAGGCGGCGCAGCTGCCTGGCCACTGATCGGCGCCCGCGTTTGCTCAACGACGGTCCCAGGATCGGACCGCAGACCAGGGTGACCTGGCCGCAGCGCCCGGCAAGCTCGGACGCCATTTCGATGCCGGTCAAGCCGCCGCCGACTACCGTGACCGCGGCGTCCGGGCGCAGGTCGGCCAGCGCATACCGTAGCCGCTTGGCACCTTCCAGATCACATGCCGCATAAGCGAATTCGGCGGCGCCGGGAACCGCCACGGGCGCACCGCCGGTGCTGCCCACGGCGTATACGAGGTAGTCATAGTCCAGCGCCGCACCGGAGGTCAGCAGGACCCGTCGCGCGCCGGCGTCGATGTGGTCGGCGCCGTCGACAACCAGCCGGACATCCGCACCCAGCAGGGTGCCGTAGTCGACGGTGGCGGTACCGGTGTCCGCGGCCATTTGGTGCAGCCGAATTCGCTCGACGAAGACCGGGCGCGGGTTGACCAGTGTGACGTCGACGTCGGCGCGACGGCGCAAACGGTTGGCCGTCATGGTTCCGGCATATCCGCCGCCGATCACCACGACGCGCGTGTTCTCGGTCATTGATCTGCCCTCTTTTCTTGCGGTGGCACTGGACTTGTGCCCTCAAGACACCGCAGCCCGGGCCGGCGTGACAGCCGAAGGTGCGATTGTGAGCCGTTTCACAAAGCCGTTTCACAAAGCCGTTTCAGAAGGCAAGAAGACGAAGTTGTTGACGTAGACCCCGCGTGGCGCCCAGTCCGTTTCCGGGCCCCCGATGTTTGCAGGGTTCTGGTGCAGGGCGGCGTCGAATTCCGCTATCGGCCGGCGTGCGCCGTCCGTCTCGAAAAAGCCCGCATAGCCGAGACCGGCCAGCAGCTCGGTGATCTCGGTCACGGCGTGCGGGCGGTGGCGTTCTTCGGCCTCGACGACGATCGCAGGCCGGTTGCGGGTGAGGGTCTCGACGGCGCCACGCAGCACGGCCAGTTCGTGGCCCTCTACGTCGACCTTGACCAGTCCGATGTTGTCCAGGCGCAGATCGTCGAGACGCTTCAGCGGCACGTCGACGGTGTCGATCGTGCTGTCGTCCAGATCGTTGAGGGGGTTCGCGCTGTCGATCGTGCTGCGCCCGGGCTCGGACTCCAGCACGCGCATGGCCGCCGACCCGGACCGATCCGAGAGCGCGATGGCCTCGATGCGCACGGGGGCGCCGACCGCACCGAACATCGACGCCAGCTCACGGGCCTGCTCCGGTCGGGGTTCGAACGCGATGACCGATCGCGACGCTCCGAGCATCGCGATCGCGAATTCCCCGACATCGGCGCCGATGTCCAGCGAGACACGGTCCGGATCACACAGCGAGCGAACTAGCGCCACGTCGGCCCGGGACTCGCCGAGGCGCTGCAGGATGCCGTATCTGCGGCGCCAGAACAGGCGAGGTGCCAGGGTCCTTACCGCAGGCGCGAGCCAACGTTTGGCGGAGCGCACGACAGGCATTCGTTGTGGTCTCCCCGGCCCCTTGCTTCGAGTTGCGGAGTCACCACTTTATCCCGATTTCACCCCGTAGCAGTCCCCTCCCAGTTCCGGCCCCGACGGGTGTGTCGTGGCGTGCTTGCACCACCCCGGGTACAGCCGTCAAAATGGCGCTGACCTCGACGATCACAGGTGGAGCCGGAGGCAGTAAGAGCGGGCCGCGCATGATACGCTTTCCCTACTATTAACCTGTGACCAGCCCCGGTCCCGGCAACGCAATCTTGAGTGAACCCAGCAGACAACCAACGCCAACAAGGGGGCCCGTTGGATGCGCATCGGCGTGCATCCGAGGGAGCATCTTGAAGACCGTCCCTGTCTGGGCTAACCGCCCATAATGGGGGTTAGCCCTGTCGGGACAACGTCTATAGACGGAGGACCTAGTGCCGCGCAGCCTGGACCTGGTCGTCACCTCCGTGGCCACCCAGCTAATGGAGGCCACCGCGTCCACGGCGACCCAGGTGAGCGAGCAGGTGCTGGCGCAGCTCGTCGAGCAGTTCGACGTGGATGCCAGCTTCCTGCGGCACCACGACCACGACATCCGGGCCTCGGTGCTGGTGGCGGAGTGGCCGCCCCGAGTGGATGTTCCGGACCCCGACCCGCAGGCCGTCGTCCACTTCACCAGTGCGGACCCGGTGCTCGCGGAGTGCGAACACGGCAGGAAACCCGTCGTGATCCGCCCCGAGCACGCGAACGGCTACTTCCAGCGCTGGATGGGCAACAACAAGTCGGCCGCATCGCCCTCGGTGGCCGCCGCGCCGCTGGTCTCCGGCGAGATGACCACCGGGGTGCTGGGTTTCGTGAAGTTCGGCGCCCGCAGGTGGAAGCAGGAGGAGATCAACACCCTGGAGGCGGTCGCCGCGCTGTTCGCCCAGCTGCAGGCCCGGATCGCGGCCGAAGAAAAGCTCCGCTACCTGGCCGAACACGACGACCTAACCGGCCTGTACAACCGTCGTGCACTAGTCGCGCACCTTTCCGACCGGCTCTCGGCGGGCAGCCCGGGACCCGTGGCGGTGCTGTACCTGGACCTCGACCGGTTGAAGTCGATCAACGACTACCTCGGCCACACCGCCGGCGACTGGTTCATCCGGGTTTTCGCCCAGCGTCTGCGGGTGTGCGCGGGCAGTCAGAGCATGATCGCCCGACTCGGTGGGGACGAATTCGTCGTGATTCCGGACCAGCCGATGTCCACCGGGACCGCGGAAGCATTGGCCCGCCGTCTTTCGACGATGGTGCGCGAGCGCCTGGCGATCGGCGGCCATCAGATCACCCGCTCGGTCAGCATCGGATTGGCCGTGGGGATGCCGGGCCGTGACAACAGCACCGACCTGCTTCGCCGCGCCGACGAGGCAGTCCTTTCGGCCAAGCGCGCGGGCGGCAACCAGGTGGCACTGTCCACCGACGACATGTCGCTGAAGAGCGCCTTCCGCAACGACATCGAACTGCACCTGCAGGGCGACATCGACAGCGAGGCCCTGCTGCTGCACTACCTGCCCGAGGTGGATCTGTGGACGGGCGCGATCGTCGCCGCCGAGGCGCTGGTCCGCTGGCGGCACCCGATCTGGGGGCTATTGCTGCCCGACTCGTTCATCGGCGTAGCCGAGTCGACCAACCTCGCGGGCGAACTGGGGCGGTGGGTGATGCGCAGCGCCTGCGCCGAATTCAGCCGGTGGCGCTCCAATGGTGTGGGACAGAGCGCGATCCTGCGCATCAACGTCTCGCCCGTCCAACTGATCACCCGCGGTTTCGTGCGAAGCGTCGCGGACACCATCGACGAGTTCGGCATCGACGGCGGATCGGTCTGCCTCGAAATCACCGAGCGCGCCGTGGTTCACGACATCGAAGCCACGCGCAAGACGCTTTCGGAACTCAAAGAGGTCGGGGTCCAGATCGCCATCGACGACTTCGGTACGGGTTACGCCGTGTTGTCCCACCTGAAGTCCCTCCCGGTCGACATGCTCAAGATCGACACCGGGTTCGTGCGCGACCTGGGGACCAATGCGGGCGACCTGGCGATCGTTCGCGCCATCATCGGGCTGGCCGAGGCGTTCGGCCTCCAACTGGTGGCTGAAGGCGTCGAAACACCGGCTGCCGCACTGACATTGATGCAACACGGATGCCACCGGGCGCAAGGGTTCCTGCTTTCGCGTCCCGTCCCGGGCAACGCGATGGAGGCGTTGTTGTCCGCGCGCTGGATGCCGATGCCGTTTCTCGCCGACCGCGAGGCGCTGACGCTCGGCGCGATTTAGCTCAGCAGAGAATGGTCAGAGACAATTAGGAAACGCCCACTGGTCGCTGTCGCGTGCGCGGCCGTTTCTTTCTTGGTGCTCAACGGATGTAGCTCGGCAACCCCCACCTCTCCGCTGACCGCGATGGTCAGTCCGGCGATCCCGGCGGACACCCAGGAGATTCCCAACCCGTTGCGCGGGCAGTACGAGGATCTGCTGGAACCCCTTTTCCCGCAGAGCGATCCGGCCCAGCAGAAATATCCGGCCTGGCCCGCCGCCTACGACGCCAGCCTGCGGGTCACGTGGCGCCAGCTGCAGCCGACTGATCCGGCCACATTGCCGGCGGGCGCACCCGATGACCGCAGGTTCGATTTCAGCGTGATCGACGACGCGCTGTCCAAGCTCGCTGCCCGTGGCATGCGGCTGACGCTGCGGGTGTTGGCCTACAACTCCTGCTGCAACGCGTCCTATCCCAACAACACCAACATCGAGATCCCCGACTGGGAGCGCGCCCGCGCCGGCACCAGCACCAGCTATCCCGGGCCGGCGGACGGGTCCGCACCCGGGGTGACGCAGGTGGTGCCCAACTTCAACGACCCCACCTATCTGAACGATTTCGGCCAGCTGCTCGCCGCGCTCGGCCGTCGGTACGACGGGGACGAGCGGCTGAGCGTTTTCGAGTTCTCCGGCTACGGCGACTTCAGCGAAAACCACGTCGCCTACCTGCGTGACTCGCTCAACGCGCCGGGTCCGGCGCCGGACGACAGCGAAAAGGCCCTGGGTTACTACAGCCAGTTCAGCGATCAGAACATCGTCATCGCCGCCATCAAGCGGCTTGTCGACGCGAACGTGAGTGCCTTCCCACACACGCAGCTCGTGGTCTCCCCGAACAACCCGGAGATCGTCCGCGAACTGCTCGCCGACGACGTCACCAGAAGGCTGGTCGGTCCGGTGGGCATCCGCTCCGACTGCCTCGGCGTCTACGCGCCGTTTCCGACATGGGCCGAATCCAACGCTTCCCACTACGTCCAGATCAAAGACCCGCTGGTCGCCGCCCTGCGGCAGCGCCTCGCGGCGGCGCCGGTCATCACGGAGTGGTGCCAGCTGCAGAGCGGCACAACCCCACAGGCCTACTACCAGAAGGGCCTGCGGGACGTCGTCAGGTACCACGTCTCGATGACGTCGAGCGTCAACTTTCCGGACCAGCAAGCGACGTCGCCGATGGATCCCCAGCTGTACGTGCTGTGGGCGCAAGCCAACGCCAGCGCCGGCTACCGGTACACCGCCGAGGCCCGGCAAGGCTCGCAGGCCATCCGCGACAAGGTCGCGTCGATCTCGGTCACGTGGACCAATACCGGCTCGGCCGTGGCCACCGAGAACTGGGTGCCCGGCTATCGGCTGGTGGACTATTCCGGGAAGGTGATCCGGACGCTTGCGGCAACGGTCAACCTGAAGTCTCTGGTGCACGACCAGCAGGGCGATCACACTGACCAAGTGGACCCATCAACGGCGAGCGAAACCGTGCAGATCGAGCTGAAGGACCTGCCGCCCGGTCACTACACGTTGCGTGCGTTGGTGGAGTGGCAACAGCACAAACCGAACGGTTCGCACGTGATGAACTACCCGCCCATGCACCTCGCCCGTGACGGCCGCGACGAGTCCGGCTTCTACCCAATCGCCACGCTGGACATCCCGCGCGGCACGCTAGCCGGAACCAGCGGGGTATGACACTCTTCGCCACCGAGCGCCCCAACAGCCCAGAGAGGCAGTGATCGATGGACTTCCGCACCTTCGTTAGGACACTCGGCCGCCACTGGATGCTGTTTGTCGGCGCGCTGCTGGCCTGCCTTGCCGGGGCCGCGGCGATCACGGCATTCCAAACCAAAATCTACGAATCGTCGGCCACCGTGCTGATCTCGTTTTCCGGAGAGACTGACCTATCCCAGGTGTTCTCGGGCACCCAGGCCGCGCAGGAGCGGCTGTCCTCTTACGCGGCGGTCGCGGGCGGGCATGCGGTGGCGCAGCGCGCGGTCGAGCAGTCGCACCTCTCGATCAGTCCGGACGCGCTGGCCCGCCAGACCAAGGTGGAGTTCACCCCGAAGTCGACGCTGCTCACCATCACCGTCACCGACAGCGACCCGAAGCGCTCGGCGGTGCTGACGAAGGCGATGGCCGAGGCGTTCACCTCGATGGTCGGGGCGCTCGGCACGGGCGCCAAGCTCCCGGGCGCGCCCGCCAGCACCCCACCGCCGACGTCCACCGCCCAGCCCACGACGTCGGCGGCCGCGCCGACGGACAACGGCGACCAGACCACGCAGCCGCAGGCGACCGACGCCATCACGCCGACGCCCACACCGGCGGTGGACCCGCAAACAGCCACACCGCAGCCGCCCTCTCCGAACGTTCCGATAGCCAGGGCGACGATCATCGAGCCGCCGGGTGTGCCCGACCGTCCGGTGCGACCGGTTCCGGTGCGCAACATGGCGTTGGGGCTGTTGGCGGGTCTGATTCTGGGCACCGGCGTGGCCTTGACGCGCGAGGCCGGCGACCGCACCGTGCGTGATCGCGCGAAGCTGGAACAACTTTCGGGCTTGCCGACCCTGGCAGAGCTGCCCGGACGCCGCGGCACCGCACCACGATTCGGCACGAACATCGCGTTTGACGACGCCGTGCGGGGCCTGCGCGCGCGTCTGCTGCGCGCGATGGGACCCGGAGCGCGCAGGGTTCTGGTGACCGCGCCCTTCGGCGGTGAGGGAACGACGACGACGGCGCTGTACCTGGCGCGTGCCTTCGCCGAACTCGGCGACGACGTCCTGCTTGTCGAGGGCGACACGCGTCGCCCGGTCATCGCCGGTCTGCTGAAAGTCGAGTCCGGGGAGGGCCTGGGCAACGCGCTGGCCAACCCGGACATCGTGACGGAAGCCACCAAGCCCACCCCGATTCCGAAGCTTTTCGTGCTCGCGGCGCGCTCGGTTCGCCGGGAGACCCTACCCACCAGCGCGTACCTGCCCGAGGTGGTGGACAAGGTCTTGCGCGACGTGTCGGCAACCTTCGACCGCACGGTCATCGACGGTCCACCGGTGCTGGCGGCGGCCGACTCCGGCCTTTTGGGCGGCGCCGTCGAAGCGACCGTTTTGGTGCTGCGGGCCGGCCGCACCACCGAGGACGAACTCGCCGACGCGTTGACCGCGTTGCGCGGGGCCGGCGCCAACGTCGTGGGCACCGTGCTGACCGGTGCCCGGATAGCCCGGCACACCAGGGCTTCGGCCCGGACCTACCGCGCGAAGATCAGCGGACCGACGTGATCCGATACCTGCGCAGTCGTCACCGCCTGGCGATGGCCGGAGCCGTCCTGGCGCTATTCCTGCTGGGCTGCTTCGGTTTTGGCGCGCTGTCGGTGCGTAGCACCACGCAGGGGATCATGCTGGTTGCAGCGACGTTCTGCCTGATCGTGTATTGGGCGCGGCCCGAGCTGATGATCGGGCTGGCGTTGTTCATGGCCTTCGCGGCGCTGCCGGACGGATTGCACATCGGCAAGGTGATCGGCCCGGTGTCGATCTACGCCTACCACGTGGTGCTGGTGATCGCGATCTGTTTCGTTCTACCCGTCGTACGGCTGCGCCTGGCCGAGTATCTGTTGCCAGGGGTGTTCACGCTGACCGTGTTTTACTTTGCCGCAGTCGGATTCGTGACACACCATCCCGCCGCCATCGTGGTCCGCGAAGCGACGTTCCTGCTGGAGATGGTCGCCGGCTTCGTGCTCGCGATGGTGATCGTGTACGGCAGCTACATCAAGCTGGCGGTCAATGCGATAGCCGTGACGATGTGGTTTTCGGCGGGCATGGCCGTCTTGAGCTCGTTGGGGGCCATCCATGTGGCCGGCCGGCTGGAGAGCCTGCAATCAGACACCGGCGATGCGGCCCTGCGCGTGATCACCACCACCCTGATACCGGCCATCGCCGTGTTGACCGGATTGGTCGCCGCGCAGATCGTCGGCCGCGTCAAGCCAACGGCCTACCTGTCATTGGGCCTGCCCGCGCTGGTCATCTCGGTGCTGGCATTCTCCCGCAACACCCTCATCTCGGTGGGGGTGGCCGCCGCCGTCGCGTTCTTCGCCAGCTTGGGTTGGTCGGCCGTGCGCCGTGCCGTCCGGCTGACCATCATCGGCGCCGGCATATTGGCGGTGACGGTGCCCGGCGCGCTGTTCCTGCTGGGGGATTCGGCGGCCGGGGAGTGGCTGGCCAACCAGATCACCGGATTCAATCACCGGGTGCTGGGCCGGACGTCGACCGGCGCGCTGGCCGCCGACCCCTCCACACAGGCGAGGCTGGCCGAGGATGCCCACCTCAACCACGTCATCGCCGCGGCGCCGTTGTTCGGCCACGGCCTGGGCTACGCCTACCAGCTGCCGTTCGGAAGCGGCGACGTGGACGAATTCACCGAGTCTTTGGGCACCACCTACGCGCACAACTTCTATCTGTGGTGGCTCGCCAAATCCGGGGCGGTCGGCATGGTGGGGTTCGCGGTGTTCGCGTTGACGCCGCTGGTGCGGGCGCTGCGCAGCGCCTCGGCGCCTGCGAAGGCCAGCGCGGCAGTGAGCGTCGGCCTGCTGGTGATGTGCATCGTCGACCCGCTGCCGGAGGACCCGGCCAACGCGCTGACGCTCGGCATGGCGCTGGGGGCGGCGCTTGCGTTCGCCAAGCTGCCGCGCACCCTCGTCGAGCCAGACCTCGCCGAAGCCTCCGAGTCGCCCGTCGGCGCGGTCCGGTGAGCGCTCCGCTGCGAGTCTTGGTGGTGGGTCCGGCACCGGCGCAGGCCGCCAGTCGAGGGGGCATGGCCACGGTGATCAGCCTCATGGCGGCGCACCCCGACGAACGGTTCGTCATCAGTACGGTGCCGACCTACGTCGACGCCGCGGTGTGGTACCGGCTGGCGATCGGCATCTTTGGGATGCTGCGGGCCTCGTCGGTGGTGCTGCTGCGCCGCGTCGACATCTTGCACGTTCATCTGGCGCACGGCGGCAGCGTGATTCGCAAGGCGCTGCCGTTGGCCGCGGCGCGGCTGGCCGGAGTGCCGACGGTGGTACATGCGCACAGCTACGACTTCGGGGGTTGGTTCGACCGCCAACGGCCGGTGGTGCAGCGTGCCGTCCGGCGGGCGCTGGTGGCCGACCGCTGGCTGGTGCTGGGTGAGCGCCAGGTCGAGGAGTACGCCAGTCGGCTGCAGTTGGCCGACGGCCGAATCAGCGTGCTGCACAACGCCGTTCCGATTCCCGAGACCCCGGTGGTGCAATCGGGCACCGAGCACGTCCACGCCGTTTCGCTGGGCAGGCTAGGAGTGCGCAAGGGCAGCTACGACCTGATCGCCGCGGTTGCGGCTCTCGACGACGATGTGCGCAGCCGGCTGCGGGTGACGCTGGCCGGCGATGGCGAGGTGGACGAGGTCCGCGCGGCCGTCGAGGCCGCCGGGCTAGCCGGGACGATCCACGTGGCCGGCTGGCTGGACCCGACGGCTCGAGACGAATTGCTTTGCACCGCACACATTTTCGTGCTGCCGAGCCGCGACGAGGGTCTGCCGATGGCGCTGCTGGAGGCGATGGCGTTCGGGCTCGTGCCGGTGACGACGCTGGTGGGCAGCATTGGTGAGGCGGTCAGCGATCGGGTAACCGGGTTGGTGGTAGCCCCCGGGTGCCCCGGTGAAATCACCGCGGCACTCAGCGAGCTGGTCTGCGACGAGTCCCTGCGGGTCGGCATTGGCGTTTCCGCCCGTGCCCGCGCAGCCGATTTCGGGCTCGACGCTTGGTACCGGCGGTTGTCGCGGGTGTGGGCGAGCCTGCCGACGGCGGGCGCTGGTGAGCGCACATCGGACCTGAAAACAGCTCAGCAGGAAGGTGTTTGAACAGGCGCGTGACTCTTATGCGCCGGTCTAAGCGTCAAGCGCCGGTGGTGACACGCTGCCCGGCGAAGTAGACGCACGGGAAGATCAAGTATTTAAGGCGACTCGACGTGATCCGACGGATCAGCTCGCGCCGCCCGTCGTACAGAGTCAGGTAGTAGTCGTCGGTGATTTCGCTTGCCTGACCGAAATTTTCGGCACACAGTTCGCGTAGTTCATCGGCGTAGAACCCGGCATGGGCGCCCTTTTCATTGCTCCATCGGCCGCGCAGACGCATGGAGAGATCGTTGAGGTTCCACCGCACCTTGCATCGCAACGGATCGGCAGAACCGAGGTATCCGACCAGCCGAGCTTTGTTGGGAGTGCCCACACAGAATGTCCCGCCCGGGCGCAGCACCCGGCTCATTTCCGACAGGGCCTTGCGATGATCCGGAATGTGCTCCAGGGCGTGGAAGGAATACACCACGTCAAACGCGGCGTCCTCGAACTCGAGCCGCTGGGCGTCCATCGGCATGAGCACCGCGGGCTGGCTGCCCTCGTGGTCGAACGCGAACTCCGCGCCGACATCGATGCCGATGGTCTCGGCGCCGAGGCCGCGGGCCAGGATGCCGGCTTCCAGACCCGTGCCGCAGCCGACAACCAGAATGCGTTGAAGCGGGCCTCGATGGCGCGACGCCAGCAGGTTCACTATCGCATCGCGTTTGGCCGCTGCGATCTCCGTCGTATCGCGGGACATCTGTGCCTCATCTTCGTTTTGGCTGTGCTGACAGACTATTCAGCTGTCACTGGTCTAGTGGTCTGCCTCGGTTTTGCTGAACTACTTTCCTATGAGCGCGCTGGACTGTTGAGCCGATGGATTCGACGCTGGCTGTTGAGATCCGTTTTGGGCGATCAAAGGTCTTGACTCCGGTGTTGGCACCCTAAAGTGTCTGACTATTGGCCGTTCGACAATCCAGTAGACGAGGACACCGGCCCCGGCCGAAGCGAGTAGCGCGACGATCATCGTCGCGACCATGCCTACTGGGTTGTGCAGCGCGTCTACCTTGCGCCAAACCTGGAATACCGCCAGTGCCGTACTCATGTGGACGAGGTAGATGGAGTAGGAAGCGTCGCCCAATAGCAGCGGCAGGCGCGCCAACCACGCGCCGGTCTCACGTTCCAGAAAGACACACCCGGCCACCACCAGCGTCGCCGGGATCCCCCAGATCAGCCCCCGGTCGGTCAGGAATCCGGTAAATGCCGACGCGATTAGCAGACCGACACCAACAAGCGCGGCCGCCGCCGCGACAGGGGCCGGTACGCGGCGCTGCGCCGTCACCGCAGCGCCGAGGCAGACGCCCATAGCGAACTCGAGCATGATCGGGTCGGTGTAGAAGGCGAGCTGACCGATCGTTGGGTGAGTAATGGAGCCGAGGGCGACGATCCCCACGAGCACACCCACAACGGCTCGGAGGCGAAAACGCATGGGCATAAACAGGATCAACGCGAAGATGACATAGAACAGCATCTCGTAATTCAGCGTCCAGCCTGGGATCAGCAACGGCCGGAATTCTCCGCTAACCGGATGATGCCATGGAATGAACAGGTAGGACGCGACCACGTGGGCAATATTGAAGCGCGTATTCAGTAGCGCCGGCTTGATCAGCACTATTGCCAACATCGCCGTGGTCACGATCCAGTACAACGGGACGATCCGTTTCAGCCTCTTGCTGAAAAACAACCACGAACCGCCCTCACGCCCGGCGGTGACGCCCCACATGACAAAGCCGCTGATAACGAAGAAGATATCCACCCCGCTCGTCAGGACGTCATAGCGCGCATGGTACTGAGGCAGCCAGTGGTGCATGACGTGGTACGACGCCACCAATAACGCAGCAACAGCGCGGAGGTACTGAATACTCGGGGTGAATTTGATCGCTCCACTGGGCGCGTGACCGGGCTGGCTGCGAAGTTCAGGAGTCATTTCGTCTCATTTGCAGATTGGCCAGCGGCACGGGACGGGCACGACGGCTGGGGGCTTCGCGTTGCCGGTTTTCGGCCAAGCGGCTGGTGAGCGCTGCCCTTGGCGGCCCGTGATGCTGCTCGTCCCGCGCGTCAAGAGACCGCACGCTGTGGCCAGGGGTGTGGTCATATTCGACCCCGATCTGGCATACCAACGGTCGTCACGTCAAGGATTATACATACGAAACGAATCAAATATAGCCTTGAGTTAGACCTATAGTCTGGTGCCAAGCTGCGACGGTTCGGTGACCTAAGGAGCCGGCGGCCATCGGTGTCGGCGACATGGGTGGTTCAACGTGGCGCACGCTGGCGCCACTCGGCGGCGCTCACTGCGGCATGTAGCCGACGAAGTCCGATTGATCCCAGGAGTACATCCTGACCAGGTTGATTACGCCAGGAGTTGTTGAAAGAGTCGGTGCGCTCTTGCCGCCAAGCCAACTCATATTCGATGGCCACGTCACTGTGCCCGCCGATCCTGATGATGGTTGCGCCAGGAGCAGATCGTAGGCCGAATATCCGGTCTGACCTGAAGGTACGTTGAAAGTCAGCGTATTGCTCCCGTTCGCCAGTGTCAGGTAGAAGATGTTTCCGGTACCCAAATAGATGGTGCCCCCGGATCCCGTGGTGCCGTAGCCGGGTGGAGCCGTCAGCGCGCCGGTGGAGGTGAGTGATTGGGAGTACCCGGTCGTGCCGATGCTGCTGTCGACGTTGCTGCGCCCGGCGAAAATAAATTGATTGGCGTTGGTGCCGTTCTGCCAGGTAAATCCAGTGTTTGTCAGGAAGTCAATTACACCATTCGCCTGAACCCAGCCGGAATCCCCGACCTCGATGGTGTAGTGGCCCGATGTAGTCGGGCTGCCGGTGAGCCCGCCATTTTCGACAATGAAGTTCAACTCTGAGCCGTAGATACCGGCGGCGTCGGTGCTGGTGGTTCCCACGGTCAGGGCGACGCCTGTATTGGTCGACGAGGTTGTCCAGCCGCCGCGTACACCACCCCCACTGGGAGTCATGTTGCAATTAAAGAAGTTTGCGAAGACGGTCAATTTCACGTGATACAGGGTGGCCGCGTTACGGACCACGACACCGTTTTGGTTGGCATATGCGTCCACCCACAGGTTATAGATCCCATAGTCGAAACTTGGATCGCCGCTGTGGACGTCGAAGACCACACAGTTAGTGCAATTATTGATTATCGCATTGATGTCGGCGCGCTCACACCACGACTTATGGTTATCGAGCCACAATCCGATGCAGCCAGAGGCGGCAAAGTCCGCGATTAGCACATCGCGCACTTGAGCGCCGAAGAGATCACCGATATGCAGCCCCGACGAGTTGGTACCTGCGCCTGATCCTTCAATCGTGAAGCCTTCGATCAGTCCGGCCGGATTCGGGGGGACGCTTCCAGTGCCACCAGCGGTCTGATCCCACACCCGAAAACAGTCGCCGGTGCCGGTGAAGGTGATGGTGGTAACGCCGCGACCCTGACCCTTGATACTTTGGAACGCACCTAGCGTCGTGGTGGCCGAGAGTAAATAGTTGCCAGCGCCGAATTCCAAAACGCCAGGATTAGAGCCCATTGCCGTCACCGCATTGGCCACGGCGGTATTCGAGCTATTGGTGCCGGTCGGGTCGGCGCCGTAATCATCGACATAGTACACAGCCGCCACGGGCATGTTTTGCTGTACTAGCCAATAGCTGCCGTCGTTGATCAGCAAAGCCGAAGTACCCGGTTCCATGTACATCGACGTAACGGCGGCGCCAACGTTGTAAAGATGATCTGAACCGGCACGCTGAACGGTCACGCGTGCTGAGCCCCTGTTATAGAGATAAAAGTAATAGCCAGTGTTGCCGCCGACCGCCGGAAGGGTCCAGGTGGCGGCAGAAGACCCCGTAAATGCGTATACCTGACTGGTAGTGGCTAACGTTAACGACGTGGCGGAACTTGTTGTCACTGTCCACGCGCTCATGTGATGTAGATTACATGAGCGTGCCGGGCGGGCGTATGTGAAGCCTTGGTGAAGATCTTGTCGCTCAGGGGTGCGGCGTGGCCCGCGGCAAACCGTCGCGCGCAGCGCAGGGCAGTAGCCGGGCCGTGCTGCGGGTGCAAATGCGGCACCGGCGGTTGAATGCGTCAATCGCTGGCGCCGTGTACTCGGGTGGCATACTGCCCGCAGTCTGACGCTGTGCAGGAGCCAACCGTCGGTTGCCACCGACTCGGCGAATCGTTGGCCTTCGGCGAGCCAGTGCAACGTCCTTCGGAGAACACCTGATAGCGCACGCTGCTCAACTCCGGGGGAACGGTTTACCAGGTCTGGGCGCGCTGCCTCGGGGTGCCAGCTCCGGGGATCAGTGCTGCGCCCGGATGCGGATGTTCTGCCGTGACTGTCCCGAAAAGGCATGGCGTCAAATCGCGGTTGCGTACGCAGCTTGAGTGGCTGTCGATTGGTCGTTAGAGTGATCGGCCGAACTAGAGTGACCTGGCGGAGGGAAGTTATGCACGAAGCTGAGCCACGGACTTTTAATAGGAAGCGGCTGGTTTTTATTTTATGCGTGGGTTTGCTGATATTGTTGCCGGTTTTCGTGAAACTTACGTTCTATCCCGCATATCCTGGCTCAGACGATGCTTTTATTCACCTGGCTGTTGCAGAGCACATTCTCGATGGTCACGGGTGGGGTGTTGTATCCAACGATCGCGTGAACCTTTCGTCGAGTCCACTGTTCACAGTGCTACTACTGCCGATACTGGCCATTGGGTCGGTTGGACTCGCGCAGGCGTTTTCACTCGTATTTGCCAGTGCGGCATTGGCGGTCACCTATTTCACGATGCGGGCCATGATGTCATCCGAGGTGAGCGGGCTCGCGGCTCTTGTAGTGGCGGCGGCAAACGTTCACCTCTGGCGATGGTCCGGGACGGTGATGGAGAGCTCACTTGCTTATCTGGCGGTTACCGCTATAGCCGCCACGACGCTGTGGATTATGCGTTCCAAACGCGAATCCACCTGGCACTTTTTGGTTTTGGGTATACTTGTAGGCCTCGGCACCGAAGTACGGTTCGAGATTGGACTGTTTCTGCCGCTCACATGCATTGCGCTTTGGTTTTCGGGCGGCCAGTACCGAACACGGCTACTTGCCATCATCGTCGGTTTTTGTGTGAGCTTTGCACCGTGGCTAGGGTTCGCCACTGCGTACTTCGGCAGTCCCCTGCCGACGACGTTCCTCGCGAAGACAACCGGATTCCACTTCGTCAATTTAACGATCACTAAACAGCTTGGTGCTGTAGTCATTTCAGGTTTCGGACTGTCGATTCTCTTGGCAGTGGTTGCTGTTGTCATTGCAATCAGCAGTGGTGACGGCCGATCGAGGCTACGGTCCTACGCTCTACCTCTGATGTTTCTGATGGCGTGGCCGATCGCGCTTTTCGCCTTCTATTACTTCAAAACACCTTATTTACAAAGCGCCGCCCGGTATTACCTGCCCGGTATGGCCACGTGGCCTTTCGCCTTCGGCCTAGTCGTTAGTTCGATACCGGCGCTAGCGCTCCACAGGTACCGATTCGCGGCGGCATCGGCGCTCGCAGCGTGCCTTGCAGTCGGCATGGTGATCAACATGCTTACGATCAGCCCAGTCCTGACAATGTTTAACAGCGGGTATCGATCGGCGATGGACGAGGGCGCCGCTTACCTTCGCGCTCACTGCCGGCAAGGTGATGTCGCGCTGATCTACGTCGATATCGGAATCATGGCGCATGACGGGATCGGCGACTGTTCCCTGAAGGATGGGGGCGCGCTCGCGACGCCATCGCTACGTGGGATGGAGCTCGAGCAGGAGATAGCGGCGGTTCATCCGACGTACCTAATCCAGAGCATTGGGCAGCAACGCGATGAATGGTCGGCTGAATACCCTGGACTCAAACTTCTGCTTTCGCGGGCGTACGCCGATCGCGGTGTCGAGCGCACCGGCCAGGAGGGCTACCTCAACATTTACGCCGTGCAGTAGGAGATCCACGAGCAGTTACTGCACATGGGTAGCAAGCAGGCGTATGGGACGGCTCGCCGTAAACTCCAGGAAGGCAATTAGGTCAAAGCGTCATCAGTGGTGGACTCGAAGCGTTGCGACGGCGTTGGCTGCCAAAGTACGTCCGGCATCATCGAGAATCCTGGGGATTGAATGTCAAACTGGCTGCGCGACATGGCGACTGACGTCAATTCGAGACGGTCGCTGTCCGGTCGAGCCCTCACCCGCCGTGGGCAGCAGCTTGTCGAAGTGATCCCGAATTTCGAGGAATGCGAGTGCTAGATATCGGCGGAACACCCTGATTCGTGGCAACTCGCGCCGCCGCGGGCGCGAGCGGTGACCACAGCGAACCTGCTGCCGTTGCAGCCGGATACCGGCGACATTGTCGCCGTTCAGGCAGACGCGTGCGACCTGCCGAGCTCCGTCACCAGCGAACGCTTCGACCTGGTGCTATCCAATTCGCTGAACGAACACGTAGGCGGCCATGTGCCAAGGCAACGGCTCGCCGACAACATTCACTCCCTTGCCGACCGGCATTGGAATTCAGACGCCATACCGATACTTCCCGATCGAACCGCACTGGCTGTTCCCGGGGCTGCAGTGGCCGCCTTACGAAGCGGATACAGATCTCGCTGCGCTGGAACCGAACCCACATTCGCACCCACACCCGCGAAGAGGCGCAGGCACACGTCGACGAGATTAACCTTCTCTGCATTTCGCAGATGCGCGGCTATTTCCCTGATTCGAAAATCTGGTACGAGCGGTTCGCGGATGATCGAATCCCTGGTCGCCGTCAAGGCTTGATCGGCATCGACGGCTGACCTGCGGCCACGTCGGTGAGCACACTCAGGAGCCGCTCCGCCGCGTGGTCCACGGAGAATCGCTGTGCGTAGTGCAGCGCGGCGGCCGAACCGTGTTGCGCGGCGGTG
>NZ_JAFBAR010000038.1 GCF_019247635.1 Mycobacterium sp.
GATCGGACGCCACACCGGTTCGGGAAGGTCGTGACCCATGCCGTCGACCACGACGAAGCGCGCGCCCGGGATGGCCGCGGCGACGGCCCGCCCGTTGCGCGGCCGCAGCATCGGGTCCACCGAACCGTGCAGCACCACCGTCGGGGCACTGATGGCCTTGCTGTACCTGAGCAGGCTGCCGGTGCCCAGCACGGCGTCGAATTGACGCAACATGCCGGGCGGGTAGGTACAGCGCTCTGCCAGCTGCCGCACCCGCTGCCGCAGCTCCCCGTCGGGCGGCAGGAAGTTGGGCCCGTTGAACACCGCGATGTTGTGCACCTCGAAGGCCAACTTCTCCTCCGTCGACGCGTCTTTGGCAACAGGGTGAAACGCCAGTTTGATGACGCGCCAGGCCGGCGGCGCCGACAACGGCTTGCCGGTGGTCGACATGATGATGCCCAGCGACGCCACCCGCTCCGGCTCGGTTGCCGCGAGGACCTGCGCGATCATGCCGCCGAGCGAGGCACCGACCACGTGGACCCGAGTGATGCCCAGGTGGTCCAGAAGCGCGACCACATCCTGGGTCATGTCGATCAGGGTGTAGGGCACCGCGCTGGGCCTGCCCAAAAGATAGCGGCCTATCCGCCGGTAGACCGAACCTCGGGCGCGCAGTCCGTGCATCTTGGCCGACAAGCCGGTGTCGCGGTGGTCGAACCGGACCACCCGGTAGCCGGCGTCGACCAGCCGCCCGCAAAACGCGTCGGGCCACATCGGCAGCTGGGCGCCCAGGCCCATGATGAGCAGGACCGGCGGATCCGCCGGATCACCGAGCTCCTCGTAATAGAGCTCGACCGGGCCGTCCGGAGTCTCGCGACGTGCGAGGCCGTTGCTGGTAAGCACTCCTTCGTTCCTACCCGGGCTGCCAGGGTGCGAGCCACGGGCGCGGTTCCCAGTTCTCCACCCCAGCGATCAATTCGTACATGGTGGCGCCGTCGATGGTTTCCCGGATGATGTCGGCGTGGCCGGCGTGGCGCGCCAGCTCGTTGATTACGTGCAGGATCACCCAGCGCACGGACCAGGCATCGATGTCGGGGGGAAACCACGGAACATCGCGCGGCACCGGAACCGCCGCGTCCAGGTCGGCGGTTTCTACCAGCCGCAGCGATGTCGCGTTCTGCGCCTCGAACGCTCGCAGCAGCCCCGCCAGCGTTTCATCGGGACCCATCACGTGCTCGTTCGCACGGTCGGTGGCGATCTTTTCTGTCGACCGGGAATCTTTGGGTGCCGTGTTGGGGGCGGCCGCGACGCGGGCCATCCAGGTGCGCTGCATGCCGGTGACGTGCTTGACCAGGCCGCCGATCGACAGGGCGCTGACGGTCGGTGCGGCCCGGGCTTGTTGGTCGGTGAGGCCGTAAGACACGGCGAAGTAGGCGCTTTGGTGGTAGGCCAGGTACGCACGCAGGGCGCTGCGTTCGTCGGCCACCGGCGGGGCGAGAGCGGGCATGGTCCATCCTTCCGGTTGCGCACCTGGCACCGAGCTTGCCAGCAAGCGGTGACAAGCCGTCCCTGGTGGGCGTCGCTGGGCCGCCGTAAGGTGCGGGCATGCAGGTGGTTTCTGCGGAGCCGACCGAACTTTTCGTCGGCTCGCCGGACGCGCCGCTGCAGCTGGCCCGCGTCAAGGTCGCCGAGTGCGGTGAGCCGACGACGGTCCGCATCCACGGCGACGGCCTGCACGGAGAGGCGGTGGCCACCGCGGGCCAGGAGATCGTCGAGGTTCCCGTTGCGGTTGACCGGGCGGTGGTGGGTCAGCGGCGGACCGCGCGGGCAGACGCGGGCCGATCGAGTGTTGTTTTCGATTTCACCGTCGCCGAGCCGGGCTGGACCATGTTCATGATCAGCCACTTCCACTACGACCCGGTGTGGTGGAACACCCAGGGCGCCTACACCAGCGAGTGGACCGAAGTTCCACCGGGGCGAGCCCGTCAGACCAACGGCTTCGAGCTGGTGCACGCGCATCTGGAAATGGCTCGCCGCGAGCCCGAGTACAAGTTCGTGCTGGCCGAAGTGGACTACCTCAAGCCGTACTGGGACACCCGGCCCGAGGACCGCGCCGACCTGCGTCGCTTTCTCGCCGAGGGCCGCGTCGAGGTGATGGGTGGCACCTACAACGAACCCAACACCAACCTGACCAGCCCGGAGACAACGATCCGAAACCTGGTGCACGGCATAGGGTTTCAGCGGGACGTGCTGGGCGCTGATCCGGCCACGGCGTGGCAGCTCGATGCCTTCGGCCACGATCCGCAGTTTCCCGGGATGGCCGCCGACGCTGGGTTGACGTCGAGTTCCTGGGCCCGCGGGCCCCACCACCAGTGGGGTCCGGCGCAGGGCGGTCCCGAAACTGGCGGGGTCGACCGGATGCAGTTCTCCAGCGAGTTCGAGTGGATTTCGCCGTCGGGCCGCGGACTGCTCACCCACTACATGCCAGCGCACTATTCGGCGGGGTGGTGGATGGACTCGTCGTCCTCACTGGCCGAGGCCGAGGCGGCGACGTACGCGCTCTTCGACCAGCTCAAGAAGGTCGCGTTAACCCGCAACGTGCTGTTGCCGGTCGGCACCGACTACGCGCCGCCGAACAAGTGGGTGACCGAAATCCACCGCGACTGGGCGTCGCGCTACACCTGGCCTCGGTTCGTGTGCGGGCTGCCGCGGGAGTTTTTCGCGGCGGTGCGCGCGGAACTGGCCGAACGGGGTGGCCTGCCGTCGCCGCAAACCCGCGACATGAACCCGATCTACACCGGCAAGGACGTCTCGTACATCGACACCAAACAGGCCAACCGGGCCGCCGAGAACGCCGTCCTGGACGCCGAGCGCTTCGCGGTGTTCGCGGCGCTGTTGAGCGGGGCCGAATATCCGCAGGCGGCGCTGGCTAAGGCCTGGGTGCAGCTGGCCTATGGTGCTCACCACGACGCCATCACCGGATCGGAATCCGACCAGGTCTACCTCGACCTGTTGACCGGCTGGCGCGACGCGTGGGAGTTGGGCCGCGCGGCCAGGGACAACTCGCTGGCCCTACTGTCCAGAGCGGCCGCGGGTGACGTGGTCGTCTGGAACACCCTGACGCACGAGCGGACCGACATCGTCACGGCCCGGGTTGGCGCGCCGCTGGACGCGGGGGTGCGGGTGCTGGACGCGGACGGCACGGAAATGCCCGCGCTTGCCGAGCACGACGGCCGGTCGATCAGTTGGCTGGCGCGGGACGTGCCGTCGCTGGGCTGGCGGGCCTACCGGCTTGTTTCCGGCGGTAGCGCGGCGGCCTGGAAGCCGTTGCGCGGCTTGGAAATTGCCAATGAGCACTACCGGCTGGCCGTGGATCCCGCTCGTGGCGGCGCGGTGTCGTCGTTGGTCAAGGATGGCCGCGAGCTGATCGCCGACGGCGCGGTGGGCAACGAGCTCGCCGTGTACGAGGAGTATCCGTCCCACCCGGCGCAGGGGGAGGGCCCTTGGCACCTGCTGCCGAAGGGACCCGTGGTCTGCTCGTCCGAAGCGCGCGCCGACGCGCGGGCGTATCACAGCCCGCTGGGTCAGCGTCTGGTGGTGCGGGGCCGCATCGGCACACTGCTGCGTTACACCCAGACCCTGACCCTCTGGGATGGCGTCGAGCGGGTGGACTGTCGCACCACGATCGACGATTTCACCGGGGAGGATCGCTTGCTGAGACTGCGCTGGCCCTGTCCGGTGCCGGGTGCGATGCCGGTCAGCGAGGTGGGCGACGCCGTCGTCGGGCGCGGTTTCGCGTTGTTGCACGACGGGCCTCAATCGGTGGACACCGCTGCGCACCCGTGGACGCTGGATAACCCGGCGTACGGCTGGTTCGGGGTGTCCTCGGCGGTGCGGCTGCGTATCGGCGACGGGCTGCGCGCGGTATCGGTGGCCGAGGTGGTTGCCCCGTCGGAAACCATGTCCGGCCCGCTGGCGCGTGACCTGATGGTGGCGCTGGTTCGGGCGGGCGTCACGGCCACCTGCAGCGGCGCCGGCAGGCCGCGGTACGGCAACCTCGACGTCGACTCCAATTTGCCGGACGCGCGGATCGCGTTGGGCGGCCCGCACCGCAACGCCTTCACCCGGGCCGTGCTGGCCGAGGCCGACCCCGGTTACACCGCGGAACTCGAACGGCAACTGGCCACGACGGGGCGGGCCAGGGTGTGGGTGCCGGCGGCCGGGCCGTTGGCGGCGGCGTGGGTGCCCGGAGCCGACCTGCGGGCGCCGCGCGCGCTGCCGGTGCTGGTGATCGACGGCCGCGGAGACCGCGAGCTGGCCACCGCGATCGCATCCGTGGTCGACGACCTCGGCGATGCGGAGATCGTTGTCACTCAACAGGTTCCGTCGGGATGCGAGCCGTTCGAAGACCGGACGGTCGCGCTGCTCAACCGCGGCGTGCCGAGCTTCGCCGTCGACTCCGCGGGCACACTGCACACGGCGCTGATGCGGTCCTGCACCGGCTGGCCATCCGGGATCTGGATCGACGAACCCCGCCGCACGGCGCCCGACGGCTCCAACTTCCAGCTGCAGCACTGGACGCACGATTTCGACTACGCGCTGGTGTGTGGCGACGGTGACTGGCGCGCCGCCGGCATCCCCAACCGCAGTGCCCAGTTCTCCCACCCGCTGCGTGCGGTGACCGCGGGCGGAGAAGGCGGCCGGGGGCCGGTCGGCTCGCTGTTGCGGGTCGAGCCCGCCGACTCCGTGCAGCTGGGCGCGTTGAAGGCGGCCGGTAACCCGATGGTGGGCGGCAGCGCGCTGCCGGTCGACCCCCGTGCCGTGGCTATGCGGTTGGTTGAGACGAAGGGGGCCGGTGTCCGTGTCGCCATCGCCAGCGGGCTAGGCGAGGTGCGCGGCCTGCAGCCGGCCGACCTGTTGGAATCACCAAAGCGGCGCGAACGGTCCGTCGACCTGCACGGCTACCAGGTCGCCACGCTGGTAGCCCACTTAGAAATGTTCGAATCACGTAGCGGTGCAACGCAATTGGCGCCGAACGCCGAGGCGGCCCAGCCGCTCTACGCGCGGTACTGGCTGCACAACCGCGGCCCCGCACCGCTGGGCGGACTGCCGGCCGTCGCGCATTTGCACCCGCCGCAGTTGACCGCCGAGCCAGGTGGCGAGGTGGCGTTGCGTCTCACCGCGGCCAGCGACTGCACCGACTCGGTGCTGGGTGGCACGGTCGCACTGGTGGGTCCCGAGGGCTGGTCGGTCGCGCCCGCCGAGCTGTCGTACACGCTAGGCACGGGCGCCTGCCTGGAAACCGATGTCGCGCTAACGGTTCCGGCCGATGCGCGCCCGGGCCTGTACCCGGTTCGAGCCCAGCTCACGGTGGCTGGCGACGAAGTGCCCGCCGCCTGGCGTCAGGTCGTCGAGGACGTGTGCGTGGTGGCCGTGGGGACGGAGATCGGGGAGTTGGTTTACCTGGTCGACGGGCCCGCCGACGTCGAGCTGGCGCCCGGGGACTCGGCCCGGCTGGCCGTCACTATCGGCTCCCGCGCCTGTGCCGACTTGGCGCTGGAGGCCCACCTGCTCAGCCCGTGGGGCACTTGGGAGTGGATCGGACCGGCCGCCCTCGGCGCCGTTCTGCCCGCCGAGGGCACGGCCGAACTGGTCTTCGAGGTGACCCCGCCGGCGTGGCTGGATCCCGGCCGGTGGTGGGCGCTGGTCCGGGTCGGCTGCGCCGGCCGGCTCGTCTACACGCCGGCGGTGCAGGTGAGGGTGAGGAGGAACATGAGGCGCGCCGGCGACGCTGCAGAGCGAAGCGATGAGGAGGAGCGGCGCCTATGACTGTGGTCGCGAGCGTGGCCGGTGTCCCGGTTGTCGCCGACGAGGTCGACGCGCGGGAAGCCCGGTTGCGCAGCGGTCCGCGCGCGGCCGCGCTGCCGGCCCGCGAAACCAGCGAGGGCCGGCAGTTGCGGCGCTGGCTCACGCAACTGATCGTGACCGAGCGGGTGATTGTCGCCGAGGTGGCCGCGCGCGGTCTCACGGCTGAAAGCGTCCCGCACGAGACCGATCTGCTGCCCGACGTGACGGCGCGGCTGGAGATCGGCAGCATCGCCGCGGCGGCTCTGGCCGATCCGCGGGCGCGCGCTCTGTTCCTGGACGTCACCGCGGCGGCGGCGGTCACCGACGACGACGTGGCCGACTACCACAAGCGCAACCCGCTGCGGTTCGCCGTACCGCTTGTGGACGCGCACGGTTGGCGGGCCCCGGCGGCCATCGGACCGCCGCTGGAGCAGGTGCGGGCCGGGATCACCGAGCACCTGCTGGGAGCCGAGCGTCGCCGGGCGTTCCGGGTCTGGCTGGACGCGCGCCGCGCCGCACTCGTTGTGTTGGCGCCCGGCTACGAGCATCCCGGCGACCCACGCCAGCCCGACAACACCCACCGGCACTGATGCTGACGCTCTGCCTGGACATCGGCGGCACGAAGATCGCCGCCGGCCTGGCCGATTCGGACGGCGCGCTCACGTATACCGCCATAAGCCCCACGCCGGTCGGCGAAGGCGCCGAACGTGTCTGGGCCGTGGTTGCCGCGGCGATCGCCGACGCGCTGGGCGCGGCCGGCGGCGCGGTGGGCGCGGTAGGGATCGCTTCGGCTGGGCCCGTCCACCGGGACGCCGGCACCGTCAGTCCGATCAACATTCCCGCCTGGCACCGTTTTCCGTTGCGGGACAAGGTTATTGCTGAGGTGCCCGGTGTGCCGGTGCGGCTGGGTGGCGACGGCCTCTGCATGGCGCTCGCCGAACACTGGCTCGGGGCCGCACGGGGCGCGCGCTTCCTGCTGGGCATGGTGGTGTCCACCGGAGTGGGCGGCGGCCTGGTGCTCGACGGCGCCCCCTACCCCGGCCGCACCGGCAACGCGGGGCACGTCGGACACGTGGTGGTCGAACGGGACGGCAGCCCGTGCACCTGCGGTGGCCGCGGCTGCGTGGAGACGGTCGCGTCGGGCCCGTCGCTGGTGCGCTGGGCGCGCGCCAACGGCTGGCACGCCCCGCCCGCGGCCGGCGCCCGGGAACTGGCCGTCGCGGCCGCGGCCGGGGATGCGTTGGCGCTGAGAGCGTTTCGCCGCGGCGCGACCGCGCTGGCGATGACGATCGCCTCGGTGGCGGCCGTGTGCGACCTGGATCTGGTCGTCGTCGGCGGGGGAGTGGCCATGTCCGGCGAGCTGCTCTTCGGCCCCCTGCGCACTGCCTTGGCCGACTACGCCGGCCTGGACTTTCTGGCCGACCTGCGGGTGGTGGCCGCCGAACTCGGCGCCGAGGCCGGCCTGATTGGCGCGGCGAGGCTGGCGCGGATCGGGTAGCCGCGAGAAGCGGCCTGACTCCGATGGCGGCTCCGACGGCGCGGACCTGACGCCGTTTTGGCTGATCGCGCGGCGCCGCGCTATGGTGGTTGCCGATCCACCGAAGACCGTCGGTCACCGAGCAATCGGTTGAAGGTCCGGGAGTATCCCGGCGGCCCACGCAGGAGGACGAGGCATCAGCCGCCGGCACGCGTGCGCCGGCGCTCAACGCCCCGGCCGCTTCCTGCGCCGGGGCGTTCGTCGTTCTCCGGTGATCGCAAGTCACACAAGGACTTTGACTTCAGGAGGTAGGCATGGCCAGGGCTGACAAGGCCACCGCCGTTGCAGACATCGCGGAGCAGTTCAAGGCCTCGACCGCGACCGTTATCACCGAGTACCGCGGTTTGACGGTGGCGAACCTGGCCGATCTGCGCCGATCTCTTGCGGGTTCGGCCAACTACGCGGTGGCCAAGAACACGCTGATCAAGCGCGCCGCCTCGGAGGCCGGCGTCGAGGGTCTCGACGAGCTGTTCGCCGGCCCGACGGCCATCGCGTTCGTCACCGGCGAGCCGGTTGATGCCGCCAAGGCCATCAAGACCTTCGCCAAGGACCATAAGGCGCTGGTCATCAAAGGTGGCTACATGGACGGCCATCCGCTGTCCGTCGCAGAGGTCGAGCGCATCGCCGATCTGGAATCCCGCGAGGTGCTGCTGGCCAAGCTGGCCGGTGCGATGAAGGGCAACCTCGCCAAGGCGGCCGGGCTGTTCAACGCGCCCGCTTCGCAGGTGGCTCGCCTCGTTGCCGCGCTGCAGGAAAAGAAGGCCTCAGAAGCCCCGGCAGCCCCCGAGGCGGCAGCGGCAGCCCCCGAGGCGCCCGCCGCACCCGCTGAGGCCTCCGCCGCACCCGCTGCCGAATAACCCACGAAACCCCAAAGATTAGGAAGGACCCACACCATGTCCAAGCTCTCCACCGACGACCTGCTCGACGCCTTCAAGGAAATGACCCTGTTGGAGCTCTCCGACTTCGTCAAGAAGTTCGAGGAGACCTTCGAGGTGACCGCGGCCGCTCCGGTCGCCGTCGCCGCTGCCGGCCCCGCCGCCGGCGGTGCGCCCGCCGAGGCCGCCGAGGAACAGTCGGAGTTCGATGTCATCCTCGAGGCCGCCGGCGAGAAGAAGATCGGGGTCATCAAGGTGGTCCGCGAGATCGTCTCCGGCCTGGGCCTGAAGGAGGCCAAGGACTTGGTCGACGGCGCGCCCAAGCCGCTGCTCGAGAAGGTCGCCAAGGAGGCCGCCGACGAGGCCAGGGCCAAGCTCGAGGCCGCCGGCGCTACCGTCACCGTCAAGTAGGCCCAACCGCGACAGCCCCCGGGATTGCTCCCGGGGGCTTTTGCGTGCTCAGCCCGCGTCGATCGCCGACCGCAGCGACGTTTGCGCGCACTCGGGTGAGTCTCCAAGGGCAACAAGCAGATTCATGGTGAGCGCGGCGAGAACCGGCAGGACGGCCGCGCCTTCGTCGCCGTAGAAACCGGCCAGCTCGAGCATCACGAAGCCGTGAATCAGCGACCAGAACTGGGCGGCCGTCGCTAGCACCGCGGCGTCGTCGCCGGCAGCACCCGCAGCCGCGAACCGGCCGGCCAGCATGCACCGCTGCACCACACGCACCAGGTGCGCGAAGCTGGGATAGTCCCGTTCGATCTCCGCGACCGTCAACGTAAGGACATTGCCCGCGGGCGCGTTGATGCCGTGGGCGCTGGTGCTACCGAACATCAGCCGATACATGTGCGGCCGCTCGATGGCATAGCGGCGGTACGCGGTGCCGGTGGCGAACAGGTCGGCGACGGGGTCCTCTGTCAACGGCACCGTCAGCGCCTGATCGAACTGCCGCAAGCCTTCGTCGGCGACCTCGGCGATGAAGGCCCGCATCCCGCCGAAATGGGTGTACACCGCCATGGTCGAGGTTCCTGCCGCGTTCGCCACCTTGCGGGTCTGCAGCGCGTCGGGTCCGTGCTCGTGCAGCAGCGCGACGGCGGCATGCACCAGGTCGTCGCGAACGCTGCGTTGTGTCGGCGAAGTCATCTCCCGACCATTATTGCGTTCTCCGCCCTAGGGGCGTACCGTCGCAATAACACTGAAATAACAACGTTATAGGAGCTTGGCGATGACTTCCACGCGTATAGCCGAATCGCAGAACCCGTATCTCGAAGACTTCCTCGCGCCGGTCAAGACCGAAGTGACGGCGACGGACCTGCAGGTCACCGGCCACATCCCGGCGCACCTCGACGGCCGCTATCTGCGCAACGGGCCCAACCCCGCCGCCGAGGTCGACCCCGTTACGTATCACTGGTTCACCGGCGATGGCATGGTGCACGGGGTCGCGCTGGCCGACGGCAAGGCCCGCTGGTACCGCAACCGCTGGGTCCGCAGCGCGCCGGTGCGGGCCGCGCTGGGTGAACCCGCAACAACCAACCCCAACCCACGCGCGGGGATGCAGTCCCTGGGCGCCAACACCAACGTGCTCTCCCACGCCGGAAAGACGCTGGCCCTGGTCGAGGGCGGGGTGGCCAACTACGAGCTCAGCGAGGACCTCGACACCATTGGGCCCTGCGACTTCGACGGAACTCTCGTCGGTGGCTATACGGCCCATCCGCACCGCGATCCGCGCACCGGCGAATTGCACGCGGTGTCCTACTCGTTCGCGCGCGGACGGACCGTGCAGTACTCGGTGATCGACACCCAAGGGCGGGCGCGCCGCACGGTAGACATCGCGGTGTCGGGGTCGCCGATGATGCATGACTTCTCGCTGACCGACAAATATGTGGTGATTTACGACCTGCCGGTGACGTTCGACCCCGCGCAGGCGGTGCCGGCCACCGTACCGCGCTGGATGCAGCTGCCCGCCCGGCTGGCGATGCAGGCGGTGCTTGGGCGCGTCCGCATCCCCGGGCCCATCGCGGCGATGATGAATCGCGACGAGCGCCCCACCAATCGACTGCCCTACGCGTGGAATCCCAAGTACCCCGCGCGCATTGGCGTGCTGCCGCGCGAGGGCACCAACCGCGACGTGCGCTGGTTCGAGATCGAACCCTGCTACGTATACCACCCGCTCAACGCCTACTCGGAGATCCGGAACGGCGCCGAGTTTCTGGTGCTGGACGTGGTGCGCTATTCGCGAATGTTCGACCGCGACCGGCGCGGACCGGGCGACACCATGCCCACGCTGGACCGCTGGACCATCAACCTGACCACCGGGGCGGTCAACACCGAACGCCGCGACGATCGCTCGCAGGAATTCCCGCGGATCAACGAGACCCTGCTGGGCGGCCGGCACCGGTTCGGGTACACCGTCGGCATCGGCGGCGGTTTCCTCGACCGGCATGGCTCGCCGATGTTGTCGTCGTTGTACAAGCACGACTACAGCACCGGGGCGAGCACCGTCGCGCCGCTCGATCGCGACCTTCTGATCGGCGAGATGTGTTTCGTGCCCAACCCGGGAAGCGCCGCGGAAGACGACGGCATCCTGATGGGCTACGGCTATCACCGTGGCCGGGACGAGGGCCAATTGCTGTTGCTGGACGCCCAGAGCCTCGAGTCGGTAGCGACCGTGCACCTGCCGCAGCGGGTGCCGATGGGCTTCCACGGCAACTGGGCACCGCGCTGAACAGGGGCCGAGCGGGCCCTGACGGGCGGCTGACCGGTTCTGGAGAGCAAACGTTATCTTCGCAAGCCTGATGTGCTGCCTGGCCGTGCGCTACAGTGACTCAAGCCACACATAGGGGCAGGTGGCGGGCATCTCCACCGTGTCCAGCGTCGGAAGGATCTCCCATGGGCATCGCTATCGAGGTCAACGGGCTCACCAAGTCCTTCGGATCCTCGAGGATCTGGGAAGACGTCTCGCTAGAAATCCCCGCAGGCGAGGTCAGCGTGCTGCTGGGGCCGTCGGGTACCGGCAAGTCGGTGTTCCTGAAGTCGCTGATCGGTCTGCTGCGGCCGGAACGGGGCTCGATCATCATCGACGGCACCGACATCATCGAATGCTCGGCCAAGGAGCTGTACGAGATCCGCACGCTGTTCGGCGTCATGTTCCAGGACGGTGCTCTGTTCGGCTCGATGAACCTGTACGACAACACCGCGTTCCCGCTGCGTGAACACACCAAGAAAAAGGAAAGCGAGATCCGTGACATCGTCATGGAGAAGCTGACCATGGTCGGCCTTGGCGGCGACGAGAAGAAGTTTCCCGGCGAGATCTCCGGTGGTATGCGCAAGCGCGCCGGCCTGGCCCGCTCATTGGTTCTCGACCCGCAGATCATCCTCTGTGACGAGCCCGACTCGGGTCTGGACCCGGTCCGTACCGCATACCTCAGCCAGCTGATCATGGACATCAACGCCCAGATCGACGCGACCATCCTCATCGTGACCCACAACATCAACATCGCTCGTACCGTGCCGGACAACATGGGCATGTTGTTCCGCAAGCACCTGGTCATGTTCGGACCCCGCGAAGTGCTGCTGACCAGCGACGAGCCTGTCGTGCGGCAGTTCCTCAACGGCCGGCGCATCGGGCCGATCGGTATGTCCGAAGAAAAGGACGAGGCCACCATGGCCGAAGAGCAGGCCGCACTCGATGCCGGTCAGCACGCGGGTGGTGTCGAGGAGATCGAGGGCGTGCCGCCGCAGATCGTGGCGTCGCCGGGCATGCCGGAGCGCAAGGGAGTCATTCGTCGTCAGGCCCGGGTGCGCGCGATGCTGCACACGCTGCCCAAGAACGCCCAGGCCGCGATCCTCGACGACCTCGAGGGCACCCACAAATACCAGTCGCACGAGTTCAGCGACTAGCTCCGCCGAACCGGTCCGCCGGCGTCGCCGCCCCGCGGCGGCTGCTGTCGCGGGCTGCCAACGGCGACGACCAGACGATTTTCACGAAAACTTGGCGTAACTTGCCGCCCCGCCCCCTTGACGACGGGGCGCAAACGGGTCAGTCTGTTGGGCAGCATGTGTCCGATGTGTTCCAGGGGCAAGTCGACATCGCCAGCCAGCGCCGATCCCCACGGAGCGGGTAGTTGAGGAATGCGCGCGCCTGCGCTATTGTTGGACGTTGCGCTGGCTACTTCCTGCCCACCTCACCCGCCACTGACACCGTGGTCTTAGCCTGAGCCCCCTCCTGCGGCTCAGCTATTTAGTTGCGCGCGTGAGACCCGGACAGATCGTCCGCCGGCCGAACCGACACAAATATCGCGGCGCACATGCCCGGTGGGCATCGGCTCTCTTCAGGGTCCTCGTGAGTCGCACCAGGTGCTGGAAGGATGCATCTTGGCAGATTTCGGCCAGAGCAAGACAGACCGTCCACGAATTTCCTCCAATAGCTCCAATAGCGCCGTAGCCGGGGCGCCGAACCGAATCTCGTTTGCCAAGCTCCGCGAACCCCTTGAGGTTCCGGGGCTGCTTGACGTGCAGACCGACTCGTTCGAGTGGCTGATCGGCTCGCCCCGCTGGCGCGAGTCCGCCGGCACCCGCGGTGACGTGGTCAAGCCGGTGGGTGGTCTTGAAGAGGTGCTCGAAGAGCTGTCGCCCATCGAGGACTTCTCCGGCTCGATGTCACTGTCCTTCTCCGACCCCCGCTTCGACGAGGTCAAGGCCCCCGTCGACGAGTGCAAAGACAAGGACATGACGTACGCGGCCCCGCTGTTCGTCACGGCCGAGTTCATCAACAACAACACCGGTGAGATCAAGAGCCAGACGGTGTTCATGGGTGACTTCCCGATGATGACCGAGAAGGGCACGTTCATCATCAACGGCACCGAGCGTGTCGTCGTCAGCCAGCTGGTCCGGTCGCCCGGTGTGTACTTCGACGAGACCATCGACAAGTCCACTGACAAGCTGCTGCACAGCGTCAAGGTGATCCCCAGCCGTGGCGCCTGGCTGGAGTTCGACGTCGACAAGCGCGACACCGTGGGTGTACGCATCGACCGCAAACGCCGTCAGCCGGTTACGGTGCTGCTCAAGGCCCTGGGCTGGACCAACGAACGGATCCACGAGCGGTTCGGCTTCTCCGAGATCATGATGTCGACGCTGGAGAAGGACAACACGGCCGGCACCGACGAGGCGCTGCTGGACATCTACCGCAAGCTGCGTCCGGGCGAGCCGCCCACCAAGGAGTCCGCGCAGACCCTGCTGGAGAATCTGTTCTTCAAGGAGAAGCGCTACGACCTGGCCCGTGTCGGCCGGTACAAGGTCAACAAGAAGCTCGGCCTGCACGCGGGTGAGCCGATCACGTCGTCGACGCTGACCGAAGAGGACGTCGTCGCCACCATCGAGTATCTGGTGCGCTTGCACCACGCCCGTACGGATGGCCAGGCCGCTGTTATGACTGTCCCCGGCGGCGTCGAGGTGCCGGTGGAGACCGACGACATCGACCACTTCGGCAACCGGCGGCTGCGCACGGTCGGCGAGCTGATCCAGAACCAGATCCGGGTCGGCATGTCGCGGATGGAGCGCGTGGTTCGCGAGCGGATGACCACTCAGGACGTCGAGGCGATCACGCCGCAGACGCTGATCAACATCCGCCCGGTGGTCGCCGCGATCAAGGAGTTCTTCGGCACCAGCCAGCTGTCGCAGTTCATGGACCAGAACAACCCGCTGTCGGGGTTGACCCACAAGCGTCGGCTCTCGGCGCTCGGGCCGGGCGGTCTGTCGCGTGAGCGTGCCGGGCTGGAGGTCCGCGATGTGCACCCGTCGCACTACGGCCGGATGTGCCCGATCGAGACCCCGGAGGGGCCGAACATCGGTCTGATCGGCTCGCTGTCGGTGTACGCGCGGGTCAACCCGTTCGGGTTCATCGAGACGCCGTACCGCAGGGTGGTCGACGGGGTGGTTTCCGACGAGATCCACTACCTGACGGCCGACGAGGAGGACCGCCACGTCGTGGCGCAGGCCAACTCGCCGCTCGAGCTCAACGACGCCGGTGCCTCTGTTTTCTCTGAGGCGCGCGTCCTGGTCCGCCGGAAGGCCGGCGAGGTGGAGTACGTGCCCTCGTCCGAAGTCGACTACATGGACGTCTCGCCGCGCCAGATGGTGTCGGTGGCCACCGCGATGATTCCGTTCCTCGAGCACGACGACGCCAACCGTGCCCTGATGGGCGCCAACATGCAGCGCCAGGCGGTTCCGCTGGTGCGCAGCGAGGCGCCGCTGGTGGGCACGGGCATGGAGTTGCGTGCGGCGATCGACGCCGGTGACGTCGTCGTCGCCGACGAGAGCGGTGTCATCGAGGAGGTGTCGGCCGACTACATCACCGTGATGCACGACAGCGGTACCCGGCGCACCTACCGGATGCGCAAGTTCGCCCGTTCCAACCACGGCACCTGCGCCAATCAGTCGCCGATCGTGGACGCCGGCGATCGTGTCGAGGCCGGCCAGGTGATCGCCGACGGTCCCTGCACCGAGAACGGCGAGATGGCACTGGGCAAGAACCTGCTGGTCGCGGTCATGCCGTGGGAAGGCCACAACTACGAGGACGCGATCATCCTCTCCAACCGCCTGGTCGAAGAGGACGTGCTGACCTCGATCCACATCGAAGAGCACGAGATCGACGCCCGCGACACCAAGCTGGGCGCCGAGGAGATCACCCGCGACATCCCGAACGTCTCCGACGAGGTGCTCGCCGACCTCGACGAGCGCGGCATCGTGCGTATCGGTGCCGAGGTTCGAGACGGCGACATCCTGGTCGGCAAGGTCACCCCGAAGGG
>NZ_JAFBAR010000051.1 GCF_019247635.1 Mycobacterium sp.
ACGGGATGACCCGGCCGCTCACCGAAATAGGCACGGGCCAGCCCGGCGCGGGATGCCAACGCGCGGTCGATGACTCGAGCGACCACCGCGGCTCCGACATCGGGGGTATCGATGACGTGCAGCGCGGCGAACTCGCCGTGCATGCGATCAGCCTGCGCCAGCCCCGCACGCACCGAAGCGCTCAATCCTTCGCTCCAATCCCGCGCAATGACCGTGGCGGCCCCGGGCGGAGCGGTCACCCCGGCGGCACCGAGCACCAGAACGACCTCGGCGCATCCGCCGTCCCGCAGAGCGCGCACCGCCAGGTCCAGCCAGCCGTCGACCAGTACTTTCGGCTTTCCATAGCGTCGCCCGGCGCCGGCGGCCAGCAGCACTCCGACGACGCGCGGGGTCATGGCGTCATGTCGTGGTGAATGCGGCCCTCGAGCTGCCTCAAGGGACGACCACCCCCGCCCCAACAGCGCGCGACGATCTCGGCCGCGATCGACACCGCGGTTTCCTCCGGGGTGCGGGCACCGAGGTCAAGGCCGATGGGGCTGGTCAGCCGACCCAATTCGGTCTCGGTCAGGCCGGCTCCGCGCAACCGGTCCAACCGGTCGTCGTGCGTGCGGCGCGACCCCATCGCGCCGATGTAACCTGCGGCGGGCAAACGCAGTGCCACCTGCAGTATCGGCACGTCAAACTTTGGATCGTGGGTGAGCACGCAGATGACGGTTCGGGCGTCGATGGCCCCCCGCGCGGCCTCCGCCTTCAGGTAGCGGTCGGGCCAGTCGACGACGACCTCGTCGGCGGCGGGGAAACGAGCCGGGGTCGCAAACACCCGACGGGCGTCGCAGACGGTGACCCGGTAGCCAAGAAAAGCGCCTTGGAATGCCAGCGCTGCGGCGAACTCAACCGCGCCGAAGATCAACATCCGAGGCTGAGGCGTGTGGCTCTGCACGAACACTTCCATGCCGGTATTCCGAGGTTGACCATGCGGCCCACTGGTCAGGACGGCTGTACTTCCCGCTGCCAGCAGGCCTCGGGCCGCAGTGGTGACGGCGGCATCGGCCCGCGCCGACCCGAGGGATCCGTCGACCGCGTCAGTCGTGATGATCATTCGGCGGCCCAACCAGCCCTGGTCGGGGTGTGCGATGACCGTGGCGACGGCTGTCAGGCGGTGGGCGGCGATGTTGTCGGTCACCGTCTGCAGCTGCGGAAAGGTGCCGCGGGACACCGGCTCGACGAAGACGTCGATGTTCCCGCCGCAGGTGAGACTTGCGGCGAAGGGGTCGTCGACGCTGACGCCGTAGCGCTGCAACTGGGGGCGACCAGTTCGCACCACCTCGGCAGCCAGCTCGTATACCGCAGCTTCAACGCAGCCGCCGGAAACCGACCCGGTGACCGCCCCGTCGGGAGCGACCACCATCGCCGCGCCCGACAGACGCGGCGCCGATCGCAGCGTGCGCACCACCGTAGCGACACCAGCGGTGCCGCCGGTTCGCCAAATCGGCATCAGCTCGGCCAGTACGTCACGCAACGCTTGCGACCTTTCGTCGGGCCCCGACCTATGTGGCGATGATGACACTTTCGTGTTTGCCGCGGTCGACTTTGAGGTGATTCTGGCTTGGCCGCCGAGCTCCCGACGCGGCGACGTGTGTCGCAGTACGGAAACCTCCCCGCATGCGGGAATTGCCATGTGGCCGCAGGGATCATTGCGGTGCGCCGGAAACATCCGAAACGCCTCCCGAATCGAGGCCGGCGTTTACAGTGGGTCTGCCCAGCTCCGCCAACGGGCCAATCGGGGGGCGCCGTGGACCTCAACACCGTCACTGAAGTGATCCGCCAACCCGCCGATCGGCCCGGTGCGAGCTGGCGGCCCGGCGATGCGTGGCTGGCCGGGGGCACTTGGTTGTTTTCAGAGCCGCAGCCCACCGTCCGCCGGTTGGTCGACCTCACCAAACTTGCGTGGCCCGCGCTGGTAACCGATGCCGGGGGCCTCGAGATCGCCGCGACCTGCACAGTCAGGGAACTGCACGAGTTTTGCCCGCCGGCAGGCTGGCTGGCCGGAGGCTTGTTGCGTAGCAGCTGTGAGGCTTTCCTGGCGTCGTTCAAGGTGTGGAATGCCGCGACGGTGGGCGGCAATATCTGCATGTCCCTGCCTGCCGGACCGATGATCACCATGACTGTGGCACTCGAGGCGACCTACCGCCTGTGGGCCGCGGACGGCACCGAACGACTGGTCGGGGCAAGGGATTTCGTCATCGGCGAGCACCAGAACGTGCTGCGGACGGGGGAAATCCTGCGTAGTGTCCACATCCCCGAACACGCCTTATGCAAGCGGTACACGCACCGGCGGTTCACTTTGACCAAGCTTGGCCGCTCGACGATTTTCATGGTCGCGACCCAGACGCCGGCCGCCGACGATCTGATGCTGACCATCACGGCGGGCACCACTTACCCGGTGGTTCTGTTGTTTGGCAACGTCCCCGATGCCGACACTTTGCAAGCGCACATCGATGCGATACCGCCGGAGGTCTGGTTCGCCGACGCCAACGGCACACCGGATCATCGTCGGCACCTGGCCAGGTACTACGCCGAAGAAATCCGAGTCGAACTCGCGGGCGTGGCATGAGCTACACCGTCAACGGCAAAACGTTCTCACAGCAACCGCGTCCGGGCCAGTGCCTGCGCACGTTCCTGCGGCACCTGGGCTGGCACGGGGTCAAGAAAGGTTGTGACGCAGGCGATTGCGGCGCGTGCACGGTTTGGCTCGACGGTAATCCCCTGCACAGCTGCATTACCCCGGCGTTCCGCGCCGACGGTCATCAGGTGACCACCATCGAGGGGCTCGGTTGCCCCGAGAACATGCACCCTGTGCAGCGGCAGTTTCGCGACTCCCCCGGTTTCCAGTGCGGGTTCTGCACTCCCGGCATGATCATGACTGCGGCAGCGTTGACCGACGAGCAAAAGAAGGATCTGCCGAATGCATTGAAAGGTAACCTGTGTCGCTGCACCGGGTATCGCGCGATCCAGGATGCAATCGATGGCGTGGCCGCGATCGAGGAGGCAGCATCCGGCCAGGCGATCGGCACGAGTGTGGGCGCGCCCGCGGGGACCGAGGTGGTAACGGGGCGCGCCGAGTACACGATGGATACCGACCAATCGGACATGCTGCATCTCAAGGTGCTGCACTCACCTCATGCGCATGCGCGCATCGTCTCGATCGACAAGTCGGCGGCGCTGGCCGTACCCGGAGTGCACCGCGTGTACACGTGGGAAGACGTGCCCCGCAAGCTGTTCAGCACCGCGATCCACACGGATCATCTCGTCGACCCCGACGATACGTACATCTTGGACGACGTCGTGCGTTTTGTCGGCCAGCGCGTGGTTGCGGTACTGGCCGACAGCATCGGCGCTGCCGAAGAGGGCTGCCGCAAGGTGGTCGTCGAGTACGAGGTGTTGCCCGCGGTGTTCGATCCCGAACAGGCGATGGAGTTTGGTGCGCCGCAACTGCATGGAACCGACGACCCGTTCATCCAAGATCCGGTGCACAATATCCTGGTTCAGCTACATGGTGAAATCGGTGACGTTGCACAGGGTTTCGCCCAGGCCGATGTCATCCACGAAGGCACCTACTTCTCACCGCGAGTACAGCACGCACATCTGGAGACACACGGGTCGATCGCCTGGATGGAAGAACGCCGGCTGCACGTGCGGACCAGCTCGCAGTCCCCGTGGATCGCCAAGGGGAAGCTGGAACACCTATTCCACCTGCGCCCCGACCAAGTACGGGTGTTCTGCAAACGTGTCGGGGGCGGTTTCGGCGGCAAACAGGAGGTAATCAGCGAAGATCTGGTGGCGCTGGCCACGCTGGACACCGGACGCCCGACATGTTGGGAATACACCCGCGAAGAGGAATTCACCACGGCCTCCCCGAGACATCCGATGAAGATCACCGTGAAACTAGGGGCCCGCGCAGACGGCACGCTGACCGCGATCCAGTTCCGCAACGTCTCCAATACCGGTGCCTACGGCAACCACGGCGGCGAGACGTTGTTCGCCGGGGGTTCCGCACTTGCGATATACCGTTGTCCCAACAAGAAATTCGACGGGTATGCGGTGTACACCAACACAATGCCCAGTGGCGCGCTGCGTGGTTACGGCATGACTCAGCCGGTGTTCGCGGTGGAGTCGGCGATGCATGAGCTGGCGGTCGCGCTCGACATGGATCCATTGGATTTGCGCCGCCGCAACATCATTCGACCAGGTGAAGCGCTGGCGTCGATCCACGACGAGGCCGACGATGTAGAGTTCACCGAGGACACGTTGGCTGCGTGCATCGATCGTGTCGACGCCGCGCTGCGCTCCCGTCCCGACGGGCGGGTGTTTGGCGCCGACTGGTTGATCGGCACCGGCACGGCCAGCTCGATACACGAAACCGCGCCACCAACCGAACACATTTCCGTCGGACTGGCCACGCTCGGTGTCGATGGAATCTATGAGATCGCCGTAGGCACTGTGGAATTCGGTGAGGGGACATCGACCGCCCACGTCCAGATCGCCGCGGCCGAGCTGGGCACCACTCCGGCGCGGATCCGGCTCGTCCAGTCCGACACCGACCGCACCGGGTTCGACACCGGGGCATTCGCCAGCGCCGGACTGTTCGTCGCCGGCAACGCGGTTCAGCGAACCTCGATCGCGCTGCGCGACCGGATATTACGCTTCGCTTCCGCACACACCGGTGTGGATCTGGCATCCTGCACCATGGACGACGATGCTGTCCGATGCGGTGACGCCCGCGTTCCGCTGACCAAACTGGCAGCCGCCGCCGCAGACCGCGGGATACGGTTGACCGAATCGCGTAAGGCGTATGGCTCGCCGCGCAGCCTTGCCTGCAACACGCATGGCTTCCGTGTCGCGGTGCACCGCGTGACCGGTGAGATCCAGATTCTCTATAGCGTGCACGCCACCGATGCCGGGATGGTCATCAACCCGGCACAGGTTCGCGGTCAAATCGAAGGCGGTGTGACCCAAGGCCTCGGCTTCGTGCTGACCGAGCACCATCTCGTCGACGAGAACGGCGTCATGACCAATCCGACGCTGCGCAACTATCGCATCCCGACCTACGCCGACGCTCCGCGCACCGAGGTGATACTGGTCGACTCCACCGACTCGGCGGGTCCCTTGCGTTCCAAGGGAATCGCCGAGATGTGCATCAATCCGGTCGCGCCGGCGCTGGCCAACGCGGTGCACGACGCAACCGGGGTCCGATACCGCGAACTGCCGCTGACGCCCGACCGGATCTTTATGGCCCTGCAGTCACCCCGGCTGATCCCGACCCACTGAGGCCAGACATCCGATGACGTCCGAGAAACTTGCCAACAACTTCGCCACTGTCATCATTGGCGAAACGGTTCGACCTGACTGCGAAAAGGCGTTCGTTTCCTGGCAACAGGAATTGAACAGAGCGGCGTCGCATTATTCGGGATTCATTGCCGCAGAGATCAATGCGCCGACATCCGTGCAGCAACACTGGTCGGTGATCTACCGCTTTGACTCGATTCCGAATCTGCGGGCATGGCTCAACAGCGCCACGCGCCAGAACGGGCTGGAAGAACGGCGGCGCTATTGCGACGGCCCACCCACCCAGCAGATCGTCACGGGCGGCGCGCCGCCCCCCGATACCCTCGTCACGACCGTGGTGACCCATCGAGTGCCGCCTGAGCACGTCGACGATTTCCTTCGTTGGCAGGAGCGGCTTCGGCTGGCGGAGAACAACTTTCCGGGATACCGAGGTTCTGAGATTTTCCGGCCGGTCGAGGGCGTGCAGGAGGAGTGGACAACCCTCTACCGCTACGACAGCGCGGCCGACTTGGATCGGTGGCTGACGTCGAGCGAACGCCAGCAGCTGCTCGATGAGGGGAAGGAGTTCAGCGACTTTCGGTTGCGTACTATCGACAACTCGTTCGGCAACTGGTTCACGTTCGAAGCAGACGGTGGTCAGGCAAAGGCCCCGTCGGACGTGAAGACGGTGATTGCGGTGTGGGTCGGTTTGTATCCGACGGTGATGCTGCTCGCCTTGGTGACGTCACCGGCGAAACTGCCGGTGTGGCTGGACAGGCTGTTCTCGAACTTGTTTTCCAGCTTCGTCATGACCTTCGTCACGATGCCGTTCTACGTGAATCCGTTGCTCAAACGCTGGCTGCACCCGGCCCCCGGTGCGCCGAAGGCGGCGACCAATATCCGCACTGCCATGGTGATCGCCGCGCTGATGGTGTTCTGGGCAGTGCTGTTCTGGCTGCTGACCACGGTGTTTTGGAAGCTGCTGTGACCCGGCTGTCGGATCAGGAGTGACTCAGCTCGTGAAACTTCACTCGCTCAGGAAGATAAGAAAAGGACGTGACCAACATGGCTGAACTCAAGGAAAGCGCAGTCCCGGATTTCATGCGCCCCGTCGTCGCCGACGAGCCGGCGGCGAGCCCGCGGGTGGTGGCCGAGGACGCGGTGCTGGCACTCAACGCATCCATGCTGCAGTTGTATGACGCGTCGTTGGTGAAGTTCCTGCAGAATATGCGTGATCAGGTGCCAATCCTGTTGGCGTTATTCAGTGGTCAGGGCGGACAGATGATCCTTTACCGTCCCGGTCAACCTCCGGAGTTCGCCCCGCCCGTCCCGATCATCTACCAGATCGGTAAGTCGGTGGGTCACAGCTCGATGGCAATATATGAGGTCGTGGCGCCATATCTGTCCAATGCGTACGCGAATCAATTGTGGCGGGCACCGCTGGCGATGTATCGGACGCAGAACCAGTCGGCCCTGGAAAGCCTTGACGCGCTTGATGTTCCAGACGATGTTCGCTCCACGCTGCGTGGCGTTTTGGAACTCAACCTGGCCTTCATGGAAGAGTGCTTGACCAAGGGTGGCTACAGCTACGCCGAGGTCGAAGAGTACCTGCGTGCCACTACTCCGTTGTCGTTCAAGTTGATTGGCGTCAGCTCCGGCGCTCAGGTGGGTCATTGGATGAAGGTGGTTGAGGATTGGAAGGACGAGTTAGGTGCGTCCTGGGAGCGCACGTATGCGGTCAGTAACTCGCTCTACGTTGCGCGACGCAACAACATCCTCTTCAGCGTCCTGGTTCAGTTCATGGGCACCGAGACGATGGGTGATCGGTTGTTGCTGATCGAAACGCCGGAGTTCGAGACAACTCCCGAGAAGATGCTGGAGGTGCTCGGCCGCATCGTCGCCGACCGCTCGCTAGGTTCCGTCTTCTTCCGCGATCACTTCCTCATGGACGTCGAACTTCTCGGCGGCGGGGGCCGTGCGGCAATCGAGCGCGAGATGGCCAACAGGGGCCGGGAAGCGTTGCTGCCTCCCCTGGTGCCGTTCCGATCCAACGACTGGCCCTGGACGACCGACTCGGCGAAAGGAACGGGGCCGGCGCGGCTGGAGGACGTCGCTTTCGGCTGTCCAGTCCAGCCAGAACCGGTCAGCTGAAACAGGATTCGAATCCCATGGATTTCGCACAGCGCGCCATCGAGATCGCTCGCATCAGTGTCGCCGAGGGCGGCCTGCCGTTCGGGACCGTCATCGTCAAGGACGGCGAGATCCTTGCCGAGGGCAAGAATCTCGTCCCTGAGACCCACGATCCGCTCGACCATGCGGAGATTCGCGCCATCCGCGAGGCATGCCGCAAGCTTGGTACCGAGTACCTCACCGGATGCACCGTCTATGCCATCGCCCATCCGTGCCCGATGTGCCTGGGGGCGTTATACCACTGCGCGCCAGACGAAGTGGTCTTCATGGCCACCCGCGAGGCGACCGGGCCGTACATGTCAGGCGGCAAGGACAAATACATCGATCCGAGCAGCTTCTACAGTGAGTTCGCAAAGCCATGGGACCAGCGACGTCTGCCCATGCGTTATGAGCCGCACGACGACGCTATCGAGGTCTACAAGCTTTTTCGCGAACGCAACAACGGCGATCACGTGTCCTGACGGTCGCTCGGCGCTCCGCGCTGGTCAGATGTGACCGCGAGCCGGACCTGCGCGCGCACTCACAGCAGATCGCTAAAAACAACTCAGCCAGCCGATAACAACGCACACAAGCATGACAACAACCGTCGTCGGGTTGTCGTTGTGTTCGGAGGTGCCGAATGTCGTTTGTTATCGCGAGCCCGGAAACGTTGGTGGGGGCGGCGGCGGATTTAGCGAATGTCGGTTCGGCGATCAGCGCGGTCAATGCGGCCGCGGCGGCTCCGACCACTAATGTGCTGGCCGCAGCGCAGGACGAAGTGTCGGTGCAGATTGCGGCGTTGTTCGGCGCGCATGCCCAGGAATACCAGGCGATCAGCGCACAGGCCGCGGCGTTTCACGACCAGTTCGTGCAGGCGTTGACCTCGGGGGGGCTGACGTATGCCGCGACCGAGGCCGCCAACGCGTCACCGCTGCAGATCCTGGAACAGGGCGTGCTGGGTGTAATCAACGCACCCACCGAGGCGTTGCTGGGGCGCCCGCTGATCGGCGACGGCGCAGATGGCGCGGCGGGCACCGGGGCGGCCGGCGGGGACGGCGGGCTCTTATACGGCAACGGCGGCAGTGGTGGGTCCGGGGCGCCGGGGCAGGGCGGTGGCGCCGGCGGGAACGCCGGTCTGTTCGGCAATGGCGGCCTCGGCGGGGCCGGCGGGGCCGCGCTTTCGGGCTCCGGCGGGAACGGCGGGGCGGGCGGTGCCGGTGGGCTGCTGGGTGGCTTCGGCGGGTCCGGCGGGAACGGCGGAACTGGCGCGCCCAACGCGACCGGCATCGGCGGGGCGGGCGGAGCCGGCGGGGCCGGCGGTGCAGACGGGGCGCTGCTGGGCTGGGCCGGCGGAGCCGGCGGGATTGGCGGGGCCGGCGGGAACGGTGGCGCGGGCACCGCGGGCATTGCGGGCGGCGGAGCCATCGGCGGGGCCGGCGGGTCCGGCTTTGCGGGCGGGGCGGGCGGGGCGGGCGGAGCCGGCGGCGCCAGCCACGGACTGTTCGGCACCGGAGGCACCGGCGGCAACGGCGGTGCCGGTGGCCTGGGCGGGGGCGGCGGGTCCGGCGGCACCGGTGTGGGCCACAACGTGGCGGGCGGCAACGGGGGTAACGGTGGCGCCGGCGGCGACGGCGGCACGTCCGGCAGCGGCGGCGGCGCAGGATTGTTCGGGACCACAGGCCACGCGGGCATCGCGGGCAACGGCGGTGACGGCGGTCAGGCCGGCGCCGGCGGCGACGGCAGTGACCAGGGCGCCGCGGCCACCATCGGCAACACCGGCGGCGCCGGCTTCGCGGGCGGGGCCGGTGGGCAGGGTGGCGCGGGCGGCAGCTCCGGTGCCGGCGGCGCCAACGGCAGCGGCGGCGCGGGCGGCAACGGCGGCAACGGCGGGCACGGCGGCACCGGCTACGCCGACGACGGCACCAACGACGCCACCACCGGCGGCACCGGCGGGGCCGGCGGCGCGGCCGGTGCGGGTGGGGCGGTCGGCACCGGCGGCAGTGGCGGCACCGCGGGCGCCGCGGGCAACGGCGGTCAGGGCGGCCAGGGTGGCACCGGCGGGAACGGCCACCAGGGCACCACGGGCAGCATCGGCAATACCGGGGTCACCGGCGGCACGGGCGGGGACGGCGGGCAGGGTGGCGCGGGCGGCAACTCCGGCAACGGCGGCCGCAACGGCAGCGGCGGTGCGGGCGGCACCGGCGGCAACGGCGGCCAGGGCGGCACCGGCTACGCCGACGACGGCACCAACGACGCCACCGTCGGCGGCACCGGTGGGGCCGGCGGCGCGGCGGGTACGGGCGGTGCGATCGGCACCGGCGGCACCGGCGGCACCGCGGGCCCCGCGGGCAACGGCGGTCAGGGCGGGCAGGGCGGCACCGGCGGGGCCGGCCACCAGGGCACCACGGGCAGCATCGGCAATCCCGGTGGCACCGGCGGCACGGGCGGGGACGGCGGACAGGGTGGTGCCGGGGGCGCTGGCAACGGCGGCACCAACGGCGACGGTGGCGCAGGCGGCACCGGCGGGGGCGGGGGACACGGTGGCGCCGGCTACGCCGACGACGGCACCAACGACGCCACCGCCGGCGGCACCGGCGGTGATGGTGGACAGGGCGGCACCGGTGCGGCCGCCGGTACCGGCGGCAGCGGCGGCACCGCGGGTGCGGCAGGCAACGGCGGGGCGGGCGGCACCGGCGGCACCGGCGGCAAAGCCGGCGCCGGGCACAACGGCGGAGCGGGCGGCGACGGAGGCACCGGCGGGGACGGCGCCCCAGGCGATACCGGGACCATCGGAAATACCGGCGCCACCGGCGGCACGGGCGGGGACGGCGGACAAGGTGGC
>NZ_JAFBAR010000058.1 GCF_019247635.1 Mycobacterium sp.
GAAGTTGGTGTAGAGGAAGCTCTCCTTGTGGTGCGCGAGGCACCACCCGGCCATGATCGCGCCGCCGCGGGAGACGATGCCGGTGACCCGCTTGGCGGTCAGCGGCACGTACCGCAGCAGCACCCCGGCGTGCACCGTCATGTAGTCGACACCCTGCTCGCACTGCTCGATCACGGTGTCGCGGTAGATCTCCCACGACAGTTTCGCGGGATCGCCGTTGACCTTCTCCAGCGCCTGGTAGATCGGCACCGTGCCGACCGGCACGGGTGAATTACGCAGGATCCATTCGCGGGTTTCGTGGATGTTCTTGCCAGTGGACAGGTCCATGATGGTGTCGGCGCCCCAGCGGGTGGCCCACACCATCTTGTCGACCTCCTCGGCGATGGAGGATGTGACCGCCGAGTTGCCGATGTTCGCGTTGACCTTGACCATGAACGCCTTGCCGATGATCATCGGCTCGCTCTCGGGATGGTTGTGGTTCGCTGGGATCACCGCGCGGCCGCGGGCGACCTCGTCGCGGACCAGCTCGGCGGGCATGCCTTCGCGGACGGCGATGAACGCCATCTCCGGGGTGATCTCGCCGGCGCGGGCGCGCTGCAGCTGGGTGCCGCGGTCGCGCACCACCCCGGGGCGCGGCGGCAGCCCGGCCGAGAGGTCGATCATCGCGTCGGGGTCCGTGTAGGGCCCGGAGGTGTCGTAGAGGTCGAAGTGGTCCCCGGTGGACAGGTGCACCCGCCGGAACGGGACGCGGACCCCGGGGACGCCCGCCATCACCCGGTAGGCCTTGCGGCTGCCCGCGATGGGGCCGGTGGTGACAGCCGGTGCCGTGGTTTCCGACAAGGTCTCAGTCATTTTGCATCTCCCTACGCCGGCATTACCCGGTCAGGTTCCTACGGTCGACGGCCCCAGCCGTCCTCTCAGCGCACTCGGCGCGCGCTCCCGCGTCTATTGGTTTGGGTCGATCGCCCGCCCGTGACGTTACCCCCAAGCCGGGCAACCCGCAGCAACGGAATGCTCCCGACAGTTTCCCAGCAGCTGCATAGTGGTCCGTGACAGAGACGAGTGGGATGATGCAAGCGTGCAACAGCCCATGCGAGCGGGTGCAGCTTCAATCGTGGAAAATGACCAGCCCCGCAGCCGTGCGGGCGAGGCCGACGCGGCCGGGTATTTGAACGTCGGCGCCTTCCGGTTCTGGTTCAGCGAGGAACGCTGGGAATGGTCCGACGAAGTCGCGCGGATGCACGGCTACGAACCCGGATCCGTCGCACCCACCACGAAACTGCTGTTGTCGCATAAGCATCCGGACGACCGAGCGCACGTTCAGGATCTGCTCGAGCATGCGTTGCACTCGGGTGAGTCATTCTCGAGCCGGCACCGCTTCGTCGACACCAACGGCGTCGTGCACGACGCGATCGTCGTGGCCGACCGCATCCTGGATGACACTGGCGCGGTGTTGGGCACCGCCGGCTACTACATCGACCTCACCGACACCTTCAACGAGACCCGATCCGAGACCCGCCAGGAGGTCCTCGACGAGGCGCTGCCCGATCTGTTCGAGAACCGGGCCGCCATCGAGCAGGCCAAGGGCGTGCTGATGGCGGTTTACCGCGTCAGCGCCGAACAGGCCTTCGGGGTCCTGCAGTGGCGATCGCAGGAAACAAACGTCAAGTTACGGGCGCTGGCGAAGCAACTGATCCTCGACGTGGCCAGCATGGCGCCGGTGTCGGCAACCATTCAGAGCCAGTTCGACCATTTGCTACTGACGGTCCACGAGCGAGTCTCGCCCGACGCGTAATCCGTTTGCGTTTCAGACCTCTTCCATCGCCTCGCCGAGCTCCTCGAGCAGCCGGTTGTGGTGATTGGCCGCCAGCAGGTGCCCGGCCGCGATGACCACCGCGACCGGCCAATCGATTAGTTCCAGCGCCGCCAGCGCCGCCAGGCCGCCGTAATAGGCCAGTTGATCGGGCCGCGGTATCTCCACCTGGCCCAGCACCGGCACGTTCACCACGAACGTTTCACCCTCGCGGACCTTCTCCACAGCCTCCGCCTGGGTTGCCACCCGCCGCGCCTTCTTTTCTGCCATCATTTGCCTTTCAGTCATCAAGGGTTTGCCGCCGGGCCGGATCGGACGGTCACCTTCGACTTATGTCGACCTCCGACCGTCCGGCCAATCCGCTAGTCTCGCCGGTCGTCTCATTGCTGAGTGTCCCGTTACTGGAACTTTATGCGTTTTTGTGGCGCGTGGGCGTCGTGGAGGTTCGGGAGCCGGATCGGGAACGTCCTCGGCCGTCTCGGGCGTCTTCTCGGGCCTCGAAGCGGTCTCCAGCTCGCGAGGTCTCGGGTCTGGTCGCTCGCTAGGTTCCAAGACGCGGGTCAGAACCCCCACTGCGACGGTCGCCGCGGTGGCGGCTCCCAGGCCTTGGGCCCAGCCGAGCGGGCCAAGCGGAGTGCACCCGAGCAGCTGACTTACCACCGGAATGCTGATCAGCGTCGCCAGGGCGCCCAGTGAACCCACCGTGGTCAGCACCACCAGCGGGGCACGGGAGTCCAGCAGCGTCTGGCCCAATTCGGCGCCCACCAGCGCGACTAGCGCCACCGTGGATGCGCGCCGCGGCAACCCGGTGACCCCACCCATCGCCCACGCCCCCGTCGCGGCGGCGGCGGTGGTGGCGCCGCGGATGGCGACCGCGCGCCACAGCTCGGGTTGGTCCGGACCGCGCAGGCGTGGGTCCACGGGGCCGCTGGGTTTGCTGACCGCGAGCGCCGCGGCCGGCAGCGCGTCGGTGAGGGTGTTCACCAGCAGGAGCTGCCGGGTGTTGAGCGGTGAATTGCCGGTGATCGCGCTGCCAATGACCGCGAAGATCACCTCGCCGGCGTTCCCGCCCAGCAGCACCGACACCGCGGCCTGCACCCGCTGCCAGAGCTGGCGCCCCTCCTCGAGGGCGTTCAGCAGCGACTCGATCCGGCCGTCCAGCAACACCACGTCGGCGACCGTGTGCGCGGGGTCGCTGCCGTGCGCGACCACGCCGATTCCGACGGTGGCGGCGCGGATGGCGGCGGCGTCGTTGGCGCCGTCACCGACCATCGCGCTCAGCACACCCGCGCGCTCGAGTGTCTGCACAACCTGCACTTTGTTTTCCGGCGTCATCCGAGCGAAGATCACCCGTTCGGTCACGACGCGCTCTTGGTCCTTGCGTGACAGGGAATCCCATTCGGCGCCGGTGATCGTCTGCTCGGCGGAGACCGGCAGGCCGAGCTCCGCGGAAATGGCCTTTGCTGTGATCGGATGATCACCGGTGATCAGCTTCACCCCGATTTGTTGCTCGCGCAGTCTCGCGAGCAGGTCCTTGGCGGCGGCCCGCGGGGTGTCGGAGAGTCCGAGGAACCCGGCCAGGGTCAACCCGTCGGTGCAGTAGCCGGTGATGTCGTCGGGGTTTTCCCGGATCGCCCGCGCCTGCTGCGGGCTCAGCCGGCGCTGTGCCACCGCAATCACCCGCAACCCGCCGGCGGCCAGCTCGGCGACCGTCCCTGCCATCGACCCGACGTCCCCGGACGCGGCCAGCACGACTTCGGGCGCGCCTTTGACGGTCAGCTCGGTGCCCGTGACCGACGCCGAGAACGACCGGCCGGAGCGGAACGGCAGGTGAGCATCGGGGTGGACGGTGGCGGAGGTGCCGTTTGTCCCCCAGCGTTGGCCGGCGGCCTCGACGATCGCGACGTCCGTGGCGTGCACCTGTGGCCCGTCGGCGATCACCGGGGCGGCGTGCGCCGCGCAGCGCAGCACCTCCTCATCCGAGAAGCCGGGCGCGGGGTGAACGTGCGACACGCGCAGGCGGTTCTCGCTGAGCGTTCCGGTTTTGTCGAAACAGACCACGTCGATACGGCCCAGCGCTTCCACCGAACGCGGAACGCGGACCAGCGCCCCGAACTTCGTCAGTCGGCGCGCCGACGCGGCTTGCGCGAGGGTCGCGACCAGCGGCATGCCCTCGGGGACCGCGGCCACGGCGATGGCGATGCCGCTGGCGACCGCGTCGCGCAGGAGCGTGCGCCGCATCACCCCGAGGGCACCCACCAGCACCCCGCCGCACACGCTCACCGGGAACGCCTGATTGGTGAGATGGCTGAGCTGGTGCTGCAGGCCGATGTCGGACGACAGGTCACCCGACACCAACTCGGCAGCGCGGCGCGCCTGGGTGTCGGCTCCCACGGCGGTCACCAGGGCGGTTGCGGTGCCCGCCACGACGGTGGTGCCCGCGAACAGCATGCAGCGGCGCTCGGCCATGGCGGCGCCGGGGGTGGCCTCGACCTGCTTCTCCACCGACAGCGATTCGCCGGTGAGCGACGACTCGTCGACCTCGACGTCGACCTCCTCGACGATCCGGGCGTCGGCCGGCACCACCTCGTGGGTCCGTACCTCGATGACGTCGCCGGGCCGCAACTTGGCCGCGATGACACGGGCGTACGTCCGAACACCATCCGGACCGGTGATCACCGTCCTGGCCGGCGGAATCTGCTGAGCCAGTAGCCGATTCAGTCGGTTCTCGGCGCGCAGCCGCTGGCTTGCGGCCAGTATCGCGTTGGCGGTCAGCACCGAGCCCACCAACACCGCGTCGACCGGCGAACCCAGCACCGCACTGGCCGCTGAGCCCAGCGCCAGCACGGGCGTCAGCGGGTCGGTCAACTCGGCGCGGACCGCTTTGGCCAACTGCAGGACCGCGTTCCCGGCCGGCTCGGCCGCGGGTTGGCGCAGGTCAGCTTCTAATCCGTTAGGCGGCAACGCTTTTAGGACTTTCAGGGCATTACGGACCTGCTCGACCGACATCGCGTGCCATTCGTGGGGGGCGACCGGGCGCGGCGCGGCCGTTCCCATGATCCCGCGGGCCAGCAGGAAACCGGAGAGCAGGCCGGCCGCCGCGCCGATGTTGACCGGTCCGGGCCCCAACCCGCGGACCCCGGGGATCATGAACAGCGATCCCATAGCCGTTGCGCCAGCTGATATTCCGGCCCCGCGCTGGCTCGCGGTCCTGGCCGCGGGCAGCGCGCGCAGCACCCGCCAGGCGGCCGCCAGGTCGGGCAGCAGAAGATCGGCATCCCATAGGGGCGGACCGCCGTGGTGCCGCGGCATTAATCCCAGCCCCAGGTGAGCCGACGAAATCGCTTGCGCACCAGACGATGACAGCACGGCCACGGTATGGCCCGACGCGCGTAAGGCGGTCACGGCGCGGGCGAGCGCGTCATCGAGGGGCTCGGCCCGCACCAATTTGGCGTCGTCGAAGGCGGGGCGCAGTTCGTCCAGCGTGCCGTCGTCGACGGAGATCAGTTCGGCACCGGTGCGATGTGCCTCGGCGACGACGGCCGAAGCCAGCGGGTCGTGGGTCGGTAGGAAGAGCGCCTCGACCTTGGATCCGGCCCGGCTCGCCGCTATTCCACGCACCGGATGCCAGCCCGGGCGCAGGCCCTGCTTTTCGAGCATCAGCTGGGCGCGGTTCCAGGCCGCGGGTACCTCGTTCGGGTCGGCACCGCGAATCTCGGCCACTCGCAGGTCATCTGTGCACAACACCCGTGGGTCGATGACGATCGCGTCGACCAGGTCCAGTCTGCGCAGCGCGTCGGGCCGCAGCGGCAAAACCGCGTGCTGATCGGCCAGTCCGCGGCCCAGCGCCGCGGCGAAGGCCTCCGGTGTGGTCCGGCTGGCCTTCGGGGCGGTGACCAGCACCGCGGTCGCGGCCAGGTTGACGTTGCGGGTGACGCCGGTGATCAGGCCGGCGCTGAGCGCTTGCAGGAGCCCGAACTTGCCGGCGTAGCGCTCCACGGGACGAGCAGGCAGCGGTCGCTTCGGACCCAGGGCCGACTCGGTGGGCGGCTGGCCGGCGTGCAGTGCCAGCTCCGGTTCGTGCTGTTGCCAGACCCGGGCCTCGGCGCGGCACTCGGCGGCTTTCAGGGACTGCATCGACAGCCCCACCAGCAGTGCGGCCGGTGCCTGGGTGACGGTCTCCGCGGCCGCCACGGCCAACGTCATCACGGTGTCGGTGGTGGGCCCGCCGATGGTCTGCTCGAGCGCTCGGCGCAGCCAGGGCTGGTAGTCCACCAGCGAAACGCCCGCCAGGACTGCGATCGGAGCGCGCGGCAGCCGCAGCGCGCGACCGGTGAGCGCGATACCCAGCCCGGCCGCGTTGACGGCCACGGCCGCCGCTGTGGTCGCCAGCACCAGGCCGTCGCCCGGCAGGCTGCCCGCCCTATCGCCGGATTGCGTTGTGCCATTGGTCTTTTCGGCTTTCTCGGCCGCACCGACCAGGCGGCATAGCTCACGCAACGAGGTGTCCGGACCGGCGTCGGCGTCGATGCCGACGACGACGCGCGACAAGGGGTAGTTCAGGCTGGCCGATGTGACGCCGGGGTGCGCCCGCACGGCATCGAGCACCGCGGGCCCGAGTTCAGCGTCCGCGCCGCCCAGGCCGCGCACCTCGATCCAGGCACGATTTTCGCCGCGCCAACAGCGCCGGCCGAGCACGGGGGGCGGGGAGGCGGCGGCGTGCAGAACCGCAGAGATCGCTCGCGGCGGCAAAGACCGTCGGATGACCGATGTGATGCTCAAAAGGGATCAGGGGCTGCGGTGTCAGTTGGTGCTGCGCAGAGCGGTGGTCCCGGCGCGGCGACCGGCCGTCTTCTTCGCCGAGGCCTTGGTGGCCGCTTTCTGCGCCGGTGCTTTCTGCGGCTCCGACTTGGTGGGGACCGTCGTGAGCTTCGCCTTCGCCGGCCGAGCGGGCTGCTCTGGCTTGCTGGTCATCCTCTTCAGCAACAGCGCACCACCGCCGACGGCCAACAGCACCGGCCACTCCACGATGCCGGCGACGCCGAGCGCGCCCAACGCCAGCGCTGCCGCCGGCGTCGACTTGCTGCCGCTGCTGATTCCGTGCTGGATGCCTTCGGCGGTTCCCTTGACGCCGCCGACAACCCCGTTCACCGCTGCGCCACCGATGGCACCCGCGGCGGCAGTGGTTGCTGCCGCGGCGCGATTCACCGTTCGACCGACGCTGCGAACCGTCCCGCCGACGACACCCATGATGACTCCCTGAGAATTAATGGCGCTGTACCTAGAATTCGCTGATAAAGCCTGTATACACCCGCGCACCGCATAGTAAACAGCATCTACGGAATTGTTAACGGCATCTTTCCATCCAACGCCCGCCGCGTTAAGCGTTCCATTACTCGTTGCGCAGATCGATCAGCACCGGCGCGTGGTCGCTGGGTGCCTTGCCCTTTCGCTCCTCGCGCACAATCGCAGCGTCGGCCACCCGGTGCGCCAGCGCCGGTGACGCAAGGATGAAGTCGATGCGCATGCCCTGCCGTTTCGGGAACCGCAGCTGCGTGTAGTCCCAGTATGTGTAGACACCGGGCCCGGGGGTGAAAGGCCTTACCACGTCGGCGAATTGGGCCTCGACAATGGCGTTGAACGCCTTGCGTTCCGGCTCGGAGACGTGCGTGGAACCGGCATAGAATTCGGTGCTCCAGACGTCGTCATCGGTCGGGGCGATGTTCCAGTCGCCGACCAGCGCGATCTGGGCCGCAGGATCCGCGCGCAGCCAGCCGTGGGCCGTATCACGAAGCGCAGCAAGCCAATTCAGCTTGTAGGTGTAGTGCGGATCCTCGAGGGTGCGGCCGTTGGGCACATACAGGCTCCACACCCGCACGCCGCCGCAGGTGGCGCCCAGGGCGCGGGCCTCGGCGGTGGCCGCCACCTCCGGCTTACTGCTCCAGGTGGGCTGCCCGTCGAATCCGATCTGCACGTCGTCGAGGCCGACGCGCGAGGCGATCGCCACGCCGTTCCACTGATTGAAGCCGACATGGGCCACCTCGTAGCCGAGTTCGAAGAACGGCAGGGTGGGGAACTGGCTGTCAGAGCACTTGGTTTCCTGCATGGCCAACACGTCGACGTCGGCACGGGCGAGCCAGTCGACCACCCGGTTCAGCCGGGTGCGAATCGAATTGACGTTCCAGGTGGCCAACCGCAAAGTGCCGTCAGTCATCGGTTCCTCCTGTGTCGACCCGGACGTGGATGACGCGATGGTGCAACCGGAATCCCAGCGATTCCGCCAACGCGCTGTCCCGTGCGCGAATGTAGGCGCGGGTGGCCCCGCGCTCGGCGCCCCAGGCCAACATCGCCTTACCCAATCGGTCGACTGCGGATTGGTCGCCCCCGAGTCGCAGTCCCGACAGGCCGACCCATCGCGTGCCGTCCGGCGCGCCGGTCACCGCGGCGCGCGCGACGGCCCCACCGGCATGCGTTCCGAACACCACCTCGCCGTCGACGACGGCGGTGAGCACGTCGACGCTTAGCCCGCGATCCAGCCAGGCCTCGCCGGGCTGCGCAGACAAGGTGACCGCGCCGAGCGTCACGCCAGCCTGACTCCCGCGAGCGGGTGGCGCCACTTCGTCGCCGGCGGACACGTCGCGCACCAACACCCGTACGATGCGTTCCGTCGGCAGGCCGCCGGGCGCCCGCATCAGCCGTTCGGGGAAGGCGAGCCGGGGGATCAGCCCGCGGCGCGCATACCAGTCGACGATCGCGGGGATGGCGCTGGGTTGTGCCGAAATACTCAGTGGCACAGCTGAATTCGCGGACAGCGTGACACCGTGCCCGGCGCGCAGCAGCCAGCCGTCCAGCCAGGTCTGTTCGACTCCGGGCCAGGCCGCTGCGGCCGCATGCTCCAACGCGCGGATCTGCGCGGTGCGTACCGGTGCGTCGGTCAGCACCCGCAGGGCAACCACGTCGGCGGGTGCGAATTCGGCGATGGCGCCCGACTTGGTTCGCACCCGCACCGACGGTTCGGTCGAGAGCAGCTGGCCGACGGCGTCGGTCAGCGGAGGGACCGACCCGGCGGGCCGACGGTAGCGGATCGTCACCCGGGTGCCGGCGTCCGGCCACGAAACCATCAGTGGCCGAACGGGTCGGGTCCCTCGCCCGGCAGCCAGGACAGCCCGGGCACGCCCCAACCGTGTGCCTTGACTGACCGTTTCGCGGCGCGCGCGTGCCGCCCGATCAACCGGTCCAGGTAGAGGAAGCCATCCAGGTGCCCGGTCTCGTGCTGGAGCATGCGGGCGAATAGTCCGGTGCCCTCGATATCGACGGGGCCGCCGTCGGCGTCGAGACCGGTGACCCGCGCCCACTTCGCGCGCCCGGTGGGGAACGACTCGCCCGGAACGGACAAGCAACCTTCGTCGTCGTCGCCCGGATCCGGCATGGTCTCGGGTATTTCGGAGGTCTCCAGCACCGGGTTGATCACCACGCCGCGGCGGCGGTCAGTCAGCCCACGGTCCTCCGAACAGTCGTAGACGAACAACCGCAGTCCGCGGCCGATCTGGTTGGCGGCCAGTCCGACGCCGTGTGCGGCGTCCATGGTGTCGTACATCGTGGCGATCAGGTCGGCGAGGTCGGCCGGCAGCGAACCGTCTTCGCCGACCGGCACCGGCGTCGTCGGAGCGTGCAACACCGGGTCTCCCACGATGCGGATCGGAACGACTGCCATGGACGGCTAAGGTACCGCACACCGTCGACCAGCAATCCAAGCAAGTCGGCCGACTCGCGGGTCTGGATTACAGCTTGAGGGTTCGCGACGTGTTTCAATATTCGCGCGAAACATGCCCCAATGAAGCCAATAAAGCCAATGCAGCGCACGTAGGTCAAGTCATTCGAGCAGTTTGAGAATCCGCCGGAAGGGTCCAGGGAAAGCGATATGGACAGCGCCATGGCGCGGGCAGTTCGATCGGGGGACGAGTGTGATATCGCCGACGGACTCACGCGCCGCGAACACGACATCTTGGCATTCGAGCGTCAGTGGTGGAAGTTTGCCGGGGTGAAGGAAGACGCGATCAAGGAGCTCTTCTCGATGTCGGCGACGCGGTATTACCAGGTGCTCAACGCGCTGGTGGACCGGCCCGAGGCACTGGCCGCCGACCCGATGCTGGTGAAACGGCTGCGCCGGTTGCGCGCCAGCCGGCAAAAGGCGCGCGCTGCGCGTCGCCTCGGCTTCGAGGTGACCTGACCGCCCTCCGGCTACAGTGGGCTCGATGAACGAGCGCGTTCCCGACTCTTCGGGGCTGCCCCTGCGAGCCATGGTGATGGTGCTCTTGTTCCTCGGTGTCATCTTCCTGTTGCTCGGCTGGCAGGCCGTTGGCTCGTCGGGAAACTCCGACGACGACTCCTCGCCGGTGTCGAGTGCGGCGACCAGCAGCGCGGCTTCGCCGTCGACCAGCGGCAAGCCTGCGGCGACCCAAGCCGAGGTGCGGGTCTACAACATCTCTGGGAAAGAGGGCGTGGCCCGCCGCGCGGTAGACCAACTCAAAGCCGCCGGATTCAACGTGGGCGAACCCGACAACCTCACTCCGCCGCCCTCGGATGTCACCGTCACGACGGTCTACTACAGCGACGCCGAGGGCGAGAAGGCCACCGCGGATGCGGTGGGCCAGAAGCTCGGCGCACCGGTCGAGCGGCGCATCCCCGCGCTTGCCGACCAGCCGCCCGGCGTCATCGTTTTGGTGACCGGTTAGCCCAGCCTCCCGGGTTCTCAGGTTAGGCTCTCGCTATGCCTAAGCTGTCTGCTCTGTGCAAGCCGTCCGTGTCGTTTTTGGCCGCCGGCGTGGCGCTGGTGAGCGCGTGCTCGTCGCCGCAACACGCGTCGACCACGCCGGGGACGACGCCGGCCGTCTGGACGGGAGCCTCGTCGCCGTCGGCACAAGCGCCGACCTCGGGACACGAGGCGCCCGCGGCCTCCCAGAGCGTGACAGCCCACCTCAAGGCCCCCGACGGTACCGAGGTGGCGACGGCCAAGTTCGAGTTCAGTAACGGCTCGAGCAACGGCTATGTCACCATCACGATCGCGTCGACGGGGACCGGGCAGCTCGCGCCCGGCTTCCACGGAGTGCACATCCACAAGGTCGGCAAGTGCGAGCCCAACTCGGTCGCGCCGACCGGGGGTCCGGCCGGCGACTTCAACTCCGCCGGCGGGCATCTGCAAGTGGCGGGGCACTCCGCCGAGCCGGCCAGTGGCGACCTGACCTCGCTGCAGGTGCGCCGCGACGGCAGCGCGCTGCTGGTGACCACCACCGACGCCTTCACCCTGGACGACCTGACGACCGGTGAGAAGACCGCGATCATCATTCACGCCGGCGCGGACAACTTCGCCAACATCCCGCCGGAGCGCTACAACCAGACCAACGGCGGGGCGCCGGGCCCCGACCAGATGACGATGACCACCGGTGACGCCGGCAAGCGGGTGGCGTGCGGTGTCATCGGTTCCGGCTAGCTCGCCGGCAAGCAGGGCTCCCAAAAGAGGTGATGCGCGCATCGATTTCGCGCGCTCGCCGCGGCCCACGGTCGGGGTGGAGTGGGAGTTCGCGCTCGTCGACGCGCAGACTCGCGACCTGAGCAACGAAGCCACCGCGGTCATCGCCGAGATCGGCGAAAACCCGCGCGTGCACAAGGAATTGCTGCGCAACACGGTCGAAGTCGTCAGCGGCATCTGCGAATGCGCGGGGGAGGCGATCGACGACCTGCGCGCCACCCTGGGTCCCGCCCGCCGGATCGTACGGGAGCGCGGCATGGAGTTGTTCTGCGCCGGCACGCATCCCTTCGCGCAGTGGTCAACCCAGAAGCTGACCGACGCGCCCCGCTACGCCGAGCTGATCAAGCGCACTCAGTGGTGGGGTCGCCAGATGCTGATCTGGGGGGTGCACGTCCACATCGGCATCTCGTCGGCGAACAAGGTGATGCCGATCATGTCGTCGCTGCTCAACTACTACCCGCATCTGCTGGCGCTGTCGGCGTCCTCGCCCTGGTGGGGCGGCGAGGATACGGGATACGCGAGCAATCGGGCGATGATGTTTCAGCAACTCCCCACCGCCGGCCTGCCCTTCCAATTCCAGACGTGGCGCGAGTTCGAGGGCTTCGTCCACGACCAGAAGAAGACCGGCATCATCGATCACATGGACGAAATCCGTTGGGACATAAGGCCTTCACCGCACCTTGGCACTCTTGAGGTGCGGGTGTGCGACGGGTTGTCCAACCTTCGCGAGCTGGGCGCGCTGGTTGCGCTGACGCATTGCCTGGTCGTCGACCTGGACCGCCGGCTGGATGCCGACGAATCGCTGCCGATCATGCCGCCCTGGCACGTCCAGGAGAACAAATGGCGCGCCGCGCGGTACGGACTGGACGCGGTGATCATTCTGGACGCCGACAGCAACGAGCGCCTGGTGACCGAGGACTTGGTCGACGTGGTGGACCGGCTGGAGCCCGTGGCGAAATCGCTGAACTGTCTGGACGAGCTGGTCTCGGTGTTCGACATCTGCCGCAACGGCGCCTCGTATCAACGACAGCGCCGAGTGGCCGAGGAACATGACGGCGATCTGCGCGCGGTCGTCGACGCGCTGGTCGCCGAGCTGGAGATCTAGCGATGATGGAGCTGGCGATGTTTCCGCTCGAGGCGGCGCTGCTGCCCGGCCAGGATCTGCCGTTGCGGATCTTCGAGCCCCGCTACAGCGCACTGGTGCGGCACTGCGTCGAGAACGGTGAGCCGTTCGGAGTGGTGCTGATCGCGCGCGGACGCGAGGTGGGTGGCGGTGATTCGCGTTGTGACATAGGCACATTGACCACCATCAACGAGTACATCGAGCACGGCGCCGGTCGCTATCAGCTGCGCTGCCGCACCGGCGAGCGGATCCGGGTGTGCGAGTGGCTGCCCGACGATCCCTACCCGCGGGCACGGGTCGAGCCCTGGCCGGACGAGCCGGGGGAGGTCGTGAGCCGCGCTCAGCTTGTCGAGCTCGAAGACCGGGTGATGGCCTTGTTCGAGCGGATCGCGGCGGCCCGCGGTGTCGGCTTGCCGGACCGTGACGTGGTGCTGGGCCACGGTGACAGCGATACCGGTGATGCCGGTAAGCGGTTGTACGCGTTGGCTTCTCGCGTGCCGATCGGCACTGCCGACTGCTACGCCGTGCTGGCCGCGCCGTCGGTCGCGGATCGGCTGGGCGCGCTCAGCGAGGCCGTCGAGTCGGTTGCCGCGATGGTCGAGTTTCAGCTGTCGGAGTAGGTGCCGCACCGCCGCGCACCCCTGGTCGAGCGGGTGGGCGAGTCCGCTACAGGGCTTGCGCGAACGCGCGTAGCGCATCCACCTGCACTAGATCCAGCGAGGGGCGGACGGCCTTGCGGGCGGCCTCGAGGTCGGCGGCGGTCACGTCGGCGGCGTCGATGGAACGCCGCATCGCGGTCAGGGCGGCTTCGCGCAGCAGGGCCACGCAGTCGGCGGCGCTGTAGCCGTCCAGGCTCGCGGCCACGGCGTCGAGGTCGACGTCGGCGTTCAGCGGAACGGATTTGCCCGCCGTGCGCAGGATTTCGCCGCGCGCGGCCGCGTCGGGCGGCTCGACGAACACCAGCCGCTCCAGTCGGCCCGGGCGCAGCAACGCCGGGTCGATCAGCTCCGGGCGGTTGGTGGCGCCCAGCACCACGACGTCGCGCAGCGGGTCCACGCCGTCGAGTTCGGTCAGCAGCGCGGCGACGACGCGGTCGGTCACCCCGGAGTCGAAACTCTGGCCGCGACGCGGCGCCAGCGCGTCCAGCTCGTCCAGGAACACCAGCGAGGGAGCGGAGTCGCGGGCCCGCCGGAACAGTTCGCGCACAGCCTTTTCCGAGCTGCCCACCCACTTGTCCATCAGCTCGGAGCCCTTGACGGCGTGCACGCTCAGCTGCCCGGTGCTGGCCAGCGCGCGGACCAGGAAGGTCTTGCCGCAGCCGGGCGGCCCGTACAGCAGGACGCCGTGCGGAGGCTCGACACCCAGCCGGGCGAATGTGTCCGGGTGTTGCAACGGCCACAGCACGGCTTCGGTCAGCGCCTGTTTCGCTTCGGCCATGTCGCCGACATCGTCGAGGGTGACGCTGCCGACCGCGACCTCCGCGCTGGCCGACCGCGACAGCGGCCGGATGACGGTCAGCGCGCCGAGCAGGTCGTCCTGGGTCAGGCTCGGCGGTTGGCCATCGGCGCTGGCCCGCGACGCCGCCCGCAGGGCAGCCTCCCGGATCAGCGCGGCCAGGTCGGCGACGACGAAACCCGGTGTACGGCTGGCGATTTCGTCGAGATTCAGCTCGCTTGTGGGAACCGGCTTGAGCAGCGCCTCCAATAGCGCCTTGCGGGTGGCGGCGTCGGGCAATGGCAGGCTCAGCTCTCGGTCGCACAGCTCGGGGGCGCGCAACCGGGCGTCCAGCTGGTCGGGTCGTGCGGAGGTGGCGATCAGGGCGACGCCGTCGGTGGCCACTGCGCCCCGCAGCTCGGCCAGGATCAGGGACGCGACGGGCTCGGCGGTGGTCGGCAACAGCGCGTCGACGTCGGTGATCAGCAGCACCCCGCCGCCTTCCCGGCCATCACCGCGAACCGCCTGCACCGCCGAGGCCACGGTTTTGAGCCGGTCGTCGGCGGCCAGCGCACCCACCTCGGGGCCGTCCAGCGCCACCAGTCTGCGACCGGCGCACACGGCGCGCACCAGCGTCACCTTGCCGACGCCGGCCGGACCCGAGACCAGCACGCCCAGGTTGGTGCCCGCGCCCAGCGATTTCAGCAGGTGCGGCTCGTCCAGCGCCAGCTTGAGCCACTCGGTGAGCTTGCCGGCCTGCGCCTGTACGCCTTTGAGCTCCTCAATCTGGACCTGTGGTGCCGCGATGGCGACCGGGGAGAATGAAGACGCGCCCGGCACGCCGGCGCCCCAGCTGACCAGCGAGTTCGGCTGCACGCTGACCGGACCGTCGGGATCGACGCCGGTCACCGTCAGCAGCTCCGACGTCCAGCTGATCCCGACCGCGGACGCCAGCGCGCGGCTGGCCGCGGAAGTCGAGGTGCCGGGCCCCAGGTCGCGGGGCAGTAGCGACACCGCATCGCCTACCGTCATCACCTTGCCGAGCAGGGCATGGCGCAGGGTGACCGGCGACAGCGACTGAGTGGCCATCGAAGAGCCACTCAGCGTCACCGACCGCGCGCCGTAGACGGTCACCGCGCTGACGATCACCGCGGTACCCTCACGCAGCCCAGCGTTGGACAGGGTCACGTCATCGAGCAGCACGGTGCCGACCGGGATGTCCTGGTCGGTCATGCCCGCGACCGCCGCGGTGGTTCGCGAACCGGTCAGCGATACCGCGTCCCACTCCCGAATGCCAAGGGCGGCAACGGCGTTCGGGTGCAGTCGGACGACGCCGCGGCGGGAGTCGACGGCCGAGGTGTTCAGCCGGGCGGTCAGCGTGAGCTGGCCGGGTCCCGTCACAGCCGCCTGCCCGGCTTGCGCAGCCCCAGCCGCGTCATCGACCGCCGGTTGGGCTGTGCCCGACGGCCCGCGCGGCGTACGGCGCGACGTTGTTTAGGTTGGTCGTCCCACACCTCCGGATGTTTGGCCAACCACCGCTTGCTGCGCACCGCGAACGGAATGTGGCACACATAGGAGATGATGATCACCCAAATCAAAATGTAGGGAGCCAGCACCGCCGCCCCCGCGACGATCACCAGTACGGCCAGCAGGGGGGCTGCCCAGTTCGGCGGGATCGCCACGGTGTGCATCTTCTTCATCGGGATCGCGCTGACCATGAGGATCGACGTACCGGTGATCCAGATGACGAGAAACCACACCGAACTCCACCAGCCGTCACCAAACTGCAGTTTGAGACCGATCAAACCGATCATGGAAACCGCGCCCGCCGGCGCGGGCATACCGACGAAGAACTCAGCGGTGTAGGCGGGCTGCGTCCCGTCGTCCTGCAGCGCGTTGTACCTGGCCAGCCGCAGCACCACACACACCGCATAGAGCAACACCACCATCCAGCCGACAGGCCACTTCGACAGCAGCGTCACGTAGACCACCAGCGCCGGGATCACCCCGAAGTTCACCGCGTCGGCCAGGGAGTCGATCTCGGCGCCGAGCCGCGACTGGGCACCCAGGATGCGGGCCACCCGGCCGTCCAGTGCGTCCAGGATGGCCGCCGCGGCGATCAGGGCCATCGCGGGAATCGGTTGGTGTTCGAGCGCGAACTTGATTGACGTCATGCCCGCGCACATCGACAGCACCGTCATGGCGCTGGGCAGCAACTGCAGGCTCACGGTTCGCCTGCCCCTGGGCTTGTCGATCATGACAGCTCTGCCAGGACGGTCTCGCCGGCGATCGCGCGCTGGCCGAGCGTCACGATCGGTTCCGTCCCCCGGGGCAGGTAGGTGTCCAACCGGGAGCCGAACCGAATCAGGCCGTAGGTGTCACCGATCGACAGCCTGTCCCCGACGTGTGCGTCGCACACGATGCGCCGCGCTATGAGTCCGGCGATCTGAACGACCACGACCTCGGCGCCGGTGGCCGTGCGAATCCGCACGCTGGTGCGCTCGTTGTCGGCGCTCGCCGAGGGCAGATCCGCCGATCCGAACCGGCCCGGCCGGTGCTGTAGCGCCACCACCTCTCCGCCCACCGGCGCCCGCTGCACGTGCGCGTCCAGTATCGACAAGAAAATGCTCACCCGCGGCAACGGCTCGTCGCCCATGCTTAGTTCGGCGGGCGGCGCGGCGGAATCGATGACGCAGACGACGCCGTCGGCGGGTGCGACCACGGCGCCGGGCCGGGTGGGCGGAACTCGCGGGGGGTGCCGGAAGAACCCGGCGCAGGCGCCCGCCGCCAACAGGCCGGTGCGGCGCAGCCAGCGCTGGCGACGCCCGGCGGCGGCCAGGGCCAGGCCCGCGGCGATAAACGGTCGGCCGGCGGGGTGCACCGGCGGGATATACGAGCGCACCAACTCCAGCGCATGCCGCGGGTCGAAACCCGGCTCCTGGGCGGTGCGGGGGCGTCTTGCCACGCGGTCATCTTACGGAGCGGCAGCGACCGGGTGTGTCACTGTCGATCTGGGGAACGATTTGAATAACCAAGCTCGGGTGAGGGGTCTGACCGATTTCGACACAATTGCGCCGCGCGAAGATGGGTGTCACCGCAGCGTTCATGGCCCACGCTGTCATTTTTTCGTCGTGGGCGGCCCACATCCCGCAGGTCAAGGCCGAGTTGGGGCTCTCCGACGCCGCGCTGGGTACGGCGTTGTTCGGTGCGCCACTCGGGTCGGTCGCGGCGACGGTGTTCAGCCACTGGGCGCTGCCGCGCTGGGGCAGCCACAGGTTGGTCCCTGTGATGCTCGCGGGGTATGCGGCGACCGGCGTCACGGTCGGACTGGCCCCTTCCGGACCGTGGCTGTTTCTGGCACTCGCGCTGTGGGGGACGTTCCACGGTGGGCTCGACGTGGCGATGAACACGCAAGCCGCCACGGTCGAGCGGCTCGCGCGGGCCCCGATCATGGCCCGCTTCCATGGCATGTGGAGCGTTGGTGCGCTGCTGGGCGCCATGATCGGGGCGGCCTGCGTGACCGCGGGCATCGGCCTCGCCCCGCAGCTGGCCGTCGTCGGGGTGGTCGTGGTGCTCGTCGTCGAGCCCCTCACCCGTGGTCTGGTTCCCGACCAGGCGACCGCCACTTCCCGGGACGAGGGCCGGCCCAAGCGCGCCTGGCTGACGGTGACCGTGGCGACCCTGGCGGCCGTGTCGTTTGCGTCCTTCCTGTGCGAGGGCGCCGCCACCGACTGGTCGGCCAACTACCTGCACAGCGTGGTAGGTGCGGGTCCGGGCGTGTCCGCTTTGAGCTATGCGGCCTACACCTTGACGATGGTCGTCACCCGCCTGGGCGCGATACGGCTGCATTCACGCGTTTCCAGCCGGCGGTTGCTTCCGGCGCTGGCGTCGGTGGCCGTGGTCGGGATGTGCGTGACGTTGGCGACCGCCAACCCCGTCGTCAGCGTGATCGGCTTCGCCACGCTGGGCGCCGGGGTGGCGCTGCTGATCCCGACCGCGTTCAGCGCCGCCTACTCCGCAAGCGGCGCGGGATCCGCGATCGCGATCGTGGCGGCGACGGGCTGGATCGGTTATCTGCTCGGGCCGCCGCTGATCGGCCAGCTCGCCGGACGGGTCGGGCTGGCGGCCGCGCTGGTCACTATTCCGGTAATGATTTCGATCGCCGGGATCGCCATTCGCTGCACCACGGCCTTCGATGCGGCGGATGAGTTTCACCGGTCGCCGCCGTCAGCCCAGCGGTGATCGCGAGCGCGGCGAAGCCGGGCGAAGCGGGTCGCCGCCGTCAGCCCAGCGGTGATCGCGAGCGCGGCGAAGCCGGGCGAAGCGGGTCGCCGCCATCAGCCCAGATCCCAGACCTGTAGCTCGGTTCCGGCTGCCACGTGCACGACGTCCTCCGGAATGTCCAACAGGCCGTTCGCCGACGCCAGCCAGCGCAAGTGGTGTGACGCCGGAGGTCCGTAACTGGTGACCTCGCCGGCGCCGGTGTCGAGGATCGCGCGCCGGAACTGGCGTTTGCCGCGCGGCGAGGTCAGCGGCTCGGTCAGCACCGCGGTGCGGTGTGGCCGCTCCGGATCGGGCAGGCCCATGGCGGCCCGCAGCGGCGGACGGATGAACACCTCGAAGGACACCAGCGCGCTCACCGGGTTGCCGGGCAGGGTGACTATCGGAGTGCCGGCCACCCGCCCCACCCCCTGCGGCATGCCCGGCTGCATGGCCACCTTGACAAACTCGACGCCCTGATCCCCGCCGCGCCCGAAGGCGTCCTTGACCACCTCGTAGGCGCCGGCGCTGACCCCGCCACTGGTGATGATCAGGTCAGCCTCGGCGGCATATCGGTCCAGGACCCCGGTGAACTGCGCAACGTCGTCACCTACGGTTGCGGTGGCGACCAGGGCCGCGCCGGCATCGCGGACGGCCGCGGCGAGCATGACGGCGTTGGACTCGTAGATCTGCCCGGGCCGCAGCGGGTCGCCCGGTGACACCAGTTCCGAGCCGGTGGAGATCACCAGCACCCGCTGCCGGGGGGTCACCGGGAGTTCGGCCAGCCCCAGCGCCGCGGCCAGGCCGAGCGCGGCGGCCGTCACAACCTGGCCGTTGCGCAGCACCGTAGTGCCTGCCGCGACGTCTTCGCCGGCGCGGCGGATGTGCTTGCCCGGCGTGGCCTGCTGCCCGATCGACACCGCCTGCACACCGCCGTCGGTGTCTTCGACCGGCACGATGGCCGTCGCTCCCGCCGGCACCGGTGCCCCGGTCATGATCCGGTGCGCGGTGTGGGGCCGCAGCGTGAGCTCGTCGGTGCGTCCGGCGGGGATGTCCTCGGCGACCGGCAGCACCACCGGGTGCTCTGGCGTGGCACCGGAGGTGTCCTGGGCGCGCACCGCGTACCCGTCCATCGCGGAGTTGTCGAAAACCGGCAGCGACAGCCGCGCGACCACGTCGTCGGCCAGGGACAGGCCGAGCGCGTCGAGCAGTGAGACGGTGACCGCCGCGCGGGGCCGAATCATCTCGGCGACGACGCGCTGGTGTTCTGCTACCGATCGCAAGGCTGACCGCCCGCCTGGGGAGGCCGACGCTCCGGCGTGGCGTTTGAGGTCATGGCCAAAAGATACTCACGCCAGCCCGTGCTGGAGGCGCGGCGGAGGCTCGCAGGAGCCGACTGCCGGGGGGCGTGCTATTGCACCCAGTAGTTGTCGTGGCGGACGAAGAACTCTCGGCGTTCCTCGTCGGTCATCTCGCCCAACGTGACCAGGCCTTCGAAGTAGGCCTGTCGGGGTCCGCCAGGAGCGAACAGCATCAGGATCGACGCCCGCTGATCGGATTCGTTGCGGAAGCCGTGCACCCCACCCGGCGGGACGTAGAGATAGTCGCCCGCGCCCGCGTCGACCCAGTCCCGGCCGTCGTACATGCGCATTGTTCCCGACAGCACGAAGAACGACTCGGACATCGTCTTGTGGAAGTGTGGTCCGGGCCCGCCGCCGGCCGGAGCGATGTCGACGCGGTAGAGCCCGAAATCGCCGTCAGTGGACGTTTGGGTGGCCAGATAGTGGTACTTGGTGCCGCCCAACTCGTAATCGGGCGGCTCGTCCGCACGTTTGAGCCGGGCGCTGACTTCGCCTTCGTCGCCGGTGTAGCGGGGCGGAGGATAGGGCAGTGCTAGGGACATGACCTCAGTCTGCCGCAGGCCTGCCGGATGCCGACTTACGCAAGATCCGCGCACACGATGTTGACTCTGCGCTGAGGGCGGGGCGCACTCGCACAAGTCCACCCTCACCGCAGAATCAATCGCGAGGCATGCTGACCGGGTGCCCATGCTTCTTGCACTCGACATGGGCGAGTGCTAAGAATGACGTTGGCACTCGCGATGGGCGAGTGCTAGGTCGGGACGGTGAGACCAGTCTGGTCGTCCGTCGCGGGCACTGCGCCCGGCCAGCGTAAGTAACCTGATGGCCCACTACGTGGCCATTGGGTGTCATCCCCAATCCGGAGGAATCACTTCGCAATGGCCAAGACAATTGCGTACGACGAAGAGGCCCGTCGCGGCCTTGAGCGGGGCCTGAACAGCCTCGCCGACGCGGTAAAGGTGACGTTGGGTCCCAAGGGCCGCAACGTCGTCCTGGAGAAGAAGTGGGGTGCTCCCACGATCACCAACGATGGTGTGTCCATCGCCAAGGAGATCGAGCTGGAGGACCCGTACGAGAAGATCGG
>NZ_JAFBAR010000129.1 GCF_019247635.1 Mycobacterium sp.
TACTCGCGTCAGGAGCCACCGACGTCAAGCAGTTGTCTGACCTACAGCACGAATTGGAGACTCTGCAGCGCCGGCAGACCAGCCTGGAGGATTCCCTGCTGGAGGTGATGGAACGTCGCGAGGAGCTCCAGGCGCAGCAGGCCGTCGAGTCAAGAACGATCGAGGCGCTGCAAGCCGATCTGGCCAGCGCCCAGCAGGCGCTCGACGCCGCGCTCGCCGAGATCGATGAAGCCCGCGACCAACATTCGTCGCGGCGCGATGTGCTGACCGCGACGTTAGACCCCGACCTGTCGGCGATCTATGAACGACAACGCGCCAAGGGAGGGCCCGGCGCAGGGCCGTTGCAGGGGCATCGGTGTGGCGCCTGCCGTATTGAGATTGGGCGCGGCGAGCTCGCCCGCATTTCCACGGCCGCCGACGACGACGTCGTGCGATGCCCGGAATGCGGTGCAATCCTGTTGCGGGTCAAGGGCTTCGAGCAGTGAAGGTCATCATCGAAGCCGACGGCGGATCGCGAGGTAACCCCGGGCCGGCCGGATACGGGGCGGTGGTGTGGACCGCCGATCACGAGACCGTGCTGGCGGAGTCCAAGCAATTCATCGGGCGGGCGACCAACAATGTCGCCGAATACCGTGGCCTGATAGCCGGTCTGGACGACGCGGTGAAACTGGGCGCCACAGAGGCCAGCGTCGTAATGGATTCCAAGCTGGTGGTGGAGCAGATGGGTGGCCGGTGGAAGGTCAAGCACCCCGATCTGGTGGAGCTGCACGCCCAGGCCCGGACGCTGGTCGCGCAGTTCGAGCGGGTGAGCTACACCTGGGTGCCGCGGGCACGGAACGCGCACGCCGACCGATTGGCCAACGACGCGATGGACGCTGCGGCGCGCGCCACCGGCGGTGGTGACAAGCCCGCCCAGCCCGCCGAGCCCGTGGCCGAACCGGCGAATAGCGTTGTGCAGGAACCGTCGACGGCACCCGGCTGGACAGGTGCGCGCGGCACTCTGACCCGGATGCTGCTGCTGCGCCACGGGCAGACCGAGTTGTCGGTGCAACGCCGCTATTCGGGTCGGGGCAACCCGGCGCTGAACGAAGTGGGGCGCCAGCAGGCGCGTGCCGCGGCACGGTATCTGGCGAAGCGCGGCGGAATCGCCGCGGTGATCTCCTCGCCGCTGGAACGGGCCTACCAAACGGCCGCCACCGCGGCCAAGGCGCTGCGTTTGGACGTGACCGTCGAAAACGACCTGATCGAGACCGACTTCGGCGCCTGGGAAGGGCTGACATTCGCCGAGGCCGCGGAACGCGATCCCGAGTTGCATCGACGCTGGCTGCGCGACACCAGCACCCCGCCGCCCCGGGGCGAAAGCTTCGACGACGCGCTCCAACGGGTGCTGCGGGCGCGGGAACGAATCGTCACCGAACGCGAGGGCGAGACGGTGTTGGTGGTTTCGCATGTCACGCCGATCAAGATGCTGCTGCGCCTGGCGCTGGAAGCCGGGCCCGGCATCCTGTACCGGTTGCATCTCGACCTCGCGTCGTTGAGCATCGCCGAGTTCTATTCCGATGGAGCGTCGTCGGTGCGGCTGGTCAATCAGACCAGTTATCTGTGAGGCGAACGACCGCTTACGTCCTCAGGCCAAGCAGCGGGGGCGGATCATGGCGGCCCACATGGCATCCCGGTCGCCGGAGTCGACGCGTTTGTGCCAACGGTCCATCAGCGCGACAGCGTGATCGCCTGCTCCGGGCAGCTCTGCTCACCGATGACGGCCTGCGCCTCGAGCGCGGCGGTGACGTCGTCGACGAGTACGACGCAGTGCCCGACGTCGTCAGCGTCGAAGACCTCGGGTGCCAAGGTGTAGCAGCGCCCGTGCCCGGTGCAGAGGTCGGCGTCTACGGCCACGCGGGTCACGTGGCCACCGGGAAGACCAGCGGCAAAGCCTCGACCGACCGCAACGCGGCGGTGTAGGTCAGCTGGGTGCCGGGCTTGATCTCGTAATCTGGTATGCGCGTGTGGAATTCACGCAACGCGACCCGCAGCTCCATGCGGGCCAGATGGGAGCCGAGGCAGCGGTGCGGGCCCCCGCCGAACGCGCGGTGCCGATTCGGGCTGCGAGTGAAGTCCACCAGCTCCGGGTCGGGGAACTCGGCCGGGTCGGTGTTGGCCGCTCCGAGCAACGGGCTGACCCGTTCGCCCTTGCTGATCGGGCAGCCTCCCACCTCGACGTCCTGCATGGCGACCCGCGCCACGCCCGGTACCGGCGTCTCCCAGCGCAACAATTCCTCGATCGCGTGCGGCAGAATTTCTGGCTGCTCGATCAGCTGATGACGATGGTCGGGGTGTCGCGCCAGGTACACGAAGAAACAGTCCAGCGAGTCGGTGACGGTGTCCAGGCCCGCGATCAAGAACAGGAAGCAGATGTCGAGCAGCTCCTCGCGCGACAGGGGCCGACTCTCACTGTCTACCTTCGCCGCGATCATTGCCGACAACACGTCGTCGCGGGGGCTGGCTATGTGGTCGTCGATGGCGCGGTCGAAATAGTCGTAGATCTCTTGCGCGACGGACGCCGAGGCGTCGTGGCGCTTGTCGTAACCAGTGGCGCCCTCCGGGCGGATCACGCCGTCCTTCCATTCCAGGAATTTGTCGAGGTCTTCCAGCGGAAGGCCCAACAGCTGCAGGAAGACGGTGCACGGCAGGGGCACCGCGAACTCTTCGTGAAAGTCGCATTCGCCGCGATCGGCGAAGCGGTCGATCATCTCGTTCACCAGCTCGGCGACGCGGGGTTCACGCCTGGCCATCTCCCGCGGGGTGAACAGCGGATCCAGGATGCGGCGGTATTTCGCGTGCTCAGGCGGGTCGACCTGCAAGGGAATGAGCGGCCGGATGTTGCCGAGGTCGACCGCGTCCATGTTGGACGAGAACAGCTCGGTGTGCTTGAGTGCCATCTCGATATCGGTGAGCCGGCTCAACACCACCGTCTGCGGCGCTCGGAACACCGGAGTCGACTCACGCAATGCTTTGTACATCGGTTGCGGTTCGGCGAGGCCCATCACCGCCTGATCGACGAAGGAATCGGCGTCTGTCATCTGGCCAGATTGACACCAAGGTGCTCAATTGGGCAATGGTGAAGGTGGCCGAGCAGACGCAAAAGCACCCAAACGGGGGCGTTATCGGGTGCTTTTGCGTCTGCTCGCCGAAATAACGGGTACCGTGTTCGTCGCGGACGAGTTGGCTGGGCGACCGCGGCTCGCGCCCATGCGGCGACGCGTCGAGGAAAGTCCGGACTTCACAGAGCAGGGTGATTGCTAACGGCAATCCGAGGCGACTCGCGGGAAAGTGCCACAGAAAACAGACCGCCACCCTCGCGGTGGTAAGGGTGAAACGGTGCGGTAAGAGCGCACCAGCATCCCGGGTGACCGGGGTGGCTAGGCAAACCCCACCCGAAGCAAGGTCAAGAAGGCCGCACCGGAGGTGCGGCCGCGCAGGCGTTCGAGGGCTGCTCGCCCGAGCCTGCGGGTAGGCCGCTCGAGGCACCCGGCAACGGTGTGTCCAGATGGATGGTCGCCGCCGCGCCGCCGTTGCTTACGTCACGGCGGCGGGGAACAGAATCCGGCTTACAGGCCAACTCGCCCGCCCTCAGCGGGTTTTGCGCACTGCTTTGTCGAGTTTGCGCAGGGCGGCGGCGACCTGCTGGCGGCAACTTTCGGCCAGGTCGGCCTCCCGTTGGAAGAGCACGCCGTAGGTGAAGGTGTCCTCGCCCGCGGCATGTGCGGCTTCGGTCTGTTGAATCAGATGCTCGCGGCTGACGACGCTGTCCTGGTGGTCACCGAGCAGCACCTGGATGGCCTTGGCCCGCTCCGCGACCTCCTTGGCCCCGGTTGCTGACGCGGTGTAGCGGAGTCGCTTGGCGCGCTTACGGATCCGGTGCAGCGCCTCGTCGTGATCCGGCACGTCCGGCTGAGCCTCTTCTTCAGTCTGTTCGGTCTCCGCTGAGGCTGTGCGTTCCCCGCTGCCTTCCCCAGTGCCTTCTGTGCCTTCTGCTTCGGCCGCCTTTGCCGCCTTAGCCGCCTTGCGTACCTTCTTGTAGGCCGTATCGATGGTCACCTGCGTCTGCTCGTCATGTTCTGTCGCGACGGGAATTTCGGCCACCATCGCGTCGAGGGCGTCGAGCAGGCGGAAGTATCGCTGCGACCGCATCGCGACCATCGACCGCCGCCAGCCGCTCTGATAGCGGCGGTGGGCGCCGGCGACCAGACGTTCACGCACCGGCCCGCGCACCAACTCCGGCGCTAACAGGTCCAACCGGCGTTGGTAGCGCTCGGCCAGCACCTCGGCGTCGCGCGCCACGCCCAAGATGCCTGCGAGCTCACGCAGTTCGTCGAGCACCCACGCGCTTTCGGCTGCCCCGAACGAATCCTGCGAGTCGCGCAGCAGGCTGCGGATCTTGCGGGTGGTGACCCGCATCTGGTGCACTGCGTCGTCGGCGTTGGCGCGCACCGCACGATCCCACACCAGGAGTTCGTCGACCTGCTCGGCCACCGCGCGGTGTACCGGATCGGCCGGTGCCTGGGCGCCGTTGGGCCGCAACGTCGTACCGAGGACCCGGGCCAGCTTGGAGCCGTGCCCGGCGGGGGCCGCGCCGGCGTCGAACAGCCGGTTGCTCAGCCGGTCCAGCAGCTCGTTATCGGCAGTCCCGTTGGTCGCGACGAGCTCCAGTTCCCATTCGCGCCATTGTTGTTCGGCGAGGCTGGAGTCCGGCTCCTCGGAGACATCCGCCCCGGCGCCCGACCACGCCGTGACATGGTCATTGCAGAACTCCGCCAGTGCGCCGCCCTGGACGCCGTACAGCAGGTGGACTTCACGCTTGGTGCTGATGCGCGCGACAGGCCCGACCGGGCGATCGCGAACAATGGCCAGCACCACATCGAGCAGCTCGCGGGGAACGGCGCTGGTCGCCGGTGACGCGTTCAAAGGCATCCGGATCTCGGTGCGCGCGTCGTAGCCGGCGGGCAACTTCAGGTGCCAACCGGCGTCGGTCCCGCCGGTGCGGCGACGCAAGGTGATCTTGTTGCGTGCCAGGTCTTGGTTCGGTGTATCGAAGTAAGTCGCGTCCAGGGTTTGGGTCGGCGACTTCTCCACCCGAGCCACCGCGGCGATGCCTTCGAACGACGGCGACACCGTGGACTCGACCACATCGAACTTGCGCTCGACCTCGAGGTGTCGCGACGTCTTTGGCGCTTGTGCAGGCATTCTCTCTCCGAGGAGCGCGTCGCTCCGATTGTGGGCTGGTCATGGATGGCCACGGTTAGGCCTCCATAGCGTGCCATATCAAGGTGACGCTGTTCGGAGCAAAGCTCGCCGCGAACGGGCGTGGCGGCAGCCGGCCGCCGTCGCATGCGGTGGTTTAGAAGCAGTGCTCCTCGGCGGGAAACACTCCGCTGGCCACTTCTTCCGCGTATTGCGTTGCAGCGCAGCGTAATTCGGAACCGATGTCGGCGAATCGCTTGACAAAACGCGCGGTCTTGGCGCCGCTCATCCCGGCCATGTCCTGCCAGACCAACACCTGCCCGTCGCAGTTGGGGCCGGCGCCGATACCGATCGTCGGGATGGTCAGTTTGCCGGTGATCTGGGTGGCGAGTTCGGCCGGCACCATCTCCATTACGACGGCAAACGCGCCGGCTTCGGCGACGGCGATCGCGTCGGCGATGGTCTGTTCGGCGGCGTCACCGCGGCCCTGCACCTTGAAGCCGCCGAGGGTGTTGACGCTTTGCGGCGTGAAGCCTATGTGCGCCATTACCGGGATGCCCGCCGCGCTCAGGCAGGCGATCTGGTCGGCGACCCGCTCGCCGCCCTCGAGCTTGACGGCATGCGCGCCGCCTTCCTTCATGAACCGGGTGGCGGCGGCCAGCGCGGCGGATGGCCCGGCCTCGTAACTGCCGAACGGCAGGTCCGCGACGACCAGCGCGTGCGGCGCCCCCCGGACGACGCCGCGCACCAGTGGGATCAGCTCGTCGATCGAGACCGGCACGGTGGTTTCGTAGCCATAGACGACATTGGCCGCCGAGTCACCGACCAGCAGCACCGGGATACCGGCGTCGTCGAACACCCGCGCGGTCGAATAGTCGTACGCCGTGAGCATGGCCCACTTGTGGCCTTCGGCCTTCCACTTCTGCAGGTGGTGGGTGCGGATTTTAGGCTTGGGCACTGACGAGCCGGCCCCATACACGTGCTGCTCAGACATCTGCTCAGACATCATTGTCCCTAATGGTTTGGTCGGGTCGATCCTCGTGGCCATACAGGTCCCCGGGTTCGTCTGACCCTGACATTCTGCCATTTCTCCGGCGCAGATGCATCCGCCGGGCGCTGTGACACACGCCATCCTGCTGGTAGCCGCGCGCCATGCGGCCGTCGACCGACAGGGTGGTGCCTCTCTGGCAGCATAGGTTGCCATGTGTCTGTCTCGCCGCGACAAGATCGCGCGCATGCTGCGGATCTGCACCGCGATCGCGACTGTGGCGTTGGTTCTCACCGGCTGTGTACGTGTCGTAGCCGGGCGCGCCGTGATGACCGAGCCGCGGGTGGGCCAGCCCGTGAAGTGGTCGGAGTGTCGCCCCCTCGGCGGCGGCGCGAAGATCCCCAACGGCGCGCAGTGCGGCAGGATTGCCGTACCGATCGACTACAACAGTCCGGACGGAAACGTGGCGGCGCTGGCGATGATTCGCTTTCCGGCGACGGGAGACAAAATCGGCTCGCTCGTCATCAACCCGGGCGGCCCCGGCGAATCCGGCATCGAGGCCGCCCTGAGTCTGGTTCAGACGCTGCCGAAGCGCGTCCGCGAACGCTTTGACCTGGTCGGCTTCGACCCCCGTGGCGTCGCGTCTTCACGGCCGGCGATCTGGTGTAACTCCGACGCCGACAACGACCGGCTGCGCACCGAACCCGGTGTCGACTACAGCCCGGCGGGTGTGGCGCACATGGAGGACGAGACCAAGCAGTTCGTCGAACGTTGTCTGCACAAGATGGGCAAGACCTTCCTGGAAAACGTCGGCACGGTCAACGTGGCCAAGGACCTCGATGCCATCCGCGCGGCCCTGGGCGAGGACAAACTGACCTACTTGGGTTATTCGTACGGCACCCGGATCGGCTCCGCCTACGCCGAGGCCTACCCGAAGAACGTGCGGGCCATGATTCTCGACGGCGCCGTCGATCCCAATGCCGATCCGATCGAGGCGGATCTGCGCCAGGCCAAGGGTTTTCAGGATGCGTTCAACGACTACGCCACCGACTGCGCGAAGAGTCCGAGCTGCCCGCTGGGCACCGACCCGTCCAAAGCCGTCGAGGTCTACCACAGCCTGGTCGATCCGCTGGTCGACCCGAACAATCTTCAGGTCGGCCGGCCGGTGCCCACTACCGACAAGCGTGGGCTGAGCTACGCCGACGCGATCGTGGGCACCATCATGGCGCTGTACTCGCCGAACCTGTGGCGCCACCTGACCGACGGGCTGACGGAGCTGACCGACCACCGCGGGGACACGCTGCTCGCCCTGGCCGACATGTACATGCGGCGCGACTCGAAGGGTCACTACACCAATGCGACCGACGCGCGGGTGGCTATCAATTGTGTTGACCAGCCGCCGATTACGGACCGGGCCAAGGTCATCGACGAGGACCGCCGCTCACGGGAGGTCGCGCCCTTCATGAGCTATGGACAGTTCACCGGCGACGCGCCGTTGGGTACCTGCGCGTTCTGGCCGGTACCGCCGACCAGCACGCCGCATACCGTGTCGGCGCCCGGTTTGGCGCCGATGATCGTGGTGTCGACCACCCATGATCCGGCCACGCCGTACCAGGCCGGGGTCGATCTGGCCGGCCAGCTCAAGGGCTCGCTGCTCACCTTCGACGGGACCCAGCACACGGTGGTCTTCCAGGGCAACAGCTGCATTGACGACTACGTGACCGATTACCTGATCAACGGCACGACGCCGCCCAGCGGTGCAAAGTGCTGACCGGGGCCGGCGGCGCCGGGATTGCGGTCGCGGCACCGTCCGGCCACCGATGAGAGACCAAGGCGTGACCTTTTCGCGCTGTCACGGGTATTCGATAGTGCGACGATGACAGCCATGCCGCGCCCCAGCCCGCTGAGTTCGGCGCTGCTTTCTTTTGCGCTGCTGCTTGCCGGCCAGCAGTTGGCCTTCCCAACGGCCCTCCCAATGGCCCTCCCCACTGCCGGAGCCACCCCCGAGCCCGGCGCCGATCAGACCGTGAGCCCGGGGCCGCCGCCGGCAGCCGCGCCGCAGGCAAACTGGGGAAGCTGCGCCCAGTGGCTCGAGGACACCAGCGACGTCCCCACCGCAAAGTGCGCGACGGTGTCCGTCCCGGTCGACTACAACAATCCTGCTGGGGCACAAGCCAAGTTGGCGGTCATCCGCATCCCGGCGACCGGTCAGCGGATCGGCTCGCTGCTGATCAATCCGGGTGGTCCGGGGGCGTCCGCGGTCGACATGGTCGCCGCGATGGCTTCCGAACTGGCAAACACAGATCTCGGGCGCCGCTTCGACCTGGTGGGCTTTGATCCGAGGGGAGTCGGCTACTCGACTCCGCCGCTGCGGTGTCGCAGCGACGCCGAGTTCGACGCCTACCGGCGTGACCCGATGGTCGACTACAGCCCGAGCGGCGTGGCGCACATTGAACAGGTCAACAAGCAGCTGGCGCAGCAATGCGTCGACAAGATGGGTACCGGCTTCCTGGCCAACGTCGGCACGGCGTCCGTGGTGCGCGACATGGACCTGGTGCGTCAGGCGCTGGGCGACGATCAGCTCAACTACCTCGGCTACAGCTACGGCACCGAGATCGGCACCGCGTACCTCGAACGGTTCGGCGACCACGTGCGCGCGATGGTGCTCGACGGCGCGATCGACCCGACCCAAGGTCCGATCGAGGAGAACATCAACCAAATGGCCGGATTCCAAACGGCTTTCAACGACTACGCCGCCGACTGCGCCCGTTCGGCGGCCTGCCCGCTGGGCACCGACCCCAACCAGTGGGTCAACCGCTACCACGCGCTGGTCGACCCGCTGGTGGCCAAGCCGGGGAAGACGTCGGATCCGCGCGGACTGAGCTATGCGGATGCGACCACCGGCACCATCAACGCGCTCTACACCCCCCAGCACTGGAAGTACCTCACCAGCGGGCTGCTCGGGCTGCAGCGCGGCACCGACGCGGGCGACCTGTTGATGCTCGCCGACGACTACGAGGGCCGCGACAAGAACGGTCACTACAGCAACGACCAGGATGCGTTCAACGCGATTCGATGTGTTGACGCGCCCACGCCGACGGACACGGCGTCATGGGTGTCCGCCGACCAACGGATCCGCCAGGCCGCACCGTTCCTCAGCTACGGACAATTCACCGGCAACGCCCCCCGCGATCTGTGTGCGCTGTGGCCGGTGCCGGCGACGTCGACGCCGCACACGCCCCCGCCGGCCGCGGCGGGCAAGGTCGTGGTGGTCTCCACCACCCACGACCCGGCGACTCCGTATCAGGCCGGGGTGGACCTGGCCCGGGAGCTGGGCGGTTCGCTGATCACCCACGACGGAACCCAGCACACGGCGGTGTTCAACGGCGACAACTGTGTGGACGACGCGGTGGTGCGCTACTTCGTCGACTTGACGTTGCCCCAGGCTTTGCTGCGGTGTTAGTCGGAACCCGCAACGCTTCCGGCCGGGCATTGGTAACGCAGATTTAACAGCTATTGCATACTGTTCGAATCATGGATCGACAGAAGGAATTCGTCCTCCGCACGCTGGAAGAGCGGGACATTCGCTTTGTGCGGCTCTGGTTCACCGACGTGCTCGGTTTCCTCAAGTCGGTCGCCATCGCGCCAGCCGAACTCGAGGGCGCATTCGAGGAAGGCATCGGCTTCGACGGATCCTCGATCGAGGGCTTCGCGCGGGTCTCCGAGTCCGACACCGTGGCGCACCCAGACCCGTCGACGTTTCAGGTGCTGCCCTGGGCCACCGACTCGGGTCACCACCATTCCGCGCGGATGTTCTGCGACATCACGATGCCGGACGGTTCGCCGTCGTGGGCCGACCCGCGGCACGTGCTGCGGCGTCAGCTGCAGAAGGCCAACGACCTTGGCTTTTCCTGCTATGTGCACCCCGAAATCGAGTTCTTTCTGCTGAAGCCCGGCGAGGAGGACGGGTCGGTGCCGGTTCCGGTCGACAACGCCGGCTACTTCGACCAGGCGGTACACGACTCCGCGTCCAACTTCCGCCGCAACGCCATCGAATCCTTGGAGTTCATGGGCATCTCGGTGGAGTTCAGCCATCACGAGGGCGCGCCCGGTCAGCAGGAGATCGACCTGCGATTCGCCGACGCGCTGTCGATGGCCGATAACGTGATGACCTTCCGCTACGTGATCAAGGAAGTGGCACTCGAGAACGGCGCGCGGGCCTCGTTCATGCCTAAGCCGTTCGGTCAGCACCCCGGCTCGGCGATGCACACCCACATGAGCCTGTTCGAGGGCGACGTGAACGCCTTCCACAGCGTCGATGATCCGCTGCAGTTGTCAGACATCGGCAAGTCGTTCATTGCGGGGATCCTGGAGCACGCCTCGGAGATCAGTGCGGTTACCAATCAGTGGGTCAACTCTTACAAGCGGCTGGTGCAGGGCGGCGAGGCGCCGACCGCCGCGTCCTGGGGCGCGGCCAACCGGTCCGCCCTGGTGCGGGTGCCGATGTACACCCCGCACAAGACGTCGTCGCGGCGTATCGAGGTGCGCAGCCCCGACTCCGCGTGCAATCCGTACCTGACGTTCGCGGTGTTGCTGGCCGCCGGATTGCGCGGTGTGGAGAAGGGCTACGTGCTGGGCCCGCAGGCCGAGGACAACGTCTGGGACCTGACGCCCGAGGAACGCCGCACCATGGGCTACCGCGAGTTGCCGAGCAGTCTGGACAGCGCGCTGCGCGCCATGGAAGCCTCCGAACTCGTCGCGGAAGCCTTGGGGGAGCACGTTTTTGACTTCTTCCTGCGCAACAAGCGCACCGAGTGGGCCAACTACCGCAGCCATGTCACGCCCTACGAGCTGAGCACGTACCTGTCGCTGTAGATTCCCCGGCCAGCTGCAAGCGGTCGGGCGGTCCTGTTGCGCTACCGTCGTGGTCGTGACCGTTCCCGCGACGCAGCGACCCAGGGTGCCCAGCGCCGGTCGGCTCGGGTTGGTCGATCCGCCGGCAGGCGACCGGCTCGCACAGTTGGGCTGGACCGGTAGTGATGACCGGGCTTTTGTCGACCGGCTGTGGGCGCTGTCGCGCGCACCCGACCCCGATGCCGCACTGCGCGCGTTGGTTCGGCTGTCGGAAAATCCCGACACCCGGTGGGACGAGCTGGACGCCGCCCTGCTCACCGACCGCGCCTTGCGCGGGCGGTTGTTCTCCTTGCTGGGCTCCTCGCTGGCCTTTGGCGATCACCTGGCCGCCCGCCCGCAGTCGTGGAAACTGTTGCGCGGCAGCTCTAGATCGTCCACCCCCGACCAGTTGCGGGAGGCGTTCGACAAGTGCGTCGACGAATCGTTGGATGCGCCGGCTGCGGCCGTCCCCCGATTGCGTGCCCTCTACCGCGACCAGCTGATGGTGCTGGCCGCGCTCGATCTGGCGGCCACCGTCGAGGACGAACCCGTGCTGCCGTACAAGGTGGTGGTCACCCAGCTGGCGGATCTGGCCGACGCAGCGATGGGGGCCGCGTTGCGGGTGGCCGAAGCGACCGTGTGCGGTGACCGTACGCCGCCGCGGCTCGCGGTCATCGCGATGGGCAAATGTGGTGCCCGCGAACTGAATTACGTCAGTGACGTCGATGTCATCTTCGTCGTCGAGCGCGCCGACGGACTCAGCGCCCGCGTGGCCAGCGAAATGATGCGGGTGGCCTCGTCGGCGTTCTTCGAGGTCGATGCCGGGCTGCGACCGGAGGGGCGCAGCGGCGAGCTGGTCCGCACGGTCGAGTCGCACGTCGCCTACTACCAGCGGTGGGCGAAGACCTGGGAGTTCCAGGCGTTGCTGAAGGCCCGCGCGGCCGTCGGCGATGCGGAACTCGCCGAGCGCTATCTGACCGCGCTTCGCCCGATGGTGTGGACGGCCTGCGAACGGTCGGACTTCGTGGTCGAGGTGCAGGCCATGCGGCGCAGGGTGGAGCACTTGGTGCCGGCCGATATCCGCGGCCGTGAGATCAAGCTCGGCAGTGGCGGATTGCGGGACGTCGAGTTCGCGGTGCAGCTGCTGCAGCTGGTGCATGGCCGCGGCGACGAGTCGCTGCACGTGGCCTCCACGGTCGACGCGCTGGCGGCCTTGGGTGAGGGCGGCTACGTGGGCCGCGAGGACGCGGCCAACCTGACCGCGTCCTACGAATTCTTGCGGCTGCTCGAGCACCGCCTGCAGCTGCAGCGGCTCAAGCGCACCCATCTGCTGCCCGACCCCGACGACGAGGAGGCGGTGCGCTGGCTGGCGCGCGCGGCGCATATCCGGCCCGACGGCCGACGCGATTCGGCGGGCGTGCTGCGCGAGGAGCTCAAGCATCAGAACGTTCGGGTGTCGAAATTGCACGCCAAGCTCTTCTATCAGCCGCTGCTGGAATCGATCGGCCCGGCCGGACTCGAAATCGCGGGGGGCATGACCCCGGAGGCGGCCGAGCGTCAGCTCGCCGCGCTGGGCTACGAGGGTCCGCAGACCGCGTTGAAGCACATGTCGGCCCTGGTGAACCAAAGCGGCCGGCGTGGACGGGTGCAGTCGGTGCTGTTGCCCAGGTTGCTGGACTGGATGTCGGACACCCCGGACCCCGATGCGGGGTTGTTGTGGTACCGGAAGCTCAGTGAGGCGCTGGCCGCGCAGAGCTGGTACCTATCGACGCTCCGCGACAAGCCCGCGGTGGCCAAGCGGCTGATGCATGTGCTGGGCACCTCGGCGTATGTGGCGGACCTGCTGATGCGTTCGCCCGACGTCGTTCAGCGGTACGGCGACGGACCGTCGGGCCCCAAGCTGCTCGAAGTCGAACCCGCCGCGGTGGCCCGTGCCCTGATCGCGGTGGCGGCGCGGCACCCCGACCCCGCGCGCGCCGTCGCCACCACGCTCAACGTGCGCCGGGCGGAGCTGGCCCGGATCGCGTCGGCCGATCTGCTTGGCATGCTCGACGTCTGGGACGTGTGCAAGGCGCTCACCTCGGTGCGCGTGGCGGTGCTGCAGGCCGCGCTGGACGCGGTGATCCGGGCCAACGTCCGCGCGGACGGCAGCGTGCCGGCCACCTTATCGGTGATCGGGATGGGCCGGCTGGGTGGCCGGGAGCTGAGCTACGCGTCCGACGCTGACGTCATGTTCGTGTGTGAGCCCGCCAACGGCGCCGACGACGCGCACGCCGTGCGCTGGTCAATCCTGGTCGCAGAGCAGGTCCGCAAGCTGCTCGGCACGCCCAGCGTCGACCCGGCGATCGAGATCGACACCAACCTGCGGCCCGAAGGCCGCAACGGTCCGCTGGTCCGCACCCTGGCCTCCTACGAGGCGTACTACGCGCAGTGGGCGCAGCCGTGGGAGATCCAGGCGCTGTTGCGGGCCAGCTGGGTGGCGGGTGACCCGGCGTTGGGGGAGCGCTTCCTGCACATGGTGGACACGACGCGCTATCCCCAGGGTGGGGTATCGGCGGAGGCGGTCCTGGAAATCCGGCGCATCAAGGCGCGCGTTGACGCCGAGCGGCTGCCGCGCGGCGCCGACCCCAAGACCCACACCAAGTTGGGCCGCGGGGGACTGGCCGACATCGAATGGACCGTGCAGTTGCTGCAGCTGCGACACGCGCATGAGATCCCGGCCCTGCACAACACCTCGACGCTGGAAAGCCTGGACGTCATCGCCGCGGAGAAGCTGATCGACGACGAGGACGCGGACCTGCTCCGCCAAGCCTGGTTGACCGTGACCGGGGCCCGCAACGCGCTGACGCTGGTCCGCGGCAAACCCACCGACCAGTTACCGGGGCCCGGACGCCAGCTCAACGCGGTCGCGGTTGCAGCGGGCTGGGCCAGCGTCGACGGAGGCGAATTCTTGGACAACTATCTGCGGGTGACTCGCCGGGCAAAAGGGGTCGTGCTCAAGGTGTTTGGGAGTTGAGTCAGCACACGGCAGGCTTCGGCGCCACTTTCGAGGTACTCAGCGCGGACGAACTCGATCGAGTGAAGACCCGCTACGCGCCCTTGACGGAGGCGGTTCGGGCGCTGATCGAGGCCACCATCTGGACCCAGGCCGACGACGACGTCGTCGAAGGCGCTCGGACCGCGATCGAGGCGCTGACCCAGTCGCTGCGGCAGAAGACCCGTCCGGCCGGCATGAGCTACGTCGTCGACGGTCATCCATTACCGCTGGGAAACGCCGCGATCGGTCTGTGCAATCCGATCGCCCCGCCGATGGTCGTTCACCACGAGGCCGACGGGCGGTGCTGGAGCGACTTTATCCTCGGCTCGGCCTACGAGGGCCCGCCGCGCCTGGTGCACGGGGGTGTCAGCGCCCTGGTGCTCGACCACATCCTCGGTGAGGCGGCCAGCCAGGGCATGACCAAGCCGCGCTTCACCGGAACCCTGACCGTGAAGTACCTGCGCGGCACGCCCCTGGGCCCGCTGCGCGCCGAGGCGTCCATCGACCGGACTGAAGGCGTCAAAACCTTTGCACGAGGCCATATTTCGGATGCTACGGGGATCACGGTGGAGGCGCACGGTGTGTTCATTCAGCCGGCGTGGGCGCGGGAAGCCGAATGAAGTTCTACATCAGCAGCGCCTTTTTGGACACCGCGGAGATCATCGAGATCGCCAGGGCCGCCGACGAACTCGGCTACGACGGCCTCGGGATCCCCGACCACGTCGTCAACCTGGAGACGCTGGCCACGCCGTACCCGTACACCAAAGACGGTCAGCGACGGTGGCAGCCGTTCACCGACTGGCCCGACCCGTGGGTTCTCGTCGGCGCGCTGGCGCAGGTCACCACGCGGCTACGGTTCGTCACCACCGTCTACGTCCCGGGGATGCGCAATCCCTATCACGCGGCGAAAGCCATTGGCACCGCATCGGTCCTGGCCTCCGGCCGGGTGGAACTCGGCATCGGTGTCGGCTGGTGTGCAGAGGAGTTCGACCTGATGGGCGAACAGTTCGCCGCTCGCGGCAAACGCACCGACGAGATGCTGCAGTTGATGCGCACGCTGTGGGAACCGGGCTGGTCGCAATTCGACGGCGAGTTCTACCGCGCGCCGCGGCTGGAGATGCAGCCCACGCCACCGCACATACCTGTGTACGTGGGTGGCCTCAGTGACGTCGCGCTGCGCCGCGCCGCCCGCCACGACGGCTGGATCGGCGACCTGATCAAGACCGACCGCGCCATCGAGGCCGTCGGGCGGCTGCGGGAGCTGCGTCGTGAAAACGGTTTGGCACTGGACGATTTCACCGTCTTGACGCCGCTCACCGACGCCTTCACCGTCGCCGACTACCGACGCGCGGAGGAAGCCGGCATCACCGGCATCATCACCATGCCGTGGATGTTCTACGCCGGGGCCAACGCCAGCGTGGCCGACAAGATCGACGGCATGCGGCGCTTCCGCAAGGACCTGGCGCTCGACGCGTAGCGGCTGACCCGCCATACTCCACGCATGGCTTTTACGGTGGTCTTCGCAAACGGGGAAGCGCGGGATTACGGTGCATCCGACAGCTTCGAGATCACCGATGCGGGCGTGCTGATGATCCATATGAAGCGCGACGACGTCGACCTGCACATTGTGGCGCCGGGGGCCTGGCTCGAGGTCGTCCAGATGGCGGAGGGGCAGTCCGTCAAGATGACGCGCGTGATCGTCGGGCACAGGCCTCGCACCTGAGCAGGCCGCCGCGCAGCGCGTCCGGGGCCACCTGAGAATTCGCCAAGGATTTATCAAGAAACCATAAAGGGCCGGTGTCGATTCTGGTGTCAACGCAAAAAGCGTCCGTCACACAGATCACCGGGAGAGTCCAATGTTCACACGTCGTTTCACCGCTTCCTTCACCGGAACCGCCCTGGCCGCCGGTGCGCTCGGCCTGGCCGCGCTCGGCCTCGCCGGCACCGCCGGCGCAACCTCGACCGACAACGCGTTCCTCGCTCAGATTCAGGCGGACGGGATCACGCCGCCGAGCGCCGCGAGCGCCATCGGCGAGGCGCACGGAGTCTGCACGGCCCTCGACCAGGGCGCCTCGCCCCAGGCCGTCTACAGCGCGGTGGCCCAGACCACGGGTCTGAGCGCCAAGGCCTCCAAGACCTTCGCCGTCGACGCCGCGTCGGCCTACTGCCCGCAGTACGTCACGTCGAGCTAGCGGAAAACAAACAGTGCGGGGCCCCGCAGGGGTCCCCGCACTGTTGTGTCCGGACGTCTTTAGACGTCTTAGACGTCGTTAAACGTCGTAGTACAGCGCGAACTCGTAGGGGTGCGGCCGGATCTGGACCGGCAGAATCTCGTTCTCGCGCTTGAAGGTGATCCACGTGTCGATCAGGTCGGGCGTGAAAACGCCGCCCTCCGTGAGGTATTCGTGGTCGTCTTCCAGCCGGTCGATCACCGCGGACAGCTGGGTGGGAGCCTGCGGGATGTTGGCGGCCTCTTCGGGCGGCAGTTCGTAGAGGTCCTTGTCGACCGGCGCCTGCGGCTCGATCTTGTTCTTGATGCCGTCCAGGCCGGCCATCAACATGGCCGCGAACGCCAGGTACGGGTTGCCCGAGGAGTCGGGGCAGCGGAACTCCAGCCGCTTGGCCTTAGGATTGCTGCCGGTGATCGGGATCCGCACGCACGCCGAGCGGTTGCGCTGGCTGTAGACCAGGTTGATCGGGGCCTCATAGCCGGGAACCAGGCGCTTGTAGGAGTTGACCGTGGGGTTGGTGAACGCCAGCAGCGAGGGCGCGTGGTGCAGCAGGCCACCGATGTAGTGGCGGGCGGTGTCCGACAGGCCGGCGTAGCCGGTCTCGTCGTACATCAGCGGGCTGCCGTCCTTCCACAGCGACTGGTGGGTGTGCATGCCGGAGCCGTTGTCCCCGAATAGCGGCTTGGGCATGAATGTGACCGTCTTGCCGTGGGCCCACGCGGTGTTCTTGACGATGTACTTGTACAGCATCATGTCGTCGGCGGCGTGCAGCAGCGTGTTGAACTTGTAGTTGATCTCGGCCTGCCCGCCGGTGCCCACCTCGTGGTGGCCCTTCTCCAGGCTGAAGCCGGCGTTGATCAGGTTGGTCAGCATCTTGTCCCGCAGGTCCACGTAGTGGTCGACCGGGGCGACCGGGAAGTAACCGCCCTTGGGGCGGACCTTGTAACCGCGGTTGGCGCTGCCGTCGGCCTCGTTCGGCGAGCCGGTGTTCCACCAACCCGAGATCGCGTCGACTTCGTAGAACGAGCCGTTGGTGCGCGAGTCGAAAGCCACCGAGTCGAAGATGTAGAACTCGGCCTCGGCGCCGAAGTAGGCGGTGTCGGCGATGCCCGTGCTGATCAGGTAGTTCTCGGCCTTGCGCGCGACGTTGCGGGGGTCGCGGGAGTAGGGCTCGAGAGTGAACGGGTCGTGCACGAAGAAGTTCAGGTTCAGCGTCTTGGCTTCGCGGAACTGGTCGATTTTCGCGGTGTCGGAATCGGGCAGCAGCAGCATGTCGGACTCGTGGATCGACTGGAACCCGCGGATCGAGGAGCCGTCAAACGCCAGGCCGTCCTCGAAGACGCTCTCGTCGAAGAACGAAATCGGAATCGTGAAATGCTGCATGACGCCGGGCAGGTCGCAGAACCGGACGTCGACAAACTCGACGCTCTCGTCCTTGGCGAGTTTGAATACGTCGTCGGGCGACTTTTCCGTCACAGGAACTCCTTTACTTGTGATTCGCGGCCGACGCTAGGGAGCTGTTATTGCCCGCCAGTCAACCCCGTGTTGCGCAGAGGTTACGCGACCACGAGCCCGCAAAAGAGGTTGGGTTGTACCTGCGCCCTATTGTGAAGCCATGGCCCGCAAGATCGTATCTGGTCCGCAATCGGCGCGTGCGGGGAAGTGGAGTCGGGCCGGCGGACGCCGTCCATGACGGGCAGATCACCCCACGGTTACCCGGGCGAGACACTCGGTTTTCCGCAGACCGGGCCCGCTTCGCTGGCCCCGATGGGCCGCCGGATCGGCGCGTTGCTTATCGATTGGCTGATCGCCGCCGGGCTGGCGCTGCTGGCCCAGGCGTTCGGCGGAGTCTCCGAGGCGTTCCTGGCGACGACCGAGTCGCTCATTTGGCTCGTGCTCGGCGCAGTGTCGGTGCGGCTGTTCGGTTTCACACCAGGTCAATTGGCGCTGGGCTTGGCGGTGGTCGCGGTCGACGGCCGCCGGACGGTGGGAATCGGCCGGCTGGTGGCGCGGGGCCTGCTGATCTTCCTGGTGGTGCCGCCGCTGTTCACCGACGCGGACGGGCGCGGCCTGCAGGACCAGCTGACCGGCACCGCAGTGGTGCGCCGCTGAGCGCTGTCGCAACCCCGCGAGCGTGCGCGTCTGTACAGCGACACGCCGTGGCGGCCGGCATTCTGGGCACGCTCGGCGATAGAAGGGCGGTGCTATTTGCGGCGGACGGTGCGCTGCACGCCGCGCATCTTGGCATTGCTGGGCAGCGGTCCCTTCGGCAGCACGCTAGTCCCGGCCCGCGAGCCCAACGCGGCTAGCCGCGACTCCAGCGTGTCCATCTGCTTGACACTGATGTTGGCCGGCAGACGGGTGAGGTGGCGCTCCAATTTGGCCAGCGGAACCTCGCCCTCAGCGTTGCCGACGACGACGTCGTAGATCGGGATGTCGCCGACCAGCCGTGCGGTGCGCTTCTTCTCCTGGGCCAGCAGCGGTTTGACCCGATTCGGTGATCCCTCGGCGACGAAGATGACGCCCGGCCGGCCGATCACCCGGTGCACGGCGTCGAAATGGCCGGTGGCGGCCACACCGGCGGTCACCCGCCACTTGCCGCGCAGGTTGTCCAGTACCCACGCCGCCGCGCCGGTTTGGCCCTCGGCCTGGCGATAGACGCTGCGCTGGGCGCGGCGACCGAAGATGATGAACGCCACCAGCCCACCGAGCAGCACGCCGAGCGGAATCATGGTGAATCGGGTCAGGCCGCCGGCCCAGAGCGCCACCCCGACCGAGATGCCGACGATTAACACGAACGCGCCGATCATGTACGGCAACAGTCGCTTGTCCTGCTTGCGCTGCATGTTGAACGCCTGCCACAGCTGGGCGCGGCGCTCTTTGGCCGCGGCCTTGGCGGTGGCCTTCGCCTGCGCCTTGGCGGCCTTGTTCTGAGCGGCGGTTCGGGGTTTAGCCATGGTCATCAAGAATACGCAGTCACCGGGTGAGGCGAGCCTGCTGATACAGCCGGCCGGCCCGGTACGACGACCGCACCAGCGGTCCGGCCAATACGCCCGCGAAGCCCAGCCGTTCGGCGTGCTGGGCGAATCCGTCGAACTCCTCGGGTGTCACCCAGCGCTCCACCGGGTGGTGCCGCGGTGACGGGCGAAGATATTGGGTGATGGTGACGATGTCACAGCCGGCGTCGCGCAGGTCGGCCAGCGCGACGCGCACCTCGTCAGGCGTCTCGCCCATGCCCAGGATGAGGTTGCTCTTGGTGACCAGCCCGCAGTCGCGCGCCGACGTCAGCACGCCCAGGCTGCGTTCGTAGGTGAATGCGGGCCTGATCCGCTTGAAGATGCGCGGCACGGTTTCGACGTTGTGCGCCAACACTTCTGGGCGCGCGTCGAATACTTCCGCGAGGCGCTCGGGCCGGCCGTTGAAGTCGGGGATCAGCAGTTCGACACCCGTGGAGGGGTTGAGGTTCTTGATGGCGCGCACCGTCTCGGCGTACAGCCAGGCGCCGCCGTCGGGCAGGTCGTCGCGCGCGACACCGGTGACGGTGGCATAGCGCAGCCCCATGGTCTGCACGCTCTGGGCGACCCGCCGAGGCTCGTCACGGTCCAGCGCGGCGGGCTTCCCGGTGTCGATCTGGCAGAAGTCGCAGCGGCGGTTGCACTGGTCGCCGCCGATCAGGAAGGTGGCTTCGCGGTCCTCCCAGCATTCGAAGATGTTCGGACAGCCGGCCTCCTCGCAGACCGTGTGCAGACCTTCGCGCCGGACCAGGCTCTTGAGTTCTGTGTACTCCGGTCCCATCCGGACCCGCGCCTTGATCCACGGCGGCTTGCGTTCGATGGGGGTTTGCGCGTTGCGCACCTCGAGGCGCAGCAGTCTGCGGCCTTCCGGAGCGACAGTCACGCGGACCAGTTTAAGCCGACACCACGCGGGCGGCGGGGTGCTCACCCACCGGCAGCACGCCGTCCAGGGCGTCGCAGACGGCCTCGGCGACGGCCGGGCGGACCTCGTCGACCGCGACCGCGCGACCGAGTTCGGCCGACAGCGACGTCACCCCGGCATCGTTGATACCGCACGGCACGATCGTGGTGTAGGCCGCCAAATCGCAGTCGCAGTTCAGCGCGAACCCGTGCAGCGTGGTCGCCCGCGACACCCGCACGCCGATGGCGGCGATCTTGCGCGCGGGCCGCCCGGGCACCCACACCCCGGACCGGCCGTCCACCCGGCCCGCATCCAGGCCCAGGTCGGCGCACACCTTGATCAACGATTCCTCTAGGCGCCGAACGTAATTGACTACATCGAGCGGTTCGGCCAGTCCGATGATCGGGTAGCCGACCAACTGTCCCGGCCCATGCCAGGTGATCTTGCCGCCGCGGTCGGTTTCTATCACGGGGGTGCCATCGACCGGACGTTCGTGCGGCTGGGTGCGGCGTCCCGCGGTGTAGACGGCCGGGTGCTCGAGCAGCAACAGCGTGTCCGGGCCGCCGGCGACCCGGGCGTCGGCCAGGTCGCGCTGCAGCTGCCAGGCGGCGCGATAGTCGATGCTGCCGAGCTGGTGCACCTCGACGGCGGCCGAGCTGGTCCGGATGGAACCCTTCACGCTGGCTACCGTACCCGGGCCCCGGAGCGCGGTGCAGTGCTGAGACCTAGGAGAACAGCTGCGGGTTTGCCGCGACGTACTCCCCGACGCTCAATGCCTGCCGGCCCGTTATCCGCTCGACGTCATCGGTGGACCGATCGTAGCGACCCTCGCCGTGCAGTCTGGCCATGGTTGCGAGGTGTTGTTCCACATGCGGGGGCAGCCCGAGCGGCTTGAGCACCTCCCCGACCCAGGCGTGCAGCGCGATGTCGGCGCCGGCAATCGGCCGGTGCAGTCCGCGCGCATATTCGGCGGCCAATCCGTCGATGTCGAGACTCGTCGGGCCGGTCAACTCGTACACGGCGCCGATGCGGTCCGCCGGATCCAGCAGGACCGCGCAGACCACGCGGGCGACGTCGCTGGCGGCGATCGGTGAGGTCCGGCCGGATGCGAACGGCAGCACCAAAGCGTTTCGTTCCCGCAACGCCGGCACCGCCAGCCTGGTGAGGATCGGATTGTCCAGAAACACCGTCGGCCTGATATGTACGACCGGCACTCCCGACCAGTTCATGACGCGCTCGGCGAGCCAGTGCAGGCGATGCTGACGAGACTCTTCGGTGCTCGTCAGTGTCATCTGCGAAACCGTCATCTGCGACATGTTCACCAGCACCTCTAGGCGGCCCGACTCCAACGCCGCGGCGCATACCACCGCCGTCGCCTTCAAGTAGTCGGGGGACACGCTCATGGAAAAGAACATCCGGTCGACGCCGGCCATCGCGTCGACGACGTCCTGCGGCTCGGTCAGGTCGCCGACCATCACCTCGGCCTCGAGTTCGCGCAGCGAGTCGGCCCGCTCGTCGTCGTGGTGCACCAAGGCGCGCACTGGTTCACCGCGGCCCCGCAACTCCTCGACTACCTGCCGACTGACGCCTCCGGTTCCGCCCGCCGCGCCGGTGATCAAATACATGATCAGCCCTGATCGCGCCGGGCGGTGGCGTAGCCGAGGGCCTCGCCAATGGTGTTGTGGTGGAACTGGAAACCCGTCTGCTCCAGGGCGCTGGGGATGGCGCGCTGACCGATCAGCAGCCCTTCGTCGGCGAACTCGCCCAGCACGGTCCGGAGGGCGAACCCGGGCAGCGTCAACGGGGTCGGGCGATTGACGGCGCGGCCGAACGCGGTGGTGAACTCCGCGTTGGTGACCGGAGCCGGTCCGGTCAGGTTGACCGGGCCGGACAGGTCGGGATGCGCGATGGCGAACAGCAGCGCGCGGATCTCGTCCTCGAGGCTGATCCACGACATGTACTGGCGGCCGCTGCCCAGCCGAGCACCGAGGCCGCACGTGAACAGCGGCCGCATTCTGCGCAACATGCCACCCCCCGGGGCCAGCACCAGGCCGGTGCGGGCCAACACGACACGCGTGCCGGCGTAGTGGGCCGGCAACGTGGCCGCCTCCCAGTCCACGCACAGCTGAGCCAGGAAACCCGTTCCCGCCCCATCGTTTTCGTCGACCACGCGGTCCCTGGTGTCTCCGTAGTAGCCCACCGCGCTGGCGTTGATCAGCGTCTCGACGCCGGCGTCGGCCACCGCGGCGGCCAACACCTCGGTAGGCGTGATGCGACTGTCGCGCAGGCTCTGTTGAAAGGCGCCCGACCAGCGACGCTGGCCGACATTGACACCGCATAGGTTGACCACCGCATCGACTTCCGCGAGCGCATCGACGTCGAACTCACCGCTTTCCGGATTCCAGTGCAGCTCTTCGGAATTCGACGGCGCGCGGCGCACGATGCGAAGCACCGGGTGATCCGCGGCGCGCAGCGCCGCTGTCAAAGCCGAGCCGATCAGGCCGGATGAACCCGCGATCGCGATAACGGCGTTGGCCACGTTCCCAAGTCCTTTTCAGACCCTTCTACAGCCCCAGATCGGCCTCGAACGCTCCCTCTTCGAGCCGGTGCTTGATGGTGGTGAGGAAACGTCCGGCGTCGGCGCCGTCGACTAGTCGATGGTCGTAGGTCAGCGGGAAGTAGGAGATCGAGCGGACCCCGATCGACTCGTTGCCGCTCTCGTCGACCACCACCCGCGGCCGTTTGACGATCGCCCCGGTGCCCAGCATGGCGGCCTGCGGGGGCACCAGGATCGGGGTGTCGAACAACGCGCCCTGGCTGCCGATGTTGGTGATGGTGAAGGTGCCGCCGGACAACTCGTCGGGCTTCAAATTGCCCGACCGGGCACGACCCGCGATGTCGGAAATCGCGCGGGCCAAACCGGCCAGGGACAGGTCGCCGGCGTTGTGGACGACGGGGGAGAGCAGGCCCTGTTCGGTGTCGACGGCGAAGCCGAGGTGCTCGGCGTCGTAGTAGGTGATCTCCTTGGTGTCCTCGTTGTAGCTGGCGTTGATGTTCGGGTGGATCTTGAGTGCGTCGATCACGGCGCGCGCGATGAACGGCAGGAAGGTCAGGTTCACGCCCTCGCGTTCGGCGAAGGCCGCCTTGGCCTTTGCCCGCAACGCCACGATCTTGGTCATGTCGACCTCGTGGGTTTGGGTGAGCTGCGCCGTGGCCTGCAGTGATTCCCGCGTCTTGTTGGCGGTGATCTGCCGGATCCGGCTGGCCTTCTGCGTGGTGCCGCGCAGGTGTGCCAGGGCGGGCGCCTTGGCGGCCGGTGCCTGCGGTGCGGACGGCGCCGGAGCCGCCGGAGCCTGCTTGGCCTCCTGCTTCTTCTCGGCCGCGGCCAGGACGTCCTGCTTGCGGATGCGGCCGCCGACACCGGTCCCGGTCACCTCGGTGAGGTCGATGCTGTTCTCGCTGGCCAGTTTTCGCACCAGCGGCGTTACATACGGTGTGCCGTCGCTGGCGGCCGGCGCCGACTCGGACTGGGCGGCCTGCGCCGACTCGGACTGGGCGGCCTGCGCCGGTTCCGGCTCGGGTTCCGGTTTGGGTTCGGGCTCAGGTTTGGGTTCGGGCTTCGGCTCGGGTTCTGCCTTGGGCTCGGGCTTGGCTTCTGCCTTGGCTTCTGGCTTGGACTCGGGCTTGGGTTCTGGCTTGGGTTCTGGCTTGGGCTCAGGTTTTGCGTCGGGCTTGGCCTGGGCACCGGAACCTATCTTCGCCAACTCGCCGCCGACCGGGACGGTGTCGTCCTCTTCGGCGGTGATGCTGACCAGCACGCCCGCCACCGGCGAGGGGATCTCGGTGTCCACCTTGTCCGTGGACACCTCCACCAGGGCATCGTCCACCTGTACGGAATCTCCGACTTTCTTCAGCCAGCGAGTCACGGTGCCCTCGGCCACCGACTCGCCGAGCTCGGGCATCAGGACCGGCGTCGCGTCGCCATCGGCGGCCGGCGCCGAATCGGGTTGTTCGCTCGCCGCGGGTTCACGTTCTGGTTCCGGTTCGGGCTGGGCCTCGGGTTCGGGCTGGGCCTCGGATTCGGGTTCGGCTTCGGGTTGGCTCTCCGAGTCGGGCTGGGCTTCGGGCTGAGAGTCGGGCTGGGCTTCGGACTGGGTCTGGCCGCCATCCTCTGCGGCGTCACCGATGACAGCCAGCTCACCGCCCACCTCGACGGTGTCGTCCTCCTGCGCGACGATCTTGGTCAGCACTCCGGCGGCCGGCGACGGGATTTCGGTATCGACCTTGTCGGTCGACACCTCGACAAGCGGCTCGTCGAGCTCGACCGTGTCGCCTTCTTGCTTGAGCCAGCGGGTGACCGTCCCCTCGGTGACGCTCTCACCAAGTGCCGGCATCTGGACTGAGAAGGCCATTTCGTTTGACTCCTCGACGGTCGTCGTTGCGCAGGTCGACCTTTGCTTACCACACCCCGGTGTGCGGCGCGGGAACCCAACTGGATGTCGAACCATCCTGTCACTGCGCCGTCGTCGGCATGCATTCAGGTTGCGGCGTCCTTGCTACGGTGAGGCCCTGAACAAGGAGGTTCGATGCCGCCAGCACAACAGGAAACCCAGCAGTTCGTCGACAGCGCAGACGGTGTTCGCATCGCGGTCTTTGAGGAGGGCAATCCCGAGGGCCCGATCGTCGTGCTCGTGCACGGCTTTCCCGACTCGCACGTGTTGTGGGACGGGGTCGTTCCGCTGCTGGCCGACCGGTTCCGGATCATCCGCTACGACAACCGCGGTGTCGGGCTGTCATCGGCGCCCAAACCCGTCTCGGCCTACACCATGGCCCGCTTCGCCGACGACTTCGCCGCGGTCACCGCGGAGCTGAGCCCCGGGCAACCGGTCCACGTGCTGGCCCACGACTGGGGTTCGGTCGGTATCTGGGAGTACCTCACCCGTCCGGGTGCCGGTGACCGGGTCGCGTCGTTCACGTCGGTGTCCGGCCCGAGCCAGGACCAATTGATGGACTACATTTTCACCGGCCTGCGCCAACCATGGCGCCCGCGCACCTTTGCGCGGGCGATCAGCCAGATACTGCGGTTCAGCTACATGGTGTTCTTCTCGATACCCGTGCTGGCGCCTCTTTTCCTTCGGCTGACTCTGTCAATCCCCGCCCTGCGGCGCAACGCGGTCGACAACATCCCGGCCGATCAGATCCATCACTCGGCCAACCTGGCCAAAGACGCGGCGCGTTCGGTGAAAACCTACCCCGCCAACTACTTTCGGTCGTTCTCCCGGCGTGGGGCACACGTTGTCGACGTGCCGGTGCAGCTGATCGTCAACACCCGAGACAAGTACGTGCGGCCGTACGGGTACGACGTGACTGCGCGCTGGGTGCCGCGACTGTGGCGGCGCGACATCAGGGCGGGCCATTTTTCGCCGATGTCACACCCGCAGGTGATGGCGGCCGCGGTGCATGACTTTGCCGACCTGTCCGAAGGCAAGCGGCTCAGCCGGGCGATGCTGCGCGCCCAGGTCGGACGGCCCCGCGAGTACTTCGGCGACACCCTGGTGGCGGTGACCGGGGCGGGCAGCGGTATCGGCCGCGAGACCGCCTACGCGTTCGCGCGGGAGGGCGCCGAGATCGTCATCAGCGACATCGACGAGGCCACCGTCAAAGAAACGGCGGCAGAGATCGCCGCACGCGGCGGCGTCGCGCACGCCTATGTGCTCGACGTGTCCGACGGTGCTGCCGTCGAGGCATTCGCCGAGCGGATCTGCGCCCAACACGGCCTGCCCGACATCGTCGTAAACAACGCCGGCATCGGCCAGGCGGGCAGCTTCCTGGACACCCCGGCCGAGCAGTGGGAGCGCGTGCTGGACGTCAATCTCGGCGGAGTGGTCAACGGCTGCAGGTCTTTTGGCCGGCGTCTGGTCGACCGCGGCACCGGCGGGCACATCGTCAACGTGTCGTCGATGGCCGCATACGCGCCATTGCAGTCCCTAAGCGCCTACTGCACGTCCAAGGCGGCGACGTACATGTTCTCGGACTGCCTGCGGGCCGAGCTGGACGCCGCCGATGTGGGCCTGACCACGATCTGTCCCGGCGTCATCAACACCAACATCATTCAGGCCACCCGGTTCGACGCGCCGCTGGGCAAGGACGACAGCGTGGAAGGCCGGCAAGGGCAGCTGCAGAAGATGTTCGCGTTGCGCCACTACGGCCCCGACAAGGTGGCCGCCGCGATCGTGTCGGCGGTCAAGAAGAACAAGCCGATCCGGCCGGTCGCTCCGGAAGCCTATGCACTCTACGGGGTTTCGCGGGTGCTGCCGCAGGCGCTGCGCAGCACCGCGCGCATGCGGGTGATCTAGCCGGTCGGCGCCGACCGAGTACGTCGCGCCACCAACGGGGCGGCCAGGGCGACAACGCCGACGAGTGTTAACGGTATGGACCACGCCCGTCGGCTGGACACCGACGACTCGCACTGGGCGACGAAGTCCGTATGCGGCACGAGCTGGTTGAGGATCGGGATGTTCCCGCCATTCTTCTCGTTGGCGGCTTTGGCAGCGGAAAGGTCCGAGGCAATACCGTTGCCGCACGAGATGGAACCGCCGTTCCCATCGGACACCGACACCGGGATCAATAATCCGATGAGCCCGGCCAGCAGCAGCACCGCACCCACCGCGATGATCAAGCGTCGCACAGTCATTATTGACCTCCCGTCGAATACCCAAGTTGTATCCGGTGATAGCCACTATGCGGATTCCTAAACCGCCAGGTTTGCCAGAGCACCGCAGTCCAAAACGCGCATGGTTCCCGTCGAGCGGGGTATCTGAAGGAATCATGTCGTGCGAAAGGATGTCCAATGACGAGTGAAATGGCCGCGACCCGCGAAGTGACCACTGCGCGCCAGCAGGTCTGGGATGCACTGGCCGACGGATGGACGTATGCGCAGTGGGTAGTGGGCAATAGCCGAACCCGCGCGGTCGACTCGAATTGGCCGCAACCCGGCTCCGCCATCAAGCATTCGGTCGGGGTGTGGCCGTTGGTGATCAGCGACCAGACGGTGGTCGAAAGCTGCAGCGCTGGTGAAGAACTCATTCTTCGTGCGGGCCTCGGGCGGCTCGGTACCGCGCGAATAACGCTGCGGCTCACCGATATCCCCGATGGCTGTCGCATCGACATGATCGAGGTTCCGGCGAGCGGACCCATCAACCTGATACCCGATCGGCTGATGCTGGCTGCCGTCTTCCCGCGGAACCGCGAGTGTTTGTGGCGGCTGGCCGCGCTTGTCGAACGTTTTGAGCCAAGTCAGGTCAATTAGCCTATGGCCGACGAGACGGTGGACGCCGTCGTGATCGGCGCCGGCCACAATGGGCTCGTCGCGGCCTCGGTGCTGGCCGACGCGGGTTGGGACGTTCTGGTGCTCGAGGCGCAACCTGAACCGGGCGGCGCGGTGCGCAGCGCGGAACTGACGCCGGGTTACGTCACCGACCTGTTCAGCTCGTTTTATCCGATGACGGCGGCTTCGCCGGCGATTGCGGCGTTGCATCTCGAGGACCACGGACTGCGGTGGTCGCACGCGCCGGCGGTGGTCGGCCACCCGTGCAGCGGAACAGACGACGACCCGCCGATTCTTTATCGCGATCCGGCCCGCACCGCAACGGAGCTGGCGCGGCGAGAGCAGGCGGACGGCGAAAACTGGTGGCGCGTCGTGCAACTGTGGAACAACATCAAAACGCCGCTGTTGGAAGCCATGCTGGCGCCGTTTCCCCCGGTGCGCCCGCTGCTGCGACTGCTGCACAAGCTGGGCACTTCGGAGGCGATTGAGCTCGCCCATCTGCTGGTGCAACCCGCAAACACCATGGTGCAACAGCTTTTTGCGGGAGAGGCGCCGCGGCTCTTGATGCTCGGCAATGCGATGCACGCGGACGTGCCACCGGACGCCCCGTTGAGCGGCGCGATGGGCTTCCTGATGACGATGCTCGGCCAAGACTGCGGCTGGCCGGTGCCCGTCGGTGGATCCGGGAAATTAACCGCCGCCCTGGTCAGCCGCGCATCCTCGGCCGGGGCCCGCATCGAGTGTGACCAGGATGTCGCGCGCATCCAAGTGCGCGGCCGTCGAGCCGTCGGGGTGACCACCGCAGCGGGGCGAACGGTGCGAACCCGCCGCGCGGTCGTGGCCGACGTGACGGCACCGCGACTGTTCTGCGAAATGTTGCCGGCGGATGCGGTTCCCGCCAGCCTGCTTCGCCAACTCGAGCATTACATCTGGGATCCGCCCGTGGTGAAGGTGAACTACGCGTTGGACAGCCCCATTCCCTGGCGAGCGGAAAGCCTGCGCGGCGCCGGCACCGTGCATCTCGGTGCCGACGGGCATGGGCTCATTCGGTGGATGGCGGACCTGAACACGCGAGTCGTGCCCGAACGTCCGTTCATGCTGTTGGGCCAAACCACCACGGCGGATCCGACCAGATCGCCGGCGGGTACGGAAAGTGCCTGGGCTTACACGCATTTGCCGCGCAATGTGACTGACGATGCGTCGGCCGAACGGCTCGCCGCGTCGGTGGATCACGTGATCGAGGAGCACGCGCCCGGCTTCGGCTCCCGGGTGATCAACCGGTTTGTGCAACGTCCGTCGGATTTGGAGGCCAGTGACGCCAATTTGCATCTGGGTGCGCTCAACGGGGGGACCGCTCAACTGCAGCAGATGCTCATCTTTCGGCCGGCGCCTGGAATGGGACGCGCCGAAACACCGATCGACCGGCTTTACCTGGGCAGTGCGTCAGCCACCCCGGGCGGCTCCGTGCACGGTGCGTGTGGGCGCAACGCGGCCGACGCCGCACTTGCTGCCGACGGCGTTACCGGCTGGCCTCGTCGCAAGTTGGCGCGAGCGATGACGGCGCTGCTGACAAAGTAGCCGCGGGTGTTATCCGTTCTCGGCGATGTCCTCGAGCACCGCGAACATCGTACGGGTCGGCACGCCGGTAGCGCCCTTGGGCGAATAACCCCACGGGCCACCGGTGTTGTACGCCGGCCCGGCCACGTCGATGTGCGCCCAAGCCACCCCGTCGGCGACGAATTCGCGCAGGAACACACCGGCCACCAGCATGCCGGCGAAGCGTTGCCCGCTGATGTTGGCCAGGTCGGCCACCGTGGACTTCAGCTCGTCCTTGAGATCGTCGGGCAGCGGCATCGGCCAGCCGTTCTCGCCCACCTGCTGCGAGATCTCGGCCACCCGATCGCGGAATTCGTCGCTGCCCATCACGCCGGGGATGCGGGCGCCCAGCGCCACGGTCTGCGCGCCGGTCAGCGTCGACGTCTCGATCAGGTAGTCCGGTGCGTCCTCGCAGGCCCGCACGATCGCGTCGGCCAGGATGAGCCGGCCCTCGGCGTCGGTGTTGAGCACCTCGACCGTGATTCCGCCGTACTGGGTCAGCACGTCGCCGGGACGCTGCGCGGTGGCCGACGGCATGTTCTCGGCCATCGGCACCGTGGCGATCACGTCGATCGGCAGCTCGAGCTGCGCGGCCAGGGCGACGGTCGCGATGACCGCGGCGGCCCCGCCCATGTCCGAGGTCATGTAGTGCATTGATGCCGCGGGCTTGATCGAGATGCCGCCGGTGTCGAAGGTGACGCCCTTACCGACCAGCGCAACTTTCTTCGCTTTCTTGGGGTTTTTGGCCAGCCGCGAACCCCGGTGGACCAGCCGGACCAACCGCGGCGGCCGCGACGAACCCTGCCCGACGCCGATCACCCCGCCGTAGCCGCCCTTTTGCAACGCCTTGTCGTCGAGCACCTCGACTTCGAGTCCGACGGCTTGGCCCAAAGCCTTTGCGCGCTTTGCGAATTCGTCCGGGTACAGGTGACTCGGGGGCGTGTTGACCAGGTCGCGGGCGGTTGCCACCGCGGTCGCCACGGCCGCGCCGTGTGCCGCCTCTTTCTTCGCGTTCCTAGCGTCGTGTGCGCTGGCCAGCACCGTAAGCTTGCGCAGCCCTTTGTCTTTCGGCGCGGTCTTGTCGCTGCGGAACCCGCTGAATCGATAGCTGCCCAGGATCAGTCCTTCGACCACGGCCGAACAGACACCATCGCCGGGCAACTCCGCCAGCGTGGTGATCACCGTCTCGGCGTTGCCGAGCGACCGCGCGGCCACGCCGGCGGCGCGCCGGACGATATCGGCCGGCCATTCGTCGCGCGGCTTACCCAGGCCGATCGTCAGCACGCTGCTCATCGGCAGCGCCGGCACCACCAGCCGGTGCACCTGCTCGTTGCCGCCGGTGGCGCCCAGTGCCTTCAGGGCGGTCTCGATTTCGGCGATCGCGTCGGCGCCCAGGAAGGGCTCGGCCGCGACGACCAGCGCGCCGGGGCGGTCGGCCTCATCGCCGTCGCCGGTCGAGACCACCGGCAGCAACAACACCGAAGAACCCGCGGCGCGCTTCGGCAGCGAGGTGGCGACGTTTACGGTGGGACTTTGGTAGCCGGGTTCGTTGGTCACGCCCAAATACCCTAGTCACCGCCCCCGCCGCGCAGATCATAGGCGGTCACCGGGGCGTCAAAACCCTTGAGCGTCAACGGCTCACGCGCGACGGCGCGCCAGTTTGGCAGTTTGCCACGCAGCTCGGCCGCGGCCAGGATCTGGCCCGGCTCCGCGGCAGCCACGAGCCGCGCGGCCAGGTTGACCGTATTGCCGAAGTAGTCGCCATTGATAGCCAGCACGGGGCCATATGCCAGTCCGGCCCGGACCTGCAGGTCGGCCTCCTGGGCCTTGGGATGTTCGACGAGGTCGACCGCCGCCTGTACCAGCCTGTCCGGCGTCGGGCTTGCCCACAGCACGGCATCGCCGATGAACTTCACTACCCGGCCGCCGTCGGCGTGCACCACGTCCGCCACGGCGGCGCCGAACTCCGTAAGCAGGTGGGACAGCTTCTCGGGTGTCAGCGTCTGGGTGAGCGCGGTGAAGCCGGAGAGATCGGCAAACCCGATGCCGCATGTCACACCCGCCGTCGAGTCGGTGACCAGACCCTCGAAATACGTTCGCGCGCTGCTCAGATGATGCCGGTGCACGGTGTCGATCAAGGCTCCCAGTCGGGGCACGAATTCGGATGCCGAGCGGTAGGCCTGCGCGGTGGCCAGCTCGTCGTGGGTGTGCTCCATCTGGATGTCGGGCATCCCGTCGCGGATTATTGCCGACTCCGCCTCGGCTAGCCGGGCCATGGCCGCGCCGAGATGGCGCAGCAGGCCCGAGGCGCCGTCCTCGCCGACCACCGCCCGTAACGCGACCCATGTCCTCAGCGCGTCGACGTCGGCCTGGCTCAGCACGGGGACATCCAGGCCGGCGACGGTCAGGCCAAGCAGCGCCCACGCATGCGCGACGTCCTCGGCCGATAACCCGAGTTCCTCGGCCGCGGTCTGCACGGTGTAGGTCGGCCGCCCCGACCATTGCAAGACGTCACCCGCCAGGCCGAACAGCCGGCCGCGACCTTCTGCTTCCACCATTTCGTCGACCGTGAAGCCGAGCCCGTCCAGGTACTTGAGCAGGTCGGCCCGCTCGCGCGGGTTCGCGATTCCGGCGGCCTGAAGGACCTCGAAGTCGAGTGCATCCGACACCTTCCCAAGTGTGCCACTAGGGTGGGACGCCGTGAGTGACCTGCAGCACGGACCGCTGGAAGACCGCCATCGCGAACTGGGCGCAAGTTTCGCCGAATTCGGCGGCTGGCTGATGCCGGTGTCGTACGCCGGAACCGTCAGCGAGCACAACGCCACCCGCAACGCGGTCGGCCTGTTCGACGTCAGCCACCTCGGCAAGGCGCTGGTCCGCGGTCCTGGGGCGGCGCAGTTCGTCAACTCCGCGCTCACCAACGACCTCGGCCGTATCGGACCGGGCAAGGCCCAATACACGTTGTGCTGCACCGAGTCCGGCGGCGTCATCGACGACCTGATCGCGTACTACGTCGACGACGACGAGATCTTTCTGGTGCCCAACGCCGCCAACACCGCCGCGGTGGTCGCCGCGTTGCAAGCGGCCGCGCCGGCCGGACTGACGATCACCAACCTGCACCGCGACTACGCGGTCTTGGCGGTGCAGGGGCCGCGGTCGACCGACGTGTTGGACACGTTGGGTCTGCCCGCGGGCATGGACTACATGGGCTACGCGGACGCCTCGTACTCGGGCGTGCCGGTGCGCGTGTGCCGGACCGGGTACACCGGCGAGCATGGCTACGAGCTGCTGCCGCCCTGGGAGTCCGCGGGCGTCGTGTACGACGCGCTCGTGGCGGCGGTCTCTGACGCGGGCGGGCAGCCCGCGGGTTTGGGGGCCCGCGACACGCTGCGCACCGAGATGGGTTATCCGCTGCACGGGCAGGAACTTTCGCTCGATATCTCGCCGCTGCAGGCCCGCTGTGGCTGGGCAGTCGGCTGGAAGAAGGACGCGTTCTTCGGCCGCGACGCGCTGTTGGCGGAGAAAACGGCCGGCCCCCGGCGCCTGTTGCGCGGGCTGCGGATGGTCGGCCGGGGTGTGCTGCGTCCCGGGCTGACGGTGCTGTCGGGGGGCGCTCCGGTGGGCGTCACCACGTCGGGCACGTTCTCGCCGACGTTGCAGGTCGGCATCGGTCTGGCGCTGATCGATTCCGCTGCGGGCGTCGACGACGGCCAGCACGTCACCGTCGACGTCCGTGGCCGTTCCGTCGAGTGCGAGGCGGTGCGGCCCCCATTCGTCGAGCTGAAGACGCGCTGAGGCGGCTTTCGCGCGTGGCGAAAACCGTTCGCGCCCGGATATAGAATCGGCCCCATGACCAGCGGCTCGTCAGAGTTCACGGTTTCGGCGGCTACAAATCCTGCGACCGACGCCGAACGTGAATCGATCCTGCGCGAGCCCGGTTTCGGCAAATACCACACCGACCACATGGTCTCGATCGACTACGACGAGGGTTCGGGTTGGCACAACGCGCGGGTCATCGGCTACGGACCGATCGAGCTTGACCCGTCGGCGATCGTGCTGCACTACGCGCAAGAGGTGTTCGAAGGTCTCAAGGCCTACCGCTGGGCGGATGGGTCCATCGTGTCGTTTCGCGCCGAGGCCAACGCTGCGCGGTTGCGTTCATCGGCCCGCCGGCTGGCCATTCCCGAGCTTCCCGACGAAGTGTTCCTCGAATCCCTGCGTCAGCTCGTCGCCGTCGACAAGGCTTGGGTGCCCCAGGCCGGCGGGGAAGACGCCCTGTATCTGCGGCCCTTCATCTTCGCCACCGAGCCGGGGCTGGGGGTGCGGCCGGCCAAGCAGTACCGCTACCTGCTGATCGCGTCGCCGGCCGGAGCGTACTTCAAGGGTGGCATCAACCCCGTCACCGTCTGGGTATCGACGGAGTACGTGCGGGCCAGCCCGGGCGGAACCGGGGCAGCCAAGTTCGGCGGCAACTACGCCGCGTCGCTGCTGGCTCAGGCCGAGGCGGCCGAAAACGGTTGCGAGCAGGTGGTGTGGCTCGATGCGGTCGAACGCCGCTACGTCGAAGAGATGGGCGGCATGAACCTGTTCTTCGTGCTCGGCAGCGGCGGGTCGGCGCGCTTGGTCACCCCGGAGCTGTCCGGCTCGTTGCTACCCGGCATCACGCGAGATTCCTTGCTGCAGTTGGCTATTGACGCCGGATTCGCCGTCGAGGAACGCAAGATCGACATGGCGGAGTGGCAGAAGAAGAGCGCGTCCGGCGAGATCACCGAGGTTTTCGCGTGCGGCACGGCCGCCGTCATTACGCCGGTCTCGCGCGTCAAATACGGTGACAGCGAGTTCACCATCGCCGGCGGCGAACCGGGCGAGGTGACAATGGCGCTGCGTGACACCCTGACCAGGATCCAGCGCGGCACCTTCGCCGACACGCACGGCTGGATGTCCAGGCTGGACTAGGCCGTATTCGCCCAGCCGCCGACGTCACGCGCGGCGGCTACAACCGGACCAACCCGGCCAGTGCCACCGCGCACACCGTCGTCGTCACCTCGATCGTCGCGCCCAGCACGTCGCCGGTGATGCCGCCGAAGCGGCGTACGCAGTGCGCGGCCAAGGCCGCACCGCAACCTACCCCGACGAGCACGGCAACCGGCCCCTGCCACGGCCGCGGACCGGCCAACACCGAAAAGCCCAGCAGGACCGCCAGCCAGGCCAGCACCGCCCACGCCGGCTGGGTCCCGGCGACCCGGGCGCCCAGCATGCTGCCCTCGGCGGCGGGAACCGAGCGACGACAGGCAAACACTGCGGCGACCCGACCGGCCAACACTGCCACGACAATC
>NZ_JAFBAR010000072.1 GCF_019247635.1 Mycobacterium sp.
CCCACCTCTTGAAGACACCCTGACCCCCGGAATGTGGATCGGCTGGCTCGAGTTCGACGTGCTGCTCGGCGACGTGCGATCGCTGAAGCAGAAGCGCTCGCTGGTACGCCCCGTCGTCGCCGAGCTGCGGCGCAAACTCAGCGTGTCGGCCGCCGAGACGGGTTCGCATGATCTGCACCGCCGCGCCGGCATCGGCGTCGCGGTGGTCTCCGGCGACCGCGGTCATGTCGTGGACGTCCTGAATGCTGCCGAACGCCTGGTGGCCGCACACCCCGAGTTCGAGTTGCTGTCGGCGCGAAGGGCGTTGCGGAGGAGCGAGGACTAACGCGCTCTACCCGTCGCGGCCTTCGCGCTTGCGGCCGAGCGGTGCCGGGGCCACTGCACCCGGTGCCAGTCGTCGTGCTGTCACAAGGAATGCGGTGTGTCCGCGCATCGAATGCTGCGGCCGGACGGCGAGCCCGACGACGTTCCAGCCCCGCTGCAGCGTCTCCCACGATCGCGGCTCGGTCCAGCACTGCTGGGCCCGCACGGCTTCCACGACCCTGGACAGTTGGGTGACGGTGGCCACGTAGATCACCAGCACACCACCGGGGACCGTCAGCCTCGACACCGAGTCCAGCACCTCCCAGGGCGCCAACATGTCGAGCACCACCCGGTCGACGGAGCCGTCCGGCAGCTCGGACTCGGCCACGTCGCTGATGATCAGCTGCCAGTTGTCGGGCGCGTCGCCGTAGAAGGTCACCACGTTGCGGCGAGCGTGTTCGGCGTGATCGGCGCGCTGTTCGTAGGAGATCACCTGACCCCGCGGGCCGACCGCTCGCAACAGCGACAGGGTCAACGCACCGGAGCCGGCTCCCGCCTCCAGCACCCGCGCACCGGGGAAGATGTCGCCCTCGTGCACGATCTGGGCGGCGTCCTTGGGATAGATCACCTGCGGCCCGCGCGGCATCGACATCACATAGTCGACCAGCAGGGGGCGCAGCACCAGAAACAGTGCGCCGTTGCTGGATTTGACCACACTGCCTTGCTCCAGCCCGATCACCGCGTCGTGGGGAATCGATCCGCGGTGGGTGTGGAACTCGCTGCCGGGAGTGAGCGACATCGTGTAGTGCCGGCCCTTGGCGTCGGTGAGCTGGACGCGTTCGCCGACGGTGAAAGGGCCGGTTGCTGACACGCCGTCCAGCGTGCCAGCCGACTCGCCATGTCGGGTCCTCGGGTCTGTCGGCAGGCGGTAATAAGCTGCGGTCATGACGGATCAGCTCGAGACACCGGTGTCCCGGGCCACGAAGAGACCGGCACTGTCGCCGTCGCGGGCGGCGGACTTCAAGCAGTGCCCCCTGTTGTACCGGTTCCGCGCGATTGACCGGCTACACGAGGCACCGTCGACGGCGCAGCTGCGCGGTTCGCTGGTGCATGCCGCGCTCGAGCGGCTCTACGGCCTGCCCGCGGAATCGCGCGGACCCAAGACCGCACAGGCGTTGGTAGAACCCGCGTGGGACCAGGTGATCGCCCGCGAGCCAGAGCTGGCCGCGGAGCTGGAACCCGGCCAACGAACCCAGCTGCTGGAGGAGGCCCGCGCGCTGCTATCCGGCTATTACCGGCTGGAAGACCCGACCCGTTTCAACCCGCAAAGTTGCGAGCAGCGCGTGGAGGTCGAACTGACCGACGGCACGCTGCTGCGTGGCTACATCGACCGGATCGACCTCGCGGCTACGGGCGAGCTGCGCGTGGTCGACTACAAAACCGGCAAGGCGCCACCGGCCGCGCGGGCTCTGGCCGAGTTCAAGGCCATGTTCCAGATGAAGTTCTACGCGGTGGCGCTGTATCGGTCGCGTGGTGTGCTGCCCGCCCGGCTGAGGCTGATCTACCTCGCCGACGGACAGATGCTCGACTACTCCCCGGACCGCGACGAGCTGCTGCGTTTCGAGAAGACGCTGATGGCGATCTGGCGGGCAATCCAATCTGCCGGTGCCACAGGCGATTTCCGCCCTACCCCGTCCCGGCTCTGCGAATGGTGTTCGCACCAGCAGCTCTGCCCGGTGTTCGGGGGCACGCCGCCGCCCTATCCCGGATGGCCGCCTGACACGTTGACCGAGACGATGGTGCACCCGCCCGAGCGCGCCGCGGAGGCGTCCGCTCAGCGCCGGTAGGCCCGCAGGTTGTCGGCAAGTTCGTCGAACAGCGCCTGGTTCAGGCCGAACGCAACTTTGACCTCGTCGACCGCGCGCTGAATCTCCTCGGCGTCGAGGTCGAGTCTGTCAAGCCGGGCCCGGTAGGAGTCCTTGTAGGGCTTGGGCCGCACCGGGAATTCGTAGAAGGCGAGGCCGCTGCCACCCAGGTCGAATGTGCGGGCTAGAACCTTGCCGATGGCCTGACCGCCCGAGAGATCGCCGAGGTAGCGCGTGTAGTGGTGGGCCACTAGGGCGCCGCCCCAGGAGGCATCGCCGATCCGCTCCCGGTAGGCCTGGGCGGCCGGGGATTCGACCTCGCGCGAGGCGCCGGGCGCCCAATGCTCCAAGTCGTCGTCGATCGCCTGCACGCGCTCCAGCGCCGGGTCATACACGGCCGCCACCAAGGGGTCGTCGCGGCGAGCCCGCACGGCGTTGTCCAGCGCGCCGTAGACGACTCGCAATCGCCTCAGGTAGTCGGCGTAGCCCCGCTCGTTGACGCGGCCGGCGAGCAGTTCCGACACGAACGGCGACGCCTCCGCTGCGTCGTGCTCAGCCTGAGAACCTTCCCTCATCGCGACGGAGAAGGGGCGGATAGCCTCGGCGGTCGGTGGCATTGCGCTGATCTTAGGCACACCATCAGGCCTAGAAAAACTAGGTCATGTCTCATCACGGACTGTCACCACGACTCCCCCTGACCCCGGACGACCCGAGCGATTACCCCACTGAGCGGCGATCCAGGATCTGTTCGACCGCTTGGATAAGTGGGGCGCCGTTGGAGTGTCCGGTTGCGTTGCGCCAGGCGACATATCCGTCGGGGCGCACGAGGACCGCCCCGTCGTGGTTGATTTCGTAGTGACCGAAGAAGGTGTTGGTGTGATCGGCCAGGCCGGGATCGCCGACGACATAGCTGGCGATCGGCACTCCAAGCTGTCGAGCAGCACCGGCGGCTGCCTTGCGCCAGATTCCCCCATCTGGGCCCGCGAGCACGGTGAAGCCTGCGCCGAACAGGTCGAGCGTCGAGACGGGTTCCCGTTCGTTGCCCAGCCAGACATGTGGGGCCCGGCAGCCCGGTGTCGCAGAGGGCGCGTAGTCACAATAGTCGTCGTCGACGTCGGGAGGGTTTGTGCCGTCGTCGATGACCGCGGCCGACCGGTATACCGTGCCGAACTCGATGCCGAGGTGATTGCCGTAGCGTCGAGTCTCCCGCAGGAGTTCCTCGGGGCTGAGGTCGCTGCCTGCTGGGTTGTAGGCCGCCGCAGCGATACGTCCGACATTGCGGTAATTCGCCAAAGACTGGGTGAGGGTGGTGATCGCGGGTTGGCGACGTTCGTCCTCATAGGTCTGGAGCAACGACCAGCCGGCCAGGCCGCGCACGCACAAGGCCAGCTTCCAAATGGCGTTGTGCATGCCTTGCAGTCCGGTATTGACTCCCAGTCCCCCGGTGGGCGGGAACTGGTGGGCGGCATCGCCGCACAACACCACGCGGCCCTGGACCAAGCGATCGGCGACCGTGGCGTTCATCTGCCACAGTCCAACGCCCTTGACCTCGACGTCGAGGTCGGGCACGCCGACCGCGCCGCGGACCCACCGCCGCACTCGCTCGGCGTCCCAGAGTTCGCGAACCCACTCGTCAGGCTGCACCCCGATCTGGCACAGCCAGCGGCCATTTGCGTCGAGTGGTTGCAACGCGCCGACGGCGTCTGCGTTGGCGACGAAGAACAACACGGCGCGGCGCTGGCCGACATGGCGCTCTATATCGCTCCGGAAGTAACAGTTGGCGAAGTGATGGAGGCCCTGCTCGCCCTGCAAGGCGATGCCTAGTTGAGTGCGCACCGTGCTGTGGACGCCATCGGCGGCGACCAGCGCCTCTCCGACCAGCCTGTAGCTGTCGCCGGTCGCGTTGACTCGGACTGCCACGGCCGCTTCGGTGTCGTGGTCACCGCCCCCGGTCACCACCTCGGTGACCTGGTGACCGAACCGGAGATCGACGATTCCCGTCGCCTCCGCCGCGTCACGCAGGATGGCTTCGATGAGCTCCTGCGACGACATTATCGGCAGTGCCGGGCTGATTGTCGGCCCGGGACCTTCGAAACCTCGCGTCTCGATGTGACCGCCCTGGTGGCCAACAACCGAGGTCATAAACCTGACCGGGCTTTTCCAGCCTGGCGGGGTATCGATGCCGCGCAGGCGTTGATACACCGCACTGCCCCATCCTTGCGCGATCTCCATAGTGCGCGTATTCAAGTTGCGGGTCTTGGGATGCCACGATGTTGAATCATGTTGCTCGACAACAACACTGGGAACATTGCACCTGGCAAGCTCCAGGGCAGCGGACAGCCCGACGGGGCCGCCCCCGACGACGAGCACCGGTTTGTGCGACATGGTTGAGTCCACCTCTTGGGCTGAATTGGTCACCGGTTTAGGTGTTGGCAGCGGCGGTGGTGCCTGGGCCGCGGTGGCGGGTGCTGACGAGGTCGTGGCGGGACGGTCTGCCGAGCTGCCTTCGGGTCAGCGTGCACAGGTGGCGGAGATTGGCAGCGAGGATGTGGGGCAGCAGCGCGGGATCGCCGAGCCGGGCGGGTGGATCGATGAGGTGAGAGACGCGCAGAAGGCGTTCGGTCACGGTTGTGTCGTAGGCCGCGGCGGTCAAAGTCGCCCTGACGATTTGGTCGAGCAGCCTCTGGCGCACCGATTGTTTACGGTTAGCCGGGACACGGTCGATGGCCTGATTGCGGGCCCACGTGGGCCCGATGTCTTGCGCGGCTGCGTGAAAGAAGCGTTGGGCCAGATCGCGATCGCCGCAACGCAAACAATCATGCAGCGTTAGCGATTGCAGTGCGGCCATCGTCATGCCTTGCCCGTGAATTGGGTTGAGGCTGCATAGCGCATCGCCCATCACTAACAATCCGCGCGGGAATCGCGCCATCCGGTCGTAGCGACGCCACACCGCAGCCGGGTTGCGCAACATAGCGATCTCGCCGACGGGCTGCGCACCGCCCAACGCGTCGGCGATCGCCGAAGGTAGGGCCCTCTGGACCAGGGCCAGCATCGTGGCGAAGTCAGCCGGCGCCCCGCCCACGTGGGTCGATCGGCCGACCGCGAGCATCCACGTGTCGTGCTCGCAGGCCAACAACAGCGCCGTAGGCTGGCTGGGCCCTTGATTGGACATAACCAACTGCTTGTTCAGGCGTCCCTCAGGGAGGGCGAACCGTTGGCTCGAATAGCCCACCGCGCTCGGAGACCGCTTCTCCGCCGGCCGACCATAGCCCGAGCCTTCGAGAAATGCCGGAGTCCGTGCAGCCCGGCCCGTGGCGTCGACCACCAGATCTGCATCCAACGCAGTCACCATCCCGTTGGTGCGGTTGACGATTCGCACCCCGGTCACCGCATCGGCGACGACAAGCGGGTCGATAACCTCGTGTTCGTCCAGAAACGCCACATTCGCCAGGGCTTCGACGCGCCGGCGCACGTGGAACTCAACGAACGGCCGGCTCGCCAGACACAACGTCAAGACCCCTGGATCGGCTAATCTCCCCGAACGTTTCAACTCGCAGCGCCCCACACGGGCATAGATCCGCGACAGATCGCCGTCGTTGACCACGACCGCGCCGGCGGCAGCCATCTCCTCGAGCACTCCAGGAAACAATTCCGCTAACACCAGTGTGCCGCGGCTTAAAAAGGTATGCAGATGGCGCCCCTGCGAAACACCTCTGCGATCACGAGGATGATCGGGCAACTGGTCGCGCTCCACCACGGTCACCGACCTGTATGACTCTGAAAGCACCCGCGCGGCAAGCAAACCCGCCATACCCGCACCCAACACACAAGCGTGCTCACCGACCTCGCTCATCCACGGCCCCTTCCGATATCGCATAGGCGCGGCGTTAGGACCACCAAACAAGCCGGGTGATGACCCCACCGCACAGGCTCGGCGAGCCCCTGACGAGCGACCGTACACCAATATTAAGAAAAATAAGAGTACCGTAAGGTAACAGTAAGACTCGTTAATCACCCCGCTGGGCAAGCAGCACGACGCCTGGGTACGCCAGGGTGGCGTGTCCTACTGGCTGCAGTCCCACGACCCCCACTAGTCGAGGGGCGACATCTCCTGCAGCATCGTGGGAATGAGCTCGCTGACGGTGGGGTGGATATGCATCGTCCGGGCCAACGTGGTGTATGGCGCTTTCGCCGACATGACGTCCAGGATGCCGTGAATGACCTCGTCGCCGCCGACGCCGAAGATGGCGGCGCCCAAAATCTGATCAGTGTCGGCGTCCACCACGACCTTCATAAAGCCTTGTGTCTCACCCTTTTCCACGGCTCTGCCGACCCTGCTCATCGGCCGCTTGCCGACCAGCGCCTTGCGGCCCGACGCGCGGACCTGGTCGACGGTCATCCCCGCGCGGCCCAGCGGCGGGTCGATGTAGAGGGCGTAGGTGGTGACGCGGTCGCTGACCCGACGCGGGTCGTCGTCGAGCAGGTTGGCCGCGACAATCTCGAAGTCGTTATACGAGGTGTGGGTGAAGGCGCCCTTGCCGTTGCAGTCGCCCATCGCCCAAATGTGGTCGACGTTGGTCTTGAGCTGATCGTCGACGACGACGTAACCACGGGCATCGGTCTGCACGCCGGCCGCGTCCAGACCCAGGTCGTCGGTGTTGGGTCGGCGCCCCACCGCCAGCAACAGATGACTGCCTGGAACGGGGTTGGCACCGGCACTGGGCGTAAGCTCAAACCCGTTGTCGTGCTTGCTGATTCGCACATCGTCGGCGCCCAGGACCACGTCGATCCCTTCGGCCTCCAGGATCTCCTTAATGGTGGCCGAGACATCCTGGTCCTCGCGGGAGGCCAGCCGCGGACCGCGCTCCACCACCGTCACCCGGGCGCCAAAACGGCGGTACATCTGCGCGAACTCCAGCGCGATGTAGCTGCCGCCGACGATCACGAGATGTTCTGGCAGCGTGTCGAGTTCGAGGACGGATACATTGGTCAGAAACTCGACGTCGGAGAGCCCCGGGATGTCGGGCACCACCGCGCGGCCACCGACGTTGAGGAAGATCCGGTCCGCGTGTAGCGCATGGTCCCCGCCGTGTTGGGTGACCTTCAGCGTGTGGGCATCCTCGAATCGCGCGTGGCCTCGGACCACGGTGCAGCGCTCCATACCGTCCAGCCAGGCCTCGACACCGGCGCGGTCCTCTAGCATGATGCCGTCTTTGCGCGCCTTGACTTTCGCCATGTCCACGGTGGTCGGTCCGGTCCCGACGCCGTATTCCGCGCTGCGACGGGCCAATTGCGCGGCAAACGCGCTGGCCACCAGTGTCTTGGTCGGAATGCAGCCGGTGTTGACGCAAGTGCCGCCGATGTGTTTGCGCTCCACGATCGCGACCCGCTGCCCGGCGGCGGTCAGCCGACCCGCCAGCGGTGGTCCCGCCTGACCGGCGCCGACGATGATCGCGTCGAAATGCTCTGTCACAGAGCGGCCGTCGCGGCGACAATGCCGAAGCCACCGAAGACGGCGACCGCATCCTCGAGCAGCGCGATCGGCAGGTCCCTGCCGCCGGCCACCGCCACCAGGCTTTTGCGCGCGTGATAACCACCCAGGGTGCCCAGCACGGCACCGACCGCACCGGCGCCGATTCCACCCCACTTGTAACCCCACACGGTGCCCAGAACCGCACCGGCGAACCCGCCCATGAGAATCCGGACGGCGAACACCGGCGGCGCGGTGCGGGGCGGCGTCTTCGGCAGCTTGTCGTTGACCAGTTCGCCCACCGCAAGCAGGCTCAGGATGACGGCGGTTATCAGGTTGCCCATCCAGCTGGCCCAAGTGCCATTCATGTTGATCCAAAGGAGGAAGGCGCCCCAGGCGACCACGGCGGGTGCCGTCAGGGAACGCAAGCCGGCGATGACGCCGATCAGCAGAGCCATTAGCAGGACGAGGAGATGATGTGCCACGGCGATCCTCCTGGGTACTATCCGCGTCGGCCCCCGCCGGACGTTAACACAGCTAACGGCCCGGCACCCAGAAAGAGATCAGAATCGGCAGAACCGGATGTCCGAAGCCAGAATCGCTTTGGCGCCGATGACGGCGAGCTCATCCATGACCTCGTTGACGCCGCGGCGGGGCACCAGTGCGCGGATCGCGACCCACTCGGGGTCGGCCAACGGGGCGATGGTCGGTGACTCCAGACCCGGGGTGATGGCCGTGGCTTTGTCCAACACCGCACGCGGGCAGTCGTAATCCAGCATCAGGTACTGCTGGCCGAACACCACGCCTTGGACCCGAGCGACGAGTTGATCGCGCGCGGGACTGCCGGCTGAGTCGGCGCGCTCGATCAGCACCGCCTCCGAATCGCATAGCGGCTCGCCGAACGCCACCAGATCATGCAGACCCAGGGTGCGTCCGGATCCCACCACGTCGGCGATGGCGTCGGCCACCCCGAGTTGCACCGAGATCTCGACGGCCCCATCGAGTCTGATTACCGTCGCTTCAATACCTCTGGCGGCCAGATCTTTTCGAACGAGATTGGGGTAGGCGGTGGCGATCCGCTTTCCGGCCAGATCAGCCGTCGTCCAGTCACGGCCGACCTGACCAGCGTAACGGAAGCTGGATGACCCAAAGCCCAGCGCCAGGCGTTCGCGCACCGGCGCGTCGGAGTCGTTGACCAGATCGCGTCCGGTGATGCCGAAGTCGAGTTCTCCCGAACCGACATAGATCGCAATGTCTTTGGGCCGCAAGAAGAAAAACTCGACCTGGTTGACCGGATCGATGACGGTCAGATCTTTGGGATCGGTGCGTCGCCGGTAGCCGGCCTCGGACAGGATCTCGGTGGCCGGCTCACTGAGCGTGCCCTTGTTGGGGACGGCGACCCGCAACATGCTCACAGCTTCCGGTAGACGTCGTCGAGGGACAACCCACGCGAGATCATCAACACCTGAGTCCAGTACAGCAACTGGCTGATCTCCTCGGCGAGGGCGTCGTCCGGTTCGTGTTCGGCCGCCAGCCACACCTCGCCCGCCTCCTCCAGGATCTTTTTGCCCACGGCGTGCACCCCGGCGTCCAGCGCGGCGACGGTGGCGCTGCCGGCCGGCCGGGTGCGGGCGCGATCGCCGAGTTCGGCGAACAGATCCTCGAAGGTCTTCACGGCCAGCGATTGTGTCACGGGGCGGCGAGCAAAGTCACGGCAGTTTCGCCCAGGGGCCCTCGCGAGGGTGCGCAGATTGCCAAGGAGCAGCGGCGTGTCGTGTGCAAACACGCACGGTCGCGACCCGAATGGGGGCTAGACGTTGAAGTACTTGGCTTCCGGGTGGTGCAGGACGAACGCGTCGGTGGACTGCTCGGGGTGCAATTGCAGCTCCTCGGACAGCGTCACGCCGATGCGGTCGGGCTCGAGCAGCTCGATCATCTTGGCGCGATCCTCCAGGTTCGGACACGCGCCGTAACCGAAGGCGAACCGGGCACCCCGGTATCCGAGTTTGAAATAGTCCTCGACGGCCTCGGGGTCCTCGGCCGACATCGCCCGGTCGCCGGCGTACTTGAGTTCCTCGCGGATACGCCGATGCCAGTACTCGGCCAGCGCCTCGGTGAGCTGCACGCCGATGCCGTGCACCTCGAGGTAGTCGCGGTAGGAGTCCGACGCGAACAGCTCGTTGGCGAAGTCGGCGATCGGTTGACCCATCGTCACCAGCTGGAACGGCAGCACGTCCACCTCGCCCCGCTTGACGGCCAGGTCCCGCGACCGAATGAAGTCGGCGATGCACAGGAACCGGCCGCGCTGCTGGCGCGGGAACTGAAACCGGAACCGCACCGGGGCGTCCGTGCTGGGCTCGGTGAGCACCACGACGTCGTCACCCTCGGAGACCGCCGGAAAGTACCCGTACACCACCGCCGCATGCGCCAGGACGCCGTCGGTGGACAACCGGTCCAGCCAGTAGCGCAACCGTGGCCGGCCCTCGGTCTCGACGAGCTCCTCGTACGACGGACCGTCACCGCCACGCTGGCCGCGTAACCCCCACTGGCCCAGGAACAACGCCCGCTCGTCGAGCAGGCCGGTGTAGTCGGCCACCGCCAGACCTTTGACGATCCGCGACCCCCAGAACGGCGGCGCCGGCACCTCGATGTCGGCGGCGACGTCGGAGCGTTCGGGCACCACGACGGGTTCTTCGACGGCCTTGCGTTGCTCCGCAATGCGTTTGGAACGCTCATGACGGGCCTTGCGCTCAGCTTCCTTCTCGCGGGCCGCCACCGCTTCGGGGCTATCGACGTCTGGCGCCTCGCCGCGCTTGACGCTCATGATCGTGTCCATCAACTTCAGGCCCTCGAAGGCGTCGCGCGCGTAATGCACTTGGCCCTCGTAGATCTCGGCGAGGTCGTTCTCGACATAGCTGCGGGTCAGGGCCGCACCACCCAGCAGCACCGGGAACTTCTCGGCGACGCCCCGGGTATTCATCTCCTCGAGGTTTTCCTTCATCACCACCGTGGATTTCACCAGCAGCCCCGACATGCCGACCACGTCGGCGCTCTTGTCCTCAGCCACTTCGAGGATGTTGGCAATCGGCTGCTTGATGCCGATGTTGACTACCTCGTAGCCGTTGTTGCTCAAGATGATGTCGACCAGATTCTTGCCGATATCGTGCACGTCGCCCTTGACGGTGGCCAGCACGATCCGTCCCTTACCGGAGTCGTCCTCGGACTTCTCCATGTGCGGTTCCAGGTAAGCCACAGCGGTTTTCATCACCTCGGCCGACTGCAGCACGAACGGCAGCTGCATCTGTCCGGAGCCGAACAACTCGCCGACGGTCTTCATGCCGGCCAGCAGGTTCTCGTTGATGATCGCCAGCGGCGGCTTTTCCGCCATCGCGTCGTCGAGATCGGCTTCCAGGCCGTTGCGTTCGCCGTCGACGATGCGTTGGGCCAGCCGTTCGAACAGCGGCAGCCTGGCCAGTTCGGCCGCGCGGGATTCCTTCGACGACGCCGCCGACACACCCTCGAACAGGCGCATCAATTCCTGCAGCGGGTCATACTCGTCGGCGCGGCGGTCATAGACCAGATCCAAGGCGACCTTGCGGTGCTCCTCGGGTATCCGGTTCATCGGCTGGATCTTTGAGGCGTGCACGATCGCCGAGTCCAGACCCGCCTCCTGGCACTCGTGCAGGAACACGGAGTTAAGCACCTGGCGCGCAGCGGGATTGAGACCGAAGGAGATGTTGGACAAACCGAGCGTGGTCTGCACGTCCGGATGTCGCCGCTTGAGCTCACGAATCGCCTCGATGGTCTCGATGCCGTCTTTGCGCGACTCCTCCTGACCGGTGGCGATGGTGAAGGTCAAAGTGTCGATGAGGATGGAGGATTCATCCACGCCCCAGTTACTCGTGATGTCGTCGATCAGCCGCTCGGCGATCTCGACCTTCTTCTCGGCGGTGCGGGCCTGGCCTTCTTCGTCGATGGTCAGCGCGACCACGGCGGCGCCGTGCTCGGCGACCAACTCCATGGTCTTGGCGAAGCGCGACTCCGGGCCGTCGCCGTCCTCGTAGTTGACCGAGTTGATCGCGCAACGTCCGCCCAGGTGCTCCAAACCCGCTCGCAGCACCGCGGTTTCGGTCGAGTCCAGCATGATCGGCAGTGTCGACGAGGTGGCCAGCCGGCTGGCCAGCGCATTCATGTCGACCGCACCGTCGCGGCCCACGTAGTCCACACACAGGTCCAACACGTGCGCACCGTCGCGGGTCTGGTCCTTGGCGATGTCCAGGCACTTCTGGTAGTCCTCGTCGATCATCGCCTCACGAAAGGCCTTGGAGCCGTTGGCATTTGTGCGCTCGCCGATCACCAGGACCGAGGCATCCTGCGCGAACGGGATGGCGGTGTAGAGCGACGACACAGACGGCTCGTAGGTCACCTGCCGTTCGCCGCGCTGCCTGATGCCGTCGTTGAACTCGGCCACCGCCGCGGCCACCTCGCGGATGTGGGCTGGGGTCGTGCCGCAGCAACCCCCGACCAGCGACAGCCCGAACTCGGCGATGAACCCGCCCAGCGCCTCGGCCAATTCGTCGGGCTGCAGGGGGTATTCGGCGCCATTGGCGCCCAGCACCGGCAGACCGGCGTTGGGCATCACCGACACCGGGATGCGGGCGTGCCGTGACAGGTGCCGCAGGTGCTCGCTCATCTCGGCGGGCCCCGTCGCGCAGTTCAGGCCGATCATGTCCACGCCGAGCGGCTCGACGGCGGTCAGCGCCGCACCGATCTCGCTGCCCAGCAGCATGGTGCCGGTGGTCTCGACGGTGACATGGGCGAAGACCGGGATGTGCCGACCGGCTTGCGTCATGGCCCGCCGTGAGCCCAGCACAGCAGCCTTTAGCTGCAGCAGGTCCTGGCAAGTCTCCACCAGGATCGCGTCGGCGCCGCCGTCCAGCATGCCGAGGGCCGCCTCGGTGTAAGCGTCGCGAATGACCGCGTACTCGATGTGCCCGAGGGTTGGTAGCTTGGTCCCCGGCCCCATCGACCCCAGCACATAGCGCTTCCGTTCGGAAGTGGCCAGCTCGTCGGCGACCCGGCGCGCGATCGCGGTGCCCTTCTCCGACAGGTCCCTGATCTTGTCGGCGATGTCGTAGTCGCCCAGGTTGGACAGGTTGCAGCCGAAGGTGTTGGTCTCCACGGCGTCCGCGCCGGCTTCGAAATAGCCGCGGTGGATCGTTTCCAGCACGTCGGGGCGGGTTTCGTTGAGGATCTCGTTGCAGCCTTCGAGTCCGCGGAAGTCGTCCAGCGTCAGGTCTGCGGCCTGCAGCTGGGTGCCCATCGCGCCGTCGCCCACCACCACGCGTGCCGCCAAAGTATCGAGCAGATCCGTGTCGTAGCGATGTTCCTTGGCGGCAGTCACCCCACAAGGATAGTGGTTCTATGCAAACCGCTCGGCCCGGCGAGCATCTGCGCGGCAGACATCCAGGTAGCCGTACCCTAATTCTGTGACTCCGTCGCATCGTGAGCCTGAGGGCGATTCAGCCCTGCCCGAACTGCACAACACCGTCGTCGTGGCGGCGTTTGAGGGCTGGAACGATGCCGGTGACGCGGCAAGCGACGCGCTGGAGCACCTGGACGCCATCTGGGAAGCGGATCCGATCATCGAGATCGACGACGAGGCCTACTACGACTACCAGGTCAATCGCCCGGTGATCCGCCAGGTCGACGGGGTGACGCGGGAGCTGGTGTGGCCGGCGATGCGGATCTCGCACTGCCGCCCCCCGGGCAGCGACCGGGACGTCGTGCTGATGCACGGTGTGGAGCCGAATATGAAGTGGCGCACATTCTGCGCCGAGTTGCTGGCCATCGCCGACAAACTCGCCGTCGACACCGTTGTGATCCTGGGGGCACTGCTGGCGGACACCCCACACACCCGCCCGGTCCCGGTCTCGGGTGCGGCCTACTCCCCCGAGTCGGCGCGGCGGTTCGGCCTGGAGGAAACCCGTTACGAGGGCCCGACCGGGATCGCCGGGGTGTTCCAGGATGCCTGTGTGGCCGCCGGGATTCCGGCGGTCACGTTCTGGGCGGCGGTCCCCCATTACGTGTCGCACCCGCCGAACCCCAAGGCCACGGTGGCATTGCTGCGCCGCGTGGAAGACGTGCTCGACATCGAAGTCCCGTTGGCCGACCTCCCGGCTCAGGCCGAGGAGTGGGAGCAGGCGATCACCGAGATGACGTCCGAGGACGACGACCTGGCCGAATACGTGCAGTCGCTGGAGCAGCGCGGCGACGCCGAGGTCGACATGAATGAGGCGCTGGGCAAGATCGACGGCGACGCGCTGGCCGCCGAGTTCGAGCGGTACCTGCGACGGCGCCGTCCGGGATTCGGGCGCTAGGACTTGTCCAGGCCTTGGGTGTAGCCAGCGCGTCCAACCCCGCCTTGTCGACATCGGTCAGCAGGAGCTTGGCGCCCTTGTTACGCAGCCGCCGGGCGACCTCGGCGCCGATGCCCCGCGCACCGCCCGTGAGGAAGACGACTTTGCCCTGCAGCTGTCCTTGGAGCTGAGTCATTGCGCGTCCACTCCCATCAGCGCATCCACCGCGGTTGCCACCGACTTCGGTGCCGCCGCGTCGTGGCCACCGTACTCCAGTGCGTCGGTCACCCAACCATCCAGTGCGGCAATCGCTTTGGGGGTGTCGAGATCATCGGCTAGATACTGGCGTACCCGGGCGATTACGTCGGCGGCGTCGGGACCGGCGGGCAGCGCGGCCGCGGCGCGCCAGCGCTGCAGCCGGGCCATTGCCTCGTCGAGCACTTGCTGGCTCCAAAAACGATCGGCGCGGTAATGCCCGGCCAGTAGACCCAGCCGAACGGCCGACGGATCTACGCCCTGGGAGCGCAACGCCGATACGAGCACCAGGTTGCCGCGGCTCTTCGACATCTTGTGCCCGTCCCAGCCGATCATCCCGGCGTGTACGTAGTGGCGCGCGAAACGCCTTTCGCCGCTGACACATTCGGCGTGCGCGGCGGTGAACTCGTGGTGCGGGAAAATCAGGTCGCTGCCCCCGCCCTGGATGTCCAGTCCGCTACCGATGCGGCTGAGCGCGATCGCCGCGCACTCGACGTGCCATCCCGGCCGGCCGGGACCGAAAGGCGATGGCCAACTGGGCTCGCCGGGCCTTGCGGCGCGCCACAGCAGCGCGTCGAGTTCGTCGGTCTTGCCGCGGCGTTGGGGGTCGCCACCCCGCTCGCCAAATAGCCGCAACATGGTCTCGCGGTCGTACCCCGACTGGTAGCCGAATTGCGGCGTGGCGTCGGCCCGGTAGTAGATGTCCTGATACTCGTCGTCGACGACGTAGGCGGCCCCGGAGGCCAACATTTTTTCGACGAGCTCAACCATTTCGGCGATCGCCGCGCTGGCCGCGATGTATTCACGGGGCGGCAGCACCCGCAGCGCTGCCATGTCCTGGCGGAACAACGCGACCTCGTTATCGGCGAGGTCGCGCCAGCTGACGCCGTCGCGGTCGGCGCGCTCGAACAATGGATCATCGACGTCGGTGACATTCTGCACGTAATGCACATCGTGACCGAGGTCCAGCCACAGCCGGTGGATCAGGTCGAACGCGAGATACGTTGCGGCGTGGCCCAGATGGGTGGCGTCGTAGGGTGTGATGCCGCAGACATACATAGTGGCGGTGCGGCCCGGGGCCACCGGACGCACCTGGCGGTCGGCGGTGTCGTAGAGCCGTAGCTCCGGGCCGCGGCCCGACAGAGCCGGAACCGGTGCGACGGACCACGACTGCATGTGCACGACTCTAGGCGTGGCGATCCGGGCGGTCCCAGCAGCCCGCATAGCGGGCGGAGGAGGAGCCGGGCAGGCGGGGTGAAGCCTGGCGACCCGCGGACGGCCGCCGACCTTCGTCGGTGCTAGCCGCCGTTGCCGCCGTTGCCGCCGGTGGCGCTGCCCGCGGTCTCGCTTACGGCGGCGCCCCCACCTCCACCGCCGCCGGTGCCCGCGCTGCCGCCGGTGCCAACGTTGACGGTGCCCCCGGCGGCGGAACCGCCGCCGTCTTGGCCGGCTTTGCCGCCGGCGCCCCCACCGCCGCCGCTGACACCGCCCGTGGCGACGGTTTCGGCGCTGCCGCCGTTGCCGCCGCCGCCGGCGGTGCCGCCGCTGATACCGCCCCCGCCGCCGCCACCCCCACCGGCCGCGTCGGTGCCGTTGGCGGCGCCGTCGACCTGGCCACCGGCCCCGACGTGGCCGCCCCCGGTGCCGCCGCCGGAACCGCCGCTCCCGCCGCTGTGGGTCCCGGTGGTGCCAGTGCTGGCGGCGGAGCCCCCGCCGCCACCACCGCCGGGGCCGCCAGTGGCGCCGGCGGCACCGCCGCCTAGGCCCTGGCCGCCGCCGACGCCCGCGCCGACGTTGGTGTTGTTGAAGAAGACACTGGCATCACCACCGTTGCCGCCGTTGCCGCCGGTCCCGCCGGCGCCGGTGGTGCCGTTGCCACCGGACCCGCCGCCACCACCACCGCCGCCGGTGGCGACAGCGGTGCTCTCGCCGCTACCGCCGTCGCCGCCGGTGCCGCCATGGCCGCCGGTGATTCCGTTACCGCCGGTGCCGCCGGCGCCGCCGCCGCCACCGGTGTTGGTGCCACCGATGCCGCTTTCGCCACTGCTGCCGCCGCTACCGCCGTTACCGCCGTTGCCGCCGACGCCCGCGGTGCCCGTGACGCCGCCGACGCCGCCGACACCGGCGCTGCCACCCAGGCCACCGTCACCGCCTTTGCCGCCGGAGCCACCGGAGCCGCCGGCGCCGCTATTGGGGCTGTAACCGTCACCACCGTGGTTGCCCTGGCCACCGGCGCCCCCGCCGCCGCCGTTGCCGTTGGCGCCGGTGGCTCCCGCCTGGCCCAACAATGCTGAGCCGTGGCCGCCAGCCCCGCCGCCACCGCCGTTGCCGCCGTTTCCTCCGTCCCCGCCGTCGCCGCCGCCCACGCCGTTGATGCTGCCGCTGGTGCCGTCTGCGCCGGCGGTGCCGCCCTGGGCCGCCCCGCCGGTGCCGCCGACGCCGCCCGCGCCGCCGGCACCGCCGTTGCCATACAACAGCCCGCCGTTGCCGCCGGCCCCGGCGTTGCCACCGGTGCCGCCGGTGCCGCCGTTGCCGCCGTTGAGGCCGACGTGCACCAATTGCGAGGTGACGCCGTTGCCGCCGGCCCCACCGACCCCGCCCTGTCCGCCGTTGCCGATCAGCAGCCCGGCGTTGCCGCCAATGCCGCCGGCCCCGCCGTTGCTACCGTTGGGGCCCGCGGCACCCGGCGAACCGGGGACGCCCGCCCCCCCGGCACCACCCTGGCCGCCGTCACCGAACAGCCAGGCGTTACCGCCTTTGCCGCCGGGCTGTCCCGGCGCCCCCGAACCGCCCTGCCCGCCGTTGCCGAATAACAACCCGCCCGGCCCACCGGCCTGCCCGGTGCCCGGCGCCCCATCGGTACCGTTGCCGATCAACGGCGTCCCCAACAACGCATTAGTGGGCGCATTGATCACCCCCAACACGTCCTGCTCCACGGTCTGCAGCGGCGACACGCTCTGGGCCTCGGTGTCCGCATAGGCACCCCCGGCGGCGTTCAGCCCCTGCACGAACTGGCCCTCAAACGCTGCCGCCGCAGCGCCCAGCGCCTGAAAGTCCTGCCCATGTTCAGAGAACAGCGACGCGATCACCGCCGACACCTCATCACCGGCGGCGGCCACGATCGCGGTGGTCGGAACCGCCGCCGCCACACGCGCGGCACTCAGCGCCGAGCCGATGCCCGCCAGATCTGTTGCCGCCGAGGCGAAAGACTGCGGGACCGCCACCAAATACGACATCGTCATTCTCCTGTCAGGTCATCGTTAACCCAGCCACGTCCCGACATGACGAATGTGCACACGATACGCCGATTCCCGCTGCCCGTCGCGGCCGCCGACACCCGGTCGCGACGGCCCCGCACGACGACTTCGCGTGCCAGCCAAATTCGGCAGAATCACACAACGGTGCCAACGCCGCTGGGGCAATGGTGATGTCCGCAAAGGGACCGCAATTCGGACCTGAGCCCAGAGATCAGCGCCTCGCTTGTCGAATCGCGTCGAGCAGGACAGGTGCCAACTCGGCGCGGCACATGAGAAAGTCGGGCAGGTACGGGTCGGGCTGGTTGTAGTGCAGCGGCGAACCGTCGAGCCGCGACGCGTGCAGGCCGGCGGCCAGGATCACTCCGGCCGGCGCCGCCGAATCCCATTCCCATTGGCCACCCGCGTGTACGTAGGCGTCGACCTGGCCATCGATCACCGCCATCGCCTTGGCACCCGCTGAGCCGATCGGCACCAATTCGATGGCCACCGTCCGGCGTATCCAGTGCAGGACCGCCGGGGGTCGGGTGGCGCTGACGGCCACCCGGACCACGTCGGGAACGCCGGCGGGCACAGCGTCTGTCGTGACTGTATCGCTGCGGTACACCACATTTCCGCGCGCGGGCAGCGCCACCGCGGCATCGGTGATCTCGGGCCTGTTGCTGTTTGGCTCGCCGCCCGGACGTTGCCAAAGCGCGATGTGTACCGCCCAGTCGTCGCGTCCCTGTGTCGAGAATTCACGGGTGCCATCCAACGGGTCGACGATCCAGACCCGGTCGGAATTCAGCCGCACCAGATCGTCGTAGGCTTCCTCGCTGAGCACCGCGTCATCCGGCCGCTCGGCCCGTAGTCGCCGCAGCAGGAGTTCGTTGGCATAAAAATCACCCGCGTCGCCGAGCGCCCAGGGATGACCGAAGCCCACCTCGTCGCGTACTTGCAGCAGCAGTTTCCCGGCGTCAACGGCGAGATCAGCGGCCAGCGCCGCATCAGTCACGTCGTCTGCGTCCGGATTCATCGGTTAAGTATCGCCGACAGTGACCAACTGGACTGACTCTGGGGACGATGCGCATCATGATGCACAGAGATCGACCACTCCCACATCGCCGACACGACCGAGACTTTGGACGGTCCGCTGTACGCAACTGATTTCGCCCGATTCGAAGGTCTGCGCTGGGAGAGTTGTTATGGCCCTCAGAAAGCCGGCCAGGGTATGGGACGGTGCCGGTTCGGCCCGGGCATCACCGGATTGTCCAGCAGCGCGACCACGCGCCGGCGCAGCGCCCTGATTTCCGCACGGCTGATCTGCCCGGCCAGCTCGTCGGCCAGCGGGCCCCCAAGGCCATCGGCGAGCACGGCCACGGCTTTTAGCGTCGGGTCGTCGATCGGCTTGCCGGCCCACCCCCACAGCACCGTGCGCAGTTTGTCCTCCACGTGCAGGCAAACACCGTGGTCAACGCCGTAGACGTTGCCGTCGAGCCCGGAGAGGATGTGGCCGCCCTTGCGGTCGGCGTTGTTGACCAACACGTCGAACACCGCCATCCGCCGGAGCGCGATGTCGTCGGCATGCATCAGGATCACCTCGTCGCCGGCGTAGTCGTGAGCGCGCAGCACCGGCAGATAGCCCGGCCGCGGCTTGCCCGCAGGAAACAGGTCGACCAAGTCGGGGCCCGGTGCGGGATCGGAATCCACCGCATCACCGGGCTGCCGTATCCACAGCTGCAACATGCCCGGCCCTGCCGGTCCATCACGAATGATGGTGTACGGCACAATATTCCAGCCCAACCATGACGACACCAGGTATGTACCGAGTTCGCGGCCGGCCAGGGTGCCGTCGGGAAAATCCCACAGCGGCTGCTCGCCGGCGACGGGCTTGTATACGCAATGCACGCTGTCTTCGCCCAGCGTGGCCTCACACAGGAAGGTGGCGTTACTGGCCGAGCGGATGCGTCCGAGGACCGTCAGCTCGCCGTCCCGCAGCACCTCACGTTCGTCATCCGTCGGAGTCATCGCTGGGCCCGGACAGCAGGCTGCGCTTGTAACCGTTGGTGCGCGCGCAGACGTGGCCCTCGGGGTCGAGCGGTTCGTCGCACAGCGGGCAGGGCGGACGGCCCGCCGAGATGACGCGGTTGGAACGAGTGGCGAACTGCCGCGCCGACTCTGGCGTCAGGAAAACCCGAACCGCGTCGGGCCCCTCCTCCGTGTCGTCGAGCACGACGGACGCGTCAAACTCGGCATCGGTGACCGCCAGCAACTCGACCACGACGGTCTGCGCCTCCGAATCCCAGCCCAGACCCATAGTCCCAACCCGAAATTCGGCATCGACCGGAGTGATCAGCGGGCTGAGGTCATCGACTTCGGTGGGTTCGGGCGGTACGGGCGTACCAAACCTGCGATTCACCTCCACCAAAAGCGCGCCAATACGCTCAGCGAGCACCGCAACCTGCTGCTTTTCCAGCACCACGGACACCACCCTGGCGTCGTGCACCGCCTGGATGTAGAAAGTGCGATTTCCGGGCTGGCCAACGGTCCCGGCCACGAAGCGGTCGGGTGTGCGGAAAACATGAATTGCGCGGGCCATGGCATCTCCAAAATACCGTGCGGTCGGCGTCGCCGTGGATCCGTGGCCGCACGGATGCCGCGCGAAGGTGCACGGAATGTCGGAGATTCTCGGCGTGTCGTGTACAGGCACGCACGCTCGGCCAGGGGGGTCAGCGGGCTAATCGCGGGAGCCGCCGACGACGGCATCCCCGGAGGGCGGCTGTTCCTTCGCCGCCTCAGCCTTCGGGGGTGCCGCACGCAAGGCTGCCGACAATCGCGGGCCGGTGTGGTTGACGTGCAACACGAACGGCCGCAGCTGGGTGTAGCGAATGACGCTGACCGACGCCGGGTCGACGTTGACGCGCTGAAAGCTATCCAGGTGCATGCCGTACGCGTCGGCGATCAACGACTTGATCACGTCCCCGTGGCTGCACGCCAACCACAGCGCGTCCCCGCCGTGCTCCTCGGCCAGCCTGCGGTCGTGCTCGCGCACGGCGCCCACCGCCCGAGCCTGAACCTGCGCCAAACCCTCACCGCCAGGAAATACGGCCGCGCTGGGATGGGCATGGACCACCCTCCACAAGGGCTCGTTGGCCAGCTCGCCCATTTTGCGGCCGGTCCACTCTCCGTAGTCGACCTCGGCGAGCCGCTCGTCGATGATGGGGTCCAGGAACAGAGCTGCGGTCAGCGGTTCGACGGTGCGCCGGCAGCGCAGCAGCGGTGAGCACACCGCCGCGCGGATAGGCAGGTCGGCGAGCCGGTCGATCAGCCCTGCGGCCTGCTCGCGCCCCTTGTCGTCGAGGTCGACGCCCTCGGACCGGCCGGCCAGAACGCCCGCGGTGTTAGAGGTCGACCGGCCGTGCCGCAGCAGAATGACGGTCATAGCACGGCGGCCATCCTGGTCGCGAACAGAATCAGTACCGCGGACACGACGACGACCGTACCTGTTACGGCCGGCGGCGGTGACTTAGCTGAATTGCAGGCTGAATTGCAGGATGCCGGCTACCGCGAGACAGGCACCGCGTGCGCGACCGAGTCCCGCACCGCGGCGGTCAGGCTGCGCTCGTCGGTGAGGTCGATGTCGACCAGGCTGCGAATCGCCTTCGCGACCACGTCCTCAGCCTGCGGGACTGGCCCGGCAAGGCGCGGCCGGTAAATCTCGACGACCAGAGACCGGTGCTCCGTGTGGAACGAGAAGCTGCGCCCGTCACCGACTTGTCCGTACCCGCTGGCGAAAATCCCCGTGGATATGTCTTCGATAGCAAACTCGCTGTCTGCGACATGCCGGTCAGCGGTGACGGTCATATTCGTGACGATACCCCCGGTGAATCACGTTGGGTGGGCAACATGGCGAGATTGAATGCAATAACGTTCCTTAGAATTCGGACCTGATGTCCCACATACGAGGGCCGACCGTTGCTGCCTGCACCTAAAAGACCATCTCGACGCCATTTCCCGGGCCTAAGGCCTTTGCTGGCACTGGTGCCGACGCTGGCGCTGGTGTTGACGCCGGCGTGTTCGTCGAACCCACTCGACAGCACCCCGCCGACGATAGAACCCGCTGGCCCGGCCGTGTCGCCACCGACGTCGCGGGTTCCCTCCGGCTTCCTACGACCGCTCACCTGTCACGCGCAAGCGGCGGTATTCGATGCCGACACCCGCCAGCTGGCGGTGCTGTGTCCGGGCGCCGCCGCGAGCATCGACCTGTTCGGTGAGGCGCAGGGGACGCGCACGATCACTTTGCCCGGACCAGCCACCGCGCTCACCGCAGACGACCGCGGCACCCTCTATCTCGCGGCCCGGGCGTCCTACTTCGTGGTCGACTTGCACGCCGCTCGCGCCACGCAGGTGGCCGTGACCGGCGCGGAACACACCGACTTCACCGCGATCGCGCGACGAGCCGACGGCAAGCTGGTCTTGGGCAGCGCCGACGGGGCCGTCTACACCCTGGCCGACGACCACGCCGTCCCAGCCCGCATAGCCAATCGCAACAAGATCTTTGCCCGCGTTGATGCCCTTGCGACACAAGGTAATACGACCGTCGTTCTGGATCGCGGGCAGACCTCGGTGACGACGATCGGCGCCGACGGCCACGCCGAGCAGGCACTGCGGGCCGGCGAGGGCGCGACTACCCTGGCCGCCGATCCGCTGAACCGGGTACTGGTCGCCGACACTCGGGGCGGCCAACTGCTGGTGTACGGCGTCAACCCGCTGATCCTGCGGGAGGCCTACCCGGTGCGACAATCGCCGTACGGCCTGGCCGGGTCTCGCAGCATGGCCTGGGTATCCCTAACCGACTCGAACACGGTAATTGGTTACGATCTGTCCACCGGAATTCCCGTCGAAAAGGTGCGTTACCCAACTGTGCAGCAACCCGACTCGCTGGCCCTGGACGAACTGTCGGACACCTTGTATGTGGTGTCGGGGTCCGGCGGCGGGGTCCAGGTCATCGAGGACGCGGTGGGTATCCGGTGACAGACCGGCCCGTCCCGCGAAGAGGTCAGCTGCCGGCGAGCTGGGAAAGCGACATGTCCGACGAATACGAGTGGGCGCCGTTGCGTCTGCCGCCGGAAGTGACTCGGCTCAGCGCGTCCATCCGGTTGTCGATCGAGGCCGAATATCGCGGTTGGGAACTGACCCGGGTGCGCCTCTACACCGACGGAAGCAGGCGAGTGTTGTTGCGCCGCAGAAAATCTCGCTTGGAGAACCAGCGGCCCGACCAACCAGGCCTGTGATGTACGGTCCGGTGCGCCGACTGCTGTTCCTGGTCCCGCCCGAACGCATCCACACCCTGGTTTTCGCGCTGCTGCGTGGCGTCACCGCTCTCGGTTGGACGCGCCGTTTGCTGCGACGGCTGCTGGGCCCCACCGATCCTGCGCTGGCCTGCACATTGTTCGGCGTGACCTTCCCGGGACCGCTCGGCCTGGCCGCCGGCTTCGACAAGGACGGAACCGGGCTGGCCACCTGGGGCGCGATGGGGTTCGGTTATGCCGAGGTCGGGACCGTCACCGCGCACCCGCAGCCCGGCAACCCCTCGCCGCGCCTGTTCCGGCTGTCCGCGGACCGTGCCTTGTTGAACCGGATGGGGTTCAACAACCATGGCGCCGGGGCATTGGCCCTCCGGCTGGCCCGGGACCGACCTGAGGTGCCGATCGGCGTGAACATCGGCAAGACCAAGAAAACACCGGTCGGCGACGCCGTCGACGACTACCGGGCCAGCGCCAGGCTGGTCGGTCCGCTGGCGTCGTATCTGGTGGTCAACGTCAGCTCACCAAACACCCCGGGACTGCGGGATTTGCAGGCGGTCGAGTCACTGCGCCCAATCCTCGAGGCGGTGCTGGCCGAAGCCCCACAGACGCCGGTGCTGGTGAAGATCGCGCCCGACATCTCCGATTCCGACGTCGACGCCATCGCGGACCTGGCCGTCGAGCTGGGCCTGGCCGGCATCGTGGCAACCAACACCACGGTGTCCCGCGACGGCCTGGCCACGCCGGGGGCCGATGAGCTAGGTGAGGGCGGCGTTTCGGGGCCGCCGGTGGCGCGCCGCGCCGCCTCGGTGTTGCGCCGGCTCTACAACCGGGTCGGCGATCGGCTGGTCCTGATCAGCGTCGGCGGCATCGAGACCGCCGACGACGCCTGGGATCGCATCGCCGCGGGTGCATCGCTACTACAGGGCTACACCGGATTCATTTACGGTGGCGCCTTGTGGCCCAAGCACATTCACGACGGCATCGCCCGTCGGCTGCACGAGGGCGGTTACCCCTCGCTGCGCGCTGCGGTCGGGTCGGCCGCCCCCAAATCGGGCGCTGCGCCGGGGTAGCTGGGCGCCTTTGTGCTGGAGAAATAAAAGTCCGATTTTGCGCACGTGTACAACGCTTGTTTGCGACGATGGTGATATCTCGCGGGGGTGAAGTCGAGGGGGCAACATCATGTCGTTTGTGATCACGCCGGAGGTAGTGAGCGCCGCGGTCGGGAACGTGGCCGGGATCGGGTCGACTCTGGGGGAGGTCACGGCCGCCGCGGCGGGCCCCACGACCAGCGTCGAGGCTGCGGCAGCCGATGAAGTGTCGGCGGCGATCGCGCAGCTGTTCGGCAGCTATGGCCAGCAGTTTCAGGCTCTCAGCTCCCAAGCGGCGGCGTTCCACGCCGACTTCGTGAGCTTGCTGAGCGGTAGTGCGGCGTCCTACCTCGCGACAGAAATCGGCAACGCGCAGCACGTCGTGGCGGGCGCCTCCTCGATCGGCGGCGCGGTCAACGCCGCGGACAGCATCCTGCCGCTGCCGGTCCTTGGTGGCGGTGGCGGCGGTGGCGGCGGGTTGTTAGGCATTCTCGGCGGTGGCGGCACCGGTGGGATTTTTGGCGGGCTCGGCGCGCTCTTTGGCACTGGCGGGACCGGCCCGTTCGGGGCGTTCGGCCAAGCCGTCAACGGCGCATTGGCCGGCTTCGAGGACGGCAGCTACGCCACCCTGGTGGAGACTCAGTTCGCGGCTGGCCTGCAATCCCTGACCGGCGGACTCGGCTCCCTGCCCGGCGGGCTGCAGGAGCTCGGCAGTCTGCTCTCGGGACTGTTCACGTCCCCGGCGCACCCGGTTTCGGTCCACGACCCGTGGCCGGCGCTGTTCATGAACACCGGCGCCAACCTGGGCGCCCTTGCCGGCGACCTGGCCGCGCACCCCTTCCCGATTCTGCAGCGGATCGCGATCAACCAGGCGGGTTACGCGGAGCTGATCGGTGCGAACTTGGCGAACGCCGCCGCCAACTTCCCCGGCGGACTCGCGCTTTTGCCGGGGGACGTCCAAAACACCATGCAGTTGGCCCAGGGCTTCAACCCCGGGGCCACCCTGCAGTGGTACAACTCCAGACAAGCCCAGTACAGCCAGGTGCAAAACACGGCGTTAGGCAACGCCGTCCAGGACTTGGGGACGACGCTGCCCACCTTCAACTCCGATATCGCGCAGGCCTCCCATGAGCTGTCGGTGGGCGACTTCCACGGGGCGGTGCAACGCCTCCCGCAAGCCTTCGTGGATCTCTTCCTCAGCGGGATCGAGTTGAGAAACGGGACGGACCTCGTGATACACGGTCCGGCCGGAGACCTAGTCCCCCTGACCGCCGTCATGCAACAACAGACCCAGGACATGCTCTCGCAATTGCCCCAGGGCTCGACCTTGCAACACATGGCGCAGAACTTCGTCAACGCGGAGAACGCGGCAACGGGAACGTTGGGGCTCGCGGTCATCGGTCCGCCGATCGCCACGTTGGATGGATTCGCAAGCGGCCTGACCGAGATTGGCTTCGCGTTGCAGTCCGGCAGCCCATTAGCGATCGGCGGCGCGTTCTTCGATCTGCCGGCCTACGTTTTGAACGGACTCCTCAACGGCAACAGCGTCATGGATCTGACCATCCCGTTGAGCGAGACGGTGGTCATTCCGGCTATTCCTCCCATCCTGAACTCTCCCATCACCATCGGTACCGGCACACCGATCGTGGTCCACATGCCCTTCGAGGGGATTCTCGCTCAGCCGCAACCGATTACGGCGACAATCAATGCCGACGTGCTCGGTATCGACATCCCCATCATCACCACCGGCGCCGGCATGAATTCCGTCGGATTGGTTCCCGCGCTGCTGAACTATATGCCCCTGCAGGTCGCGGCGTCGCTTACCGGGGAGCCGCTGACCAGCAACTCCATCATTCCGGTCTAGAACCTGCCGAGGTATTCGGCAACGAAATCCGTTGTACGGCGCTGCCATTCACCGTATCGCCGCAACATGTAGTGGCCCGCGCCTTCGATGCCCACCCACTGGGCCTGCACTCCGCGCTGACCGGCCCGCAGGGTCTGCGTGCGCGAGCTGATCGGATCGGTCCAGGTATCCGCGGTGCCGTGCAGGACCAGCAGCCGGGTGGCCGCAGGGATCGCGTCACCGGCACCGCCGGTCCACCACGGTGCGAGCGCCACCACAGCGCCCACCTCACCGCCTGCCGCCAGCCGCGCAGCAACCCGACCTCCCATCGAATGGCCCACCAGCACAATGCTTTCCGGCGGGAATCGGTGCCGGACATTGTCAAGGACTTGTTCGGCGTCCCGCAGCGCATCGCGTCGCGGGCTATTCCAGCCGCGAACCCGGTACCGCACCCGGCGCACCTCGACGTCCGGACCCAGTCGACGGCGCAACGCACGCGTGATGAACATCATCCGGACGTTGGCCAATTGCCACCACCGGGACGCCCGGTGGCTGCGCGCCTTGCCGCCCGGCAGCACCAGGACGCATGCGCGCTTGGTCCGGTTGTCCCGCGGGCTCCGCAGCGCTACGACTTCTGTTCGTAGGTGCCGTGGATGACCGCGCGCGCGATGGCGTGCTGGAACAGGTTGAATCCCAGATAGGCAGGGCTGGCATCCTCGTCGAGGTCGAGTTTCTCGACGTCCACGGCGTGCACGGCCACGTAGTAGCGGTGCGTCCCGTGACCGGGAGGCGGCGCGGCGCCGACGTAGCGGCGCATCCCGGCGTCGTTAACCAGCGTCAGGGCCCCGCCCGGCAGGTCGCTGCCGTCGCCGGCACCGTCGGGCAACTCCGTCACGTCGGCGGGCAGGTTGGCCACCGCCCAATGCCAGAATCCGGACAGCGTCGGCGCGTCGGGATCGTAAACGGTGACCGCGAAGCTCTTGGTCCCCTCGGGGAAGCCCGACCAACTCAGCTGGGGGCTGACGTCTTCTCCGCCCGCGCCCATGATTCCGCTGATCTGGGGTGTCGCCAGCGGCTGCCCCTCGGTGATCGAATCCGAGGTCAGGGTGAACGACGGCAGCTTGGGCAGCGCATCGTAGGGGTCGGTGGGCAAGGTCATCGTCAGAGTCCTCTCGTGTGACTGGCTTCTCGGTTCATCTAGCAGTGCGTTAGAAAGTGCGTCAGCACCTCGGTGCCGAACCGCAACGCCTCGACGGGTACCCGCTCGTCGACGCCGTGGAACAACGCGGCGAAGTCCAAGTCGGGCGGCAACCTCAGCGGGCTGAACCCGAAGCACCGAATACCCAAGCGCGCGAAGGCTTTTGCATCAGTCCCGCCGGACAGCATATAGGGGACCGTCCGGCCGTCGGGGTCGACCGCGAGCACCGCGGCGTTCATCGCATCGACCAGATCGCCATCGAAGCTGGTCTCATACGACGGCAGGTCCCTGATCCACTCCCGGGTGACATCGGGGCCGAGCAACTCGTCGACTTCGGCCTCAAACGCTGCCTGCCGTCCGGGCAGCACGCGGCAGTCCACCACGGCTTCCGCCGTCGCCGGGACCACGTTGGCCTTATACCCGGCCTTGAGCATCGTTGGGTTGGCGGTGTCGTGCAGCACGGCCTTCAACATGCGGGCCATGGGCCCGAGCTTTTCGATCGTCCCCTCCAAGTCGGACGCGGCGAACGGGAGTCCGGTCTCCTCGCGGAGAGCAGCCAAGAACTGGTCGACGGTGTCGGTGAGCACCAGCGGAAACCGGTGGCGGCCGAGCCGCGCAACCGCCTCGGCGACGGCCGTGACGGCGTTGTGTTCGTGCACCATCGAGCCATGTCCCGGGTGGCCACGCGCGGTCAGCCGCATCCATTGCATGCCCTTCTCGGCCGTCTCGATCAGGTAGAGGCGGCGCTCGCCGCCGTCCGGGCGCGGCACCGTCAGCGAAAAACCACCCACTTCGCCAATCGCCTCGGTGACGCCTTCGAACAGATCGGGTCGATTGTCCACCAGCCAGTGTGCGCCGTAGGCGCCGCCGTGTTCCTCGTCGGCCACGAACGCGAACAGCAAGTCGCGCGACGGCACAATGCCCGCGCGCTTCAGGTGCCTGGCGACCACGATCATCATGCCGACCATGTCCTTCATGTCGACTGCGCCGCGGCCCCAGACAAAGCCGTCCTCGATAGCGCCGGAGAACGGGTGCACACTCCAATCGGCCGGTTCGGCCGGCACGACGTCGAGATGCCCGTGGATCAGCAGTGCGCCACGAGAACCCTCCCGACCGGAGAGCCGGACGAACACGTTGCCCCGTCCGGGTGCCCCGGATTCGACGTATTCGGGCCGGTAGCCCACCTCCGCGAGCTGCTCGGCGATCCACCGCGCGCACTCCGCCTCACCCTTGGTGGTCTCGAGTTCGCCGGTGTTGGTGGTGTCGAAGCGGATCAGCCGGCTGACAACCTCGACCACGTTATCGCTCACAGTCACCTTTCCTACCACTGCTCGGGCTGGATCGCCGCGAGCTGGGTTGGGCGCCTGCCGGGCGATCCGATAGCCTTAGCTGCCAACCCATGTGGTTCGTGCGGTCCGAGTGGCGGAATGGCAGACGCGCTAGCTTGAGGTGCTAGTGCCCTACTAATGGGCGTGGGGGTTCAAGTCCCCCCTCGGACACAGATGTGATGTCGCGAGACATCGAGGTCAGATGTCTCGCGACATAGTGAACACCCTCAGTTGTTGGCTGGGGGTGTTTTGGGTTTTTGGGGTTGGTAGTCGCGGCTGGTGTCGAGGGTGAGTTCGCGGATGAGGTGGCCGGTGGCGGTGGGCGATGATGCGGATGTTGAGGTTGGCGATGTGGACTCAGTATCGGGGACTCGCCACGCCCACTTACCCCGCCTCGCCGAGACTCATCCACAGGTTCTGAGCATTGCTCACGAAAACGTGACTTTCATACCTTTCGCCCAAAGAGCGCATGCAACTCGCGACTCTCGCACCGAGAACGAGATTTCGGTTTTTGACCGGCTCAGCCGCTTGTCAGCCGGCGGTCGGCGCGTTTAGCTCGGTGGATAATGCTGAGCGTCGATAGCACCAGAAGGGAACGCATGAACGCCGCCGGGGAGGTGGCCAGAGGCGGTAAGCGGGTGGTCGCCGTGCTTATCACGGCTACGACCATCGGTGGCGCAGCACAGGCCGCGCCAAACGCGCACGCCGCCCCGTCGCCAGAAGTCGAGTATCTCTACGACGTTGCGGTACGGCGACACTACAACTTTCCGAACGATGACGCAGTCGGCTATGGCCATGGGATCTGCGACAGCGTCGGTCGGGGGGAAGGCTACGCCCAGCTGATCGATGATGTACGCCATAGCGTGACCCCAAGCGACTGGTTCGCGGCTAATTACCTTGTCTCCTATGCGGTTAACCTGTTGTGTCCTGCCCTGATTTGGCAGCTGCGGAATTCAGCGGCGGGCTACCAGCCGCCGCCCGAGTAGTCACCGTCGATCTTCGGAGAACCCCACAATGGGCGGTTAACGCGGCCCGCATTGTCTCGCTCACACTCTCAGATGAACTCGACGTTCGAGACTTTCGTGTCGTCTCCCACCTGCTGCAGATCGATGCGCATGCGGAAGCTATTCGAATGCGGTTGGGGCGCAGCCGCAGTTGTCGTATTGACCAGCACTGTCACCAGAACTCGCGCCGAGTCGGATGTCATGGATTGCACGGCAGCTTGTGTCACGGTTCCCTCCGACTTTGATCGATCGCGCTTCACGACATCGACGAACGGCTTTGACCGCTCATGAAAGTCGTTGTGGAACGCACCAGTCGACGAATCGAGAATGCGCTGTATGTCCGCATCGACTTCGGCGTAGCTGATCGTGGTCAGGTTGAGGGCACCCTGCCGGCCAGCTTGAAGATAGATCTCTCGCTGCCGGTCGATTTGGTGGACCTCATATTGACGGTATCCAAGCCACCCGGTGAGGCCGGCCAGGGCCAACACAACGGCAGCACCAGCAATTATTGCCAGCCACGGCGCCGCAGCCCTCGGCGAGGCCTCCGCGCCTACTTGCGCAGTGGCCTCACTCGTAGCGTTCAGGTCGTCGTCAACATCCTCGTCAGCTGAGTCGGCGTCTGCGAGGTCGAGTGTTTTACTCATGTGGCTCCTTTAGGCAGAAAGGAAGTGGTAGACCACAGTGATGGCATGAGCGGCATGGATCAACCTAGTCTCATGGCCGCCGACGTTAGTTTCGGCGCCCGCCATAACGTCAACCGTTGACGGCTAGTGAAAACGTCATTGCCGTCAGTGCGGGGTCCCCACAGCCAGTGCCCACCATACGATTCGGGGATGCGCCTGCACGCTACCTCCCGAGTGGTTACGGCGATATCCGTCCTCGCCGGCGTCGGCTGTTCTGATGTCGCGATCGCATCGCCGTCGAGGGCTGATGGCCAGTGCACATTCGTGCTCAAGCCACCAAAAGTTGTGCAAAACATGGGTGCAACGTTCGTCATGGCGACGCTGGAGCCCGGACCGTGCACATTAGACGCCACGCAAAACATCTCGACCGTTTGTTTGTTCATCCAGGGCGACAACTCGGCAGGGCAATGCGGAAACGCCAGCGGCCACATCCCCGCTGTCGTCTACTACACATATCGGCCAGGCGCGGCGTACGTCGTCACAGGCCAGGGATGTGTTGACATCCTCACGCAGCCGCATCAGGTGTGCCAGAACTTTGGGCCGGAGCAGGTGACCATTTGAGGATTGCATCAGCAGTTGTCCCTTGAGGGCTCACACCGGGTCAAAACTGGAGATCAGCCAGCGGCCACCGATCCTATCCAGCGTGACCCGCACGCTCGACGCCGTGTCGGTCGGCGCATCCGCGCCAATGGTGGTCGCCTGGTTCACGAAAACCAATACCACGGCGTGGTTTTCGGTCGCCGACACCGACGCGGCAGCGGGCACGGTAGCGACCGCGGCGATATGCTTCTGCTTTGCCCCCGGGATCACTACATCGTGTGTTAATTGTGTGTAGGCATCTAGGAAGGTGCCCGTCAACCGGTCGCGCGCGGCACCCAATTCCTTCTCGGCGGTGTCAGGCTTGTAGGACAGAAGGGCGATCGTGGAGTCTTTGGCGGCTGAGACTGACTCGGCACGAGCGGCTTCCGCACTGTGTATCGTTGACTCTTGCCACTTCAGGTAACCCGCGGCGAGCGCAAGCAGCAACGCGAGGCCGGGCAACAGTCCGTACGCCACCACTCGCGACCATTGGACCCGGCGCCGCTTCTCTGGCGGCTCAACGAGTTCGGGATTCTGGCTCTCAGAATCGCCCGCCGTCTCATCGACTTCGTCGACGTTGTCGTGGTCTTGCGTGTCAGTCTCGCGCTCGCGCGTTTTTGTTGCGACCGGCCCGATGTCGTGATCGGTTGAGTTTTCAATCTTGGTCTGCACGGCGGCTGTTCCCTTCTTGCGCGGCCTAGTCTTCATTTGTCCTCCCGGCTTTCACGTAATAGTCATCGCACAAAGTCAACGTTGGATACCTTGGCCCCGTCAGCGACCTTGGTCACCGTGATCCGCATGCGCCATGCGCGCGGCACCTGCTCGGTAGCACCTACGCTCGATGTTTGGACCGACACCGCAACGAGGACCTGGGCCTGATCCCCGGAGTAAGACTCGATTCCAGCCGCGGTGATCGTTCCGACAGACTTCGACCGTGCCTGTTTGACCACTTCAACGAAGGGCCGTTGACGCTTGGAGAAGTCGTCGTAGAAGCTGCCAGTCGCTGAATCCAGTATGCGCTGGATGTCGGTGTCGGCATGCTCCCAGTCGATCGTCGTCAAGTTGAGCGCACTCTGTCGCGCGACCACGACGAATTGCTGACGCTGGCAATCGGCCTGATGCGACTGATACATCCGCCACCCTAACCACCCGCTGAGCACCGCCGACACGACGATGGTCACCAAGCTGATCAACGTCGTAAGACGCGCACGTGAACTTGGCTTCGTCGACGGGCTGCATTTGGAATGCTCGTCGTCGCTGCCCATCGCCGCGTCGCAATCCTCGGCGCCATCGACACCCACCGGCTCGCCGCCTTGGTTCTCCGGTGCTTTCGTCGCATCGTTCAGCGCTGAATCGGTTGCCGGCGACTCTGTATCAGCGCCGGCGGTCTGATTCAATTTCCTGTTGAGGGAGTTAACATTTGCTGCCATGTCCGCTTCTTTCCGCCGTCAGTGGCAAGGTCGGATTGGGTGTAGACATGTCCGTCCGGGCCCACATATCTACCGGTGGCCGGGTCGTAGGGCACGGCGGCGACCGGGGGCGGCGCCGCGCTTTCGGGCGACGGACCAGGAGGAGTGGGCGGACTTTCTGGGCCGCTCGGCGGCGGAGGGGCGTCTCCCGGGTCGAATTGGGGAACCCCCTGGCCCGTTAGCGTGGCGTTGGGATCGCCCTTCCAGTTGAAGCCGTCATTGAGCGGTACGTACTGCTCATCGCTTTCGCACATCTTCACTGAAGGGGAACGCTTGCCCGGACGGGTCTCACAGGGGGTATTGCGCGCTCCGCGCACATTCAGTGTGGAATCCTGCGGCACCCTGCAGTAGACATTGCCCGGGGGACGATCCGGGTAATCCTCGAACGAGGGAGGCCGTTGCTGCTGGATGGGGAAGAAACCCGTGGTGCAGGGCGGTGGCCAGTTCAGGTTCAACTTGAAACTGAGACCGAAGTAGGGGTAGCTGCTCTTGAGGTTTCTGCCGGGCAACGTCACGGCTTGAGCGACTGCTGTTGCCTCGGGCAGCAGCACCAGAAGCCCCTCGAGGTCGGCGCGGTAGGTGACCGCGACCTGCCCCACGCTGACCAAATTGGCCAGCACGATGGGCAACGTCGGTTGCAATCGGTCAATCAGGTGCTGGGTCTCCTCGGCTGCCGCAGGAGCGTTTTGCAGGATGCCTCGCACGGACGAGTCATTGTCCTGGAGCTCTTTAGTGATAGTCGCCAGATGCGACGCCCACGCCTGAATGGAATCCGACGCGTCGGTCTGGCTGTCTAGGATCGGTTTCGATTGGTCGATCAAGGTGGTGATCGAATCCAGATTCTTATGCGCATGGATGGAGACGTTAGTCAGCCCGTTCACTAACCGAGACAGATCAGGGCCGAGTCCGCCGAAGGCGGTATATGACTCGTCGACAACGGTTTTCAGGTTGTCACGCGGGATCGCGTTGAGCCCACGATTGGTTGCGGCCAGAAGTGAGTTGATGTCCGGCGGAATGTGAGTGCGGTCTGCGGGGATAACGTCGCCGTCTTTCAGGCGGGGTCCTTTTGCGCTGCCCGGCGTAAGCGCGACGAATTGCTCGCCGACCGCGGACATGCTGTGCACCTCGGCGCCGAGATTCTCGGCGGGGATCGCGGTACTCGACTTCAAATTGAGGATCACCTCCGCGCCCGTACGGGTGAGTCGCACATCTTGGACGCGGCCGACCTCGACGCCCTCGTAGGTGACGTTGCCCCCGGGATACAGGCCCGTAGCTTCGGGCAGCTGAACTTTCACGGTGTACCGGCCAATGCCAAGAAATTGGCTTGGCACGCGAAGGTAACTGAAACCAACGACAGTGAATGCGACCAATGCGATCACGGTGAACACCGCGAGCTGGATTCTAATTTGCCGAGTGAGGTGCATGTCACGGTCCCTGATCGAAGTGGTAGGGAGCAATCAGCGGATTACGCGCGGTATAGGGGCTAGGCACTTGGCCGATCGTGCGACCCCACTGCAACTCCAACTCGGTCAACTGCCCCTCCCAGCGGGTGCCGACGAAGAATGAGCCGTCGAGCCGCGACAGCGTTAGGTCTAGAACGACCGTGAGGTTGCCGTACTCGCCGCGCATCCATTTGGACAGGGTTGGCTTCGGGAACGGGAATGTCGCATAGAAGTCCAGGGATCGGGTCAGCGCCGGACCGGCGTCGGCGAGTGATTGAAGCACCGGTCCGAGGTCACCTAGTTCTTTGAGGAGGCTCTCTTTCGTCTTGTTCACCGAGTCTGCGGCTAGTGCGCTGAACTTCCCGGCCTGATCCAATGCATCGACGAGGTTTTGGCGATCGTCTTTGAGCACCGCCAACGCATTCGGAATCGTTTGCAGCGCTTTGTTGATGACTGGCTCTTGACTCGCGAATTGACCTGCCACCCTATTGAGGCTGTCGGTCGCAGAAATGATGTCGTTTTCCTGGTCATTGAGGTAGGCGGTGAACTTGTCCAACTGCTCGATGAGGCTTCTGGTGTCTTGTTCGCGACCGCTGAATGCGGTAGTGAGAGCCGTTGTGATGTCTTGGATCTGTCCGATACCGCCACCGTTGAGCAGCATGCCGAGCGCACCAAGTGTCTGCTCAGTAGAAGGGTAAGCGCCCGTTGAGGCAAGCGGAATCACCGAGCCGTTGTGCAGAGTTCCTTGAGGTTCAACGCTTTTCGGTGATGCCAGTTGTATATGCAACGAACCCAGGAGGCTGGATTGTCCGAGAGTGGCCGTGGCGTTGGCAGGTAGGCGGACGCTGCCGTCCACTGTCATCGTCACCAGGGCATGCCAACCTTGGCGTTCGATCTTGGTCACGTTGCCGACGGTTACGTCGTTGACGAGAACCTTCGAATTCTGTTTGAGGTTCCGCACATCGGGCATTTGCGCATGGATGGTGAAGGAGCCCGGACCCCCGCCTGCGGTGCCGGGAAGTGGAAGTGAGTTCGCTCCCCGGAAGTCGCGCAGCGCTCCGCACCCCGACAGCGCCGTGACGACAAGCACCGTCATGAGAGCCGCACCGAGATTTCGCCAGCACCCGAATCGGATCATTGTCCACCTCCGAACACTGACGGCGGCAACATCATGCCGGGCAGGCCGGTGGCCGGATCGGTTGGTATCGGTTTCTCGGGTTTTCCTGGAACAAAAGGTGGTTGCCCGTCGCTCGGGTTGGCCGGACCGTGACCGAAGTAGTTGTAGATGCCATTGGCCGGTGGCAGCGGCCCGTTGGGCGGCGGCGGCACAGTGCGCCACGGCTCGTTGGGCTGCGGGCCCTGGGGCGCCGGCGGCGGAATGTAGTCGGGCCTCAGCCAGTCCTCGCTGTAGGTGACCTCGTTCGGACGCGCCAACGCGCCGACGAAGAGGTTCTCGCCGAACGGCAGGAAGTTGTATTGACGGTTCTTGATGATCGGCGCAAGATATTGCACGCACAGCTTGGCTGCCTGTTCGGCGCCCAGGCGGGAGGCCGCCTGCACCGCCGAGCAAAGGAATTGCGTGGTGCTGGCAAAGTTGTTCAGCGCCAACGCACCGGTCAACTGCGCCTGCGCGGGCTGGTAGATGTTCATGAAGTTTTGGAACGTAGTCGGCGCGAGGTGCAAAAGCTGTTCGATGTCAGGGAGGCTCTGTGTGAGCGCCGTCGACACCGATGCCAGCTTGTCGGACGTCGTACCTAAAGCATCGCGATTCTCGGCAACAAAGCTTTTGACGTCGCCGACGACATCGTTAAGGTCCCGCACCGCGTCGGCCACCTCGGTGGGGTCGTTCGCCAGCAGTGCGGTTGTGGTGGCTAAATTCTGATTCAGTCGCTGCAGTACGTCGCTGCTGTCATGCAACGCCGAGACCAATGTCGCCAGGTTCTTGGTGGTGGTGAACAGGTCGGCGCTGTGATCCGCGAGCGCCGAAACTGCCTGCGACAACTTGACAATACTGTCGCGGATGTCTGCGCCGTTACCACGCAGGTTGTCGGCTGCGGTGTTGATGAATGCCCCCAGGGTGCTTACTCCGCCCCGCTGCGTCGGTTGCAGTGTCTGCGTTAGCTTTTCGAGTTGCTGACGCAGGTCGTCGTACTCGACGGGCACCATGGTGCGCTGCTGCGGGATCACCGCGTTGGCGGCCATCGCCGGGCCGCTGGTATAGGCAGGCGCCAGCTGGATCGCGCGCACTGTCACCAGCGACGGCGAAAGAATCACTGCCTTGGCGTCCGCAGGGACCTTGTATTTGCTGTCGTACCAGAACGAGATCTTCACCCGGCCTGGTTCGGGCTCGACTTTTTCGATCTTGCCGACCGGCACACCGAGGACCACCACGTTGTCGCCAGCGTAAATGCCGTTGCTATTAGCGAAGTATCCGACGACGTTCGTGCGGTCGGCACCGATCGCTGACCGGGTCACCGCGACAACGCCACCGATCAGAACCGCTACTAGCGTGATCCCCAGGGCGATTCTCGTACGGCGTGATCTCATTGTCAGTCACCTCCCGCGGGTGATTGGGGTGCGGTGATGGGCGCCGGCCCCTGCAGCGGAGCGGCCTGGCCCGGCGGTATCTCACCGGGGGCCGGCTGCTCAACCGGTCCCGACGGCGGTGGGGCGGAGTGTTGTGGTCCGGGGGGTGTTGTTGCGGGAGGCCCCGGCGGTGGTCCGCCCGGAGCCGCCGGCGGTTCGAGATTCAGCGGATAGCAGCCAGGACCGGGCAACGGCACACCAGGCGGCCCGCAGAGTTGGTCGCCGGGTCTGCCGCTAATGGCCCCCGGGATGGTCGTGCGGGGATCACCACCTTGCCCTGTGCGAGGGAACGGCATCGGCAGCGGCGGGGTTCCAGGCTGTCCGAGCTGCGGGTCGTTGAGCTCGGACGGCAGTTTGGTAGCCGGATCCAGGCCGAGGTCGGAGAAGGCTGCGTCGATGAATGGCTGGACGAACTGGCCGGGCAGCAGGTTGACGACATAGGCTTTAAAGAACGGCCCTGACGACACTGATTCGCCGAGCGCGCCAACCAAAGCGGTTAGACCCTTGAGCGCCTTCTGAACTCGTTCTTTTCGGTTGTCGACGATCGCCAATACGGTGTTGAGCTTATCCAGTGTGGGTTTGAGAGTCTGGCGATTCTCGGCGATGAATCCCTTCACCTGCTGCGCAAGGGCGGAGATATTTCCGGCAATGTGGCTCAGCGCACTGCTCTGGATATTCAGCTGCACCAGTAGTGCATTGGTGTCACGCACCAGACTGACGACCTGGTCGCTGCGTTCAGCCAGGATCCCCGTCACTTTGCGGGCGTTACTCAACAAGTCCCGCAGCTGCTTATCGCGATTGTCCAATGTCTGAGAGAACCGCGCCACACCCTGCACCGCCGCCTTGAGATCCGCTGGTATATCAGAGAATTCATTGGCCAGCACTGCCAACGAATTCGACAGTTGATCGGTGTTTAGCCCGTTGATAGTTGACGCAAGATCGCCCAGAGCGTCGGGCAGCTGGTAAGCGGGCGTGGTTCGGTCGAGTGGTATGGGTCCAGAGAGCTGCCCTTCCCCACGGGGTGTGACCGCAAGTAGCTTGGTGCCCAACAGCGTCTTCAACTTAATCGCGGCCTCGGTGCGGTCACCGAGCCGGATGCCCGGAGATACTTTAAAGTTGACCAGCACTCGCGCACCATCGAGCGTCACGCTGGATACCGACCCGACTCGGGCACCCGAGACCTCGACCACGCTCCCTGCCGCTAGGCCGCCCGCCTCGGCGAAGTACGCCGAATAGTTCTTGTCGCGGTCGATAAACGGCAGCTTGCTGAGACTGAGAGACAGCAAGATAGCAACCAGCGCCACGCCAATGCCGACGGCCCCGATGACGAGACGATTGTCTTTGGTGGCATTCATCGCGGTGTACACCGTCCGGTGTCCTGGCCGGCCAGCTTGACGTAAACAGGTTGGCCGCCTTTGCCATTGACCTTCACGATGATGTCGCAGATGTAGAAGCTGAAGAAGTCCCCATACAAACCCTGACGTCCGATGACTTGGTAGGCATCGGGCAAGGTGTTGAGCAGGTTGTCAACGTAGTCGTGGTCGTCGGCCACGATTCCAGCGGTCCGGTCTGCCTCGTACACCACCTTCTGCAAGGGCGGCCGGGCTTGAGTAAGTAAATCGGCGATCGATCCGGCGGCGGCGTTGGCGTACGCGACCGCATTGCTTATGTCTTGCTTGCGGTTCGCGAGGCCCTCAACAAGCTGCGAAAGCGAGTCGACCGTCTTCGCGAACTGTTGCCCCTGGTCGCCGAGGGATCCGAGCAGAGTGTTCAAATTCGTGATGACCTGTCCGATCAGCTGATCCCGGTCAGCCAGCGTGCTGGTGAGTGCCGCGGTCTGGGACAGCACCGACCCGATAGTGGAGCCTTCCCCCTGGAAGGCAGTTATCAGCTGACCACTCAATGCGTTGATCTGGTCGGGATTAAGCGCGCGAAACAGCGGACGAAATCCACCGATCAACGCGTCGAGGTCGAGCGCTGGCTGCGTACGGCTGACCGGAATGGTGGCGCCTGGAGGGAGGCGTTTCAATCCCCCGGCCCCCTCCTCGAGGGTCAGGTATCTTCCACCGATTAGGTCGTCATAGCGGATAACCGCCCGTGTGCCTTCGGTGAGCACCACCGAGTCGTCCGTCGAGAACTCCACGCGCACAGTCGAGTCGGGTTGAACGTCGACGGACTTGACCTGACCGACCTCGACGCCGGCGATGCGGACGAAATTCCTGTCCTTCAAGCCAGACACGTTCGCGAATTCGGCATAATAGGTCTGTTCCTTCTGGAAGCGAAACTGACCGAAGACGAGGAATACCAACCCAACTCCGACAAGGCAGACGACGCAGTAGATGCACAGACGCCAAATGGTGCCTGCCAGGTTCTCGCGCATCTTTGCTCTTTCTGTGTCGCTACTGGGTGATCAGGGTGCCGGTGGGTCTTGCTGCGGTGGTGGCGGCGGTAGCGGAGTAGGTTGCACCTGCCCGGGATGGGCCGGCGTGAACGGTTCCGAGCCCGCAGGTGGCGGTCCGGGTTCACGCGGACGGCCGGGCGGGGGCGCCGGGGGCAGACCGGGATACAGCGGTGTGCCATCGGGACCGTACAACGTCGCACCATAGGGTGGCGCACCGGGATACGGAACGGGCCCCGGCGCTGGGCCGCCTTGGTAGCGAAGGCTTGGCGGCTCCGGTACGCCTCGGGTCGTCGGGAAGTAGTTGACCCAGCCCGGGAATCCGATGCCGGGATTGGGGCGAACATCCATACCGGTCCCCCATCCGGAGTCGGTGACGACGTAGCGCACCGGCCAGTTGTTGGCAACGTCTGGGAGCGACCCACAGCTGGGAGCTCCTCCGGGCCCACCCTTCATACCGACGATGGGCAGATTTTCGGGATATCGGTAGACGTCGCCGCCGAGATAGACGCCCGCGTCCGAGACGAGGGACTTGCCGTTGTGGCCGCCGGTGGCATCGAGCAGGCCGCTATCGAGCACGATCTTCCCTCCGACCAGCGTGCAGGTGAGAACCGGGTTGTACTTCATCAGCAGTCGGGTAGTCGATTCGAGCACGTTGATAGCACGGATGAAGTTGTCCTTGCTGGGGCCGAGCAACTGGATACCACTGCGCGACAAGCCCGTAACGTCGATGAGCAGGGAGTCGAGTTGTTCGCTGTTCGCGGTGATCGTGGAACTGGTGGTGCTCGCGGCGTCCAGTACCTTGATCAGATCGGGCGCGGCGACGCTGTAGGAGTCGGCGAAGCCCTTGAGTGATCGAAAGTCAGCGCGGATCGTGGTGCTTCGAGGGTTGATTGCCTTCAGCACCTGATCGGCATCGGTAATGGCTTCGCCAATCTTTTCACCCTTGCCACGGAATCCTTCTGCTAGCGCCGACAGAACCGCGTTGAGTTTGGCCGGGTCAATCTGCTTGAGCAGGCTCACCAAGTTCTCGAATACCGTGTTGACTTCGACGGTGACGTTGCGTGACGTCAGAACTGCGCCGGACGCAAGGGTTTTCGAGCTTGGGTCCTCGGGGGAAATCAGCTCAACGAACTTGGCCCCGAACACGGTCGGAGCGGTGATCTGGGCTTGCACGTTGGCCGGAATGTATTGCAGCTGAGTCGGATACAGCTCCAACTGCAATCTCACCGGGCTGTCCGGCTGAATCGCCGAGACTCGGCCGACTTGGACGCCGCGGAACTTCACTTTTGCATACGGCTCCATCACCAGGCCCGCGCGATCCGACATCAGGGTCACCCTGGCGTAGGGCTGAAGGTCTCGGTTGAAGGCCAGCAGAGTCAACACAGAAGTCGTAACCATGACCACGACAAGGATCAACGTCCACCAGGCGGGATGTAGGCGCGCCACGCGTCGTTTCGAATCCATTAGCTATCCCGATAGGTGGAAGCCGCCGGAGCGCCCATACAAGATCAGCCCGGCGACCAGAGTCACGAAGGTTGCTGCGATCAATGAGCTGCGCACCGCACGTCCCGTTGCCTCACCGACACCGGCGGGACCGCCTGAGGCGGTGAAGCCGTAGTAGGTGTGGATCAACATGATGGTCAGCCCCTGCAACGTCACTTGGATGAACGCCCACACGATGTCGGTGGGCCGCAGGAAGGTATTGAAATAGTGCTCGTAGACGCCGCTTGACTGCTCGTAGGCAAGCAGAACGAGGACCCGGGTCGTCTCGACACCACCGATCAAGCCCACGCAGAACAGCGGCAGTCCGATGACGATGCTCGCCACCACGCGGGTTGAAACAAGATAGGCGATCGACTGGACGCCCATGACCTCGAGGGCATCGATCTCCTCGTTGATCCGCATTGCCCCCAGCTGTGCGGTGGCGCCGGCGCCGACGGTCGCGGCCAGACCGATAGCAGTGATCAAGGGCGCTGTAAGGCGTGGGTTGATGTAAGCGGAGAAGAAGCCTTCGAGCGCCTCGATACCGATACTGCTCAGATCGCTGTAGCCGACGACGGCGACGAGGACCCCGGTGTTACTGGTGAGGAACAAGACGATGACGACCGCGCCGCCTACCAGGGCGAGCGCTCCGACGCCGAGGCTCATTTGGGCGATGACGCGCAGCGTCTCGTCCCTGTAGCGGAAGATAGCGGCCGGCATGTAGCGCAGGGTGATGATGTGGAAGCCGATCTGCTCGCCGGCGCGATTCCACGCACTTGCCCAGTTGCGTCCGGTGCGCCGCCACCGCGGAAAGAGTGCGCTCGAAACCTGGCTCATGGCATCACAAACGGTTGCAGGACGGCTGTCAGCAGCGAGTTGATGGCCAGTAGCGCCATGAACGTATAGACCACCGTCTCGTTGACGGCGTTGCCGACGCCCTGCGCACCACCGTCCACGGTGAGGCCCTTGTAGCAGGCGACCAGCCCCGCGGTCAGGCCGAACAGGGTGGCTTTGGCGGAAGCGATGATGGGGTCGGCAACGCTCGTGAGAAGCGTCAGGCTGCCGGCGAAGGCGCCCGGCGTGACGTTCATGACGTAAATCGCAAAGACGTAGGTGCCGATGAATCCGAACATGGTGACAATGCCATTGAGCAGAAACCCGTTGAGGGTCAACGCCGCCACCCTGGGCACCACCAACCGCTGTATGGGATTGATGCCCATCACTGTCATGGCATCGATCTCTTCGCGGATCGTGCGGGCACCAAGGTCAGCACACATCGCGGTTGCACCGGCGCCGCCGATGGTCAGCACCGTGGTCGCCGGGCCGGTCTGGGTCAGCACGGCGAGCGCGGCGCCGGTGCCAGAGAGGTCGGGGGCACCAATCTCAAACAGCAGCACCTCGAAAACGAACTGGACCAACACATTGAAGGGGATCGTCAGCATGATTGCGGGACCTGCCGACACGCGGGCGACGAACCAACTCATCACGAGGAATTCGCGCCAGGCAAACCGTGCAGTGAAAAGCTGTACAAATGTGTCCCACGCCAGGACAAGGAACTCGCCGATCTCACGGACCGGCTTGGAGAAAGCGGTACTGGCGACCATCAGCGCTCCGCCGTAGCCCCTTTAGGCGGTCTGCCCATGCTCTGCGCTTAACCCTTCGTCTGTGCTCTTTTCCGGCCGTTGACTCATCACGGTGAGATGTCCGTGACTCATGCCACACCACTCGACGCCAAACCGCAAGCAACATTGGCATCACCATCAACGGAACGGGGTTTTCACCGAGTACCGGCAGAATAAGTGCTGGTGGTCTCTGCCCACCCGTAATTGGAATGAGTTCAGCGCGGGGCGATCCCACGCACGAATCCACATCAAGATCGCCCGCGCTTTCTAGTGCTGCCACCCTATTTCTAGAGCGAGTTGCGCGGCGTCCGAAGCAACCGAGGGCGTATCCGTCACAGCTATGGCTAAAGGACCTGTACGCAACCTCTTGGGCCGCGCCGCGCCACTCCAACCGCGGCACATCAGTTGTCGAGCATGTGCTTCATCTGGTCGATTTCGGCCTGGCGGGACACGATAAGCGTCTTGGCGATGCCGATGGCGTCAACATTTTTCCCGTGCGCGACCTCGCTCTGGCCCAAGTCGATCGCGGCCTGGTCAATTTTGATGCTCGATTGCAGCCATGATACGTCAAATGCTCTGGCGTGCAAGGTCTCTAGAGGCGCGAGAGCGGTCTTGTCGAGCGCCCCGCTCGGTGTGGTGACGGGCTCGCTATCGCCGCTCCGGGTATCGGAATTTTCGACCCATTGCACGTGTAGAGGCCGCAGGATCGCCATGTCTGACTGGCGCGCCGCGGCACTCTTGCTAGCAAGTGCGCCGAGGTCAGGGTTTGTTGACCGGGTAGCGACTAGCGCTGCAATATCGACTCCTTGCTGGTCGAGTGCGAGCATGCCATTGGCGAAGGCCTCGTCCGTGGCGTTGTAGCCAGCCGGTTCGCCGGTCACGACCGGAGCGTCCTGCGCGGAGGTAGCTGCCTCGCGTCCTGGAGTTGTTGTGCCGCAAGCCGATAAGACGACCGGAAGCGCGACCGAGGCCAGTAGGTTGAGGATCCTCATTGCCGGCGACGGCTCTATGCGGGATGTCCGTAGACCGCTACTGCGACACTGCGGTTGGTGCTATTTGCCGACCACACACCGATTTGCGTGTAGGCGCAGTTGGACATGATTGCGTAGTAGTCGGGCCGGTAGTACCAGTTGGCCAGGATGTCGAGATTGTTGATGGCCAGTGATGGCTGGATCGCGACAGTCTCAGCGACGGTTCCGTTGTAACCCGCCGCATGGGCACGTTCTTGGACCGTCGACCCGTCCGAACCGATGTCTGCGTCGAGGTCACGATTGTTGAGCACGTCGTTGGTATGCCACTGAGCGGCCAACCGCAACTGGGGGTTGATCTTGAGGTCGGCGGTGCAGCCGGCCTGGTGTTGGATGGTGTAGACGTTCGCAACAACACCATTGTTGAGCCGGGCGTTGTCTGCGTTAGCCGTCGGCGTAACGGTTACCGCGCCCATAGCGGCGAGCAGTGCTCCGATCGTCGCTACGCTCTGAGGCCCCGCCCTAGTAATGGTTTTCATGGCGTGACATGGTCGCACAAAGTCTGCGGCGGCGGTCGACTCGTCAGCGCAAACCCGACTTTCACTCGGTCGGCCGCACGCGTTGTCCCGGCCCGTGCACTCCCGTCGCACGGATCGCTCCTTAATACCCGAAAAGCGCGTTTTCGCTGGCCCACGAAGACCGCTTGAACACCTTCGGCGTGGTTCACTACGCGCCAGACATCAACTCATTTCGGAACGAATCTCCGAAAATGAGCTACAGCGACGATTGGGTTGGTGACGATTGGGGTGGTGATGAGCGGAGCCTCCGCGCTGCTGCGGCTGTTAAGTGTTGTCGTGCTGACGGCCGACTTGTGCATGAGCACCATCGCCGCGCGCGCCGCAAGCTACGAGACTTTGATGGTGCCGTCTGCGGCCATGGGCCGCGACATCCCGGTGGCATTCCTTGCCGGCGGCCCACACGCCGTGTACCTGCTGGACCCGTTTGACGCCGGCCCTGACGTTAGCAACTGGGTTACCTCGGGCAATGCGATGAACACACTTGCTGGCAAAGGCATTTCGGTTGCAGCACCGGCTGGCGGCGCTTACAGCATGTACACCGACTGGGAGCAAGACGGCAGCAAGCAATGGGACACATTTCTGTCGGCCGAACTACCCGGCTGGCTCGCCGCCAACAAGGGCCTCGCCCCTGGGGGCCATGCCGTAGTGGGGGCCGCGCAAGGCGGTTATGCTGCCCTGGCGCTGGCCACGTTCCACCCGGAGCGGTTCCGTTACGCAGGGTCGATGTCGGGATTCCTGGCTCCGGAACGTACCGGCGTTGACGGTGCGATCACTGCTGGCCTGCAGCAGTATGGCGGTGTCGATACCCGGAACATGTGGGGCCTTCCTCAGCTGGGCCGGTGGAAGTGGCATTCCCCGTATGCGCATATCCAGCTTTTGGCCGACAACAACATAAGGTTGTGGGTTTTCAGTCCACAAGGCGATGCGGCGAGCGATCCAGCGGCAATGCTCGGGTACGCGGAAATTGCGCAAGGAACAAGTCGGCAGTTCTACGCCCAGTACCGACAAGTCAGTGGCAGCAATGGGCATTTCGACTTCCCAGCAGGCGGTGACAACGGTTGGCCAACGTGGGCCTCTCAGCTTGGTGCGATGTCGAGCGATCTGGCGAACACGATTCGCTAGCGCGACCTTGGATCGCTTGACAATCCATTTCACAACCTGACGACTCAAGCGTTTTCGAGTCGGCGTGTCGTCACGCCTTGCAGTGTTGAGCGACGCGTCGGCGACTGGTAAGCGAAAGTCTCATTTCCGGTTTCGCCAGTTCTGAGACCGTTGTGCGGGGATTAGCGTGAGTGAACGGCGGCCCCGACCCCGTCGCCCGATGTCGGCGACGTGTCCAACACACCCCGGGGACCGGAAGGATTGGATGGAGACAGATTCGGGACACGATCAGATGACCCCCGTCATTGTCGGCGTCGGACAAGCCGCCGAACGCATCGACGACGTCGGCTATCGGGGCCTTTCACCGATTGACCTGGCGGTCGCAGCCGCACGTGACGCGATTGCCGACGCCGGCGTGGACCCGCGCTCGCTTATCTCGATGATCGACACCGTCGCCGCTACGCCCCAGTTTGAGAATTCGTCGCCGCGCGCCTCGGCCCCCCTAGGAAAATCGACGATGTTTCCGCTCTCCGTGGCAAATCGACTCGGAGCATCGCCACGTCGTGCGGTCCTCGAGGTGTCCGGTGGGCAGTATCCGCAGCATCTGGTTACGGAGTTCAGTCACGAAATATACTCGGGATCAGCCGAAATCGTGCTGTTGGTCGGGGCGGAGGCGATGTCGACCATCCGTCACCTCGCCCAAAGCGAAATCAAACCCGACTTCTCCGACACCCCGAGCGATCCCCAAGGCGTCTATGAAGACCGCGGTTTTGGACTTCGGGGGCTGGTGTCTCGGGAGCAAGCAAACCATGGACTCAACGGAGCTCTTGCGCAGTACGCGCTCCTAGAGAATGCGCGCCGAGCGGCCAAGGGCATGAGCCGCCACGAGTATGCGAAGGCGATGGGCGACATGTTCGCGCCGTTCAGCGCGGTCGCCGCAGCAAATCCTTATTCGGCTGCACCAGAACAGCGTTCGGCTGAGGAACTTGTGACGGTTACCGATCGCAACCGCCTGATTGCCGATCCCTACCCTCGGTTCGTCGTGGCGCGCGATCAGGTCAATCAGGGCGCTGCAGTGCTGTTGACATCGCAGCGCAAGGCTCGGGAACTTGGCATCGAGCAGGGAAAATGGGTCTACCTACACGGTGCGGCCAACTTGCAAGAGCGAGATCTGTTTGAGCGTAAGCATTTCGGCGAGGCTCCATCCGCAGCGCTGGCGGTGCGTCGAGCGCTAGAAATTGCGAAGCTGACCATCGACAATGTTGATTTCTTCGATTTCTACTCGTGCTTTCCGATCGCAGTCTTCAACGCGATCGACCCTCTGGATCTCTCGCCCGACGATCCCCGCGGCCTCACGCTCACCGGTGGCCTTCCATTTTTCGGCGGTGCGGGTAACAACTACTCGATGCACGCCATCGCCGAGGCGGTCAGCCGCGTGCGTTGCAAGCTGGGCAGCTACGCATTGGTCTCTGCAAACGGCGGCGTCCTTTCCAAGACGTCGGTGGGCGTATACAGCACTGTTCCCAGCCCCTTGCGCCTGGACTGCAGCGAGCAGCTGCAAGCGGATATCGATATGGCATCTAGCCCGCCGCGAGCCTCGCGGCCAAGGGGTTGGGCGGAGGTCGAGACCTACACCGTAACGGACGGACGCAACGGCAAGACGGGGGTAGTCATCGGCCGCTTAGAATCCGGCGGCGGCCGGTTCGTCGCCCGGGTCGCCTCCGGTGACAACGAGCTCATGGATGTACTCAGGCATGCTGATGAGCCAATCGGCCAGCGCTTCTACGTGACTGCGTTGAATTCCGGCAACCGCGCAACGATCTCCGGGGCCAAAGCCGCGCAGCTCTTCTCGCATCGTCCGGCGGTGCTGCGCGACGATTATCAATTCGTTTCGGTCAACCGTGACGGGCACTTGCTCGAGGTCAC
>NZ_JAFBAR010000045.1 GCF_019247635.1 Mycobacterium sp.
TTGGTCTCCTATGCCAGTACTGCGCTGACGGTGACGATGTTGCGCAGCGGGGTTGCCGGGTCGTCGTCGGGGAAGGCGCGCCCATAGTCGGCGAAGTAGTCCCGGCGGGGTCGGCTGGACACCCGCCAGCCCCGGTTGGTGAGGTAGTCGACGACGTCGCTGCGCTGGCCGTCGTAAAACAGCCCCGACAGGTCGATGTCGCAGCCCATGTTGGCCCAGCGCTGGTTGAACTCGTCGGCGCGTTGGGCCATCGTCGGGCCCGAGTCGCCCGACGGGGGATGGCATTCGGTGGCCAGCCTGCTTCCCGGCGCACTGAGCGCGGTGATGTTGTCGAACAGCCGGTCCTGAGCTTCCGGAGGCAGATACATCAGCAACCCTTCCGCGCTCCAGGCCGAGGGTTGCTTAGGGTCAAACCCGTTGCGGCGCAATGCGGCCGGCCAGTCTTCCCGCAGGTCGATGCTGACCGTTTTCCGATGCGCCGTCGGGGTGGCGCCCAAGGCCGACATGGTGGCGCTTTTGAACTCGACGACCTTGGGCTGGTCGACTTCGTAGACCACCGTGCCGCGCGGCCAAGACAGCCGGTAGCTGCGCGCATCGAGGCCGGCTGCCAGAATCACCGCCTGGCGAACGCCGTCGCGGGCGGCGTTGAGAAAGAAGTCGTCGAAGAACCGGGTGCGCACCGCCATGGAGTCGGTCTCCAACTGCAGGTCCTGCCCGGCGCCGGACCCCTCCGGGTCGGACTGGAAGTCGAGTTCGCCGTCGACCAGTCGGATGAAAAAGCTGAGGCCGACCGCGCGCACCAACGGCGCCGCGAACGGATCATCGATGATCGGGTCGGCCTCGGCGCTGGCCAGCGCGCGGGCGGCCGCGACCATAGTGGCTGTGGCCCCGACGCTGGAGGCCAGATCCCAGGTGTCTAGATCGGTGCGTGCCATTGTGCCCCTATTCAATTCGAGTGACTTCTGGTCGAGCTTCGTTCGGGGCGCCCGGAGCAACTTCGCTCCGAGCCGCCCGGAGCGTCCCCGAGCCGAGTTTGATACTTAGCAAATGTAAAGAGCTATCCGAAACTTTACGCCTCACCCTTGCGGTTGCACGGTAGCCCGGACAGGACCTGCCCGGATCAGCTGTTAGTCTCGTAACGGTTTGACGCGTGACGCCGTACGTCCTGGCCTGCGGGTGTTTGGGTGCGGACGCAGGATGACCCAGGCTTACCCGAGCAGGCCAGCCCAGACCCGGTTGGCATGCCGCGACCAGAGTTCGGCTGCGCAGGAGGAAGAGTGCTTTCGGCTTTCATCTCATCGCTGCGGACAGTCGACCTGAGACGGAAGATCCTCTTCACGCTGGGCATTGTCATCCTGTACCGCGTGGGCGCCGCGTTGCCGTCACCCGGCGTCAATTTCAAGAACGTGCAGCAGTGCATCAAAGAGGCCACCAATGGCGAAGCCGGCCAGTTCTACTCGCTGATCCAGCTGTTCTCCGGGGGCGCGCTACTGAAACTCACCATCTTTGCGGTGGGGGTGATGCCCTATATCACCGCCAGCATCATCGTGCAGCTGCTCACTGTCGTCATTCCGCGCTTCGAGGAGCTGCGCAAAGAAGGCCAGGCGGGCCAGGCCAAGATGACGCAGTACACCCGCTACCTGGCGATCGCGCTGGCCATTTTGCAGGCCACCAGCATCGTGGCCCTGGCGGCCAACGGCGGGCTACTGCAGGGTTGCTCGCTGGCCGACGACATCATCGCCAACCAGAGCATCTTCAGCCAGGTCGTCATCGTGCTGGTGATGACGGCCGGTGCGGCGCTGGTGATGTGGATGGGTGAGTTGGTCACCGAGCGCGGCGTCGGCAATGGCATGTCGCTGCTGATCTTCGTCGGCATCACCGCGCGCATCCCGGCCGAAGGGCAACAGATTCTGGAGAGCCGCGGTGGGGCCATCTTTGCCGCCGTCTGTGTGGCCGCCCTGATCATCATCATCGGCGTCGTGTTCGTCGAGCAGGGCCAGCGCCGGATTCCCGTGCAATACGCCAAGCGCATGGTGGGCCGGCGCATGTACGGGGGAACCTCGACGTATCTGCCCCTCAAGGTCAACCAGGCCGGCGTCATCCCGGTGATCTTCGCCTCGTCGTTGATCTACATCCCGCACATGATCACCCAGCTGATCCGCAGCGGCAGCGCGACTCAGGGCAACAGCTGGTGGGACAAGTTCGTCGGCACCTATCTGTCCGATCCCAGCGACCCCGTCTACATCACCATCTATTTCTCGCTCATCGTCTTCTTCACGTACTTCTACGTGTCGATCACCTTCAACCCGGACGAGCGCGCCGACGAAATGAAGAAGTTCGGCGGCTTCATTCCGGGCATTCGGCCGGGCCGGCCCACCGCCGACTACCTGCGTTATGTGCTGAATCGGATTACGTTGCCGGGCTCGATCTACCTCGGCACGATCGCGGTGTTGCCGAACCTGTTCCTGCAGATAGGCAATGGCGGAGCGGTCCAGAATCTACCGTTCGGGGGCACCGCGGTTCTGATCATGATCGGCGTCGGTTTGGATACGGTCAAACAGATCGAGAGTCAGCTCATGCAGCGCAACTATGAAGGGTTCCTCAAGTGAGAGTCGTTTTGCTGGGACCGCCCGGGGCGGGCAAGGGCACCCAGGCCGAGAAGCTGGCCCAAAAGCTTGAGATCCCGCAGATCTCCACCGGCGAACTCTTCCGACGCAACATCGCCGACAGCACCAAGCTGGGCCTGGAAGCCAAGCGCTACCTCGACGCCGGCGACCTGGTGCCCTCCGAGCTGACCAACCAGCTCGTCGACGACCGGCTGAACAGCACGGACGTCGCTGACGGCTTCATCCTGGACGGGTATCCCCGGGCGGTGGAGCAGGCCCAGGCGCTGCACGAAATGCTGCAACGGCGGGGAACCGACATCGACGCCGTGGTGGAATTCCGCGTTTCGGAGGACGAACTGCTGCAGCGGCTCAAGGGACGTGGCCGCGCCGACGACACCGATGAGGTCATCCTCAACAGGATGAGGGTCTACCGCAACGAGACCGCGCCGCTCCTCGAGTACTACCGCGAGCAGTTGAAGACCGTCGACGCCGTCGGGTCCGTTGACGAAGTGTTCGCACGGGCCCTGCAAGCCCTGGGAAGATAGCTTCCATGCGCGCCCTGGCACGACTCCGCAGCCGCAGAGTCGTGCCACAGCGGACTGCCGATGAACTCGACGCGATGGCGGCAGCCGGCGCGGTGGTGGCCGCCGCGTTGCACGCGGTTCATGCGGCCGCTGCGACCGGCGTTTCCACCCTCAGCCTCGACGAGATCGCCGAATCGGTGATCCGCGAAGCCGGCGCCATCCCGTCGTTCCTGGGATATCACGGCTACCCGGCATCGATCTGCGCGTCGGTCAACGACCGGGTGGTGCACGGCATCCCGTCGGCCGCCGAGCTCCTGGCGCCCGGTGACCTCGTCTCCATCGACTGCGGCGCGGTGCTGCAGGGCTGGCATGGTGACGCCGCGATCACGTTCGGCATCGGTGCGCTCAGCCCCGACGACGACGCGTTGTCGCAGGCGACCAGGGAATCGCTGGAGGCCGGAATCGCGGCGATGATCCCCGGCAATCGGCTGACGGACGTCGCGCACGCCATCGAGACCGGGACGCGTTCGGCCGAGGTCCGCCACGCGCGCGGGTTCGGGATTGTGCACGGATACGGCGGTCATGGCATCGGCCGCCAGATGCACATGGATCCGTTCCTGCCGAACGAAGGCGCTCCGGGCCGCGGTCCCCTACTGGCGCCGGGTTCCGTGTTGGCCATCGAGCCGATGTTGACCCTGGGCAGTGGCAAAACGGTGGTTCTCGACGACGAATGGACCGTGACCACCGTTGACGGGTCTCGCGCGGCGCACTGGGAGCACACCGTCGCGGTCACCGAAAACGACCCCCGCATATTGACGCTGGCCCGGTGAACTAAACGCCTGCTCAACCCGTGTCAGTAGGCGGGAGGTGATCAAGTGGCTCGAGTGGCGGGCGCTCGGGGTGCGTCCGAGGCTGCGGAAGCCGCTCTGATGAAGGCGCTCTACGACGAACACGCCGCCGTGCTGTGGCGGTACGCGTTGCGCCTGACGGGCGACGCGAGCCAGGCCGAGGACGTGGTTCAAGAGACACTGCTGCGGGCGTGGCAGCACCCGGAGGTCATCGGCGACACGGAACGATCGGCACGCGCGTGGTTGTTCACCGTCGCCCGCAACATGATCATCGATGACCGACGCAGCGCGCGGTACCGAAATGTCGTCGCTTCGCTGGACGAAGAAGGCGCCCCTGAGCAGTCGACGCCGGACGAGGTAAACGCGGCGTTGGACCGGCTGCTGATCGCCGACGCAATGGCCCAACTGTCCGCGGAACACCGGGCCGTGATCGAGCGGTCCTACTACCGCGGTTGGACGACCGCGCAGATAGCGGCGGACCTCGAGATCGCCGAAGGAACGGTGAAGTCGCGATTACACTATGCCGTGCGGGCATTGCGACTCACCCTGCAGGAACTCGGGGTTACACGATGACGGCGCGCGGGCCTGGCACACAGCCCATCCGTTTGGCCGTCTGCTTCGAATACTTGAGGGTGACAGGAGATTGGAAATGATGACGTCGGTACGGGGACTCGGGCCGCCGAGTGATAAATCCGATGACAACGACCGCTATGCCATGTGGGATGCCGCCTATGTGTTGGGCTCGTTGTCAGCTGCGGACCGCCGCGAATTCGAATCCCACATGGTCGTTTGCCCGACCTGCCGCGAGGCCGTCGCCGAACTCAGCGGCGTGCCGGCCCTGCTTTCCCAACTTGACCGCGAACAAGTGGCCGCGATCGACGCAGCCAGCCCTGCGAGCGGAGCCCCGGAAATGTCGCCGGCGCTGCTGCCGTCGCTGTTGGCAACGGTGCGCTGGCGTCGCCGCCGTACCCGCCTGACGACCTGGGTGGCCTCGGCCGCCGCGGCGGTGGTGCTGGGAGTCGGTGTGTTCGTCGGTGTTCAAGGCTATTCCGCGACCACTCCGCAGCAGAGCACCGTGTCGGCCCAGCCGATGATTCAGGTCGGCACGCAGATGCTGACCTCCACGGTGGCCGTCAACTCCGAACACTGGGGAACGTTCATCAACCTGCGGTGCGTCTGCCTGGCTCCGCTGACCGCCCACCATGACACGCTGGCGATGGTGGTGGTGGGTCGCGACGGCAGCCAGACCCGGCTAGCCACCTGGACCGCCGAACCGGGCCACACCGCGACGCCCGCTGGCAGCATTTCGACGCCGGTCAACCAAATCGCGTCTGTGCAGGTTGTTTCCGCCGACACCGGACAGGTTCTGCTGGAGCGCTCGCTGTAGTTCGCCGAGCAGACGCAAAAGCACCGAAAACCAGCCGGTTTTCGGTGCTTTTGCGTCTGCTCGCGAGGCCCCTGGCGGTCGGTGCCTACTGCGGTATTGCTGGCCGGTCGCGGTGAACCTTACTTCGCCGCGTGTCGTGTTATAGGCATGCCCACAAAGCATCGGGTGGTCGACTACATCGTCGAACACCTCGGGGGAATCGGAGTCGACCACATCTTCGGAGTGGACGGCGCCAACATCGAGGATCTGTACGACGCCGCCCACTTCCAGTCGCAGATCACTGCCGTCCTGGCCAAGCACGAGTTCTCCGCCGCCACCATGGCCGACGGGTACAGCCGCAGCGGGGCCGGGCTGGGCGTCGTGGCGGCGACATCGGGTGGCGGCGCGCTGAATCTGGTTCCGGGTCTGGCGGAGTCGCTGACGAGCCGGGTTCCGGTCCTGGCTCTGGTCGGGCAAGCCCCCACGAACATGGACGGCCAGGGCAGTTTTCAGGACACCAGCGGCCGAAACGGGGCGCTCAACGCCGAAGCGGTGTTCTCCGCGGTGTCATTGTCGTGCCAACGGGTGCTGGCGCCGGTCGACATCGTCGCGGCACTGCCGCGGGCCATCGCCGTGGCACGCAGCGGCGGGCCGGCAGTCTTGTTGCTGCCCAAGGACGTTCAGCAGAGGCATGTCGAGCCCGAAGGAGCCGATTCACCCGCGCAGCAGTTGCGGCCCATCGGCAACCCGGCTCTGATTGCTCAGATCCTTTGCCGCGCAGACGGTCCGGTCACGATCATCGCCGGTGAGCAGGTCGCCCGCGACAATGCCCGCGCCGAACTCGAAGACCTGCGCGCGGTGTTGCGCGCGCGGGTGGCTACCGTTCCCGACGCCAAGGATGTCGCCGGGACACCGGGTTTCGGGTCATCGTCGGCGCTGGGTGTGACGGGCGTGATGGGCCACCCGGGCGTGGCCGACGCGGTGTCCGACAGCGCCGTCTGCCTGGTGGTGGGCACCCGACTGTCGGTCACCGCGCGCACCGGCCTCGACGAGGCGCTTTCGGCCGTGCGTACGGTGTCGATCGGGTCGGTGCCGCCGCACCTGCGGTGCACCCACGTACACACCGACGACCTCCGTGGTTCACTGCGGATGCTGACCGCGGCGCTGAGAGGACACGGACGGCCCACCGGCGTGCGGGTGCCCGACGTCGTGCGGCGCACAGAGCTGACACCGCCGCCTTACTCCGGCGCGGGTGTGCGGTACCGCGACGCCATGGCGGTGCTGGATGGCGCGCTGCCGGACGGGGCGGACATCGTGGTCGACGCCGGCAACACCGGCGCCGCCGCTATCCACCACCTGCCGGCGCGACGCGACGGCCGATTCGCGGTTGCGCTGGGGATGGGCGGCATGGGCTACAGCTTCGGTGCCGGCATCGGGATGGCGCTCGGGCGGGCCAACAGTGGCCGCCCGGCCGGGCGCACCGTCGTGATCGCCGGGGACGGTGCGTTTTTCATGCACGGTATGGAGGTGCACACCGCGGTGCACTACCGGCTTCCGGTGACGTTCGTGTTGTTCAACAACAATGCCCACGCCATGTGCGTGACCCGCGAGCAGCTGTTCTACGACGACCTGTACACCTACAACCGATTCCGTCCCAGCCGGTTGGGCGCGGGTCTGGCGGCGATGTTCCCGGGGTTGACCTCGATCGACGTCGCCGACCTCGACGGCCTGGCGTCGGCGTTGCGCGTGGCGCTGGGAATCGACGGCCCCGCGGTCGTGAGCGTTGAATGTGCTGCCGACGAAATCCCGCCGTTCGCACCGTTTCTCGCCTCATCGGCCAAACCGGCGAGCGGACACCAAGACCCCCAAAACGTCCCACGTCAGGGCACTCTCGTGAGCGTGCGCGCTAGTGCCACCGCTGAGATCTCAAACACGAAGGAGAGCCGAACCGATGCAACTGTCAGCGCTTGAGGACATACCCACCCACATCGATGGGGTGACCCGCATCGAGACGAGCCCGCGGGAGAAGGCCACCCCCGTCATCATGGAGATGATGCGGTCGGTCTACCCACACGACCAGGTGTTCGGTGAATACTGCACCGTCAACGATTACGTCGACTGCCCGCCCGACGATCTGTTCGACTACCTGGCCGACACCCGCAGCCTCGAGGAATGGACGTACAGCCTGCGCGGTTTCACGCCCACCCAGGAAGCGGGCCTGTGGCTCGCGTACGACCGGCTCGGGTCGGAGACCGAGATCTACACGCGCACCGTCGCCAACCGGGAGGCTCGGACGGTCGACTATCACTGCGCATGGGATCAGGGCAAGCACCTGTGGATGGTGTATCTGATGCGCGTCGTCGACGCGCAGGTGGTGCTCGACAAGCCCGGTTCGGTTGTGCTGTGGACCAATTGCCATCACCCGTTCTACGACCACAACCCCTATCCGGAGACCGCGCCGGCGGAACGCCCGGTGTGGGTTGGTGACTTCTGGGACATGTTCGGTGCCGGTCACCTGCTGGAACTGAAGAACCTCAAGGCGATCGCCGAGTACCGCCACCGCAACGGCCTGCCGGTCACCCCCGACTGGATGAGCCGGGAAGAGACGAGGCCATCGTGACTCAACCCACCGTCAGCCTGACCGACGTTTCCACCTACCTACCCGGCGAGCCGATCGGCGCCGAATATTATGCGCAATTCGCCGAATCCGACGACCTGCGTGACAACCTGATGTTTCGGGCGCCCAAGTTCCGCCATCACGTCGCGCCCGACGAGACCGCCGTCGACATGGTCGAGCGCGCGGCGCAAGGCATCATCGAACGGCACGGCGAGGACGTCATCGCGGGCGCCGACGTGTTGATCACCCACACCCAAGCACCCGACCTGCCGTTCTACGGCGCGGGCGGCGGTATTGCGCACCGGCTGGGCATGCGCCCGTCCTGGGTGCTCGACCTGCACAACGGGGGGTGCGCCGCATTTGTGTTGGGGCTCAACGTGGCTCGCCAACTGCTGGCCTCCGGCTCGGGGCGCACAGCGCTGGTCGCCGTCGCACAAAACGCCGCGGGCCAGGTCTTCGACCAGACCGGCGTTCGCCGCAAGGCCCAGGCGTCCGTGCCCGGCGACGGCGCCGCGGTTGGCCTGGTCACGGTGTCCGACCAAGCACCCATCCTCGATATCGAATGCCGCACCTACGGCGAATACCACGGTGAAATGACGCTTTCGCCCGATCCGCCCCGCAAGTGGTGGCAGCCCGGAACCGGTGAGTTGTGCATCGGCTTCACCGAAAGCAAGATCACCAAAGTGCTGGCCCGTGGGAACCGGCAGGTCCCCGAGGTCGCGCTGGCGGTGTGCGACCGAATCGGCATGAGCTCCAAGGACATCGACCTGCTGGTCACCAACCAGCCCAACCGGGTGTTCCTGCGCAACTGGCGCGAAGCGCTCGAGGTCCCCGAGCAACGCCATCGGGACACCTTTGACGAGTGCGGCAACCTGTTCGGCGCCGGGATTCCGATCAACCTGGACCATGCGATCTCCGATGGTCAGGTCAAGGCGGGCGATGTGGTCATGATGGCGGCCTTCGCGCACGCCGGAGACTTCGCCGGCGCCGCGGCGGTGCGCTGGGGCGGGCGGGCGTGATGCAACCCGCGCAGAACCCCGTCACCGCCGAGATCGGCGATACGTTCCCGAATGCGATCGACCCATATGCGTTGTCGCTCAACGAGAACCCGTTTCCACCGTTGCCCGCGGTGCGCTCGGCCCTGATTCGTTCGATCGATGCGGCCAACCGTTATCCGGAATTTCTGCCCGAGCGGCTGCGCGCCCTGATCGCCCGCCGGGTCGGGGTGTGCGGTGACCGGGTGGTGCTGGGCGCAGGCGCGACGGGTGTGGTGCTGCACGCGCTGCGGGCGCTGACGAGTCCGGGTGATGCGATGGTGATCGCGACGCCAACGTTCGACGGGTATCCGATCGTCGCGGAGATGGCGGGGCTGACCCCGGTGACCGTGCCGCTCGACGGGCACGGGCATAACGACCTCGACGCCCTGGCCGAAGCCGCCGCAGGCGCCCGGGTGGTGGTGGTGTGCCGGCCGCACAACCCGACCGGCACGATGGAGACGGTCGCCGAGGTGCTCAGGTTCCTGCGCCGGGTGCCGCGGGACACGATCGTGCTGCTCGACGAGGCGTACATCGAATTCGCGGCGGTCGAAGACCGCCTCGACGCGGCCACGTTGATATCGCGGTTTCCCAACGTGCTGGTGGTGCGGACCTTCTCCAAGGCGTACGGCCTGGCCGGCCTTCGGATCGGCTACGGGCTCGCGTCGGCCGAGCTGTCCCGAACGTTGTGGACCCAGCAGTTGCCGTTCGGGATCGCGATCACCGCGTTGCTTGCGGTCGCGGCGTCCTACGACGCCGAAGACCAACTGCTGCAGAGGATTCGGTTGATCACCGCCGAACGTCGTTACCTCCGGATGCGGCTGAGCTCGCTGGGGATCTACACCACCGATGCCCACGCGAACTTCATGTACCTGCCCGCGCAGGGGCGGCCATGGCGTGACGCCTTCGCCGACAGCGGACTACAGGTCAGGTATTACGACGACGGCGGCGCGCGGATCACCGTGGGCAGCCGCGCATCCAGCCTGGCGGTGCTGTCCGCGGTTAGCACGCCGAGCAGTCACAAAATCACCCTCTAGAGGCCCAAAAAGGGTGATTTTGCGTCTGCTCGCGAGGCAAAGTGCGGTATGAAAAGGCGTGGCCGACTCTGCGAAGCGTGACCCGATCGCGGCGGCGCGGGACAACTGGGAGCGCGCCGGATGGGGCGACGTGTCGCAGGGCATGGTCGCGGTGACGTCGGTGATGCGCGCGCATCAGATCCTGCTCGGGCGTGTCGAGACGGCGCTGCGGCCCTACGACCTGAGCTTCTCCCGCTACGAGCTGCTGAGGCTGTTGGCGTTCAGCCGCACCGGAGCGTTGCCGATCACCAAGGCCTCCGACCGGCTGCAGGTGCACGTCACCAGCGTCACGCATGCAATCCGTCGCCTAGAGGCCGACGGCCTGGTCAGGCGGGTGCCGCATCCCACCGACGGGCGCACGACGCTGGTGCAGATCACCGACCTCGGCCGCTCCACCGTCGAGGACGCGACTGTCACGCTCAACGAGCAGGTGTTCGCCGACATCGGGATGGATGTCAGCGAATCGCGAGCGTTGGTGTCGTCCATAGAAACGTTGCGGCGCAACGCGGGTGACTTCTAGCCACGCGGACGAGGTGTACCACCTCGCCCGGCCTGTTCAGCTGCCGCGAAGCCTCTGGATCACAGCGCTGAAGTCCAAGGCGCCGTGCTCGGCGGCGAACTTGGCGTAGATCTCGGCCGCGTGACTGCCCAGGGGGGCGGCCGATCCGGTCGACGTGACGGCGTCCATCGCCAGGCCCAGGTCTTTGTTCATCAGCGCGGTCGCAAAGCCCGGCTTGAAGTCGTTGTTGGCCGGCGAGGTGGGCACCGGACCCGGCACCGGGCAATTGGTGTGCACGGCCCAGCAGTTGCCGGTCGCGCCGGTGATGACGTCGAACAGCGACTGCGCCGACAACCCCAGCTTCTCGGCCAGCACGAACGCCTCGCCGACGGCGATCTGCTGCACCGCGAGGACCATGTTGTTGCACACCTTGGCGGCCTGGCCCGCGCCGGCCGAGCCGCAGTGAATGATCTTGCCCGCCATGGGTTCCAGCACGGGGCGGGCCCGCTCCAGCGCGGCTGTGTCTCCGCCCACCATAAACGCCAGCGTCCCGGCCACCGCACCCTTCACCCCGCCGGAAACGGGCGCGTCGAGTTGCGCCAAGCCGTGAGACTCGGTCAGCGCGTGCACCTCGCGGGCGTCGTTAACCGAGATCGTGGAGCTGTCGATGAACAGCGCGCCGGATCGCGCGGCGGGCAGTACCTCGGCGTAGCAGCGCTTGACCACGTCCCCGTTGGGCAGCATGGTGATGACGACGTCGGCTTCGGCAACCGCCTCGGCCGCGGTGTCGAACACCGTGGCGCCACCTGCGGCCGCGGCGGTCGCGGCGGCGGGAGCGGGGTCGAAGCCACGCACAATATGTTCTGCGGCAACGAGATTAGCCGACATCGGGCCGCCCATGTTGCCCAGTCCCAGGAACGCGATGCTTGTCATCGTTACCTTCCTATGTGCTGGCGCGCAGGCGCGCAGCCTCGGCCCGGCCGATGACAACCCGCATGATTTCGTTGGTCCCTTCCAGGATTCGATGGACCCGCAGGTCACGAACGATCTTCTCCAGGCCGTACTCGCGCAGGTAGCCGTACCCGCCGTGCAGCTGCAGGGCCTTGTCGGCGACGTCGAAGCAGGTATCGGTGACATAGCGCTTGGCCATCGCACACAGCTCGACCTTGTCGGGATCGTCGTCGTCCAGCGCCCGGGCGGCCCGCCACAACAACAATCGCGACGTCTCGAGCCCGGTGGCCATGTCGGCCAAGGTGAACCGGATCGTGGGTTCGTCGAGCAGTGCGGCCCCGAACGCCCGTCGCTCACGAACGTAAGCCCCCGCCTTGTCGAAGGCGGCCTGAGCGCCGCCCAGCGAGCACGCCGCGATGTTGAGCCGTCCGCCGTTGAGGCCTTTCATCGCGATGGAGAAGCCCGCGCCTTCGCCGTCGGCGCCGCCCAGCATCGCGTCGGCCGGCACCCGCACCCCCTCCAGGATCACCTGCGCGGTGGGTTGCGCGTGCCACCCCATCTTCTGTTCGAGCGCGCCGAAACTCACACCGGGCGTGCCTTTTTCGATGATGAATGCCGAAATTCCATGCGGTCCAGGTGTTTCCGGGCCTCCAGTCCGAGCCATCACCACGTAGACATCCGAAGCGCCCGCACCGGAAATGAACTGCTTGACGCCATCGAGCACATAGTCCGAGCCCTGCTTGACCGCGCGGGTGCTCAGCGCCCCGGCGTCGGATCCGGCCCCGGGTTCGGTCAAACAGTAGCTGGCAATGACATCCATCGGCGCCAAGCGCGGGACCCACTCCTTGCGTTGCTCGTCGGTGCCGAAGGTGTCGATCATCCACGCGCACATGTTGTGAATGGACAGAAATGCGGCGGTGACCGGGTCGGCGATGGCCAACTGCTCGAAAATGCGCACCCCGTCGAGCCGGCGCAGCCCGCTGCCGCCGACATCGTCGCGACAGTAGATCGCCGCCATCCCGAGTTCGGCGGCCTCGCGCAACACGTCGGTCGGAAAATGCTTGGCCTCATCCCATTCCAGGGCAAACGGGGCTACACGCTTGGCGGCGAACGCGGCGGCCGTCTCGGTGATAACCCGTTCGTCGTCGTTGAGGGTAAACATCGGCGTTAATTCATTGTCGGGATGACGAATTCGGCGCCATCCTTGATCCCGGAGGGCCAGCGTGACGTGACGGTCTTGACCTTGGTATAGAACTGGATCGAAGCGGGGCCGTGCTGGTTGAGGTCACCGAAGCCGGAGCGCTTCCACCCGCCGAAGGTGTGGTAGGCCACCGGCACCGGGATCGGCACGTTGACGCCGACCATGCCCACCTGCACCCGCGAGACGAAGTCGCGGGCCGTATCGCCGTCGCGGGTAAAGACCGCCACGCCATTGCCGTACTCATGCTCGGAAGGAAGCCGCAACGCCTCGTCGTAATCGTGCGCGCGCACGATACACAGCACTGGCCCGAAGATCTCGTCGGTGTAAATCGACATGTCCGAGGTGACATGGTCGAACAGGGTGGGGCCGATGAAGAAGCCGCCCTCCAGGTTTGAGTCAGCGAAAGTCAGGTCGTCGCTGGCGCGCTCGCGGCCGTCGACCACGATTTCGGCACCCGCGGACACACCCTGGTCGATGTAGTCGCGCACCCGCGTCAACGCTGCCTCGGTGACCAGCGGACCGTAATCAGCCTTGGGGTCCAAACTGTGGCCGACGCGCAGGTTGTTGATCCGCTCAATCAGTCTGGCGCGCAACCGTTCCGCGGTCTGCTCACCGACCGGGACCGCGACGCTGATTGCCATGCAGCGCTCTCCCGCGCTGCCGTACCCGGCGCCGATCAGCGCGTCGACGGCTTGGTCGAGGTCCGCGTCGGGCATCACGATCATGTGGTTCTTGGCGCCGCCGAAGCACTGCGACCGCTTGCCCGTGGCCGCGGCTCCGGCATAGATGTACTGCGCGATGTCGGAGCTGCCGACGAAGCCGACGGCTTGGATGTCGGGGTGGTTCAGGATCGCATCGACGGCCTCCTTGTCGCCGTGCACGACCTGGAATACCCCGGGGGGCAATCCGGCCTGCAGGAACAGCTCGGCCAGCCGCACCGGGACCGACGGGTCGCGCTCACTTGGCTTCAGCACGAATGCATTTCCGCAGGCCAGCGCCGGCCCGGCTTTCCACAGGGGAATCATCGCCGGGAAGTTGAACGGGGTGATACCCGCGACCACACCCAGCGGCTGACGCAGCGAGTAGACATCGATGCCGGGTCCGGCGCCCTCGGTGTAGTCGCCCTTGAGCAGGTGCGGGATACCCAAGCAGAACTCGATCACCTCGATGCCACGCTGGATGTCGCCCTGCGCGTCGGCCAGCGTCTTGCCGTGCTCGCGGGACAGCAGCTCGGCCAGCTCGTCGGTGTTCTCGTTGACCAGCTCGATGAAACGCATCAGCACTCGGGCGCGGCGCTGCGGATTCCATGCGGCCCAGCCCTTTTGCGCCTCGGCGGCCGATGCCACCGCGGCGTCGATGTCCGCCTTGCCCGCCAGGGGCACTGTCGCCTGCACGTGGCCGGTGTTGGGGTCGAAGACGTCAGCGGTACGGGTCGACTGGCCCGCGGTGCGCTGCCCGTCGATGAAATGTGGAATCTGCGTGGTCATAGGTGCCCCTGAGTACGCGCGGGAGAAAAACAGGATACTTGGATATCCTAGTAAATGCCGATCGGCATTGGCAAGCGGCTGTAACCCGGTCCACTATTTACCAGGGAAAATCACGTGTTACCAGGGAAAAACGCGTGTCCAGCAGATCCTCGCCGATGCAGGAGGTGTGTGACGGCACAACACGAGCCCGGGGCCCGGCGGCCGCTACGCGCGGTCCCCGAGCAGGGCCATTTCCAGGGCTATCCGGACTGGCAGGCGGTCTATCAGGACAACGCCACCTGGGTGTACCGCACCCTGTATGCGCGGGTCGGTAACCGGGCCGACGCCGAGGACCTCACCGCCGAGGTTTTTCTTGCCGCGCTGCGGCCGCTGCGCCTGTCGGCCAGCGTCGGTGAAGTGCGCGCCTACCTGCGGGCCACCGCCCGAACGGTGCTCGCCGCGCACTGGCGCCAGACCCTGGGGCGAGAGATCACCTCGATTGACGACATCGAGCAACCGCCCGAGAGCGACGACGCGATCAGCACGGCGCCCGCGCGCGTCGCCCGCGTTCTCGACCAACTTCCCGACAACTATCGTCGGATCCTGGAACTGCGCTTCCTGCAGGGCAGTTCGATCAAGGAATCGGCGGCAGAACTTGGTGTCAGCGTCGGCAACGCCAAGGTGCTTCAGCACCGCGCCCTGCGACTGGCGGCGCAGGTGAACGAGAGGGGCGAGCGATGAACGCGCGAGGGATGCGTCGCTACGTCAAGGACTTGCTACGGGGCCGTCGCCCCAAGCCGTTCCAGCCCGATGACTTCGAGGCGGCCCAGATCCGCACCGCCATCGACCTGCGCGCCTCCCGCATGGGAAGCGATGCGCCACGGCCGGAGTTCCTGTCCGACCTGCACCGGCGTCTGGCCGAGCAGATGGATGTCCAGCCGCAGCCGCCAACGCAGGGGAAAGCACGCAGGCTCAACACGACGCGCAGACAGGTGGTCGTCGGCACCTCCGCGGCAGCGGCCGCGGCCGTCGCCGCGGTTTCCGTCGATCGACTCGTGATCGGCGACACGAGCGTCGAAACACCGAATGCCTCGGGGGAGATCAAGCCCAACGACGGACGCTGGATGCGGGTGGCGGCGAGTTCGGAAGTCACCGACGGCGTAATGCGGGCGTTTGATCTTGGCTCGGTCAGTGGGTTCGTCGGTCGGGTCGATGGCAAACCCCAAGCGGTGTCCGCGGTGTGCACCCATCAGGGATGCCGGCTGTGGTTCGACGCCCCCGAAGCGCGGCTTCGCTGCCCGTGCCACTCGACGTCGTTCTCGCCCACCGGTGAGGTGCTCACCCATCAACTACCGAACGCGCCGAAGCCGTTGCCCAAGTTCATGGTTCGTGAGGCGGACGGCGTGATCGAGGTATTCGCCCCGATGCCCGAGCAGCCGACCTGAACGCTGTAACCCAACCCCATATCCCTTGGCGACCCATCGGATATTGGAGGTGCCACCATGTATCGCGTCTTAACCGCGGCAGCGGCAAGTGCGCTGTTGTTGCTAACCGGCTGTTCGGCTTCGCGGCCGGATGCGCATCCCTCGGTGACTTTTGGAACGGATGCCTCCGGTATGCCCGGAATGACCGGAATGTCCCCCATGCCGAGCGCGTCTGCGGGTGCCGCGACCGCGCCGGCGGGAGGACAGGAGGTCGGCATCGACAACTTCGCGTTTGCGCCGGCGAGCTTGACCGTCCACGTCGGCAGCACCGTCACGTGGACGAACCACGACGAAGAACCGCACACGGTGGTCGCCAACGACGGGTCCTTCCACTCGCCGGGCCTGGGGACGGGTGCCACCTACTCGCACACCTTCTCCGCCGCAGGCACATTCGACTACATCTGCTCCATTCACCCGATGATGCACGGCACCGTGGTGGTGACCCCATGACGCGCGATCCGAACACGATGAGCCGCCGACAACTGATCCGGCACACGGCCTGGTTTGGAGCCGCGGTCGGGTTCGCCGTGGTTGGTGGCGAGGTGATCTCACACATCGCCGACGCCAGCGCGGCCGAGCATGCGGGGGCGCGGCCGACATTGCGCTTCGCCCAAGTCAGCGACAGTCACATCGGGTTCACTGGTACGGCCAACCCCGACGTCGCCGGCACCTTCGGCCATGCGATCGATCGCATCAATAATCTCGGCTACACGCCGGATTTCGTCATTCACACCGGCGACCTCACCCATCTGGCCACCCCCGAGCAATTCGACAAGGCGAAGCAGATGATCAGCACCCTGCGCACACCGCACGTGTTCACCGTGCCCGGCGAACACGACTCGGTCGACGATGCGGGCCAGAAGTACCTCAGCGCGTTCGGGGCGGGCACCCGAGGCGACGGCTGGTACAGCTTCGACATCGCGGGTGTGCACGTGGTCGCGCTGGTCAACACGTTGAACCTGAAGAAGCTCGGGCATCTGGGCAATGAACAGCTGGACTTCGTTGAGAAGGACGTCGCGCGGTTATCCAGCGATACGCCGATCATCGTGTTCAGCCATATCCCGTTGTTCGCGATGTACCCGGACTGGGGCTGGGGCACCGACGACGCCACCCAGGTGCTGAGCTATTTACGCCGGTTCTCCTCGGTAACCTGCCTCAATGGGCATGTCCACCAACTGTTTTCCAAGACAGAGGGCAACGTGACCTTCTACAGCGGGACGACGACCGCCTATCCGCTGCCGCATCCGGGCGACGGGCCGGCTCCCAAGCCGGTGACGTTACCGGCCGGCAAGCTTGGCGATGTGCTGGGCATCCGCGAGGTGGCTTACACCACGGGGCAGAGCGCACTGGCACTGAAAGAGCGGACGCTGCAATGATTCTGACCCGGATTGGCTTTGCCGCATCGCTTGCCGTCAGTGCGGCCATTCATGCCTACTTGTATATTCATGGCTACCAACACATTCCGTCCATCGGAACCGGGTTCCTGGTCCAGGCGAGCGTTTCGTTCGCTCTGGCGGCGCTGATCCTGGTGGGCGGTCCCGGCTGGTTGCTCTGGGCCGCGGCCGGGCTGGCGGGCGGTTCATTGGTTGCGTTTGTCTTGTCGAGGACCACGGGGTTCGCCGGTTTCTCGGAGCACGGCTGGGATCCATCGCCCTATGCGGTGATCAGTGTGGCCGCCGAGGCGCTGACCGTGCTGTTGTGGGCCGCCGCGGTGGCGCCAAGATCGCGGCTCCGTCGGGTGGCCGGGCCGGCTGCCGAGTCGCGGCGCGCGAGCCACGTGTAGGCCCCCGAGCTAGACACGCTCAGACGTCGCACGGATCCGGATGCTCTCCACCCCAGTGCCCTCTCCGGTTGATTATCGGGTAGGTCTCCGGGGCCCTGATCGGAGGCGAACACGGTCGCGGACTTTTTCGAAAACTTCCGTTCCAGAGGTAATCAATATTTTCTTCGCGGCGGTTCGAACTAGGGCGCTTCCTTATTTACAGCCTCGGAATCTTCGTCGGCGGCGAGTTATTTGACGCCGGCCCCAGGGACCGGCACCCGCTCGCAACACCTATCTCAGGCGTAACAGGAGCAACCGGGCGCCTCCGCGTTGACCGACTGCCCGGCGGGGAGCCTGCTTCCGCGACCCGGGGCGTGCTCCTAGGATCGTCCCACCCACTGGCATCCCTGCCGGAGAGTCGACGTTCGGTGAGGTGTTCACCAGCAAGGATCAGCCCATGGGTTTCGCCACATCGCGCGGACAGATGTTAGGCGTTACTGACGCGTAGCGGCTAAATTTACTATGGATTACCTATCAGCGCGGACGTAGCTTACAACGATGACAGTGTCGTGAAATGCCGAGTTTTTGGGCATAACTACGTCACTAACTCAATAGCGCATCGATGGCCGAATATCCGCGTCAGCTGGAAAACAGCTATTACCGATCGGCAGTGATTAGAGGGGATTGCATTATGAGAGCGGTTCAGATGCGAGGCAGATCCGATGACAACATTTGGCTGGACCGCCGAACGGGGTGGCGGGATCAGGCGACCGGATGCCGGATCTGTGTGTGTACGCCGGAGGCGGAACCCCGGCTGTGGGCTCAGTACCTGGACGGTGCGCTGCGCAGCTACCGGCGGCACGGAGTCGAATCGGTGCTCGACTTCGACGCGATCCGGGATGGCGGGGACACCGCCTTGTTCTTCGCCGCGCACGACTCTGACGGTGCGTTGGTCGGCGGTACCCGGGTCGTCGGCCCCTTGGAATCCCCTGAGCACTCACATGCCCTGGTGGAGTGGGACGGAAACAAGGGACGCGAGGCGGTACGTCGGATGATTGCGAACCGGTTGCCGTTCGGCGTCGGGGAGTTCAAGAGCGCCTGGGTCGATTCATCCGGGTCCAGCAGGGGCGGACTCACCAGGGCGCTGGCTCGGACCGCGTTGCCAGCGATGACGCTGTTGGGTGTGCAGTTTGTCATGGCCACCTCGGCGGCGCACGTGCTGGAGCAGTGGCGATCGTCTGGGGGCGTGGTGGCCGCGGCGGTACCCGCAGCCGCTTATCCCAATGAGAATTACCGGACCAAACTCATGTGGTGGGACCGCCGTACCCTGGCAACCAATGCCGAACCCCAACAATTCAAGTTGATGTGTGCCGAGGACGCTGAACTCTCAAGTCGTATCGCGGCGGCGACCCAACTCATGTTGGCGTCGACCGGGGCGGGTTGATGCTCGACAGCCCCGACCCATACGAGGCTTACAACGCAATAATTCTCGCCGAGGATGTCGCGGCGGACCGCGATGTGTTGGACCGGCTGAGGGCAACACCTGAAATCGACGTCATCGATCAGGTGCTGGATGAAGGTAGGCGGTGGGCGTATTACCCCTGGCGCAGGGCGATCGTCAGCATCGGCGGACCCGACAGGTTCAATGCTGCCCGTCTTGACCGCAACAGAAACATCATCACTTCTTCCGAACAGCAGCGGCTGCAAGGTCAGCGGATAGGCATCGTCGGTCTGAGTTCTGGGCACGCGATCGCATATATTATTGCGGCACAGGGGCTTTGCGGTTTGTTGCGACTGGCTGACTTCGACGCCCTCGAACTGCCCAATCTAAATCGGGTGCCCGCGACAGTTTTCGATTTGGGCACCAACAAGGCCACGGTTGCGGCACGGCGAATTGCGGAATTCGATCCTTATCTGAAGGTGGAGGTGTGCACTTCGGGAGTTACGTCTGAACTCGTGGACCAGTTTCTCGACGGCCTGGATGTCGTGGTAGACCAAGCCGATTCGCTGGACGTCAAGGTCTTTTTGCGCGAGGCTGCCCGGGGCCGCCGCATTCCGGTGATCATGGCGACCAGTGACCGAGGCCGGCTGGATGTCGAACGGTACGATCTGGAACCGCAGCGGCCGATCATGCACGGACTGCTCGGCGATATCGACATGACCAGCCTGCGCGGGTTGTCGACCAAGGACAAGCTCCCTTATCTCCTGCGTCTTCTCGATGCTCGCCGGCTCTCGTCACGTGGTGCGGCGTCGCTCATTGAGGTCGGAAAGACGCTGGAGGGATGGCCGCAGGTGGCCGGGGACATCTGGGTCGGGGCGGCCGCCGTCGCCGAAGCAGCACGGCGGATCGGGTTGGGCGAACCGCTCAGCTCCGGGCGCACCCAGATCGATCTCGGAGACGTCCTAGACCGCATCAGTCCCCCCGCTGCGCCCGACGAACACCCGGGATCGGCGGTGGGAGGTACCGGCGCCGCGGCCGGTCCCGAGGCCGGAAACAACAGAATTGCCGAAACCGTTGCCGAGGCCGCGATCCGTGCACCGTCGGGCGGCAACTCCCAACCATGGCGGATCGTCATCGATGACACCTCGATGCACATGCTGCTTATGGCCCAGGACTCCTCGACAATGGACGTTGGATTCCGCGGAAGCGCTGTCGCGCTCGGCGCCGGTATGTTCAACGCGCGCGTCGCGGCCGCGGCTCATGCGGTGTTGGGGCCGGTCAGCTTCGACGAGGACGACCCGCGCACGCCCCTGCGCGCGACGATGACGTGGGGTCATGGCAACGATCTCGGACTGGCAAAGCTCTATCACCCGATGCTCGCCAGGCAAAGTAATCGTCATGTCGGCGTTGCGAGCGTGATCGAACCGGACGTCGCCGACATGTTGGCGACGGCGGCAGCAAATGAGGGCGCGAGCATCCGACTAATCATTGAACCTTCCGAGGTCGCGGCCATCTCAGACGTGCTGGCCGGTGCCGACCGCGTCCGCTATCTGACTCCGCGGCTCCACGAAGACCTGATATCCGAGCTGCGTTGGCCCGCTGACGCGTTGCCGGAGACCGGCATCGACGTGCGCAGCCTGGAGCTCGACGCGGGCGAGTTGGCCGCACTCGAGCTCGTGCGGAGAGCTGATGTGATGGCAGAACTCGCTCGCTGGGACGCGGGCGCGGCGCTCGGCGACATCACGCGCGCGCGAGTCACCGTCAGTGCTGCGCTTGTCGTGGTTGTGATCGACGGTTCTGAACTTGCCGATTACGCGCGCGGGGGAGCGGCGATGGAAGCGGTATGGGTTACCGCTCAACAGTGCGGTTTCGGCGTGCAACCGGTGTCGCCGGTGTTCCTCTACGCGCAAAACCACAACGAAATGCAGGGCTTGTCGTCCCGCCACGCCGAACTGCTGTGCGAGCTACAGCACCGGTTTCGCGGTATATTAGGACTTCCGTCGAGCCAATGCGAGGTGATGATACTGCGTTTGGTGACCGGTCCGCCCCCCTCGGTGCCGAGCCGACGTCGCTCCCTCAGCGCCACGATGGGCGCGGCAAGAAAGTAGCGCGCATGCCCAAGACGGCTCCCCAAACCGGTTTGAACGCGATTGTCACCGCGGTGGCTACCAAGCTCATGGGCGTCACCACCGACACCGCAGAGGATGTCAGCACCGGAATCCTGGCCGATTTGGTGGGCTTCCTTGGCGTGGATTTCAGCTTCCTTCGCCATAATGTGCACGGCATCCGCGCTACCGTCTTAGTCGCCGAATGGCCGCCACGGCCCTCGAAGCCCGATCCCGACCCGCTGCAAACTATTTACTTCGCCGACGCCGATCCGATCTTCGCGCTTTGTGAAAACGCCAAAGAGCCCGTTGTCCTGCGTCCCGAATCTGCTAACGAGGAGTACCAGCGCACCATCTCCGATGCGAGCGGCATCCCGGCGGTCTCCATGGCGTCGGTCCCGTTGTTGTCTGGCGACATCACCACCGGGGTGCTCGGTTTTGTGAAACTAGGTGATCGGGAATGGAACCAGGCCGAACTTAACGCGCTCACGGTCGTCGCAACGATGTTCGCGCAAGTTCAGGCTCGTCTGAACGTGGAGGACCGGCTGTCTTATCAAGCCGGTCACGACGACTTGACTTCCTTGCCCAATCGCCGAACGTTATTGGCGCATTTGGACAGTCGCCTCGTCGCCGGGCAGCCCGGCCCGGTAGCCGTCTTGTTGCTGAATCTCAACCGGCTCAAAGCGATCAACGACTATCTCGGCCACGCTGCGGGCGATCAGTTCATCCGTGATTTTGCGGCTGGGACAATGCACGCCGTCCAAGGCCTAGGGATGGCAGCCCGGGTCGGCGGTTCCCAATTCGCCGTTGTCCCCGCGCTTGCGATGGATCTCGAAGACGCCAGGGAACTCGCCGAGGACCTCGGCACGCGGCTCGCGGACCACGTGACCATTGGTGGTGAGGTTCTCAATCGGACGGTGAGCATTGGCGTGACGACGGGTTTGCCCGGAGAAGATACGAGCCTGGATCTGCTTCGCCGCGCGGATGAGGCGCTGCTCTCCGCGAAAGGAGCCGGCGGAGAAAGCATCGGCGTATTCTGCAGTGACATGTTGAGCCGACGCGAACTCCGTGTCGACGTCGAACTGCACTTGCCAGCTAGCATCGAAGCGGACGCGTTGAGCCTCGTTTACCTCCCCGAGGTTGACATGCGCACGGGCAAGGTGCTGGCCGTCGAGGCGCTGGTGCGATGGCAGCACCCGACCCGGGGACTCCTACTTCCGGACGCATTTGTACCGGTCGCCGAATCCATCAACGTCGCGGGCGAACTCGGTGAATGGGTGCTGCGCACGGCGTGCGCCGACCTGGCAAAGTGGCGGGCCCAGGGAGTCGGACTCAGCACCATGCTTCGCATCAATGTTTCTCCCGCTCACCTCGTTGCTCACGACCTGGTGAACAGCGTGAGCAGTATGGTCGAACAGTTCGGTCTCGAGGGCCCGGCGATCGGTGTGGAAATCACCGAAAGCATGCTTATCCGCGACCTGGTAAGCACCCGGGCTACTCTGCACGGGCTTGCGGACCTCGGTGTCGATATCGCCATCGACGACTTCGGCACCGGATTCAGCGGTATGGGGCTGCTGAGGACATTGCCGGTAAGTACCGTGAAGATCGATCGCGGATTCGTCCGCGACCTGGATACTAGTGCGGATGATCTCTCGATCGTGCGAGCTGTCATCGGTCTCGCCGAGGCACTCGAGCTCGGCGTGGTCGGCGAAGGCGTCGAGACGGAGGGGGCGGCAAGGGCTCTTCTCGATGAAGGGTGCAGCCGGGCCCAGGGTTTCCTGTTCTGCCGTCCGATTGCGGCAGAAGCGACGCAGCGACTCCTGGCCGAGGGTTCCGTCCCCATTAGCATCACGCCCACGGCGCCGGACCCAAGCACAACCGAGCAGTCGACAGCCGCAGTTAAACCCCGCCCCCCGTGGGTCCATGCTGACCGGCCCGCGGTGTCCGAAACCGTCTATCGAGCCAAGTGATCGGCCCCTAGGGGCAGGTGGCGTCGACTTCGAAGGACTTGGTCACCTGCTGTCCCGCGTTGTCCACGCCGGTGGCGTTGCCGGTGATCTTGTAGGAGCTGCCGCTCTTGGTGGCAGTGGCGTTGTTGCCCGGTGCGCCCTCGGCGAAGGAGATCACGACACCGTCGATCGTCCCCAATCCGGCGTTGTGCACCACCGACCCGTCCTGCTCCAGGCCGACGATAACGCCGGTCAGCATGTCGCCAATGGCGATGGAGAACTTGCCGTTCGTCATCGAGCACACCACCGGGCCCCCCGCGTTCTGCGGCTGGCCGCCGACGATGACCTTGGTTTCACCGGATGCGCCCGACGCGGTGGGGGAACCGGTGGCCGCACCCGACGGCGTGGCCGACGACGCAGCCGAAGTCGAAGCCGAACTCGACGACGGGCCGGACGTCTTGGTATCGCTGGAACAGCCCGCCGCGGCGGCCACGACCGTCACCGCGCCGATAACGAACAACCAGTCACGCTTCACCGCATTCTCCTTGGTTGGTCTTCGCGCCGCTTCTGCTGCGCAGCTCGTTGAGAAAGGTCTGCGACTCCTGCCACGTGGGCAGCAGGCCAGCCGCGCGGACCTGCTGGAGGCTGGGGGCCTCGGCATCGCGGCCGGACAAGTGCGTCCCGACGCCGTCGACCAGCGGCCAGTTGACGGCCAGCTCCGGATCGGTGGCACAGATGGTGTGTTCGCGCTGCGGGTTGTATTCGGTCGAACACAAGTACATCACGGTCGAATTATCTTGCAGCGCAAGGAACCCATGCGCGAGGCCTTCGGAGATGTATATCGTCCTGCGGTCGCGGTCGTCGAGCAGTACCGAGCTCCACCGGCCGAATGTCGGTGACCCCAAACGGATGTCGACGACCACGTCGAACACCGAGCCGGAAACGCAGGTGACGTACTTAGCCTGCCCGGGCGGCAACTCGGCGAAGTGCAGGCCGCGCAGCACTCCGGCCGCCGACACCGAGCAGTTGGCCTGCCGCACGTCCAGGCGGTGACCGGCGAATGCGGTGAACGTACGGTCGGTGAGCCATTCGAAGAACATCCCGCGGGAGTCGCCGTGGATGGTAGGCGTGATCTCCCAGGCACCCGGGACATCGAGCTCGCGCACCTTCATGTCACTGCCCGCGCTCTTCGTAGCGCGCCTCGGCGGCGTCCTTCAGCGGACGCCACCACGACTCGTTGTCGCGGTACCAGTCGATGGTGGCGCGCAAGCCCTCGTCGAAGTCGGTATGCTTTGGCGCCCAACCCAGTTCGTTGTACAGCGACGACGGGTCGATGGCGTACCTCAGGTCGTGGCCGACGCGGTCGATGACGTGATCGAAGTCGTCGGGCTCTCGTCCCATCATCTGCAGAATCGTGCGCAGTACGGTCAAGTTGTCGCGCTCACCCTCGGCACTGATCAGGTACGTGCGGCCGATCTGCCCCTTTTCCAGGATCCGTCGGACCGCGCTGTTGTGATCGTCCACGTGAATCCAGTCGCGGACGTTGGCGCCCGCGCCGTACAACTTCGGGCGGCGCCCGGTAAGCACATTGGTGATCTGGCGCGGGATGAACTTTTCGACGTGCTGGTAAGGGCCGTAGTTGTTCGAGCAGTTGGAGATCGTCGCGCGCACGCCATAGGAGCGCGTCCACGCGCGCACCAGCATGTCGCTGCCCGCCTTGGTCGCCGAGTACGGACTCGACGGGTTGTAGGGGGTGGATTCGGTGAATCGCGCCGGGTCGTCGAGTTCCAGGTCGCCGTAGACCTCGTCGGTGGAGATGTGGTGTAGCCGCACGTCGTGGCGGCGGACCGCCTCCAGGATGGTGAACGTGCCGATCACGTTGGTGTGCAGAAACGGTCCCGGGTCGTCCAACGCATTGTCCACGTGGGTTTCGGCGGCGAAATGCACGACCGCGTCGGACTCGGCGACCAGCCGGGACACCAGTTCGGCGTCGGTGATGTCGCCGTGCACCAGCGTGATGGCGTCCTCGACGTCGGCCAGCGACTCGCGTCTGCCCGCATAGGTGATGGCGTCAAGGACCGTCACGGTGTCTTCGGGATGCTCGCGGACGGTGCTGTGCACGAAGTTCGCGCCGATGAACCCGGCGCCACCGGTCACCAGCAGGCGCATGGGTCAAACCCTAACCGAGGAGGGGCGCCGCCAGATCGCCAAGTGCAGACAGCAGCTCGTCTTCGTGCCGGCCGCCCAGCACCTGAATCGCCACATGGTCGGCGCCCTCGTCGAGATGCTCGTTGAGGCGTTGCGCGATCGCGTCGGGCGTGCCGTATGCCACGAGCGCGTCGATGAATCTGTCGCTACCGGGCTTGCGCACGTCGTCTTCGGTAAACCCCAGGCGCAACCAGTTGTGCACATAATTGCTCAGGCCCAGGTAGGAGTCGATGTACTTGCGGCCGACCGCGCGCGCTTCTGCCGCGTCGGTGGTCAGCACGACTTTGTGTTCCGGGGCTAAAAACACGCTGTTTCCGACCAGCTGGCGTGCCTGGCGGGTGTGTTCCGGCGTGGTCAGGTAGGGGTGGGCGCCCGCGCTACGTTCCGCCGCCAAGCGCAACACCTTGGGACCGAGCGCCGCCAGTACCCGGCGGCTGTTGGGCACCGTCGCGTTGTCGAGGTCGTCGAGATAGGTCACCAGCGCGTCGTAGGGCTTTTGGTACTCCTGGGTGTGCTCGCGATGACCTACCCCGACACCGAGCAGAAACCTTCCCGGATGGGCGCTTTCGATGCGCTGAAAAGCCGCGGCGACGTCAGCGGCCGGCGCGGTCCAGATGTTGACGATCCCGGTGGCCAGTTGTAGCGACGTGGTCTGGTCCAGGGCGGGTTCGACCCACGCCAGCTCAGCGTCCGGCGATCCGCCGACCCAGGCGGCGCCATAGCCGAGTGCCTCGATCTTGTTGGCCAGGTCGGGGGTAATCGAGCGAGTGACCAGCCATACGCCGAACTTGCCCAGGTCGGGTTTGAGCGATACTGCCTCGGTCATTGGGTCCCTTTTATCCGTTTTGTCAGTGAGCCAGCCCAAGTGGTCCCGCCAGGTCGGCCAGCGCCGGAATCAGATTGTCATTTTTGGTGAGGATCTGCACAGGCACGTGGTCTGCGCCGGCGTCGAGGTGCTCGCGCAGTCGTGCCGCGATCGCGTCGGGCGTGCCGTAAGCGACCACGGAGTCCACCAGACGGTCGCTGCCCGGCCGGGTCACCTCGTCGTCGCTGTAACCCAGCCGTTTCCAGTTGTTGCGGTAATTGGCCAGGTTGAAGTAGATGTCGAGGGCTTTGCGGCCGACCGCGCGGGCTTTCTCCGGGTCGGTGGTCAACACCACCTTGTGTTCGGGTGCCAGAAACGCCGACGGCCCGATCAGTTCGCGCGCCTGTGCGGTGTGCTGCGGGGTAGTGAGGTAGGGATGGGCTCCTGCGCTGCGCTGCGCCGACAGCTTGAGGACCCGCGGGCCCAACGCCGCGATCACGCGTCGGTTGGCGGGCACGCCATAGTCGTCGAGCTGGTCGAGGTACTCGGTCAACGCGTCGTAGGGCTTGCGGTACTCGGCAACCGCTTCGGGATGGCCCACGCCGATGCCCAATAGGAATCGGCCCGGATAGGCTTTGTCGATCCGGTGGAATGACTCCGCGACCGGCTTGGCCGCGGCGGACCAGATGTTGACGATGCCGGTGGCCACCTGCAGCGTCGTCGTCGCCTCGAGAATGGGTTCCACCCATTCCAGTGCGGCGGGCGGTGAGCCGCCCACCCAGACCGCGCCGTAGCCCAGGGACTCGATTTCCTTGGCCTGCTGGGGGGTGACCCCGAGTCCGAACGATCCGAACCGGCCGAGATCAGGCTTGCTGTCGTGAGAACTGGTCATGGTGTGACCAACCGCGCCGTGCGGCGTGGCTATTCCGTGAGGACCGCATCCAGAGCGGGCGGTATCTCCAGCGGCAGCAGCACGATGAACCGGGTGGCGCCCGGCACCGATTCCACCCGCAAATCCCCCCGGTGCTTCTTTACGACGATGTTCCATGCCAGATCCAACCCGAGCCCGGTGCCTTCGCCGACCGGTTTGGTGGTGAAGAACGGCTCGAAAATGCGCTCGCGCACGTCCGCGGGGATGCCGGGCCCGGTGTCGCAGATCTCGATGCGGGCCATTTTGCCGCCGTCCCGGCGGGTGCGGATGGTCAGGGTGCCGCCCTGGTCACCCATCGCGGCGATCGCGTTGTCGATGATGTTGGTCCACACTTGGTTGAGATCGCCTGGATAGCAAGGGATTTGGGGGAGAGATCGGTCGAACTCCTTGACCACCGCGACGGGCTTCGCGTCCTTTCCGCTGTCTTTGCCCACGCGGTCGGCGAACATCGCCAGGGTGCTGCCCAGCAGGTCGTGGATGTCGGCCACCTGGAACGGCGCGCGGTCCATCTGTGAGTACTGTTTGGCGTCTGCCACCAACGCCGAAATCCGTTTGCTCGCTTCCAGAATTTGGTTCATCAGCAGCTCGCCTTCGACGGTGTAGGAGAGCCAGTGGATCGCTTTCTGCAGAGTGGTCGACTCGTCGAGGTCTTCGGTCGCCGCCAGAATTCGTTCCAGCCAGTCGACATCGATGCCGGCTTCGACGAATGTCGGAGCGATGTCCCAGCCGTCGTCGACGCCGTGGTCCTCGAGCCATTCGCCGACGGCGTCTTCGCGGTCTGCGGTCTCGATCGCGCTCATGTGCAGCGACGTGGACTTGGCCACCTCCTCGGCGATCTCCTCCTGCAGCCGCACCAGGGCGCGCAGCGACTCGGGGGCGACGGTGCCGTCGGCCAGCATCGCGAGTTTCTGCCGCATCCCGGCGACCCGCTGGCGGAGTCCGGCCGCGGCGCGCGCGGTGGCCGCGGCCGGATTGTTCAGCTGGTGGGTCAGGCCAGCCGACAACTGGCCCAGGGCCAGCAGCTTCTCCCGGTTGTCGATGAGCCGACGGGTCCGTTCCGTGCCCACGGCGATCCCGTCGAGCAGATGAACCGCCATCGGGAACTGATCCTTCATGAAGCGGCCAAACGCGGGCGCGTCCAACACGAAGAACCGCGACGGCTTGGTCGCGTGCACGGACGCGGTGTAGGCCTGCTGTTGCTCGTCGGTAAATGCCTGCCAGGCACCGCAATACACGCCGCGCTGCGCGGTGCGGTTGGTTTCGATGTCCTGGCCGCCGGAGAGCTTCGACATCGTCAGTTCACCCTCGATGAGGACGTAGAAGCAGGTCGCCGGTTCACCCTCGACACAGATGGGGCCGGGCTCGAAGGTCTGGATGCGACCATCGGCGCACAACGTCGCAAGCTGCTCGTCCGTGAGGTGCTCGAACAGAAACAGGGTGCGGAGCTCGGCGGGCTCACACGGCGGCTCGGCGGTCATGCCGTCACGACTCGGCGAGGTAGCGGTGGACCAGCATCACGGCCATCGATCCTTCGCCGACGGCGGCCGCGACCCGTTTGGCGGACGTGGCGCGCACATCGCCGGCGACGAACACACCCGGCACGCTGGTCTCGAGGTGATGGGGCGGGCGGTCCAGCGTCCAGCCGCAGACGTTTCGCAGATCCGGGCCGGTGAGGATGAAGCCATGGTCGTCGCGGGCCACGACCCCGTCGAGCCAGTCGGTGCGCGGAGCGGCACCAATGAAGATGAACATCCGGCCACAGGTGACGTCCTCGGTCTGGCCGGTCCGGTTGTCCACCAGCGTCAGCTGTTCCAGGTGGTCGGTTCCGATCGCGCAATGGACTTCGTTGCAGGTGCGGACGGTGATCTTGGGGTTCTGCTCGATCTGCTGGATCAGGTAATACGACATCGACGCTTCCAGTGCCGGGGCGCGCACGACGATGGTCACCGATTTGGCCTCGCGAGACAGGTACATAGCGGCCTGACCGGCCGAATTGGCGCCACCGATCACATAGACCTCTTCGTCGGTGCACTCGGAGGCGATGGAGGTGGCCGCTCCGTAGTAGATGCCGCGGCCGGTTAGCTCGACGCACCCGGTGGCCTCCAGCTGCCGGTAGGCGACGCCGGTGGCGAGGATGACCGCGTGTGCGTCGATGGAGCCGCCGTCGGCGAAGCGCACCGTGCGCGCGGACCCGTTGACGTCCAGCGCGGTGGCCGTGCGGGCCGTGATGAGTTCGGCGCCGAACTTTTCGGCCTGGGTGCGTGCCCGCTGGGCCAATTGGCCGCCCGACACCCCGTCCGGGAAACCGAGGTAGTTCTCGATCCGCGAGCTCTGGCCGGCCTGCCCACCGGTCGCGGTGCGTTCGATGAGTACGGTGCGTAGCCCCTCGGAGGCGCCGTACACGGCGGCGGCCAGGCCGGCGGGTCCGCCGCCCACGACGATCAGGTCGTAGAACTCGTGCGCCGGCGTGGTGGTCAGACCCAGCGTGTTGGCCAGTTCGGCGTCGGTGGGTTCCACCAGGGTGTCGCCGCCTTCGGTGACGACGACCGGCAGGCGCAGGCCGTTCTCCCCGGCGGCCTGCAGCAGTTGCTCACCGGCCGGGTCGTCGGCCATGAACCAGGTGTAGTAGAGGCCGTTGCGCGCCAGGAAGTCGCGGACCTGCCAGGACCGCGCAGACCAGCGGTGTCCGATGACCTTGGTGTGCGGGATGGGATGTTCCGGAGCCCGCTTCCAGGCGTCGAGCAGCGCGTCGACGACGGGATACAGCTTCTCTTCGGGCGGATCCCAGGGCTTTAGCAGATAGTGGTCCAGATCGACGACGTTGATCGCGTCGATCGCGGCATGGGTGTCGGCATAGGCGGTTAGCAGGATCCGGCGCGCGGCCGGATAGAGGTCCATCGCGTGTTCGAGGAACTCGATGCCGCTCATCTGCGGCATCCGGTAGTCGGCGACCAGCATTGCGACTGTCTCCCCGCGCAGTTTGAGTTCCTTGAGGGTTTCCAGGGCGTCGGGGCCCGTTTCTGCGCGCACGATCCGGTGCGCTTCGCCGTATTTGCGGCGCAGGTCCCGGGCTACCGCCCGAGACACCGCGGGATCGTCGTCGACGGTCAGCATCACGGGTTTGCGTGGCTGCCGGGGTTCGATATCGGGGCGCCTCATTGGCCTTAAGTATGCGCTCGTCGAGGCTTTCGGGGGAGGCGACGTCGAGGGCCTCAGTCCCAATCGCACCCTCGCCCTGTGGGGCGAAAGCGCCACCGGAAGATGCGAGCGTCGGGGCGTGCCAAGCGAGATTTTGGCCAGGCCGAACGACCAGGTATTGTGGAACAACGGTGTGCCCTGCGCGCCGGCTTCTCGCGTGCCCCGTCCTAGGAATTTCCTGTCACCGGCTCACGTTCAAGTCGGGGTGATTGGTGCGCCGGTAGGGCGCACAAGACAGACACTCACGAGCGAGATCAAAGACGAGGAATTCCTGGAAGGTTATGGCCAAGAAAGACGGTGCCATAGAGGTAGAGGGCCGCGTGGTCGAGCCCCTGCCCAATGCGATGTTCCGCATTGAGCTGGAAAACGGTCACAAGGTGCTCGCTCACATCAGCGGCAAGATGCGGCAGCACTACATCCGCATCCTGCCCGAGGATCGGGTGGTGGTGGAGTTGTCTCCCTACGACCTGTCCCGGGGTCGCATTGTGTACCGGTACAAGTGACGCCCCACAGCGCAATTAGACCGACGAGTAGATAGAACAGGATCGAACAGCCGTGAAGGTGAACCCGAGCGTCAAGCCGATCTGCGACAAGTGCAGGGTGATCCGTCGGCATGGGCGGGTCATGGTGATCTGCTCAGATCCGCGCCACAAGCAGCGGCAGGGCTAGCAAGCGCGGGGTAGCCGGGCGGCGTGCCTAGCCACGCCGGCCGCGTCAACAACTGAATGCAGACCTCCCGGTACCACTGAGCGGATTCGCCGCTCAGCCACGCTCGGACGGAGGCCGAGCCCCGCGAACACGCGGGAACGGACTGGGATAAGACCTCCGCCTAGAAAGAGGAAGCGCCACCTATGGCTCGACTAGTAGGCGTCGATCTGCCACGCGATAAGCGGATGGAGGTCGCCCTGACCTACATCTTCGGCATCGGCCGCACCCGCTCAAACGAGATCCTGGCTGCCACGGGCATCGAAAAGGACCTGCGGACCAAGGATCTCACCGACGACCAGCTGACCCACCTGCGCGACTACATCGAGGCCAACCTGAAAGTGGAGGGTGACCTGCGCCGCGAGGTGCAGGCCGACATCCGACGCAAGATCGAGATCGGCTGCTACCAGGGTCTGCGGCACCGCCGCGGCCTGCCGGTGCGCGGCCAGCGGACCAAGACCAACGCGCGGACCCGCAAGGGCCCCAAGCGCACCATCGCCGGCAAGAAGAAGGCCAGGTAAGAAGATGCCACCAGCAAAAAAGGCCGGGCAAGCGGCTTCCGCCAAGCGCGGCCAGAAGACCCGGCGGCGAGAAAAGAAGAACGTCCCGCATGGTGCCGCGCACATCAAGAGCACTTTCAACAACACGATCGTGACCATCACCGACCCGCAGGGCAACGTCATCGCCTGGGCGTCGTCGGGCCACGTGGGCTTCAAGGGATCCCGTAAGTCGACCCCGTTCGCGGCTCAGCTGGCCGCCGAGAACGCGGCGCGCAAGGCCCAAGAGCACGGGGTGCGCAAGGTCGACGTGTTCGTGAAGGGCCCGGGCTCGGGTCGGGAGACTGCGATCCGGTCGCTGCAGGCCGCGGGCCTAGAGGTCGGCGCGATCTCCGATGTCACCCCCCAGCCGCACAACGGCGTCCGCCCGCCCAAGCGGCGCCGAGTTTAGAAGCGTTCAGGAGATCAGAACCTATGGCTCGTTACACCGGACCCGTCACCCGTAAGTCGCGCCGGTTGCGCACCGACCTCGTCGGTGGCGACCAGGCTTTCGAGAAGCGTCCCTACCCGCCCGGTCAGCACGGCCGCGCGCGGATCAAGGAGAGCGAATACCTGTTGCAGCTGCAGGAGAAGCAGAAGGCGCGCTTCACCTACGGCGTGATGGAAAAGCAGTTCCGCCGTTACTACGAGGAGGCCGTGCGGCAGCCCGGCAAGACGGGTGAGGAGTTGCTGCGCATCTTGGAGAGTCGACTGGACAACGTCGTGTACCGCGCCGGACTGGCGCGCACCCGGCGGATGGCCCGTCAGCTGGTCAGCCACGGGCACTTCAGTGTCAACGGGGTGCGCGTCGACGTCCCCAGCTACCGGGTGTCGCAGTACGACATCATCGACGTTCGCGACAAGTCGCTCAATACCGTGCCGTTCCAGATTGCGCGGGAGACGGCGGGGGACCGGCCGCTGCCGAGCTGGCTGCAAATCGTCGGAGAGCGGCAACGCATCCTGATCCACCAGCTGCCCGAGCGCGCACAGATCGACGTCCCGCTCTCCGAGCAGTTGATCGTCGAGTACTACTCGAAGTAAACGCAGTCTTCCGCCACTGCGACCGCAGCGACGGACAACCTGCGGCGATCGCAAGCCCGGCCAAGCCGGGCGAAGTGAGTCGCAGGACAACCTAGCGGCATCAAATAGCGGGTGCCGAGAAGGAGAAGAAGAAACACCATGCTGATCTCTCAGCGACCCACACTGTCCGAGGACATCCTCACCGATAGCCGGTCCCAGTTCGTCATCGAACCGCTGGAGCCGGGATTCGGTTATACGCTGGGCAATTCGCTGCGTCGCACGCTGCTGTCGTCGATTCCCGGCGCGGCGGTCACCAGCATTCGCATCGACGGCGTGCTGCACGAGTTCACCACCGTGCCCGGTGTCAAAGAGGATGTCACTGACATCATCCTGAACCTCAAGGGCCTGGTCGTGTCGTCCGAGGAGGACGAGCCGGTCACGATGTACCTGCGCAAGCAGGGCCCGGGTGAGGTCACCGCGGGTGACATCGTCCCGCCGGCCGGTGTCACGGTGCACAACCCCGGCATGCACATCGCGACGTTGAACGACAAGGGCAAGTTGGAGGTCGAACTCGTCGTCGAACGCGGCCGCGGCTACGTCCCGGCGGTGCAGAACCGGGCTTCCGGCGCCGAAATCGGCCGCATCCCAGTCGATTCCATTTATTCTCCGGTGCTCAAGGTCACCTACAAGGTGGACGCCACCCGTGTCGAGCAGCGCACCGACTTCGACAAGTTGATCCTCGATGTCGAGACCAAGAGTTCGATCACGCCACGGGACGCGTTGGCGTCGGCCGGTAAGACGCTGGTCGAATTGTTCGGTCTGGCGCGCGAACTCAACGTCGAGGCTGAAGGCATCGAGATCGGTCCGTCACCGGCCGAGGCCGACCACATCGCGTCGTTCGCCCTGCCGATCGACGACCTGGACCTCACCGTGCGGTCCTACAACTGCCTCAAGCGCGAGGGCGTGCACACCGTCGGCGAACTGGTGTCACGCACCGAGTCGGACCTGCTTGACATCCGTAACTTCGGTCAGAAGTCCATCGACGAGGTGAAGGTCAAGCTGCACCAGCTGGGTCTGTCGCTCAAGGACAGCCCGCCCACCTTTGACCCGTCGGAGGTGGCGGGCTACGACGTCGCCACCGGCACCTGGTCTACCGAGGGTGCCTACGACGACCAGGATTACGCCGAAACCGAACAGCTCTAACCGGCCTTCGACTTCGATGCGGCCGTTCGGCGGCCGCAAAGGAGCCGGAGAAACGGCTTGAGGAACATCTAGACAGGAGAGTCAGCAATGCCAAAGCCCACCAAGGGACCTCGCCTCGGCGGGTCGTCTTCGCACCAGAAGGCGCTTCTGGCCAACCTGGCCACTTCGCTGTTCGAGCACGGGCGGATCAAGACCACCGAGCCGAAGGCCCGGGCGCTGCGTCCCTATGCGGAGAAGCTGATCACGCACGCGAAAAAGGGCACGCTGCACAACCGGCGCGAGGTGCTCAAGAAGATCCGCGACAAGGACGTCGTGCATCACCTGTTCGCTGAGATCGGGCCGTTTTTCGCCGATCGGGACGGCGGGTACACCCGGATCATCAAGGTCGAGGCGCGCAGGGGTGACAACGCCCCGATGGCCGTGATCGAGTTGGTGCGCGAGAAGACGGTAACGTCGGAGGCCGACCGGGCGCGGCGGGTGAAGGCGTCGAAGAAGGACGCACCGGTGGCCGCCGCAGCGGCGCCGCAGGCGGCGGTCGAGCCCGAGGCGACAGCCGGCCCGACGGTCGACGAGGTCACCGAGCCTGACGACGAGGTCACGACCGAACCCGGTGACGAGGTTCAGACCGAGGCTGCCGCCGGCGAGGATGACGAGGCTCCCGAGAATTAACGGGGACGTCCGTCTGCGGCTTGACATCGCCTATGACGGAACGGATTTCGCGGGCTGGGCAGCGCAGGCGGCACAGCGGACGGTCGCCGGCGTTCTCGATGGGGCGCTGACGACCGTTTTTCGTACACCGATGCGGCTGCGCGCGGCAGGGCGCACCGACACCGGGGTGCATGCCACCGGCCAGGTGGCCCATGTCGACGTGCCCGCCGAGGCTTTGCCGAACGCTTATTCGCGCTCGGAACGCCCCGGCCCAGAATTCTCGTCCCTGGTTCGCCGGCTCGGCCGGTTGTTGCCCGCCGATGTTCGGGTGCTCGAAATCAGCCGCGCACCAACAGGTTTCGACGCGCGATTCTCCGCGCTGCGACGCCACTACGTCTACCGGTTGTCGATGGCGTCCTACGGTGTGCTGCCACAGCAGGCGCGTTACGTCACCGCGTGGCCGCGTGCGCTGGACCTGGACGCGATGATTGCCGCGTCGCGAGATCTGCTGGGGCTGCACGACTTTGCGGCATTCTGCCGTCGTCGCGAAGGTGCCAGCACGATCCGCGATCTGCAGCGGTTGGACTGGTCACGCGATGGCGATCTGGTCACCGCACACGTGACGGCGGACGCGTTCTGCTGGTCGATGGTGCGGTCGCTGGTGGGGGCGCTGCTGACCGTCGGGGAGCAGCGGCGTCCTGGCGCCTGGTGCCGTCAATTGCTCACCGCCACCAACCGTTCCAGTGAATTCGCGGCCGCGCCGCCGCAGGGCCTCACGCTGGTCCGGGTGGACTATCCGGCCGACGACGAGCTGGCCGCACGGGCCCTGATCACGCGAGATCTGCGCAGGCGCTAGATCTTTCCCGCCACGAAACCCGCGGCCTGGCTGGTCATTCCGGGCACATAGCCCAGGTGTGCTTTCCACTGGGTGCCGTCCGAGCAGATCGGGTCACCTTGATTGCACAGGTCGATGGTCTTGCCTTCAAAATTGGGGCTCAACGTGCTCATCAGCGTTCCCGCCCGGCCGGATGGATTGCCGAAAAGCGCCACGGCAGCAACATGATCGGCCGCATCAGCGGGCAGCGGCTGATGGAAGCCCAGGCCGGGAAGCGGTGCGGCGGTGACGATGTCGATGACGGCCGCGCCCTGGGAGTAGCCACCGAGTACCAGCTTGGTGTTCGGGCAGTTGTTCGCCATGTGCTGGACGTGATCACTGGTGTCGTTGGCGCCGTCCGTCGCGGCCAGGAAGTCCTTGTTTGCCGGATAGTTCACGCCGTATGCGCCCACGTTTCTTCTGCTTTGCTGACGCAGGGCGTCCACCAACGCTTCGCCGACCTTCCCGACCCCCGGCGGCTCACTGGTGCCGCGCGCGAACACCACCTCGACATCCGGGCACGCCGCCGAAGCCGTTGGGGATGCCAGCAGTATCGCGGCCGAGGCCGCGACGATGACCGTGGTGTATACCATCACCCGGCGGCCGCCCGAACGCGCCTGTGTCCCTGCGCTTCTCGGGATACGTCGCATGCCGCGATATTACAAGTTGATTCTTCAATCTCAGCCTGCAAGCGAGCACCGACCTCGAATGTTGATCAGCTAGAGACGTTCTCGCCGTCTCAGTGTGATGCACTGGCCGTGCCGCGGACGGAGGGCATCCTCCTGGACGACCAACCGGTCCGTTAGTGAACCTGGACCACCGTGCTGGGCAGGGCGCCGGGCGACTGCGGAGTGGTAGTTGCCGGTGTCTGCGGTCCAAAGCCGGGTACCTGCGTGAACCCGGGCACCGGCGTCGCGCTGGCCAAGAGCTTGGACGCCACGAAGGCCGCGGCCTGTGTGGTGTACACGGGTACATAACCCTCGGTGTGCCCGGCCCATTCGTTGCCCGGGCCGGCGTGGCAGACGGGGTCGCTGGGGTTGCACAGGTCGATGGCCTTGGAACCGAGCAGCGCGCTCTGAGTCGGCAGCGACCCGCCGGCGCGATCGGCAACGTCACCGAAGGTGGCGACCGCCGCAACATCGTTGACGTATTCGGCCGGCAGCGAACTGCCCCAGCTGATGCCGCCGATGGGAACTCCAGCGACGATGTCGATCACGTCGGCGCCCTGCGAGTAGCCGCCCAACACGATCTTGGTGTTGGGGCAGTTGGATACCGTTTGTTTGATGTGGTTGATCGCGTCATTGGCGCCGTCGCCGCTGTGCAGCTGAAGCTTGCTGGCGGCGTAGTTCACCCCGTAGGTCCCGATGTTCATGCCGCCGGTCTGCTGGCGCAGCGAGTCAACGAAGGCATCGCCGACACGTCCGAGGCCAGGGGACTCGTTGGTGCCACGGGCGAAGACGACTTCGGCGTCCGGGCAATCGGTGGCTGAGGCGGTGGGGACGGTGGCGCGAAACGCACTCGGCGCGACCACGAGGACCGCTGCAGCTAGCGGGGCAATGCCCACGGCGGCAACGCCCAATCCGGACCCTCGACCCATGTGGTGTTTTCTCACGCGGCAATTTTACCCGTGCTCCGAGGGCGGGAAACGCCTGCAGGCTGTGTATGGGCTGTGCAGAACCGTCGGCTCACGGCCTGATGTGCGGCCTAGGGTAGGACGAATTTGAGGAGATTTGTGCCTTACCAACCGAGCGCATGGCTGCAGATCAGCGGCTACCGATTCCTGCTGCGCCGCATCGAGGGCGCGTTGCTGCGCGGAGAGGTCGAAGCGGTCGGTCCGCCGCCGCGTACCCCGAACGTGGCGCTGGCAATCGGATGCGTGCTGACGCTGATCGCCGTCGCGGCGTGCGCGTTCTTTGCTTTGCTGCGGCCGCAGGCACGCCTCGATCGTGCACAGATTGTGATGGGCCAGGAATCCGGAGCGCTATATGTGCGCGTGGGCGATACGTGGCATCCGGTCCTGAATTTGGCGTCAGCACGGCTGATCGCGGCGACCGACGCCCGCCCGCAGCCCGTGCGCGAACCGGAATTGGCCCGCACCAAACGCGGTGCACTGCTGGGCATTCCGGGCGCTCCCGCGGTTATCGCACAGCCGCTCAGTGGCGACGAATCGGTGTGGACGATCTGCGACGCGGACGACGGCTCCGCGACCACGGTCCTGATTGGCCCGGGGGCGGGGCCCGGCGTCCATCGGTTGGATCCCGCGCGGGCGCTCCTGGTCACGCCCACCTTGGGTGTGCCGACCTACCTGCTCTACAACGGACGACGGGCCATCGTCGACGTGGCCGATCCTGCGGTTCTGCGCGCGCTCAGGCTGGAAGCCCCGGCCCCGCACACCGTTTCACAGTCTTTGCTGAACGCCATCCCCGAGGCACCGCCGATCAGGGCTCCGCGGATCCGTGGTGCGGGGCGTCCGGGTCGGGGTGCGTTGACGGGCTTTTCGGTGGGCAGCGTGCTGCGGATCGCCCGCGGCGACGGTGACGAGTATTACGTTGTGCTGGAAGCCGGGGTCCAGCGAATCGGCCAGGTGGCCGCAGATTTGCTGCGTTTCAGCAACGCACAGGGCGCTACCAACGTCGTCGCGGTGGCGCCGGATGTGATCCGCGCCACAGCCGCCGTGAACGATCTGCCGGTCTCCACGTTTCCCGACCGGGCGCCCACCCCGCTGGACAGCGGTCCCACCACGGTGTGCGCGTCCTGGTCCGCCGGCCAGCCGGATGTTGCATTACTGGCCGGCAGCGGTCTGCCTCTGCCGGCCGGGCAGGCGCCGGTGGCCCTGTCGCAGGCCGACGGCCGCGGCCCCGCGCTGGACGCGGCCTACCTGCCGCCGGGGCGCAGCGCCTATGTGCGCGCACAGGCTTTGGCGCAGGACGCGGCCGGAGACGCTACGCGATTCCTGGTCACCGACACTGGGGTCCGGTTCGCGGTCCATGACGAAGACGCCGCGCGCGCCCTTGGGCTGGGAACGCCGACGCCGGCGTTGTGGCCGGTCTTGGCGACCCTGCCGTGCGGCCCGGAACTGAGTCGCCAGAACGCGTCAGTCGCCCGGGACACCGTCGTGGTTGGCGCGCCCTGACCGGAGCAGCCGGGGCGCTGCCCCGGCGATCAGGGCCGCCAGGCAGACCGCCGCGCCGCCGAAGGCGATGTTGCGAGCGTGGTGATCCGGCGATCTTTGCGGCGCGGGCTTGGGCGGGGAAACATCCTTGGGCTTCGTTAAACCGGCCTGTGGGGCTTGCGGGACGGCTCCGGTGCTGACCGCCGCCAGGGCGTCGATGGTGCCGTTGCCGACGAAAGGGTCCCGTCCCGCCCGCGGGTGGTGTGCGGTGGCTTCGATGCGCTGCATCACCTGCCGCGCGGTCAAGTCCGGGAATCGGGACCGGATCAGCGCCGCCAGTCCGCTGACGACCGGTGCCGCGTAACTGGTGCCGGACAGCGGCGCCGAGTCCAGCGACACGACCCCCTCGCCGACGGCCGCGACGTCGACCCACGGTCCGGCGAGGCTGAAGGGCGAGGGTTTGCCTTCGGTGTTGATCGAACCGACGGTCAGCACGTAGTCGTCGTACCAGGCGGGACTGACCGCAACCGTGATGGTCTCCCAGGTTGGGTCGGGCCGCTGCGGTGGACAGGATGCGGCGCCGCCGGTATTGCCGGCCGGGGCCACCACGACCGCGTTCTTCACATCGACGGCGTATGCCAGCGCGGCCCCCAACGCGCGGTCGTCGAGCGCCGAGGCAGCCGGAACGCAGGCGACCGACGATATGTTGATCACCGACGCGCCGAGATCGGCGGCGGTCCGCACCGCTTTTGCCATGGTGTCGACGTCGCCGACACCGGTGGTGGACCGGTCATTGAGCGGGCCGAACTTGGCGCTGGACTGGCGAACGCTGATCAGTGCCGCGTCGGGCGCCACACCGGTGACGCCGTCCGCCTTGGAATCCGGTGCAGCAGCGATGATTCCAGCCACCAAGGTACCGTGCGCGTCGCAGTCCTGGGTGCCGTCGCCGGTGAATACATAGTCACCCCCCGCGATCACGTCGGGCAGACGTGGGTGCCGCGAGACCCCGGTGTCGATGACCGCGATCCGTTGAGCGGCACCGCGGGTCAACTGCCAGGCCTGCGGCAAGCCGGGGTCGACGGGTGCAACGGGTGTGCCGGCCGGACGGGTGCCGACCGCCAGCGGTGTGCACACCTCACGCTGCACGGTGGGCTGCGCTGGCGCGGGTAACGCCGGTTTCGGCAACCACTTCTCGTCGATCGGCGGTGGCGAAACCGCCTGTGCCCATGGCGTTCCACATTGCGAAAGCACGGTCAGCGCCGCCACCAGGAGTAGGCGCGCGACATGCGCGAGGCTGGTCTTCATTTCAGATTCAGGCCGCGGACGGCGGTGAAGACCCCGCATATCCAACAGGTCAGGGGCAGCATTGCGGTCAGGATCACACACTCCAGGGCGTCGACGCCGCGGCGCGCGACGGGTGCAAGCGACACGCGGGGTGCGGCGAAGCCCAGATAGGCCGCGGTGCCGGTCAGCGCCGCCGCCGCAGCGGCTATCGACGGTCCGGGCCAGAGTTCCCGGATCACCGCTATCGCGAATGTCATTTCAAGAGTGGTTATCCCGGTGATGGTTAGCACCAGCTTTGCTCTCCTTTCGTGCGAACGCGCCCGCAGCAGTAGCAGTACACCGGTGCCGGCGGCCACGGCGGCCCCCCCGAATCCCGTTGTCAGCGCGGTGATCACGGCACCGCAAGCAGCTGACGAGGAGAACGCTCCGACCAGGCTGACCAACCAGTCGTCGGCGCGGCTCGCCCTGGCGGCCACACGATCCGCGCTGGAAAGCTCCGCCGTCGGTGACGGCCGCGGTGACAATCCCGCCAACGCGATCGACATTCTCGCAGCCGCGCCGAGCAGGCTCAGGGATGCCAGCGCCGTGGCCGCGGCGAGGAGGTGCGGCGGAGCACCGCTGAGTTCACCGGTGAGCGCGGCCATAGCGATGAGGACACCGAAGCAGGAGATCGAGGTCGATGTGACTACGCCGCAACCCGTTACACGCATGGCAAGCATCGAGCTGGCTGCCGCCGTCATCCCGCCCAGCAACACGCCGGGGCCGCCCGCCGCGCCCGGTACCGCCTGCAGGGCGGCCACCGTGGCGAACACGGTGGCGACCACACTCAACGTCAGTCCCGCACACGGGTCGCGATGCACTCGGTGGGCAACGACGCCGAACAGCAACGCAACAGTAGCGACTGCCGCGGTGACGCACACCGTTACCCCGTCATACCGGTTGGCCGTGGCGCTGAACGTGTTCCGGATCAGCAGCATGGCACCGACGGCGGCGAGTGCGATTGCGCCCACCCCACCGATGAGGCGGGTGGCCGGTGGATTGCCCGGCCGGGCAGTCGCGGCGAGACACTGCGCCACGCCGACGGCCACATCGTCGTATCGTGGGGCGGGCGGTGTGCTTTCGGACTGTGTCAGGAGCAGGACCGCGCCGTCGTGGATCCCGGCCTGTGCCAACGTTATACGCGCCGACAGCGAGGCCATGCCGGGACGGGACAGGTGGTACCGGGTGGCGGCGGCACCGGGCGGAGCGTTGCCACCGCCATCCAGGACGTCGACGATCGACGGGACCAACGCGGCGACCGGTACCTCGGCGGGCAGTGCCAAGTCGACGGCGGTGGTACCGGCATGGACGCTCACGCGACGCAGTCCCGGATCGGATGCAAGTGACACGGACCGGCACACTAGTCGGTTGGCGGCGTCCTCCGCTCGCCGCCGTCCACAGGTGACTTGCGCCGAATTCCGGTGCTGCTTAATGTCGTCCGACCATGGGATGGGTGGCCCGGCCGCCGGCGGTGGGGAGCGCGGACTTGGAGGTTGCCGCGCCGGCGGAGTTGCCGGGCGCGGCGTCGCAGGGTGTGCTGGCGCGGGTGCTCTTCCTCGGCCTATCGGTTGCGGCGCTGGGCGTCGTGGCGGCAACCTTCTCGGGCCCGGGCCGGACTCCCACATCCTTCGCGCTTCCGTTGATGATGTTGGTGCCGCTGGTGGTATCGGTGGTGACCGGACGTGGCCGGCGCCGGGAAACCGAGATCGACGGCCATCGCGCCGACTACCTCGGCTACCTCGACCGGCTACGGTGCTGCGTGACTGAAACCGCTGCGGCGCAGCGCTCCGCGCTGAACTTGCGGCATCCCGATCCCGACACGTTGTGGACCCTGGTCGGTGGTCCGCGGATGTGGGAGCGCGAACCGGGCGCCCCGGACTTCTGCGTTGTCCGCGTCGGGGTTGGGACGCGTCCACTTGCCACCCGAATGGTGGCACCGCCGCTCCGCACCGAGGCGCGGTGGGATCCGCTCACCGTCACGGCGCTACGCCGGTTCTTACGCGCGCACTCGACGGTGGCGGGGGTGCCCATCACGATTTGTCTGCGCCCGGGTACCACGGTGACGGTCGAGGGCGACGTGACCGACGCGCGCGCCCTGCTGAACGCGATGATCTGCCAGTTGGCGGTGTTGCACGCCCCAGATCAGTTGCTGATCGTCGGTGTGATCGCCGAACCGAATCGCGCGCACTGGGATTGGCTGAAATGGTTGCCGCACAATCAACATCCGAGCGACCGCGACGCAGTGGGCGCCGCCCGGATGGTGTATCCCAATGTGGCGGCGGCGCAATCCGCGCTGACCGCATTGGCGGCGAGGGTGGTGCTCTTGGTCGACGACGATGCGCGTGTGGCCCCTGCGATCCCCGGTGCGATCGTCCTCGAGGTGGGCGGTGGAGAAGCTGGCATGCCCGTCACGATCGGGCATATCGACGAGGCCGACACGTGGGTACACCCCGATCGATTGGAGCCGGTGGAGGCGGTGGTGTGTGCCCGCCGGCTGGCCGCACACCGGGCCGGCGACGGCGCCGCGGCCCGTGGCCGTTCCGGGTGGCTGGATCTGATCGACATCGACGACGCCGGCACGTTCGATCCAACCACGCTGTGGCACAGTCGAATCCACCGCAACCGACTTTGCGCTCCCCTCGGCACCACGTCCGACGGTGCGGCGGTTGAGCTGGACATCAGGGAGCCGGCCGAAGGCGGCATGGGCCCACACGGCCTGTGCGTCGGGGCCACCGGATCGGGGAAGTCGGAGCTACTGCGCACGATCGCACTGGGCATGCTCGCGCTCAACCCGCCGAACGTGCTCAACCTGCTGCTGATCGACTTCAAAGGTGGTGCAACATTTCTCGATTTCGCACGGGCACCGCATGTGGCGGCGGTGATTACCAACCTGGCCGACGAGGCGCCCCTGGTAGCCCGGATGCGGGAGGCGCTGGCCGGTGAGATCAACCGTCGGCAACGGCTGCTGCGTGCGGCGGGCAACATGGTCAGCGTCGTCGCCTACGAGGACGCCCGCCGGTCCGGCGCACCCCTGACCGCGTTGCCAACCCTTTTCATCATCGTCGACGAGTTTTCCGAATTGCTGAGCCAACATCCCGATTTCGCCGAGATGTTCGTGATGATCGGCCGGGTCGGCCGATCCCTGGGTATGCACCTGCTATTGGCCAGTCAGCGGCTTGACGAGGGCCGGTTGCGCGGGCTGGAGGCTCACCTCTCCTACCGGATTTGCCTGAAGATGTTGTCTCCCAGCGAATCACGAACCGCGCTGGGAACGGTTGACGCCTATGAATTGCCCAACACGCCCGGTGTCGGCATCCTGCGGGGCGGAAGCGGGGAACTGATCGAATTTCAGACCGCATACGTTTCGGGACCCCTGCCTCCGACAGGTGTCACTGCCGCGCCGTCTGAGGTGTCCGTTCGGGTTTTCTCCACACACGTCACCGGATCGATCATCTCGGCCGCCGCCGACGAGAGCACGGCAGCCGACCACACCCTGTTGCGGGCGGTCCTGGACCGGTTGTCCGGGCAGCGGCCGTTGGCGCACCGAGTCTGGCTGCCACCGCTCGAGTTGGCGCCAACGCTGGGCGCCGTGTTGCGTGAAGCCGGGTCCGCGCGGACCCACTTGGCGGTGCCCATCGGCGTCGTCGACCGCCCGCTCGAGCAATGCCGGACGCCGTTGATGCTCGACTTGTCCGGGGCCGCAGGCAATGTCGCGATCGTCGGTGGGCCCAGGTCGGGCAAGTCGACCGCATTGTGCACCCTGATCATGGCCCTGGCTGCGACGCACGACGCGAGTTGCGTGCAGTTCTACTGCCTGGATTTCGGTGGCGGATCGCTGGCCTCAGTCGCCGCGTTGCCCCATGTGGGGACCGCCGCCGACAGGACCGAGCCGCGCCTCGCCGTGCGCATGATCGCTGAACTGGAGTCGGTCCTGCGGTCCCGCGAGACCGCGGGCGCCGACCCGGTGCCCCACATATTTCTTGTGGTCGACGGCTGGGCACGGTTACGTCACGAGTTCGAAGCACTCGAAGAGTCGGTCACCGCCCTCGCCGCGCAAGGGCTTTCGTTTGGCGTGCACGTGGCGTTGTCGGCGTCCCGCTGGTCCGATATCCGGCCGGCGCTCAAGGATCAGATCGGTACCCGGATCGAGCTGCGACTAGGCGACCCGGCCGAGTCGGAACTGGATCGCAGGCAAGCGCGGGAGGTACCGCACGATCGGCCGGGCCGCGGCCTGTCCCGCGAAGGCCTGCACATGATTATCGCCCAGCCCCGGTTAGAGGGGATCGAGCTGCGGCGCGGTGATGTGGTGGCGCCGCCGATCCCGCTGCTGCCGCACCGCGTGGACCACCAGACCCTGGTGCGGGTAGCGGGTGAACGACTCGGTGCGCATGTTCTGCTCGGACTTGACGAGCGCCAATTGAAGCCTGTCGCACTCGATTTCGACCGAGATCCGCATTGGATGATCGTCGGTGACAACGAATGCGGAAAGACCGCCACGCTGCGGGCCTTGTGCCGTGAGGTGGTGCGGACGGCCGCCACAGCGGCCCAGCTGGTGCTCATCGATTATCGGCGGACACTGCTCGGCGTCGTCGAATCCGAACACCTGCGCGGCTACGCGATGTCGCCGGCCGCGCTGAACGCCCTGCTGCCCGACCTCCTCGACGTGCTGCGGCGGCGGATGCCACCTGCGGACGCGACCCAGGCCCAGCTGCGCGACCGGTCCTGGTGGTCGGGGCCGGACATCTATGTGGTGGTCGACGACTACGACCTGGTGGCCACCGCGGCCGGCAACCCGTTGGCCCCGCTTCTCGAATACCTGCCATATGCAAGGGACCTCGGTCTGCACCTGATCGTGGCGCGGCGCAGCGGCGGGCTGGCACGTGCCCTGTTCGAACCCGTGCTTGCCGCCTTGCGAGACCTCGGTTGCATGGCGCTGATGATGAGTGCCCGACCGGAGGAGGGTGCGACGTTCGGGTCGGTGCGGCCGAGGCTGTTACCACCGGGCCGGGGCGTCCTGGTCACTCGTGACGATGAGGGACAACTCGTTCAGGTGGCGTGGAGCCCACCACCGCCGTGAACCCCCACTGCGCGATCATCGCCGCCGGACCGGGCGACATCCGTCGATTATGTTGCGGTACAGGTGTATTCGGTGTCGACGAGGGCGCCGCGGTGGCACTCGAGGCGGTCGATGATCAGGTGACGTTGCTGGATGGCCGGCCGATCGGTGTCGACTCGCTGTGGCGCACCGCGCTGGGGTCACTCAGATGTGCTGACTGCGAAGGCATCGTCGTCGTGCATCCCTCGTGGTGGCCGCGGTCGCGCGTCGGGGTGGTCAGCGCGGCCGCACGCGCCGTGGTCGATGACCCCAATGATGTTGTGGCGCAGCCGCGGTCGTGGCTGCTGGCTCGTGCCGCGCCGGAGCCGGGGGTATTCGTGGAGATCTCTGAGCGGATGGTGGTCGTCTCGGACGGCCCGGGCGGCAGGGTCGTCGGCATACCCCGGGGCCCCGAGCCGGAGCCCGTTATCGAGGAGGTCGCGGGCATCATCGCGGCGATGACCGGCGACGTGCTGATCGACGGGCCGGGCGCGGTGGTCGGCGCGCAGGCGCTAGCGGTCTGCATTGCCGCCGCCGTGCGGCGCAGCGGTGCTTGTCGTGCGGCGTTGCCTATTGATGATGCTGGCCTGGTGCGGCTGGCCCGGGCGGCACCGCGGAGCCCGGCTGGGCGATCATCGATGACCAATGACCGGCGTGGACGATCTCGCACCCGCGACGTTCTGAGGTTCGCCACCATCGGAGTCGCCTTTGCTTGCGCCGTGCCGGCGTTTGTCGCGCCGCGCTTGGTCGCACCGGGCCATCAGCACGTCGCGACACTGCAGGACACGCCGGGCGCGTTCCTGGTGGAAGGCCGAGTAGCGCTGACGGTCCCGGCAAATTGGTCCACGCAGCGACTAGTTGCCGGCCCCGGTTCGGCGCGAGTGCAGGTCACGTCCCCCGCAGATCCCGAGGTGGCGTTGCACATCACACAATCGCCGGTACCCGGTGAGACGCTGACCGGCACAGCGGACCGGTTGAAGCGGGCGATCGACGGCGAACCTGCGGGCGTGTTCGTCGACTTCAACCCGTCGGGGACCACGGCGGGCCGGCCAGCGGTGACTTATCGGGAAGTGCGCGCCGTCCATCAGGTGCGGTGGACGGTGCTGGTCGATGGCTCGGTCCGGATCAGCCTCGGATGCCAAAGCAGGCCGGGCGACGAGGAGGCTGTCCGCGCTGCATGCGAACAGGCCGTGCGATCCGCTCACGCGGTGGGCTGAATCTGCGTGGATTCGCATGGAACCAAACGAGGCCCGCGGCGGTCGGATCAAGTATCAGCAGTCAACCGGAAGGGAGAACGGGTGAGCACGCCGTCAGGTGCCAACACGTTGAGCACCGACTTCGACTTGATGCGCTCGGTTGCCAATACGACGGACACGCGCAACGAAGAAATCCGGGTGATGTTGCAGGCATTCATCGGCCGCATGAGCGGCGTGCCGCCGACGGTATGGGGTGGGCTTGCGGCCGCGCGGTTCAAAGTCGTGGTGGATCGCTGGAACGCCGAGTCGACGAGGCTGTACCACGTCCTGCACACGATCTCCGAGACGATCCGGCACAACGAGGCGGTTTTGCAGGAGGCCGGCCAGACGCACGCTCACCACATCGCCGCGGCCGGCGGACACCTGTGAGCCCGAGGAGGTGACCATGGACCCGGTGTTGGCGTACAACTTCGACGAGATCGAGTACTCGGTTCGTCAGGACATCCACAACACGTCAGCGCGCTTCAACGCCGCCTTGGAGGAATTGAGATCGCAAATCGCGCCGTTACAGCAGCTCTGGACCCGCGAAGCCGCGGCGGCCTACCAGGTCGAGCAGTTCAAGTGGCACCAGGCCGCCACCGCGCTCAACGAGATCCTGATCGACCTGGGAAACGCGGTACGCGACGGTGCCGACGACATGGCCAACACGGACCGCCGCGCGGCGGGCGTCTGGGCGAGGTAGCTGCCGTAGTGAACAGACTCTGTGTGGTCCCAGCGGAAGGAGAGCCGTTGGGACCACACAGCAATTTTGACCTGCGCGGATAGCGATCGGTAAGCTGCTCGGTTGGCGTACGGGTACGCCGGGGCCTCGGGTCAATGTCGGTCGCCGAGATCAACCCCGCCGTTGACGCCTGACCGGCACCCGGCTCACGCCGGGATCCACCCGAGAGAAAGAAAAGAAGGTAAGCGCTGTGCCTACATACGCGCCCAAGGCGGGTGACACCACGAGATCGTGGTACGTCATCGACGCCACGGACGTGGTGCTTGGCCGCCTTGCCGTCGCGGCGGCCAACCTGCTGCGCGGCAAGCACAAGCCGACGTTCGCCCCCAATGTCGATGGTGGTGACTTCGTCATCGTCATCAACGCCGACAAGGTCGCCATCAGTGGCGACAAACTGCAGCACAAGATGGCTTACCGCCACTCGGGATATCCCGGCGGCCTGCACAAACGCACGATCGGCGAGCTGATGGAAAAGCACCCCGACCGCGTCGTCGAAAAGGCGATCGTCGGGATGTTGCCCAAGAACAAGCTCAGCCGCCAAATCCAGCGCAAACTGCGCGTCTACGCCGGCCCGCAGCATCCCCACACCGCTCAGCAGCCGGTTCCGTTCGAGATCAAGCAGGTGGCACAGTGACCGAAACCAGTGAAGTCGTGGAGGTCACGACGGAGGTGACGGAGGCCCCGACGGCCGCACCAAGCGAATCCTTCGTGTTCGATCGCCCCATCCAGACCGTCGGTCGCCGCAAGGAGGCCGTTGTGCGGGTGCGGATGGTTCCCGGCACCGGCAAGTTCGACCTCAATGGCCGCAGCTTGGAGGACTACTTCCCGAACAAGGTGCACCAGCAGCTCATCAAGGCCCCGCTCGTCACCGTCGATCGAACCGAAAGCTTCGACATCTTCGCCCTTCTGCATGGTGGCGGCCCGTCGGGCCAGGCCGGCGCGCTCCGCCTGGGCATCGCGAGGGCGTTGATCCTGGCGCAACCTGAGGACCGTCCCGCGTTGAAGAAGGCCGGCTTCCTCACCCGCGATCCGCGGGCCACCGAGCGCAAGAAGTACGGCCTGAAGAAGGCCCGGAAGGCGCCGCAGTACAGCAAGCGCTGATCAAACGATCACTTTCTGGCCGCGACCGTGCAATTTGTGTGCAGTCTGCGGCGTGTCTGCGCACAAACACGCGCGGTTGCGGTCAGAAAAGAAAGTGCACGTTAGCGCGCGTTAGGTCTAAGAGAGCCAACTGTGAGAGGTTTGTCCGCATGGGTCGACTATTCGGCACCGACGGCGTCCGCGGAGTCGCCAATCGCGAGTTGACCGCCGAGCTGGCGCTGGCGCTGGGCGCGGCGGCGGCGCGGCTCCTGGCGAGTTCGGGCGAGCCGGGCCGGCGGGTCGCCGTGATCGGTCGCGATCCGCGGGCCAGTGGCGAGATGCTCGAGGCCGCCGTCATAGCCGGCCTCACCAGCCAGGGTGTCGACGCGCTGCGGGTCGGCGTGCTGCCCACCCCGGCCGTGGCATATCTGACGGGCGCCTACGACGCGGACATCGGGGTGATGATCTCGGCCTCGCACAACCCGATGCCCGACAACGGCATCAAGATCTTCGGTCCGGGCGGCCACAAGTTGGACGACGACACCGAGGACCAGATCGAGAACCTGGTCGCCGACGGACCAGGGTTGCGCCCGGTCGGCGCGGATATCGGCCGAGTCATCGACGCCGAGGACGCCGTGGACCGCTACCTGCGCCATGTCGGCAAGGCCAGCACCATCCGGTTGGACGGACTGACCGTGGTCGTCGACTGCGCCCACGGCGCGGCCTCGGCGGCGGCACCACGCGCCTACCGCGCCGCGGGCGCCCGCGTCATCGCCATCAACGCCGACCCGGACGGGCTCAACATCAACGACGGCTGCGGATCGACACACCTCGATTCCCTGCGGTCGGCGGTGATCGCCCACCGCGCCGACCTCGGACTGGCCCATGACGGGGACGCCGACCGGTGCCTGGCCATCGACGCCGACGGCCAACTCGTCGACGGCGACGCCATCATGGTCGTGCTCGCACTGGCGATGAAGGAGGCCGGCGAACTGGCCTCCGACACGCTGGTCGCCACGGTGATGAGCAATCTCGGGCTGCACCTGGCCATGCGCGCGGCCGGCGTCACCGTGCGCACCACAGGTGTCGGCGACCGCTACGTCTTGGAGGAGTTGCGCGGCGGCGACTACAGCCTCGGCGGCGAGCAGTCCGGCCACATCGTGATGCCCGCGCTGGGCTCCACCGGCGACGGCATCGTCACCGGGCTGAGACTGATGACACGCATGGTGCAGACCGGTTCGTCGCTCGCCGACCTCGCGTCGGTCATGCAGACGCTGCCGCAGGTGTTGATCAACGTCGAGGTTGCGGACAAAGCCACCGCCGCCGCCGCTCCCGAGGTGCAGACCGCGGTCGACAAGGCCGAGGCGGAGCTCGGGGACACCGGGCGAATTCTGTTGCGGCCCTCCGGAACTGAGCCGATGATCCGAGTGATGGTGGAAGCCGCCGACGAAGACGTTGCGCGCCGGCTGGCCACGAACGTCGCGGATGCGGTGAGCGCCAAGCGCTGACTGAAGTTGGAACCCCCGCGCCGCTCCCGGCGTCGGATTAGGCATGAGATTCCAAAGTCGTCCAAGCTTTTCGGTTACCAGCGTCGACGTGCCGGCGATATATGCGGTCGCCGACCGGTTCGGCGTCGCCGCCCACTTGATCAATGACGCGGTGGCCGACCACCTGGCCGGGCTGACCTTCAGCGGGGCCCTGGCCGGCCGGGCGCACACCGCGCGCGGCGACGCGTTGCGCGCCGCATTGGACCGGCTGGCGGCGCAGGTGTCCCAATGGTCACGCGCGGCCGACGAGATTGCCGTGGCCCTGCGGGCCGGTGCCGATCATTACGCCGACACCGAGCGGCGTGGCGTGGCGCGGATAGCCTGATCGTGGCCGACAGGTTGGACGTCGCCGGGCGGCTCGCGGAGGGGTGGCCCGCCGTCGAGCGCACGCAAAAATATGTGCGAGCTTGCCAGGCCCTCGGTTACCAACACCCGGATCTGACGTCCCAGCCGGCCCAGGTCCGCGACTGGTACGACAGCGAAGGCAGCCTGGATCTGCGCGCACTCGACAAGGACTGCTCGGAACTGCGGGCCGCGGTTGCCGCGCTCACCGAGGCGCTGCGCACGGAGCGCGACCAGATCACCCAATTGGTGTCGGCGTGGGTGGGCCCGGGCGGTGAGTCCGCGGTTGACTTCCTGCAACGCCACTGCGACTCCGGAAGCGCGGTGGCCGCCGAAGTTCGTGCGGCCGCCCAGCGCTGTGAGTCGCTGCGCGACAACCTGTGGCACCTGGTGGACGTCAAGGTCGCGACGGTCATCGACATCGACGATCGAGCGCTCGCGCACCGGCCGACGTGGTTGGCCGCAGCCGACACCGTGACGACCGGCGTGGGCGACCGACCCACGGCCGACGAGCTAGTTCGCCAGCAGATAAAACCCTACGTGGACAACGACATTCGTGAAGAATGGGTGGCAGTTATGCGTTCGACGCGGGCCGGCGTCGCAGCTTGCTACGACATGGTCAACGACAAGCTGGCTGCCGCGTCGCCAACTTATTTCGACATTCCCGATGTGCTGGGATCGGGTCGCGAGTCGCTGCGTCCAGTCCCCGCCGTCCCGCCGGCGGCGACAGAAGCGATCACGCCGGCGGCCGCCGCGTTCCTGACCCCTTCGCGGGATCCGGCACCGGCGGCGAGCGCGATCGGGCAAAGTCCGACGGCCCAGACGCCCCCGGGGACGGCAAGCGCGCCAGCTGATCTTTCGGCATCGCCGATGGGCGCGACCGGTCCTGGCGGCTTGGGCGATCTCGGCGGCGCCGGCGGCGCGGGCGGCCTCTCCGGGCTCGCCGGCCGGATCGTCGATGCCATGGGAGGCCTGTTGGGTTCGGCGGCCGACCAGCTCAGCGGTCTCCCGGGACTCGACGACTCATCGCCCGGCGACGATCTTTTTGACGACCCCTTTGACGAAGACGAAGAGGACGGCGGCGACGACGACCACGACGACGGCCATGGCGAAGTCGAAGACGACACGCGTGCTGCCCGGGCCGAGCAGGCCAAGGACGCCGACGAGCCGGGCGACCTAGCCGACGGCGTCGACGCGGCGGCACCGGCTGTTCCGGCCGAGGCGGCACCACCGGAGAACGGTGGGCAGTCTCCTGACCCGCCACCACCGGCAGCCGGCCCGCCGCACGACACGCCCCCGGTCAGCGCGCCACCGGCCAACCCACCGCCCGGCGGATCAACCCCCTGCGAGATCGCCGCGGACGCGCTGCCCCAGGCGGGCCAGTGAAATCAGGAAGCCCGCAGCGCCAGCAGCTCCTTGACATAGCGCAGCGCCTCTTTCGGGTCGTCGGCCACCGGTCTCACCAGAAGCGTCGTCACGCCGGCTTCGGCGAAGACCCTCAGCCGTTCGGCGACGAATCCGCGCGGGCCGATCAGCGAGATCCCGCGCGCCAATTCGTCGGGCACCGCGTCGATGGCCTCGCGCTTGCGACCGGCCAGGTAGAGGTCCTGGATCCGGTCCGCGTCCTCGCCGAACCCGTACCGGGTGGCCAGTTTGTGGTAGAAGTTGCGGCCCTTGGCGCCCATCCCCCCGATGTAGAGGGCCAGCGTCGGCTTGGTCCAGGCCAGACGGTCATCGACGTTGTCGCCGATCGCCAGAGACGTGCCCACCATGACGTCCAACGGGCCCAGTGCGGGATCCCGTCTGGCGGTCCCCGCCGCCAACGCGTCACCCCAGACCGACCCGGCCCGGTCCGGATAGTAGAAGGCCGGCTGCCAACCTTCGGCGATCTCGGCCGTAAGTTCGACGTTTTTGGGTCCCAGCGCCGCGATGGATATCGGAATATGTTCTCGCACAGGGTGATTGATCAGTTGAAGCGCTTTGCCCAAGCCGGTGCCGCGGTCCGCGGGCAAGGGAACCTGGTAATGCTTTCCGTCGTGGCGGACCCGCTCCCGCCTCCACACCTGACGGCAGATCTCCACCACCTCGCGGGTACGGCCGATCGGAGCGTCGAACGGGACGCCGTGAAAGCCTTCGATCACCTGCGGTCCGGACGTACCGATCCCGAGGTTGAAACGGCCGTCGGACACGAAGTCCAGTCCCGCAGCCGTCATCGCCAGCAGCGACGGCGTGCGGGTATAGATAGGGAACACACCCGAAGCCAATTGCACGGTCGTTGTCTTGGCGGCCAGATAGCCGAGTTGACTGACGCCGTCAAACGCATACGCCTCGGCCACCACGGCCACCTCGATGCCGGCCTTTTCCAGTTCGACAATGCGGTCGACGCCGTCGTGAAAACCGCCGGAGTAATCCAGCGCGATCCCGATTCGCATCCACGACATCTATCACGACGATCGCCGAGCGTCGCAGACACATCGAGCGGGGAGGACTGCGGCTCACGGGGGACATCCCAGCGCGACCCTCGACGGGGAACGCGACGCTGGACGCTCGGTGGACTATTTCAGCAGCGCGACGATCTTGTCTTCCGGGGTGACGGCCAGCGCATCGGGATCCAGCGAATCCGTCTGGGGCAGCTCAACATCCGGGTCGGCGAAGTCGCGATAATCCTTGTCACCGGTCAGTGTGTAGAGCAGATATCCGGTCAGCAGCGCCCGAACCGAACGCTGCGTCTTGCGGTGCGGTCCCACCAGGCCGACGACCTTCGTCAGTCGTCGACCCTCGACCAGGCCTCCGGGTTCGGCTTTGCTGACGGTGCGCAACCCGGCGGCCTCCCAAACCCGGGAAAGCTGCAGGGCATCCGAATTCAGCGCCTTCGGATCCCCGGGTGCGCTGAGGATCAAACCCGGCACCTTCAACGAAGCCGCCGGCAGCTCGGCCGGAGGATTGGTCACCGCCGGAAAGATCGCCGAGACCGCTGCGAGCTTGCCGGGCATGCCGGCCGCTGCAAAGACGGCTGCCGAACCACCGAAACCGTGCCCTACCACGCCCAGCTTGGCCGGGTGCACGCTGATCTTTCCGGGCCCCAGCCGCACTCCGGCCACGATGTCCAGCGCGGTACCGAGGTCAAAGGCCAGGTTGAGTACCGAGGGCGCCAGCCCCCGTTGCGTGTCCGGAGCTCCGGCCACGATGCCCCACGACGCCAGATGTTCAAGCAGGCCCGAATAGCGGCCGACGCTGGTCAGCCAGTCATGCCCAAACGCGACACCGGGAAGCGACAGGCCCGCCTGCGGGGTGTAGACCACCCCGGGCATGCCGGCGAAGGCCAGGTCACCACGCAGAACGCGATGCGGGCCACGGCGACTGAGAGCGGCGAAAAGCTTGCGGGTGCGGGCCACGCTTCGACGTTAGCTGTGACCCGGGGGATTGGTCCACTGAGTGCGCGTGGCCCAGCCGGGATCAGAACGGCTTGGAGGTGAAACCCCAGCGCAACAGCGCAGCCTCGCGGCGAGCCAGACCGGTCAGCTGCGGGGGCGGTTTGTCGCTCGGGGTGCCGGGCCTGCCGCGCGCCCCGAACGTCCAGTGCGCCTGCAGGTAAGGCAGCGGTGTCGAATGACCGAACCGCATCCCGTGCAGTCCGGCGGCAGACAACTCTCGAGAAAGCTCGTCGCTGGTGAACGCCGCCGCTTCGCTCGCGATGGCATCCTGACGCAGCACCGCCGGCGACGCCGGGTCGACGCACACCAACATTTCGGGGCAGGTCGAGGGGTTGCGCAGGCGCTGGAAGTCGGAAATCCACACCGCGGCCCCGCTGCTGCGTTGCACGGCAGCCAGCTGGGCTAGCGCGGCGCGCAGGACGTCGAAATCGGGTAGCTGATGCAGAGTCCACATGCAGGAGATCGCGTCCCAGGACGCCGTCGAAAGCTGTTCTGGCAGCGCCGTGATGTCGGCCTGGACTAGATCGACGCGCCCGTTCAGGCCCTCGGCCTCGAAGAGCTGGCGCGCCGTGGACAACATGTTGGGGGCCAGGTCGACCGCGGTGGCGTGAATATCGGTCCGTCGACGCAGCGCGGCGCTGAGCGCACGGCCCGACCCGACCCCCAGGTCCAGCAGCCGCCCGCCCCGCGGCAGCAGCGCGTCGAGGGCGCGGGCACACAGGTCGTACACGCCCTGCATCCCGGGGTTCGACGCGCCGCCGACGTGGAACTGGGCGACCGACTCAGGATCGTTCATCACCATGGGTTCGGGAATCCGGCCACGACCCTCCGGATGAAGCCGCTCCCGCAATACGATTCCCGGCACCCGCCAGAGCGGCCGAATCCCCATCAGACCGACCCTCTCGCACGTCGCCGCGCCCGTGCCGGGAGCGGACGACGCGGTGCCAACGGCACGGCGGCGGCGCCTTGCGCGACGGTGTCGGTCA
>NZ_JAFBAR010000097.1 GCF_019247635.1 Mycobacterium sp.
GCGTTCGCCGCCCACCGCTCACAGATCGGCAGCAGCGGCACGAGCGCGCCAATGTTCGGGCTCCTGCTTCGGTTGCCACCCCAGGCGTTCGGCCTGCTGTTCGCCCATGAGTGGTTCGTCGACCCGGCGTTGTCCCAAGGATTCCGAGGACGCGTGTACCGCGACATCTTCGAGCCCTATCCGCGTTGACGCGAAAAGCGCGGCGGCGGTTGACACTTCGGGCAGTAGAACGACGAGCGGTTCATGAACCTTTCGCGACGCAGCACCGCGCCGCAGCGCCGGCAGTGTTCGCCTTCGCGACCATAGGCGTCCAGCGAGCGATCGAAGTAACCCGACTCCCCGTTGACGTTGACGTACAGCGAATCGAACGACGTCCCGCCCTTGGCCAGCGCTTCGCGCATCACCTCGGTGGCCGAAGCCAGCACGGCGGACAACTGCTTGCGGGTCAGCGTGGCGGCGATCCGCGCACCGTTGACCTTGGCCCGCCACAGCGCCTCGTCGGCGTAGATGTTGCCGATCCCGGAGACCACGGTCTGGTCCAGCAGCTGACGCTTCAGCTCGGAATGCTTGCGCCGCAACACCTTAACCACAGCGTCGGCGTCAAACCGCGGGTCCAGGGGGTCGCGCGCCAGGTGCGCAACGGGCACCGGGACCACGCTGCCATCCACCGTCACCAGATCGGCGAGCAGCCAGCCGCCGAACGTTCGCTGGTCGGCGAAGCTGAGCAGCGTCCCGTCGTCCAGCAGCGCGGAGATCCTGACGTGCTCGGCGCGCGGGACCGTTCCGAGCAACATCTGCCCGCTCATGCCCAGGTGGACCACCAGCGCGCTGTCCGCGGCACCGTCGGGAGTATCGAGCGTCAACCACAGGTACTTGCCTCGCCGGTCCGTGCCGGTTATCTGCGCATTCAGCAGCCGGGCCGTCAGGTCGGCGGGACCGGCGTCATGCCGACGAACCGCGCGGGGATGGTGCACCCGAACCGCGGTGATGGTCCTGCCCACCACGTGCGCCTGCAAGCCGCGGCGCACGACCTCGACTTCGGGCAGTTCCGGCATTAGCTACCGGGAACGGCGCTGTCCAGTACGTCCAGCGCGTTCCAGGCGGCCGCCGCAGCTTTTTGTTCGGCTTCCTTCTTGGAGCGGCCCACGCCCGTCCCGTACTCGGTGTCCATGACGACGACCACGGCCGTGAACTCCTTGTCGTGGTCCGGGCCGGTCGAAGTCACCACATACGAGGGTGCGCCCAGGGAACGCGCCGCGGTCAGTTCCTGCAGGCTGGTCTTCCAGTCCAACCCGGCGCCGAGTGTGGGGGCGGCGTCCAGCAGCGGGCCGAACAACCGCAGGATCACCTCGCGGGCCGACTCGATGCCGTGTTGCAGGTAGATCGCGCCCAGCAGCGATTCCATGCCGTCTGCCAGGATGCTGGACTTGTCGGCTCCCCCGGTGTTCGCCTCGCCGCGCCCGAGCAGCAGGTGAACGCCCAGACCGTCCTCGGAGAGTTTGCGCGCCACGTCGGCCAGTGCGTGCGTATTGACCACACTGGCCCGCAGCTTGGCCAGGTCCCCCTCGGAGCGATCGGGATGGCGATGGAACAACTCGTCGGTGATGGTCAGCCCCAGCACGGCGTCGCCGAGAAACTCCAGCCGCTCATTGGTCGGCAGGCCACCGTGCTCGTAGGCATAGCTGCGATGCGTCAACGCCAGCGACAGCAGCTCATCGGGCAGGTCGATACCGAGCGCGTCGAGCAGGATTCGTCGCGTTCCCGTCACCGCTCACCCCCCTGCGTGCCGGGGGCGTCGGTCTCCTGTGCGGGATCCAGCAGCACCGCCAGCTTGGCCCACCGCGGGTCGATGCGGTCATGGTGATGACCCGGGTCGGCGGCCAGCGCAGCACCGCATTCGGGGCACAGGCCCGGGCAGTCCGGCCGACACACCGGCGAAAACGGCAGATCCAGCCCGACGGCATCGATGATGGACTGCTCGAGGTCGACGGTGTCGTGAACAACCCGGGGAATCTCGTCCTCCTCGGTGGTCGCCTCGGTGGCGCTTTCGGGATACGCGAACAACTCGGTCAAGGCGACATCCACACGGCCCTGAACCGCACCCAGACAACGGGCGCATTCGCCGACCGTGGGCGCGGTGACGGTTCCGGTCACCAGCACGCCCTCGGACACCGATTCGACGCGAAGGTCCAGGTCCAGCGGCGCCCCACGCTCGATCGCGATGAGTTCCAGTCCGATGCGCAACGGGCTGGCTACGGTCTCCCGCAACTCGACCATCGCGCCCGGCCGCCGGCCCAACCGGGCGATGTCGACAACCATCGGCGAGCTCCGACGCCGCTGCACCGTGGGACTATGCTGCTGCCGCGCCATAGGGCAGATCCTACGGGGCGCGCCCCTTCGCCCGGCGCCACTTTGGCCGTCCAGCTGAGTTCCGCGGCGTCCCCTGCCGCGTCGCGCTACCTGGTCGCGTAGTCGTGCGTGCCGGCCGCCGTGCGAAGTTGGTGACGGCCGCGGCCGACGGAACGAATCGTGCCGTTGAGGAATTCCTCGAACTCGGCGAGCTTGCTGTCGACGTAGATGTCGCATTCGCCGCGCAACCGGTCGGCCTCGGCGTGCGCGGTGTCGATGAGCCGGGTTGCTTCGGAATTGGCCACCTGCACGACTTCGTTCTGCGAGACCAGGCGCTGCTGCTCCTTGATGCCCTCTTGGACAGCCTTCTCGTAGGAGATGTTGCCGTTTTCGATCAGCCGGTCGGCCTCGGACTTGGCGCGACTGACGCTGGCCTCGTACTCCCGTTTGGCCGCGGTGGCGATGCGGATCGCCTCCTCGCGGGCCTCGCCGACCATTCGTTCGCTGTGCTGACGGGCCTCGGCCACCATGCGGTCGGCCTGTGCTTTGGCGTCGGACAGCAGCCGGTCGGCCTCGGCGCGGGCGTGGTTCAGCATCGACTCGGACTCGGTGGTCGCCGAGGAGACCATGGAATCGGCGTGCGTCTTGGCATCGTGCAGCATCGAATCGCGCGCGTCGAGCACGTCCTGCGCGTCGTCCAGCTCGCCGGGGATCGCATCCTTGATGTCGTCGACCAACTCCAGCACGTCGCCGCGGGGGACGACGCAGCCGGCGGTCATCGGCACGCCGCGGGCTTCTTCGACGATGGCGCTCAATTCGTCGAGCGCTTCAAAGACTCGGTACACGGCCATACCCTCCTGGCATCCTGCAAGATTCTGTTGTTACCAGTGTGCCTGGTGTTACCTCTGTGACAGCGGTGGCGACGTCGGTGTGTCGGACCCAATTTGCTGCGCTTGGGCTTTCCGAACTCCCGGACTCCAACACGATCTCCCACAGCGTATCGTCGCCGCTCCCACCGCGGCGGCGATGCTGGCGAGCCAGTTTGCCCGAGAGCCCCGCTCGACGGTCCGGGCCGGCATTCCGGCGGGCGCGGTATGCTGCTGGCCGGCGGAATCGGGGGCCCTGCGGCGGACCATTCCGATGACCACGATGATCACCATGTTGTGTGCACGGCCCGGCTGCGTGCCGGCCACGACGCCCAGCTGAAAGCTGCAATGGAGGGCGCCGAGCAATGACAAGCCTCGCCGATCGCGCGGCCCAAATGTCGCCGAAGGCACGCGAAATGCTCGCGCGCGAGCTGGTTCGGGCGGGAACGGCGTTCCCGACCGATATTTGCGAGCCGATCGCGGTGATCGGGATGGGATGCCGGTTTCCCGGCAACGTTGACGGCCCCGGAACCTTCTGGGAGTTGCTTGTCGACGGCCGAGACGCCGTGCACGAGGTGCCGCCAGATCGATGGGATGCCGCCGCCTATTACGACCCCGACCCGCAACAGCCGGGCCGGATGACGACGAAATGCGGGGGCTTTCTGGGCGACGTCGCCGGCTTCGATGCCGAGTTCTTCGGCATTTCCCCCGCGGAAGCCGCGGCGATGGATCCGCAGCACCGGTTGTTGGTCGAGATCGCTTGGGAAGCGCTCGAGCACGCCGCCCTGCCGCCCGAGTCGCTGGCCGAAACCCGCACCGCCGTCATCATGGGGTTGTCGAGCTGGGACTACTCCATCCTCAACGTCGAGCAACAGGCGGACATCGACGCCTACACGAGCACCGGAACCCCGCACGCCGCCGCAGTAGGGCGGATGTCCTCTCTGCTGGGGGTGCACGGCCCGGCCCTGGCAGTGGACACCGGCGGCTCGTCGTCGTTGGTCGCAGTGCACCTGGCCTGTCAATCTCTGCGGTTGCGGGAAAGTGATCTGGCACTGGCCGGAGGGGTGCAGCTGGCGTTGTCACCGTTCGCGTCGATCGCGGCCGCCAAGCGCTCGGTGCTGTCGCCGACCGGTCGGTGCAAGACCTTTGACGCCGCGGCCGACGGCCTGGTGCGCGGCGAGGGCTGCGGGGTGGTGGTGCTCAAGCGGATGTCCGAGGCCACTGCGGACGGTGACCGGGTGCTCGCGGTAATCCGCGGTTCGGCGATCAACCAGAGCGGCCGAACCGGCAGGTTCACCACGCCCGATCCGCGAGCGCAGCGGGAGGTCATCGCCGCCGCGCTGCGGCAGGCCGAGGCAGCAGCGGACAGCGTGAGCTACGTCGAAACGCACGGAACCGGGACGCCGCTGGATGATGCCGTCGAGTTGGAGGCGTTGGCGGCCACCTACGGCCGCGGTGGCGGCGGCTGTGCGCTGGGGGCTGTGAAGACCAACCTGGGACACCTGGAGGCGGCGGCCGGGGTGGCGGGGTTGATCAAGGCGATATTGGTGGTGAGCCGGGGATACATCCCGCGCAACCTGCATTTCGCTCACTGGAACCCCAACTTTGACGCCTCGTCGACTCGACTGTTCGTCCCCATTGAGGGTGTCGCGTGGCCTGCCGGGTCGGGTCCGCGACGCGCGGCCGTGTCGGCGTTCGGCTCGAGCGGTACGAACTCACACGTGGTGATCGAGCAGGCCCGAAAAGTGTCACCGGCGCGGCGTGCGCCCGAGCCGCTGGTGTCGACGTTGGTGGTCTCGGCCAAGACACCGCGCCGAGTTGCCGCGTGGGCGGACGCGCTGGCCGACTGGATTGAGGGACCAGGTGCCGCAACGCCTTTGACCGATATCGCGTACACGCTCAATCACCGGACCCGCTATGCCACGGTCGCCGCCGTGGTGGCCCGCGACCACGCGCAGGCAGTGACGGCGCTGCGCGCAGCCGCTGCCGGTAAGCCCGCTCCCGGTGAGGCCGAATTGCAGGATGGCTTGCCGAGGCCGGGCACCGTGTTCGTCTACCCGGGGCTCGGCTCGGAGTGGGTCGGCATGGCACGCCACCTGATCACTGACGAGCCGGCTTTTGACGCCGCCCTCACCAAACTCGACTCGATGTTGATCCGCGAGGCCGGCTTTTCGCTGTACGAGGTACTGGCAAGCAGCTCAGAGCTGGTCGGCATCGAAGAGATCTATCTGAGCCTGACCGGCATGCAACTGGCGTTGACCGCACTGTGGCGCTCCTACGGGGTGCATCCCGACCTGGTCATCGGCCACTCCCTGGGCGAGGTGGCCGCCGCGGTGGTGGCCGGGGCACTGACGCCGGCCGAAGGATTGCGGGTGAGCGCGGCCCGTGCGCGGCTGATGACCTCGGACGACGCCGCCATGGATGCGCTGCAGTCCGCGATGCGTTCCGAGCTTGCCGGTCTGAGCCCACGCACCGCCACGATTCCGATCATCTCCACCACCTACGAAACTTTCGACACCCCAGTGGCTTTCGATGCCCAGCATTGGGCCGCCGCCAACGTGACTAACCAGGCCCACCTCCCGCAGGCCGTCATCCGGGCCGGTGCCGATCATCACACCTTCATCGAAATCAGTACCCACCCCTTGCTGACCCAGGTCATCAGCAAAACCCTCGGCAGCGATTACCGAAGCGTCGGAACGCTGCACCGCGACACCGACGACACCATCACCTTTCACACCCAGCTCGCTTCGATCGGGAAAAGCGCGCCGGACCCCCCCGGTGCCCGCCTGGCCGACATACCCGCCAGCCCATGGCAGCACACTCGGTACTGGATCGAAAAGCGTTCCGCGACACCGGAATAAGCCACGCTCGAACCCGACCGGCCGTACGCAGATACCCCCGTGGGGTATTGTACAATCAGCCGCACGGCGTGGAGCCGACTCTGCGGAACAGCACAAATCGGAGGACCCAATGGCAGACAGAGCGTTACGTGCGGTCGGGCACGCGTTGGCGCTGACGGGGTCGATGACCTGGGAGATTCTGTGGGCACTGATCCTCGGCTTCGCGTTGTCGGCCGCCGTGCAGGCCGTCGTGCGCCGCGCCACGATCGTGTCCTTGATGGGCGACGACAGGCCGCGCACCCTGGCGGTCTCAGCCGGGCTTGGGGCCGCGTCGTCGTCGTGTTCGTATGCCGCGGTGGCCTTGGCCCGATCGCTGTTCCGCAAGGGCGCTAACTTCACCGCCGCCATGGCTTTTGAGATCGGCTCCACCAACCTCGTGGTGGAGCTGGGCATCATCCTGGCTCTGCTGATGGGCTGGCAATTCACCGCGGCGGAGTTCGTCGGCGGCCCGCTGATGATCGTGGTCCTGGCGGTCCTGTTCCGGCTGTTCGTGCGCACCCGACTCATCGAGGCCGCCAGGGAGCAGGCGGACAAGGGCATCGCGGGATCCATGGAAGGGCACGCGGCCATGGACATGTCCGTCGGCGGCGAGGGCGCATTTTGGCGACGGCTGTTGTCTCCGCAGGGCTTTACGTCGGTTTCACACGTGTTCGTGATGGAGTGGTTGGCGATCCTGCGCGACCTGGTGGTGGGTTTGTTCATCGCCGGCGCCATCGGCGCGTGGGTGCCCGAAACTTTCTGGCAGAGTTTCTTTTTGGCGAATCACCCCGGTTGGTCGGCGCTGTGGGGACCGATCGTGGGACCCATCGTGGCGACCCTGTCATTCGTCTGCTCGATCGGCAACGTGCCACTTGCCGCGGTGCTGTGGAACGGGGGCATCAGCTTCGGCGGTGTCATCGCGTTCATCTTCGCCGACCTGCTGATCCTGCCGATCCTCAACATCTACCGCAAGTACTACGGCACCAGGATGATGCTGACGCTGCTGGGCACCTTCTACGTCGCGATGGTGGTCGCCGGCTATATCGTCGAATTGCTATTTGGCACGGCACATCTCATTCCCACCACGCGAAGCGCGATCGTCATGACCGCCGGGATTTCGTGGAACTACACCACCTGGCTCAACGTCGCGTTCCTTGCGCTCGCGGTGGTTCTCGCGGTCCGGTTCGTCACCTCGGGCGGAATGCCGATGCTGCGCATGATGAATGGCTCGCCTGATGCCGAGCACCACGATCACAGCCAGGGGTGTCACTAACGGCGGCTAGGCCAGTTGTCCTTCGTGGCCGCAGGTTTATCCAGACTCGGGCGCTCATCCACAGCTAGCGCTGCACGCACGCCGTAGTGTCGGGGGTCCGGCGTAGAATTCGAACATGCATTCGAGCAGCCTAGAGGAGATCGCGGAGGCGTTCGACGCGCTGCGCGCGGCGATGTCGCGCGTCTGCGGCCTGAGCTTCGAGGTGTTGACCACCCCGGAGCGGTTAGCGTATTTGGCGAACCTCGAACAGCAGGCACGCACGTTGGCGGCGCCCGGGCATGCGCTGATCAATCAGCTCGCAGAGCAGGCCGACGAGACGGCGTTGGGTGGCCGGCTGCCGCACGCCCTGGCCGATCGGTTGAACATCACCCGGGGCGAGGCCACCCGCCGCGTGGACGAGGCCGCCGACCTGGGCCCACGCCGCGCGTTGACCGGGGAAGTGCTGCCGCCAGTGTTAACGGCCACCGCCACCGCCCAGCGTGAGGGAAAGATCGGACGCGAACATGTGCGGGTCATCCGCAAGTTTCTCCGCAAGCTGCCCGGCTTCGTCGACCTGGCCACCCGCGAACACGCCCACGCCAACCTCGCGCAGGAAGCGACTCACTGCCGTCCTGACGAGCTGGCCCAACTGGCCGACCACGTGATGGACTGCCTGCACCCGGACGGCGACTACACCGACGCGGACCGCGCGCGGCGCCGCGGACTGGAACTGGGCAAGCAAGACACCGACGGGATGTCGCGGATTTCGGGTTGGATCACCCCGGAGCTGCGTGCGGGCATCGAAGCCCTTTGGGCCAAGCTGGCCGCCCCGGGCATGTGCAACCCCGACGACCAGTCCCCGATAGTCGATGGCCCCGCCCCCGAAGAGACCGCACGCCGTGATCTCCGTTCTCGAGGGCAGCGCCAGCACGATGGGCTCAACGCTGGGGTGCGCGCGCTGCTGGCCAGCGGGAAACTGGGTCAGCACAACGGGTTACCGGCCACCATCATCGTTACCGCCGAACTCAAAGACCTCGAACTCGCCGCCGGTCACGGGTTGACCGCCGGCGGCACCATCCTGCCGATGTCCGACGTGATCGCGATGGCCGGCCACGCACACCACTACCTCACCATTTTCGACAAAGGCAAAGCGTTGGCGCTGTACCACACCAGGCGCCTCGCCTCCCCGGCACAGCGAATCGTCCTGTGCGCCAAGGACCGCGGCTGCAGCCGGCCACGGTGCAACGTGCCGGGGTATTGGACCGAAGTCCATCACGTCGAGCCCTGGGCTAAAACCCACCACACCGACATCAACGAACTCACCCTGGCCTGTGGCGCCGACCACCCCCTCGTCGAACCCGGCGGCTGGAGCACCCGCAAAAACACGCACGGCGAGACGGAGTGGATTCCGCCACCCCACTTGGACTACGGACAGCCCAGAACAAACACGTTCCACCACCCGGAAAAAATGCTCAGGGCCGACACTGAAGACGACGAGGACGACGACCCGTAGCCACCGGATTCGCTAACCAAGGCGGTATCCTGACCCGCGGCAATGTCTGGCAACTATCCGCGACCGCCCGTCGGTCCCCCACCGCCGACCGATATCGGTCGGCTACTACTGCGTTGTCACGACCGCCCCGGAATCATCGCCGCGGTGAGCGCGTTCCTGGCCGGCGCCGGTGCCAACATCATTTCCCTGGATCAACACTCCACCGCGCCCGAAGGTGGAACGTTCTTGCAGCGCGCGATCTTTCACCTGCCCGGCCTGACCGCAGCCATCGACGAGTTGCAGCGCAACTTCGGCAGCACCGTGGCCGCCGAGTTCGACATCGACTACCGCTTTACCGAGGCGGCCAAGCCCAAACGGGTCGCGATCATGGCAAGCAAAGAGGACCACTGCCTTCTGGATCTGTTGTGGCGCAACCGTCGTGGCGAACTTGAGATGTCGGTCGCCATGGTGATCGCCAACCATCCCGAGCTGGCCGAGCGGGTACGCCCCTTCGGCGTGCCGTTCATCCACATCCCCGCCACCCGCGACACGCGCGCAGAAGCCGAACAGCGTCAGCTCCAATTGCTCGGCGGCAACGTCGATTTGGTGATACTCGCTCGCTACATGCAAATGCTGACCCCGGAGTTTCTCGACGCGATCGGCTGCCCGCTGATCAACATTCACCATTCGTTCCTGCCCGCCTTCACCGGCGCATCCCCGTACAAGCGCGCCCGAGAACGCGGCGTCAAGCTGATCGGCGCGACCGCCCACTACGTGACCGAGGCCCTCGACGAGGGACCGATCATCGAACAAGACGTCGTTCGCGTCGACCACAATCACACCGTCGACGATCTGGTGCGTGTCGGCGCCGACGTCGAACGCGCGGTCCTCTCCCGCGCCGTGCAATGGCACTGTCAGGATCGCGTCATCGTGCACCACAACCAGACGATCGTCTTCTGATACCGGCCGCACAGGTCACGCGGTGTCCACCGCCGTCTCGCCGAACCTGGCGCGCAGGGCCGTCCACACATCGGCGTACTCGCCGGGCATGTTGCGATAGGCCCCGTGGCGTTTCATGAACTGATGGGCCACGGGCGCGGCGAGCCGCATCGGGTAGCGCTTCCATCCGGCCCGTGCGCGCATCTCCGCCAGCATGTCGGGCCACGAATGCTGATGGAAGTTCAACAGCCGCTGCGCGTGGGCGACATCCATCCAGTCGTTGAGATACCAGTCGGCGTCGCTGCCGTTGGGGTTGCCGGGCCGGCCCTGCGGCAGCAGCCCGACCATGCCCTGAGCGGCCGCCATGGCCGATCCGATCTCGCCCTGCCGCAGCTGCAGCGACTCGTCGCCGGCGATCAACAGAATCTCCCCGACGACGTCGGCCCGCGCGGCCGTCGCGAATGCCGTTGCGACGTCGCGGGTATCGACGCAGTGCACCCTGCAGTCGGTCGGCACCGCGCTGCCGAAGTAGACGATGTCGGAGCTGAAGGGCATCGCCGACGGGTCGACGCTGAGCACGCCGCCGAGCCGCAACACCACCCAGGCCAGGCCCGAGGCCCGCACTAGTTGTTCGGCTTCCACCTTGTGGCCGCTGTATAGCTCGCACGGTCGAAGGGGCGTGTCCACGCCAAGCCGTTCGGAGTAGCGATAGGGGTTGCGTCCGCCGTAGACGGCGGCGCTAGACGCATGCAGGAAGCGTGGCGGATCCGGTTGGCTTTCGGCGGCCCGCACCAGCGCGGCGGTGGCATCGACGTTCACCTTGCGCGCGAGCTTGGCGTCACGGTAGACCAAAGGCGGAATAACGGCCGCCAGGTGAACGATCACGGTGGGTTTCACCTCGGACACCAACCACTCGACCTGGGCGGGCTCCGTCAGGTCAGCCCGTCGGGTTTCTACGACCGCCGGCCATCGTTCGTTGGCATTGTGATGAGCGGCGGCAACCACATGCCAGCCGTCGGCCGCGAACCGCCTGACGGTCTCCGGCCCGACCAGACCGAAGGCGCCGGTAATCAACACGGTCTCCGACATCGTTGTCCCTTCTGCAGGGGACGGTAACCCAACCGGCAAATCGAGCGCTAGGCCTGCAGAAGCTCGGTGATCGCCAACGGATCCTTGTAATACACGTCGAGGTCCACGATCAATCCGCCGCGAACCGTGTAGACCTCAACCAGATTCATCTCGAGGCTGCTTCCCGACGCCCGCGCGGTGAACTTCAGCCGGAAGCGCATCGCAACCGTGTCTTCGGCCAGAAGGTACTGGATGGCCTCACCAGGCGTCAGCTCCAAACCTTCGTTCATTTTCGCGTAAAGGTCGAAAAAGCCTTGCGGACCGTGGTATTCGCCGCTGAACGGCATCCCACCCGCCTCATGGACGACGAAGTCGTCATGCAGCAGGGCGCCGGCCTCATCGAACCGTTCCTCGGCAATGGCTTTCATGAATTCGCCGACGACGGCTTGCGCCTCACTCATGCGAAAGCCGTTCGCGCAATCGGCGATTCACCGGCTCGGGCAACAGCTCCGACACGTCGCCACCCAGCGTCGCGACTTCTTTGGCCAGCGACGACGACACGAACGAATACCGCGGCGCGGTCGCGACGAAGAACGTGTCGACGCCCGCCACATGCTTGTTCATCTGTGCCATCTGCAGCTCGTATTCGAAGTCGGTGCCGGTGCGCAAACCCTTCACAATGGCATTGATCCCACGGGCTTTGGCGAAGTCGACTACCAGGCCCTGCCCCGCCTCAACCCGCAGATTGGGCAGGTGTGTCGTGGACTCCTCGACCATCGCGATCCGCTCGCCGAGATCGAACATGCCCTTCTTAGCGGGGTTGACCAGGATTGCGACCACGACTTCGTCGAACTGGGCGGCGGCGCGCTCGAAGACATCGATGTGGCCCAACGTCACCGGATCGAATGATCCCGGGCATACCGCGCCGCTCATGTGCGATGACGCTACACGGTGGCTGGGACCCATTCGGCCAGCTCCAAGCGGGTGTCGCCGTAAACCCGGTGCTGCCAGGCATCCCACCCGTCGGGCCAGCTCAACACTCGACTACCAGTTGCGCGCTCGACAACGGCGACGGTTCCCTCATGCACCCAGCCGTGAGCCGTCAACGCGGTGAGCAGGCGCTCGACCTCGCCCGCAACGACGTCGTAGGGCGGATCCGCCAGCACAAGATCGACCGCCGCGGTGGCACCGGCGGCCAATATGTCGGCGACGCGGCCGCGCCGCAGGATGGCGCCGGGCAAGCCGAGGGTGGCGATGTTGCGTTCGATCACCGCCGCCGCGCGGCGGTCCGACTCGACGAACATGGCC
>NZ_JAFBAR010000019.1 GCF_019247635.1 Mycobacterium sp.
CAGACGCTGCGCAGCATGGCTGGCTCGCCCAACCTGCCCAGCGGATACGCCTCGATGATCTCGCTGACCTACTTCCCAGCGCTGTGGCGCAAGGTGATGGACCACCGGGTGCTCGAGCACTACGACGGCGACATCACCAGGGTCAACCTGCAGCCGCGCCGGCGGGAGAAGCTGCTGGCCCGGTATGGGAGCTTGCAGGGAGCCCAAGCATGAGCGCCGTATACCGGTGCCCGGTCTGCGACTACGTCTACGATGAGGCCAAAGGCGATGCCAGGGAAGGCTTTCCGGTCGGCACGCCGTGGGCGCAGATTCCCGACGACTGGTGCTGTCCAGACTGCTCGGTCCGCGAGAAGATCGACTTCGAACAGGTAGGAGCAAACCAATGAACGACTACAAGCTGTTTCAGTGCGTCCAGTGCGGCTTTCAGTACGACGAGGCGCTGGGTTGGCCGGAAGACGGCATCGCCGCAGGCACCCGCTGGGACGACATCCCCGAGGATTGGAGCTGCCCCGACTGCGGCGCGGCAAAGGCGGACTTCGTAATGGTGGAGGTCGCACGGTCGTGAGCGTTACCCTCGCGCCTGTGAAGCGGATTTCTTACGCCGAGGCCTCGCGCGCCCTGCTGCGTGATTCGGTGCTCGACGCCATGCGGGATCTGCTCCTGACCCGCGACTGGTCGGCCATCACGCTGTCAGACGTCGCGCGCGCGGCCGGGATCAGCCGGCAGACGATCTACAACGAGTTCGGCTCGCGCCACGGCCTGGCGCAGGGTTACGCCCTGCGCTTGGCGGACCGGCTGGTGGACACCGTCAGGGCCGGACTGGAGGCGAACGTCGGCAACCTCTACGAGTCGTTCCTGCGGGGTTTTCGCGACTTCTTCACCGAGTCGGCAGCGGATCCGCTGGTGATGTCGCTGTTGACCGGCGTGGCCAAGCCCGACCTGTTGCAGATCATCACCACCGACAGCGGGCCCATCATCACCCGCTCGTCGGCCCGGCTCGCGACGGCATTCACCCAGACCTGGGTGGCCACCAGCGACGACGACGCCCATGTGCTGGCGCGCGCGATCGTGCGGCTGTGCCTGAGCTACGTGTCCATGCCGCCCGAGGCCGACCACGACGTCGCGGCCGATCTGGCGCGGTTGATGACGCCGTTCGCGGAGCGCCACGGGGTGATCAACGTTCCCTGATCGGTGGCACATGCCGGAGCTGACCGGCCGCCGACTACAGTGGCGGAAGAATATACCCAAGCTAACTAAAGGATGAGACACCCCGATGACGACGACCGAACATTCGCTGCGGCCTGACGTTGTGAACGGCATCGACTTCAAGGTTGCCGACCTGTCACTAGCGGATTTCGGCCGCAAGGAGCTCGATCTGGCCGAGTACGAGATGCCCGGGTTGATGTCCCTGCGCCGGGAGTACGCGGAGGTACAGCCGCTGAAGGGTGCCCGGATCTCGGGGTCGCTGCACATGACGGTGCAGACCGCGGTGCTGATCGAAACCCTGGTCGAGTTGGGCGCCGAAGTCCGGTGGGCGTCATGCAACATCTTTTCCACCCAGGACCATGCCGCCGCTGCCGTCGTCGTCGGCAAGCACGGCACCCCCGAGGAGCCCAAGGGCGTGCCGGTGTTCGCGTGGAAGGGCGAAACGCTCGAGGAGTACTGGTGGTGCGCCGAGCAGATGCTCACCTGGCCCGACGCCGACCAGCCCGCCAACATGATCCTCGACGACGGCGGTGACGCCACCATGCTGGTGCTGCGCGGCATGCAGTACGAGAAGGCCGGCGTGGTGCCGCCCGCCGAGGAGGACGACTCCGCGGAGTGGAAGGTCTTCTTGAACCTGGTGCGCACACGCTTGGAGACCGACAAGGACAAGTGGACCAAGATCGCCGAGTCGGTCAAGGGCGTCACCGAGGAAACCACCACCGGCGTGCTGCGGCTCTACCAGTTCGCCGCGGCCGGTGACCTGGCCTTCCCGGCGATCAACGTCAATGACTCGGTGACCAAGTCCAAATTCGACAACAAGTACGGCACCCGGCACTCGCTGCTCGACGGCATCAACCGCGGTACCGATGCGCTGATCGGCGGCAAGAGCGTCCTGATCTGCGGCTATGGCGACGTGGGCAAGGGCTGCGCGGAGGCGGCCAAGGGCCAGGGCGCGCGGGTCACCGTCACCGAGATCGACCCGATCAACGCGCTGCAGGCGCTGATGGAGGGCTACGACGTCAAGACGGTCGAGGAGGCCATCGGCGACGCGGACATCGTCGTGACCGCGACCGGCAACAAGGACATCATTTCGCTGACCCACATGAAGGCGATGAAGGATCACGCCATTCTGGGCAACATCGGCCACTTCGACAACGAGATCGATATGGCCGCCCTCGAGCGCTCCGGGGCGACGCGACTCAACATCAAGCCGCAGGTGGACCTGTGGACCTTCGGCGACTCCGGTAAGTCGATCATCGTGCTGTCCGAGGGCCGGCTGCTCAACCTGGGCAACGCCACCGGGCACCCGTCGTTCGTGATGAGCAACAGCTTCGCCAACCAGACGATCGCGCAGATCGAGCTGTGGACCAAGAACGACGAGTACGACAACGAGGTCTACCGGCTGCCCAAACACCTGGACGAGAAGGTGGCCCGCATCCACGTCGAGGCGCTTGGTGGGCAGCTGACCAAGCTCACCAAGGAGCAGGCCGAGTACCTCGGCGTCGACGTCGAGGGCCCGTTCAAGCCCGACCACTACCGCTACTGAGTCCCGTTGCCCGCGGCGTGACCCCAGCGTCACGCTCGCGAGCACGCGCTACTCGATAGGCTCGCGTCTGTGCTGATCGCGATCGAGGGCGTCGACGGCTCGGGCAAGCGGACGCTGACCGCGGGTTTGCGCAAGGCACTCGAAGCCAACGGCAGGTCGGTGGCCACGCTGGCGTTCCCGCGGTACGGACAGTCGATCACTGCCGACGTGGCGGCCGAGGCGCTGCACGGTCGGCACGGTGACCTCGCCTCGTCGGTGTATGCGATGGCGCTGCTGTTCGCGCTGGACCGTGCCGGCGCGGTCGAGCAGATGACGACGCTGAGCCGCCACCATGACGTCGTGATCCTGGATCGCTACGTCGCCTCCAACGCCGCCTACAGCGCGGCGCGTCTGCACCAGGACGCGGCCGGGGAAGCGGTGGCCTGGGTGCACCGCATGGAATATGAGCGGCTGGCGCTGCCCGCGCCCGACTGGCAGGTGCTGCTGGCGGTGCCCGCCGAGCTGGCCGGGCAGCGGGCCCGCAGCCGGGCCGACGGCGACCCGAACCGGCCGCGGGACAGCTACGAACGCGACGACGAACTTCAGTTCCGTACCGGCGCGGTGTACGCGGGGCTGGCCGCCGCGGGCTGGGGCGGACGCTGGCAGGTGGTCGGTTCGGACGTCGACGCGGGCCGGTTGGAGGCCGTTTTGATGGCCAAATAGCGCGATTTCGGCGTTATTTGCGCTTATCAACGAAGAAACGCCCGTGTGGTGCCGAAGGTTTGTCCCGATCTGGTGACACCATGGACTGCATGAGGCAAAGGATTTTGGTCGTCGACGACGACGCTTCGCTGGCCGAGATGCTCACCATCGTGCTGCGTGGGGAGGGCTTCGACACCGCAGTCATCGGCGACGGCACCCAGGCCCTGACCGCGGTGCGCGAGTTGCGCCCCGACCTGGTGCTGCTGGACCTGATGCTGCCCGGCATGAACGGCATCGACGTGTGTCGGGTGTTGCGCTCCGACTCCGGCGTTCCGATCGTCATGCTCACCGCCAAGACCGACACCGTAGACGTGGTGCTCGGCCTGGAATCGGGCGCCGACGACTACATCATGAAGCCGTTCAAACCCAAGGAGCTGGTCGCCCGCGTGCGGGCACGGCTGCGCCGCAACGACGACGAGCCGGCCGAGATGCTGTCGATCGCCGACGTCGAGATCGATGTGCCGGCGCACAAGGTCACTCGCAACGGCGAGCAGATCTCCCTGACCCCTCTGGAGTTCGACCTGCTCGTCGCGTTGGCACGCAAGCCGCGCCAGGTGTTTACTCGTGATGTGCTGCTCGAACAGGTATGGGGATACCGGCACCCGGCGGACACCCGCCTGGTGAATGTGCACGTCCAGCGTCTGCGGGCCAAGGTCGAGAAAGACCCTGAGAACCCGACTGTGGTGTTGACCGTTCGAGGAGTGGGATACAAGGCCGGACCTCCGTGATCCCGGGCGACGACATAGAGCGTCGCGATGGGGAGGAGCAGGGCCGTTGATGTGGGGCTCGCGGCGACGTACTCGGAGCCGTTGGGGTCGCTCCGGCCCGATGACGCGCGGCGTGGGTACGTTGAGTCGAGCCGTAGGTGTTGCCTGGCGCCGATCGCTACAGCTGCGAGTCGTGGCGCTGACCCTCGGTCTCTCGTTGGCGGTGATCTTGGCGCTGGGTTTCGTGCTCACCAGCCAGCTCACCAATCGCGTACTCGACGTCAAGGTCAGGGCCGCCATCGAGCAGATCGAACGCGCGCGCACCACGGTCAGCGGGGTCGTCAACGGTGAGGAAACCCGTTCACTGGACAGCAGCCTGCAACTGGCCCGCAATACGCTGACCTCCAAAACCGACCCGGCCTCGGCCGTCGGGCTCGCCGGCGCGTTCGACGCCGTGCTGGTGGTGCCGGGGGACGGCCCCCGCGCGGCGACCACGGCCGGGCCCGTCGAGCAGGTGCCCAACTCGTTGCGCGGCTTCGTCAAGGCGGGGCAGGCGGCCTACCAGTACTCCACCGTGCACACCGAGGGCTACTCCGGGCCGGCGCTGATCATCGGCACCCCGACGTCGTCACGGGTGGCCAACCTGGAGCTCTACCTGATCTTTCCGCTGAAGAACGAGCAGGCCACGGTGACCCTGGTGCGCGGCACGATGCTCACCGGCGGCGCGGTGCTGCTGGTCCTGCTGGCCGGCATCGCGCTGCTGGTGTCCCGGCAGGTGGTGGTGCCGGTGCGATCGGCGTCACGGATCGCCGAGCGGTTCGCCGAGGGCCATCTGTCCGAACGCATGCCGGTGCGCGGCGAGGACGATATGGCCAGGCTGGCGGTGTCGTTCAACGACATGGCCGAAAGCCTGTCCCGCCAGATCGCCCAGCTCGAAGAGTTCGGCAACCTGCAGCGCCGCTTCACCTCCGACGTCAGCCACGAACTTCGCACACCGCTGACCACCGTGCGGATGGCCGCCGACCTGATCTACGACCACAGCGAAGATCTCGACCCGACCTTGCGCCGCTCCACCGAGCTCATGGTCAGCGAGCTGGACCGGTTCGAGACGCTGCTCAACGACTTGCTCGAGATCTCCCGCCACGACGCCGGGGTTGCCGAGTTGTCCGTGGAGGCGGTCGACCTGCGCACCACGGTGAATAGCGCCCTGGGTAACGTCGGTCACCTGGCCGAGGAGGCCGGCATCGAGCTACAGGTGGATATGCCCGACGAAGAGGTCATCGCCGAGGTCGACGCCCGCCGGGTGGAACGCATCCTGCGCAACCTGATCGCCAACGCCATCGACCACGCCGAGCACAAGCCGGTGGACATCCGGATGGGCTACGACGAGGACACGGTCGCCGTCACCGTCCGCGACTACGGAGTCGGGCTGCGGCCCGGCGAGGAGAAATTGGTGTTCAGCCGGTTCTGGCGGTCGGACCCGTCGCGGGTGCGCCGCTCCGGGGGCACCGGGCTGGGGTTGGCGATCAGCATCGAGGACGCGCGACTGCACCAGGGCCGGCTGGAGGCCTGGGGCGAGCCCGGCGAGGGTGCCTGCTTCCGGCTGACGCTTCCGCTGGTTCGCGGTCACAAGGTCACCACCAGCCCGCTGCCCATGAAGCCGATCCCGCAACCCGCCCAACCGACCGGAGCGCCGGACCGCCGCCAACGCGAGCACGCCGAGTGGACCGGCTGATGCGGGTCTTGGTCATAGTGCTGGCGATGTTGCTCGCCGGCTGTGCCGGGGTGCCCAGCTCGTCGGCGCCGCAGGCCATCGGGACCGTCGAACGGCCGGCGCCGTCCAACCTGCCCCAGCCCACCCCGGGCATGGATCCCGACGTGCTGCTGCGCGAATTCCTCAAGGCCACGGCCGATCCGGCCAACCGCCATCTGGCGGCACGCCAGTTCCTCACCCAATCGGCCTCCAACGCGTGGGACGACGCCGGTAGCGCGCTGTTGATCGACCATGTTGTGTTCGTGGAAACCCGTGGCGCCGAACGGGTTTCGGCGATGATGCGGGCAGACATACTGGGCTCGCTGTCCGATATGGGGGTGTTCGAGACCGCCGAGGGGCAGCTGCCCGACCCGGGTCCGATCGAGTTGGTCAAGACCGCGGGTGGCTGGCGGATCGACCGCCTGCCCAACGGCGTGTTCCTGGACTGGCAGCAGTTCCAGGCGACCTACAAACGCAACACCCTCTACTTCGCCGACCCGACGGGCAAGACCGTTGTTCCCGACCCGCGCTACGTTGCGGTGTCCGACCACGACCAGCTCGCCACCGAGCTGGTCTCTAAGCTGCTGGCCGGTCCGCGACCGGAGATGGCGCGTACCGTCCGCAACCTGCTGGTCCCGCCGCTGCGGCTGCGCGGGCCGGTGACCCGGGCCGACGGCGGCAAGAACGGCATCGGTAGCGGCTACGGCGGCGCGCGGATCGACCTGGAGAAGCTGTCCACCACCGATCCGCACAGCAGGCAACTGCTTGCCGCACAGATCATTTGGACGCTGGCCCGGGCCGACATCCGGGGACCCTATGTGATCAATGCCGACGGCGCCCCGCTGGACGACAGGTTCGCGGACGGTTGGAGCACCTCCGACGTGGCCGCCACCGATCCGGGCGTGGCCGACGGCGCGGGCGCTGGGCTGCATGCTTTGGTCAACGGGTCGCTGGTGGGTCTGGAAGGCCAGCGCACCACCACGGTGCCCGGGGCGTTCGGGCGGATGGGCGATCAGACGGGTGCCGCGCTATCCCGCAGCGGGCGCCAGGTGGCGTCGGTGGTGACACTGCGCCGCGGCGCGCCCGATATGGCCGCCTCGCTGTGGATCGGTGACCTTGGCGGCGAGGCGATTCAGTCCGCGGACGGCCACAACCTGTCGCGGCCCAGCTGGTCGCTGGACGACGCGGTCTGGGTGGTGGTCGACACCAACAACGTGCTGCGCGCGATCGCCGAACCCGCGTCGGGGCAACCCGCCCGGATTCCGGTGGATTCCACCGCCGTGTCCAGCAGCTTTCCTGGCCCCATCACGGATCTGCAGCTGTCCCGGGACGGGACCCGTGCCGCGATGGTGATCGCCGGCCAGGTCGTCCTCGCCGGTGTCGAGCAGACCCAGGCGGGACAGTTCGCGCTGACCTACCCGCGGCGGCTGGGTTTCGGGCTCGGCGATTCGGTGGTGTCGCTGTACTGGCGGACCGGTGACGACGTCGTGGTGACCCGTAACGATGCCACGCATCCGGTGTCGTACGTCAACATCGACGGGGTGAACTCCGATGCGCCTGCGCATGGCCTGGCGATTCCGCTGTTTGCGATCGCGGCCAACCCGTCGACGGTGTATGTCGCTGCGCCGCAAGGGGTCTTGATGTACTCGGCGTCGGCCGCCGAGACCCAGCAGGCGTGGTCCGAGGTGGCGGGCTTGATGGTGCCCGGAGCCGCCCCGGTGTTGCCCGGCTAACTCCGGCGCTACCCTCAGCAGAAAAGGGGTCTAGAGAAAGCCCTGCCGATGTCGCCCAGAGTTCCCCGACTGCGTTGGGACGACCCCCTTCGCGCGCTGGACATGCTGGGCTCGCTGTGGTCCTCAACCGGATTGCCCGGGTTGCCGTCCGTCGGCGCCGGGGCCGCCCTGGCCGTCGCGGCGCCCTATCGGACGTTGTTCACCACGCTGCAGCAGCTGCTGGGCGACAAGGAAGTCACCATCCGCATCGCCGAGCACGATGTGGTGCTCACCATGACGGAGTTGGACTCGGCGCTCGATCCCCAGGCATTGGCCGTCGGCCAACTGGGCGAGGTCCGGGTCGCCGCGCGCGACATCAGCTGGGATCACAACCACCTGCAGCACGCCGTCGCCGTGCTGCGCAATGTGCACATCCGCCCGGGCGTTCCCCCGGTGTTGGTGGCGGCGCCGGTGGAGTTGTCGACCGAAGTGCCGTCGCGCATGTTGGACGAGGTGCTGCGGCAGGCGGCACCGCAGCTACGTGGTGAGCTGTCCAAGGACGGCAAGGCGCGCCTGCGCTGGGCACGCCGACCGGACTGGGGTGGCCTCGACGTGGCCGTCGACGTGGTCGGGAAAACGTTGTGGTTGCGGCCGCGCGCTCTGCTGACCGGCCAGCGCCGCTGGGTGCTGCCGGGCCGGACCCCCGCCTATCAGGTGCCGCTGCCCGACCTGCCGCACGGGTTGGTGATCACCGACGTCACCGTCGGACCGGATTCCCTGCGGGTATCCGGCCTGCTGCCCGAGTGGCGAATCGACGTGCCGCTGCGCGCCCTGGAGGACGTCATCGGTCAGCTGAGCCAGGGTGCGCTCAGCTTCGCGTGGCCGCCCTTGCGGAGGGGCTCGGACTGACACCCGGTGCGGGAGAGCGCCGACGACGTGGGCTAGAAAAGTCTTACGCCCCTAGGAGACTCGCGGGTCGGCTTCCTTGACGGGGTGTTCCACCGGAACCCCGTCCTTGACGATCACCGGGTCGCCGACGTTGACCGTATCGAAATACCATTCCGCGTCGGCGGGGCTCAGGCTGATGCATCCGTGGCTGACGTTCTCGGCCCCCATCGACCGGACGGCCCATGGGGCCGAATGGACGTAGAGCCCGCGACTGGTGATACGGACCGCGTAATCCACCGAGATCCGGTAACCCGCGGGATCATCGACGGGGATACCGACGCTGCTCGAATCCATAATCACCGAGCGGTCTTTGGAGATCACGCTGTACGTGCCGACCGGCGTCGGGAATTCCGGCCTGCCCATCGTGGCGGGCAGCACCCCGGCTTCGCCGAAGTGCACACGGTGGTGCGGTGCAGGTAGCGGAGGCGGCGCCTCGACTCCGTCGATGCTGACGGTGAAGGTGTGATTCGCGATATCGGCGACACCGAGGACCTTGGGGCCTGTTTGGAAGTCCGTGCGCAGACCGCCCACCGACAGCGCGACCGTGCTGTGCGCCGGCCAGTATCGGTCGGGAACCCACTGCACGACGTTGTTGTCGAGCCATTCGTATTTGCCCGTCATCGCGGGCACCGACGCCACTTCCAGGGCGCGCTCGGCCGCCTGCCGATCGGCGATGGCGCTCCGGAACGTCACCACCACCGGGTGCGCGACTCCCACCACCGCGCCGCGCGCGGGTAGCACCGCGGCGATGGGCAAGCGGCTACTCGGCTCGTTGGCCGCCGTCAGAACTACGTCGGGCTGTTCCGCGACGAGTGCCGCAGCGAGACCGATTACGACGATGAGTGACCGCATTGCCATCCACATGGCTTTTTCCAACGCCTTTCGAGCTGCCCCCGCTGGTTGATGGTAGGGGCGCCATTGCGGGTGAATGTGCAAGCGCGCGTTGGCATGTCGGTTAAGTTTTGGTCACAGGTCGGCATCGGAAGACCGGTTGTCCGGACCCGTGCGCATCGGTCGCGCACTGAGGCCCTGGGGATGACCGCCGCCGCACCGGCGCCTGATGTCACCCCGGACGACCACACTGGCACCGTGCTCGACCTCATCCTGCCGCTGGAATGCGGCGGCTGCGGGGCGCCGGCGACCCGCTGGTGCGACGCCTGTGCCGCCGAGCTGGTCGTCAAACCCGACGCGCCGCACGTACTGAGCCCGCGCATCGACCCCGGTGTGCCGGTGTTCGCGCTGGGCCGCTACGCGGGTGCCCGACGGCAGGCGATCCTGGCCATGAAGGAACACGGCCGCAGCGACCTGATCGCGCCGCTGGCGCACGCGCTGGCATGCGGTCTGCATCGGCTGCTGGTCTGGGGCATGGTCGAGACACCGCTGACCCTGGTGCCCGCGCCGACCCGCCGCTGGGCGGCACGGCGACGCGGGGGAGACCCCGTCGCGCTGGTAGCCGCAAAAGCCACGGCCGGCTACCCGCACATCGCCGTCGTCCGGGCGTTGCGGATGAAGGCGCTGGCGCGGGATTCGGTGGGCCTGGGCACGTCGGCCCGTGAACGCAACATCGCGGGCCGGGTGGTGCTGCGCGGGCAGCGGCCGCCTGATGAGGTCGTGCTCGTCGACGACGTCGTCACCACCGGCGCGACGGCACGCGAGTCGGTCCGGGTTCTGTGGGACGCCGGTGTGCGGGTGGCCGCGGTGCTGGCGATCGCGGCGGCGTGAGCGTAGTCGGCTTTGAATCCGCCAAGAACTCGTGAAGAACACGCAACATGTCTCCCAATGGGGTGGCACGTCCAGGCAAACTCGGGATAACGTCGAAATCAGTCTCTAACGACTCACGGTCGCAGTGCTCCAGGGATGACCCCGGGGTCCCAGCTCCCGCGCGAGGAGGTGAATATTCGACATCTTGCTCCGGCGGGCAGCCTGCGGCGGGAAAGCTCCACAACCGCTCTAACCCCGTCGGCGCGTACCTGAAAGCCGGCACGCAGGGCGCGTGTGACGTGAAGAGAAACGAGTTATCACGTATGTCAAGGCTATCCGTGGATTCCGTCCAGGTTCTGGACCAGACCGACGAGCAGGCTGAACCGGCACCGAATGCCGAGATCGTATTCAAGGGGCGCAACGTCGAGATCCCCGACCACTTCCGCATCTACGTCTCGGAGAAACTCGCCCGCCTCGAGCGGTTCGACAAGACCATCTACTTGTTCGACGTCGAACTCAACCACGAACGCAACCGTCGCCAACGCAAGTCCTGTCAGCGCGTCGAGATCACCGCTCGCGGGCGCGGGCCGGTGGTGCGGGGTGAGGCCTGCGCCGATAGCTTCTACGCCGCGCTGGAATCGGCGACAGTGAAACTGGAGAGCCGGCTGCGCCGCGGCAAGGACCGCCGCAAGGTGCACTACGGCGACAAGACCCCGGTTTCACTGGCCGAAGCCACTGCGGTGCCACCGGAAAGGGCGTTCGACGCCGAACCGTCCGACGCGCACGACCATGACGGGGCCGCGATCGAAAAGGACCACGAGCCCGGGCAGATCGTGCGTACCAAAGAACACCAGGCCAAGCCGATGTCGGTGGACGACGCGCTGTACGAGATGGAGCTCGTCGGGCACGACTTCTTCTTGTTCTACGACAAGCACACCGAACGGCCCTCGGTCGTCTACCGGCGCCACGCCTACAACTACGGGCTGATCAGACTGGCCTGATGGGCCAGCCCTGACGATCGGCGGCCATCAGCGGGTTGTCACCTAGGATGGGGGTCGCCTCGTCAAAGAGGAAGACTCCTACTAAAGGGACCTAGCTGTGCTGTCAAGATTGCTGCGCCTCGGTGAAGGCCGCATGGTCAAACGCCTCAAGAAGGTCGCCGACTATGTCAACACGTTGTCTGACGACATCGAAAAACTCACCGACGAGGAGTTGAGGGCCAAGACCGACGAGTTCAAAAAGCGCCTGGAAGACGGGGAAGCCCTCGACGACCTGCTGCCCGAGGCGTTCGCCGTGGCCCGCGAGGCCGCCTGGCGGGTGCTCGACCAGCGCCCGTTCGACGTGCAGGTGATGGGCGCGGCCGCCCTGCACCTGGGCTATGTCGCCGAGATGAAGACCGGTGAGGGCAAGACTCTGACCTGCGTGTTGCCCGCCTATCTCAATGCGCTGGCCGGCAAGGGCGTGCACATCGTCACCGTCAACGACTACCTGGCCAAACGCGACAGCGAGTGGATGGGCCGGGTGCACCGCTTCCTCGGCCTGCAGGTGGGGGTGATCCTGGCGACGATGACGCCCGAAGAACGCCGGGTGGCCTACAACGCCGACATCACCTATGGCACCAACAACGAGTTCGGTTTCGACTACCTGCGCGACAACATGGCGCACTCGCTGGAGGACCTGGTACAGCGTGGGCATAGCTTCGCCATCGTCGACGAGGTCGACTCGATCCTGATCGACGAGGCGCGCACCCCGCTGATCATCTCCGGTCCGGCCGACGGCGCCTCCAACTGGTACACCGAGTTCGCCCGCCTGGCGCCGCTGATGGAAAAGGACACGCATTACGAGGTCGACCTGCGCAAGCGCACCGTCGGCGTGCACGAACTCGGCGTGGAGTTCGTCGAGGACCAGCTGGGCATCGACAACCTCTACGAGGCCGCCAACTCGCCGCTGGTCAGCTACCTCAACAACGCGCTGAAGGCCAAGGAGCTGTTCAACCGCGACAAGGACTACATCGTGCGCGATGGCGAGGTGCTCATTGTCGACGAGTTCACCGGCCGCGTGCTGATCGGCCGCCGCTACAACGAAGGCATGCACCAGGCGATCGAGGCCAAGGAGCACGTGGAGATCAAGGCCGAGAACCAGACGCTGGCCACCATCACGCTGCAGAACTACTTCCGGCTCTACGACAAGCTCGCCGGCATGACCGGCACCGCCCAGACCGAGGCGGCCGAGCTGCACGAGATCTACAAGCTCGGCGTGGCCAGCATCCCGACCAACAAGCCGATGATCCGCACCGACCAGTCCGACCTCATCTATAAGACCGAGGAGGCCAAGTACATCGCCGTGGTCGACGACGTCGCCGAGCGTTATGAGAACGGCCAACCGGTGCTGATCGGTACCACCAGCGTGGAGCGCTCGGAATATCTGTCGCGTCAGTTCCAGAAGCGGCGCATCCCGCACAACGTGCTCAACGCCAAGTACCACGAGCAGGAGGCGGCGATCATCGCCGAGGCCGGTCGGCGCGGCGGCATCACCGTCGCCACCAACATGGCCGGCCGCGGCACCGACATCGTGCTCGGCGGCAACGTTGACTTTCTCACCGACCTTCGGCTGCGTGCCCGCGGGCTGGACCCGGTGGAGACGCCCGACGAGTACGAGGAGGCCTGGCACCAGGAGTTGCCCGTCGTCAAGGAGGAGGCCACCAAGGAAGCCGAAGAGGTGATCGAGGCCGGTGGCCTCTACGTGCTGGGCACCGAGCGTCACGAGTCGCGCCGCATCGACAACCAGCTGCGCGGCCGCTCGGGCCGCCAGGGTGACCCGGGCGAGTCGCGGTTCTACCTCTCGCTGAGCGACGAGCTGATGCGCCGGTTCAACGGCGCCGCACTGGAATCGATGCTCACCAGGATCAACCTGCCCGACGACGTGCCGATCGAAGCCTCGATTGTCACCCGCGCGATCAAGAGTGCCCAGACGCAGGTCGAGCAGCAGAACTTCGAGGTCAGAAAGAACGTCCTCAAGTACGACGAGGTGATGAACCAGCAGCGCAAGGTGATCTACGCCGAGCGCCGCCGCATTCTCGAGGGCGAGAATCTGCAGCAGCAGGCCACCGACATGCTGGTCGACGTCATCACCGCCTACGTCGACGGCGCGACCGCCGAAGGCTACGCCGAGGACTGGGACCTGGACGCGTTGTGGACGGCGCTCAAGACGCTGTACCCGGTGGGGATCAAGCACGAGTCGTTGACCCGTCCGGACGAGGATTCCGAGCGTGACGAACTCACCCGCGAGGAGCTGCTCAAGGCGTTGCTGGAGGACGCCGAACGTGCTTATGCCGCAAGGGAAGCCGAGCTCGAGGAGTTGGCCGGCGAGGGCGCCATGCGGCAGCTGGAGCGCAACGTGCTGCTCAACGTCATCGACCGCAAGTGGCGCGAGCACCTCTACGAGATGGACTACCTCAAAGAGGGCATCGGGCTGCGTGCGATGGCGCAGCGCGACCCGTTGGTGGAGTATCAACGCGAGGGCTATGACATGTTCATGGCCATGCTCGAAGGCATGAAAGAGGAGTCGGTCGGCTTCTTGTTCAACGTCAGCGTCGAGGCGGTCCCCGCGCCGCAGGTCGAGGTCGCACCCGTCGAAGCGCCGGACGGGCTGGCGGAATTCGCCGCCGCGGCAGCGGACGGGCAGAGCGAGGCGGCCGCCGCATCGGCGCGCGAGGGTACCGCGAACACGCTGCGCGCCAAGGGTATTGAGAACGAATCAGCCGCGCTGACGTACTCCGGCCCGTCCGAGGACGGCTCGGCGGAGGTGCAGCGCAACGGCGGTGGCGGGCAGAAGACGCCAGCCGGCGTGACCGCCGGGGGCAGCCGGCGGGAGCGACGCGCGGCCGCGCGACAGCAAGGGCGCGGCGCCAAGCCGCCGAAATCGGTGAAGAGGCGCTGAGCCGGCAAACCACGTCAGCCTATGTGCAGGGCAACCAACTGCCAGCGCGACCCGTTGGCAGCGCTTTGACCGGTGACCTGTTCCACCCGGCACGCGATCGCGTGGATCCGGCGCCCGCGGCTGTAGCTGCCGGACACCTCGGCCGCGCAGTTGGCGTTGTGCGGACCGACCGGTTGCAGCCGCACCCGGCGCAGCACCGCGGCACCCCGCGCAGCGGGCCGGGTCCGGCCGAGAGTGAGCACGGAGTCCACCAACCCGGGAGCCAGCAGGGGCCGCAGCGCTGCCGCCGGACGCCGCCGGTCGATCACTTCCAGCACTCGACGCAGTGCCGCGTCGGCAAACACCGCCGCCTGGCGCATCGGTAGCGACAACGGCGGCGGTGTGGCCCCCGGCTCCCCGCCCGAGCGGGGGCGCGACGCGCTCGAGACGTGCCCGCGCAGCGCCGCGTGCGATGATGGCCGGCACTGCGCTACGTTTCGCGTTGGCGGCTCGTACTCGACAACGGGTAGCACGGCGAAGGTGTCGTGTCGGGGCGGGCTCGCGATATGACCGGTAGTCAACGTGCACTCTCCAAACAAACCGCTAAAACTGGGAGCCTGCTGGAGAGTGGCAGACAGATGCCCGCCATCATCGCATAACGAAGGCCGCCGCGATTACGGTGAGCGACAGCCCCGAACGACGCCAAGGACGAGGAGGACAGGGCCGTAATGGTGACCCGATTGTCCCCGTCGGACGCCTCGTTCTATCGGCTGGAGAACACCTCCACGCCGATGTACGTCGGTACGCTGTCGATCCTGCGTCGTCCCCGGGCGGGACTGAGCTACGACACCCTGCTGGCCGCCGTCGAGCAGCGGCTATCTCAGATCCCGCGCTACCGCCAAAAGGTCCGCGAAGTGAAGGTCCCCACGGCGAGGCCGGTGTGGATCGACGACAGCGACTTCGACATCACCTACCACATCAGACGATCAGCGCTGCCGTCTCCGGGCAGTGACGAGCAACTGCACGAGCTGATCGCCCGGCTGGCCGCGCGGCCGCTGGACAAGTCACGACCGCTCTGGGAGATGTACCTCGTCGAAGGGCTGGCCAAGAACCGCGTCGCGCTCTACACCAAGTCGCACCAGGCCTTGATCAACGGCATGACGGGGCTGGAGATCAACCACGTCATCGCGGACCGGACCCGGCGCGCGCCGCAGTTCCCTGAGGACATCTGGATCCCGGAACGCGACCCCGGAAACACCCGGCTGCTGCTGGGCGCCGTCGGCGACTGGGTGGCGGGGCCCGGCACACAGATGCAGGCCCTCGGCTCGGCAGTCGCCGGGCTGGCGACCAGCTACAGCCAACTCGTCGATGCGGGCCGCCGGGTGTTCGACGTCGCCCGCACGCTGGCCCGGGGTACCGCACCCAGCAGCCCACTGAACGCCACGGTGTCGCGCAACCGCCGGTTCACCGTGGCGCGCGGCAGCCTGGAAGACTACCGGGCCGTGCGCGCGCGCTACGACTGCGACGTGAACGATGTGGTGCTGGCCGTGGTGGCCGGCGCGTTAGGCAACTGGCTGTTGTCGCGCGGCGAAGGGGTGGCGCCGACCGCGACGGTGCGAGCAATGGCGCCGCTGTCGGTCTACGCCGAGAGCCAGCTCGACTCGGCAGGCCCTGGTCAGGCGATCAGCGAGGTGACGCCGTTCCTGGTCGACCTGCCGGTGGGGGAGGGCAACGCCGTGGTCCGGCTGTCCCAGATCGCGCACGCCACCGAATCCGACCCGACGGCCGCCAGCCTGGTCGATGCGCGAACGATCGTGACGCTGTCCGGCTTTGCGCCACCCACCTTGCACGCCATGGGTATCCGGGTGGCCACCAGTTTCTCGGCCCGGCTGTTCAACCTATTGATCACCAACGCCCCCGGCGCCCAGTCGCAGATGTACGTCGCCGGTACCAAGCTGCTGGAGACCTACGCCGTTCCGCCGCTGCTGCACAACCAGGCGCTGGCAATAGGCGTAACGTCCTACAACGGCATGCTGTATTTCGGAATCAATGCCGACCGCGACGCGATGAGCGATGTCGACCTCTTGCCGGGGCTGTTGCAGCAATCGCTGGAAGAGCTGCTGGAGGGCGCACGCTAGGGGATAGCATCCGTTGGTGAGCACCGCGAAGAAGAAGGACTCGCCCGTACGCAAGGTTTCCAACGACATCTACGAGGCCGAGTTATTCCGGCTGCAAACGGAATTCGTGAAGCTGCAGGAATGGGTGAAGGCTTCCGGGGCTCGCATTGTGGTCCTGTTCGAAGGCCGCGACGCCGCCGGCAAGGGCGGGTCCATCAAGCGGATCACCGAATATCTCAGCCCGCGCATCGCGCATATCACGGCACTGCCCGTGCCCACCGAGCGCGAACGCGGCCAGTGGTACTACCAGCGCTATATCGCCCACCTGCCCGCCAAGGGCGAAATGGTGCTCTTCGACAGATCTTGGTACAACCGCGCCGGCGTCGAGAAAGTCATGGGTTTCTGCACGCCCCAGGAATATGTGCTGTTTTTGCGTCAGACGCCGATCTTCGAGCAGATGCTGATCGACGACGGAATTCTGTTGCGTAAGTATTGGTTTTCGGTCTCCGAGGGCGAACAGTTGCGCCGATTCAAGTCGCGGTTGAGCGACCCCGTCCGGCAATGGAAGCTCAGCCCGATGGACCTGGAATCGGTGTATCGGTGGGAAGACTATTCACGGGCCAAAGACGAGATGATGGTGCACACCGATACTCCGGTCAGCCCCTGGTACGTCGTGGAGTCCGATATCAAGAAACACGCGCGGCTGAACATGATGGCCCATTTGCTGTCTTCGATCGACTACACCGAAGTCGAGTCCCCGAGCGTGAAGCTGCCGGAACGGCCCGTGGTAAGCGGGAACTACAAGCGCCCGCCGCGCGAGCTCTCGACGTACGTCGACGACTATGCGGCCACGTTGATCGGATGATGCAGGTCTACATCCCGGTCACCCTGGCCATGCTGCGGCAACTCGTGGCCGGCGGGTCGCTGTGGCCGGTCAATGGCACGGCCTTCGCCGTGACACCGGCATTGCGCGAGTCGTATGCCGAGGGCGACGACGACGAACTCGCCGAGGTCGCTCTGCAGGAAGCGGCGCTGGCGTCGCTGCGTCTGCTGGCCACCGAGGCGGACGCCGCCGATGCGTTTGACGATGCCGACGGCCTGCCGCCGCGACGCGCGGTGCTGGCGGCCGAGGTCGACTTGGCTGAATCCGGGGCCAACTACCGCCCCGACCTTGACGACGCCGTGGTCCGGCTCGATGGGCCCGTCGCGATGGACCAAGTCATTGCCGCCTACGTCGACAACGCCGACGCCGAGCCCGCCGTGACGGCGGCGATTGCGGTCATCGATGCCGCCGACCTGGGCGACGAGGACGCCGACCTGGTGGTCGGCGACGCCCAGGACCACGATTTGGCCTGGTACGCCAGCCAGGAGTTGCCGTTCCTGCTGGACCTGCTCTGAGCCCGCGGGATTTGAAATCCTGCGGCGTCAGCCTGGGTACGGTACCGTAGGTTACGGTACCGTAGCTTTTTTCGCCGGGCTGTGACGGCCTGAACGCGACAGCGGAAACCAACGGTCGCACTCATGAGCAGGAGCTTCCTATGAGCAAGAAGTACGCGCCCGTTGTCGGCAACGTCCGTGAGACCACCCGCCCCACCATCGCCGGCGCGGAGCACCACCCCGGTTGGCATGCCCTGCGCAAGATCGCGGCGCGCATCACCACGCCGCTGTTGCCGGATGACTACCTGCACCTGGCCAACCCACTGTGGTCGGCGCGCGAATTGCGCGGCCGCATCCTCGATGTCCGGCGGGAGACGGAGGACTCCGCGACGTTGGTCATCAAACCGGGCTGGGGCTTCAGCTTCGACTACCAGCCGGGCCAGTTCATCGGGATCGGCCTGCTGGTCGACGGGCGGTGGCGCTGGCGTTCGTACTCGCTGACGTCGAGCCCCGCCGGGTCTTCTGGGTCGGGCTCCGCGAAGACGGTGACCATCACAGTCAAGGCGATGCCCGAAGGTTTCTTGTCCACCCATCTGGTGGCGGGCGTCGAGCCGGGGACCATCGTGCGGCTGGCCGCACCGCAGGGCAACTTCGTGCTGCCGAACCCCGCGCCGTCGTCGATTCTGTTCCTGACCGCCGGCTCAGGCATCACGCCGGTGATGTCGATGCTGCGAACATTGGTGCGCCGCGAACAGATTGGTGATATCGCCCACATGCATTCGGTGCCGACCGAGGCCGACGTGATGTTCGCCGCCGAGCTGGCCGCGCTGGCCGACGAGCACCCCGGCTATCGGTTGCGAGTGCGCCAGACCCGGGCCGAGGGCCGCCTCGACCTGACGAGGCTGGACAGCGAGGTACCGGACTGGCGCGAACGCCAGACCTGGGCCTGTGGGCCGGAAGGCCTGCTTAACCGGGCCCAGCAGGTGTGGACGCAGGCGGGCGTCGGCGACAGGCTGCATCTGGAGCGGTTCGCTGTGTCCAAGGCCGCACCCGCCGGAGCCGGCGGGAGGGTGACCTTCGGCCGCAGCGGGCGTACGGTGGCGGTCGACGCCGCGACGTCGTTGATGGACGCCGGCGAGGGTGCCGGTGTGCAGATGCCCTTTGGCTGCCGGATGGGGATTTGCCAATCGTGTGTGGTGAGCCTGGTGGAAGGCCACGTCCGCGATCTGCGTACCGGCCAGGAGCACGAGCCCGGAACCCGGGTGCAGACGTGCGTGTCGGCCGCCTCGGGTGATTGCGCGCTGGACATCTAACAGTTACTCTCAGGTAACTTACGGAGTCGTAGGTTACGATAGCGTAGGTATGGACACAAAGAACCGCAGGGAGGGAACACGGTGGCGATCACTGACGTCGACGTATTCGCACATCTGACGGACGCCGACATTGAGAACCTGGCCGTTGAGCTGGACGCGATACGCCAGGACGTCGAAGACTCTCGCGGCGCGCGGGACGCGCGCTACATCCGTCGCACCATTGCCGGTCAGCGTTCGCTGGAGGTGGTCGGCCGACTGCTGCTGGCGGCCAGCTCAAAGCGCTCGGCGTGGTGGGCGGGTACCGCGACCCTCGGCGTGGCCAAGATCGTCGAGAACATGGAGATCGGCCACAACGTCATGCACGGCCAGTGGGACTGGATGAACGATCCGGAGATTCACTCCTCGACATGGGAGTGGGACATGAGCGGGTCGTCCAAGCATTGGCGCTACACCCACAACTTCGTGCACCACAAGTACACCAACATCCTCGGCATGGACGACGACGTCGGCTACGGCATGCTGCGTGTCACCCGGGACCAGCGCTGGAAGCGCTTCAACATCTTGAATCTGGTGTGGAACACCCTGCTCGCACTCCTCTTTGAGTGGGGCGTCGGACTGCAGCACGTGGAGATCGGCAAGATCCTCAAGAAGCGGATGGACAACCAGGAGGCGCGCCAGCGGATCGACGACTTCTTGGCCAAAGCCGGTCGCCAGGTGCTGAAGGACTACGTCGCATTCCCCGCGCTGACCTCGTTGTCGCCCGGCGCGACGTACCGGTCCACCTTGACAGCCAATGCGACGGCCAACGTGATCCGCAACGTCTGGGCCAACGCCGTGATCTTCTGCGGCCATTTCCCTGACGGTGCCGAGAAATTCACCAAGACGGACATGATCGGTGAGACGAAGGGCCAGTGGTACCTGCGCCAGATGCTGGGGAGTGCCAACTTCGAGGGCGGCCCCGTGCTGCGGTTCATGAGCGGCAACCTGTGCCATCAGATCGAGCACCATCTGTATCCCGACCTGCCGAGCAACCGGCTGCACGAGATCTCGGTGCGGGTGCGTGAGGTGTGCGAAAAGTACGACTTGCCTTACACCACAGGCTCTTTCCTGGTGCAGTACGGCAAGACGTGGCGCACGCTGGCTAAGTTGTCGCTGCCGAACAAGTACCTGACCGACGATGTCGACAACGCGCCCGAGACCCGCAGCGAGCGGATGTTTGCTGCACTCGAGCCCGGTTTCGCGGGCACCGACCCGAACACCGGACGGCGGCGCGGGCTCAAGACCGCGATCGCGACCGTGCGCGGTTGGCGGCGTCGCCGAGGCCAGAGGGGCCAAAAGGGCGGCGTGGCAACGCCGATCGCGCCCGACGACCTGGCCGCCTAACTCCCCGGGCGCGAGCGTGCGCCCCGGGGCGCACGTCCCTCCCTGGCGCGAGCGTGCGCGTTTGCACGCGACACGCCGCACTTGGGCGTGCATCTGCGCACGGTCGCGGGGCGGCTAGGGCTCCCTGAGCGTGGCCAACAGCCGTCGCGCGGCGGCGACGCGGCGCACGGCGGGACCGGTCAGGGTGTCCAACGCGCACTCGGGGTCGGCCGGCGGGCCCATATGCCCGCAGCCGCGCGGACAGTCCTTCGTCGCCTCGGCCAGGTCGGAGAAAGCCAGCAGCACGTCGTCGGGCTCGATGTGGGCCAGTCCGAACGAGCGGATGCCTGGCGTGTCGATCACCCAGCCCCCCGAATGCGGGGGCTCGCCTAACGGCAGCGCCACCGACTGCGTCGAGGTGTGCCGCCCCCGGCCGATGTCGGTGACCTCGCCGACGGCCCGATCAGCCTCGGGCACAAGGCGATTCACCAATGTCGACTTGCCGACGCCGGAGTGCCCCAGCAGCACGGTGATGTTGCCGGCGAGCAGGTCCGCCACCGCGACCAGGGGATCGTCGCGGCCAGCCGCGACCAACGTCAGGTCCAGGCCGTCGAACTGCTCCGCGAAGGGCTCGGGTGCGGCAAGGTCTGTCTTGGTAAGGCACAGAATGGGTTTCAGCCCGCCGGCGTAGGCGGCGATCAGCGCACGGTCGACCAGTCCGGTGCGCGGCGGTGGGTCCGCCAGGGCCACCACCATCAGCAGTTGATCGGCGTTGGCGACCACCACCCGCTCGGTGGGGTCGGTGTCATCGGCGGTGCGCCGCAACACCGTTCGCCGCGGCCCACGCCGCACGATGCGGGCCAGGGTGTCCGTCCGCCCGGACAGGTCGCCGACCAGGTCGACGTCATCCCCGACGACGATCGGGGTGCGTCCCAGCTCGCGGGCGCGCATCGCGGTCACGCGCAGATCGGCGCGGTGGCCCAGCACGCACCCCCAACGACCGCGGTCGACGCTGACCACCATGCCCGCCTCGGCATCGGCATGCTCGGGCCGGGTCTTGGTCCTTGGTCGCGAGCCCTTGCCGGAGCGGACTTTGACGTCGGCCTCGTCGTAATCGCCGGGCCTCAACCGCTGGCACCCCTGTTGAATGTGCGTTTCCCCGGCCCGCGACGGTGTCCCGCATCCTCGCCGGGCGCGAGCATTTCGGCCCACAGTCGCGGGAACTCCGGCAGCGTCTTGGTGGTGGAGGCGATGTCGTCGACTTCGACCCCGGGCACCCGCAACCCCACGATGGCGCCCGCCATCGCCATCCGATGATCGGCATAGGCGTGCCACGTACCGGCTTGCAGTGGCCGCGCGGTGATCACCAGACCGTCGGGTGTTTCCCGGCAGTCGCCACCCAGCCGGTTGATCTCGGTGCTCAGCGCGGCGAGCCGGTCGGTTTCATGCCCGCGCAGATGGGCGATGCCCGTCAGCCGCGACACCGATCCCGGCGTCGCCAGCGCGGCCAGCGCGGCCACCGCAGGGGTGAGTTCGCCGACGGCGCGCAGGTCCACGTCCAAGCCGCCGTACGACGCCGGGCCCCGCGCCGCGAGGATTGAATCGCTCTGAGCGACAACGGAATTCAGCTTGCGTAACACGTCGAGAATCTGGTCGGCGGGTTGGACGCTGTCCGTCGGCCAGCCCGTCACGCGCACTGCGCCGCCGGTGACCACCGCTCCGGCCAGAAACGGGACGGAGTTGGTCAGGTCGGGTTCGACGTCCCAGTGCCGAGCCTTCACCCGGCCGGGCCGGACCTGCCAGCGGTTGGGGGCGGAGTCGTCGACGTCGACGCCGGCTTGACGCAGCATCGCCACCGTCATCGCGATGTGCGGCGCAGACGGCAGCGTCGCACCGGTGTGTTGCACGGTAAGCCCTTCGGCGAACGACGCCCCGCCCAGCAGCAGACCGGACACGAACTGCGACGACGCCGACGCGTCGATGGCCACGGAGCCACCGGTCACCGCTCCGGCGCCGGTGACCCGGAACGGCAGACCCGTCCCGTAGACCGGGACGCCCAGGCCCCGCAGCGCGTCCAGCAGCGGTGCGATGGGCCGGGCCCGGGCCTGCTCGTCGCCGTCGAAGTCCACCGCGGCATCGGCCAGCGCCGCCAGCGGCGGAACGAAACGCAGGACCGTGCCCGCCAGTCCGCAGTCCACCCGGGCACCGGGCCGGGGTTCGAGGCGGCCACTGACGGTCAGTTCGGTGTCCGGCCCGTCCACCCGCAGACCCAGCGTGCGCAGCGCCTCGATCATCAAATCGGTGTCACGGCTGCGCAGCGCTCCGCCGATGGTCGAGACGCCCTGGCCCTGCGCGGCGGCCAGCGCCGCCAGCACGAGCGTCCGGTTGGTTTGCGACTTCGAGCCGGGAACGGTCACGGTCGCGTCGACGGGGGTCGCCGCGATCGGCGCCGGCCATCTGCTCACCGGTCCATCATCTCTTGTCGGGCCGCTCTGCCACCATGGAGTCATGTGTGGACGGTTCGCAGTCACGACTGATCCGGCCCTGCTGGCCGAGAAAATCAAGGCGATCGACGAGGTAACGGGCGCTACAGCGCCCAATTACAACGTCGCGCCCACCAACACCATCACGACGGTCGTCTCCCGGCACAGTGAGCCCGACGACGAGCCGACTCGCCGGGTGCGGCTGATGCGCTGGGGGCTGATACCGCCGTGGGTCAAGGCGGGTCCCGACGGTGGGCCGGACACCAAGCGCCCGTTGCTGATCAACGCTCGCGCCGACAAGGTCGCCAGCTCCCCGGCGTTTCGGGGTTCGGCCAAGAGCAAGCGCTGCCTGGTGCCGATGGACGGCTGGTACGAGTGGCGGGCGACCAGTGACGCCGGCACGAAGACCGCCAAGACGCCGTTCTACATGCACCGCGCCGACGGCGACACTCTTTTCATGGCCGGTCTGTGGTCGGTCTGGAAGCCCGCCAAGGACGCGCAGCCCCTGCTGAGCTGCACGATCATTACCACCGACGCCGTCGGCGAATTAGGCGATGTCCACGACCGGATGCCGCTGATGGTGCCCGAGGATGACTGGGACGGGTGGCTGAACCCCGACGCCGCGTTGGATCCCGAGCTGCTGGCCCGCCCGCCGGACGTGCATGATGTCGAGATTCGGGAGATTTCCACGCTGGTCAACAACGTCCGCAACAACGGCCCGGAGCTGCTCGAGCCTGTCGCGGCGCAGCCCGAACAAATGAAGCTGCTGTAAGCGGTCGCGGCAATCGCACGCGCGACGACCGCCAGCGTGATAGCAGTCCTACAGTCCAGGCGGGAAAGCTCGGCGTCAAGACAGGCGAGGCCTGCTACTCGTACCGGTAGCCCGCACTTCCAGCGACACCGCGGTGGCGATCGCCTGCAGCAGGCCGGCGAGTTGCCCGGCGCTACCGACCGCGCGGTCGCCGGCGACTAGCCGCGCGAACACGCCCGCAATAAAGGTGGTCACGGCCGTCGTCTGCGCGGCGAGCAGGTCGGCATCGCCGGTGCCGGGCTGAAGGTGGGCGATGGCCTCGCGGGCCATGATGAGGATTCGCGCGGTGAAATCCGTCGACGTGTCCGCCAGGCCCGGGTCACGCGCGGCCCCCAACAGCAGTTCGTGCCGCGCGCGGTTCAGCATGAGGCCGGGCCCGTCGGCCTGCATCATGGTGAGCATCGCCAGGTGGGCGAACGGCGAGTCCGGGTCGAGCGGTTCGTCGATCACCGAACGCAGGTTGGCGACGTCGATTTCGGCGACGCGCTTGCCCACGCCGCGCAGCAGGGCCGTGCGGGTGCGGTAGTAGTACGACGTCGTGCCGTCGGGGACGCCCGCGCAGCGGTCGACCTGCCCGTGCGTCAGTCCGCGGGATCCGTGCTCGGCCAGCACCTGGATGGCCGCGTCGCACAGTTCGCGCCGGCGTTCGTCGCCGTTGCGTTTCCGGGGAGTGCGGGAGGTGTGGTTGGGCATGGTTCAGCGCAGGACGGTGCCGCCGTCGATGTTGATGACCTGGCCGTTGATCCAGGCGCCTTCCTCGGACAGCAGGAAGGCGACCAGGGCTGCGATGTCGCCGGGATCGCCGACGCGAGGTCCGCGGATTCGTTTGAGTGCGGCGGCCTCCAGCTGCGGCCATTGCGGCACCTCGCGGATGGCGTCGGTCGCGGTGAAGCCCGGGGCGACCGCGTTGCAGCGGATGCCTTCCTTGCCCCACCGCGACGCGATATGGCGGGTGAGCGCGCCGATGCCGGCCTTGGCGGTGGCGTAAGCCGGTCGCGCGGGCTCGCCCTGGAACGCCGCCGCCGAGGACATGTTGACGATCGCCCCGGCGCCGCGGCTGAGCATCCGCGGGATGGCGTACTTCATGGCGGCCACATAGCCGCGCAGGTTCACCGCCATCACCCGGTCCCACACGCCGAAGTCGATATCGACGACGTCGGAGTCGCCGCGCAGGGCGCTCATGTCGGCCCCGACGTTGAACATCAGGTCGATGCCGCCGTATGTTGTTGCGGCGGTGGCGATCAGGTCGGCCACCGACTCGGGATCCGCCAGGTCGAAGGCGACGTGCGTCGCCGTTCCGCCGGCCGCGGCGATGTCCGCCGCGGTGCGCTGCGCGGGTTCGGCGGCGACGTCGCCGATCACCACCCGACAGCCTTCTTCGCCGAGTCGGGCGGCGGTCGCGGCGCCGATACCGGTGGCGCCACCGACAACGACTGCAACCCTGTCGGCCAGGCCGCGCAATCCCATAGCCGCCTCTTCTGTCGCGAGCGCTTGACTTTACCTCTAGAACTATAGAGGATCGCCTTTCATGGCTGGGATTCATCGGGAGCGTCCCGGGGCTGCCGACCTGGCGGCGGCGACGGGCGCCGCGGCGACACCCCTTGGCAAAGACATCTGGATGTCGCCGGGCGTCTCCAACTCGTATGCGGTGGCCACCGACGACGGGCGGGTCATCGTCAACACCGGCCTGGTATTCGAAGGTCCGTTGCACCGCAAGGCTTTTGCCGATGTGCCGGGGCCGACGCGGGCCGTCGTCGTCACCCAGGGGCACGCCGATCACTGGGGTGGGGTCAGCGCGCTGCGTGACGGCGAGACCGACATCATCATGCATCGCAACTACCATTACTGGCGTGACGACAACCAGCGCCTGATGGGCTACCGGGTGCCCAAGACGTCGTTCGCCTTTCGGAAATTCTCCGACGCGATGCTCGAACACTTCAAGACCATCGACCCGGCAACCATCGACTTCTCCTTTCCCGAACCGACCACAACGTTCGATATGCGCCACCACACAACGGTCGGCGGGCGCGCCTTCGAGCTGGCCTGGACCCCCGGCGGCGAGACCACCGACGCGGCGGTGGTCTGGTTACCCCAGGAACGAATCCTGTTCAGCGGCAACCTCTTCGGTCCATTGTTCGGTCACGTGCCGAACCTGATGACGATCCGCGGAGACCGGTACCGCGACCCGATCCTCTACATCGAGGCGCTGAACACGGTCCTGGAATACGGCCCCGAAACGATCGTCACCGGTCACTTCGCCCCAATCGAGGGCGCCGATCGCATCGCCGAGGAGATCACCGCGATGCGCGACGCCATGCAGGCCGTGCACGACCGGACCGTCGAGCTGATGAACTCCGGTGCCGACGTCTACACCGCCATGCGCGAGGTGCGCGTGCCCGAAGACCTCGACGTCGGCGAGGGCTACGGCAAGACCGCCTGGAATGTGCGGGCCATCTGGGAGATGTACGCCGGCTGGTTTCAGCACCGTTCCACTACCGAGCTCTACGGCGTCGCGCCGAATTCCGTTGCGGCCGATGTGGTTAACGCCGCCGGGGCCGACGCGCTGGTCGAGGTTGCGCGTGCGCACCTGGTCGGCGGGCGCCCGGTGGAGGCACTGCACCTCACCGACCTGGTCCTGGCCGCCGAGCCCGCCGACAGCGCCGCGCGCGCCGTGGCCGCCGAAGCCCACGAGGCGCTGCTGGGCGACACCGACAACTTCTGGGTAAAGGCCTGGCTCACCGAGGAGATCCACGAATTGAGGGGATTGTAGTGAACACCAGCGTGAACACCGTCAGCTTCGATTTCAGCGGCACCGATGTGCTCGTGACGGGCGGCACCAGCGGCATCGGCTATGCGATTGCCAGCGATTTCGTTAAGGCCGGCGCTGTGGTCACGGTGACGGGCACCCGGGGGTCGGCGGCCGACTATCCCGAAACCGATTTGAGTGCGTTGCAGTACCACCAGTGTCAAGCGGCCGATCCCGCCGCTATCGATGCGCTGGCCAATTCCCTTGATGCGCTTGATGTTCTGATCAACAACGCCGGCGGACCCTACGCGGCGCAAAAGGACGAGTGGGATCCCGACGGCTACGCCGGCTCGGTGGCGGTCAACATGTTCGCCCACATGCGGCTGACCATGGCCTGTCACCAACGGCTCAAGGCGAGCAACGCCGCCGGGGGAGCCAGCGTGGTCACCATCGCCTCGATGTCGGCGTTCGTCTCCGCGATCGCGGTACCGGCCTACAGCTCGTCGAAGGCCGGGATGGTGGCGTTCACCAAGAACCTCTCGCGGCGCTGGGTCGACGACGGCATCCGCGTCAACGCCGTGGCGCCGGGGCTAATCGACACGCGGATGACCCATCCGGTGCGCGACATTCCCGCACTGCTCGAACCCGAAATGCGGCACACCCCGATGGGCAGGATGGGCCTGCCCGACGAGGTCTCCCCGACGGTGCTGTTCCTCTGCACCAACGCCGCCCGTTACATCACCGGCACCACCGTCGCGGTCGACGGCGGATACCTGACGGTCTGAGCCGTGGGCGAATTCGACAACTTGCAGAACTTGGCGACCCCCGACGACGTCCTCAAGCTGGCCGCCCAGCGCACCGGTCTCACCGAGGTCGAATCCGACTCGTGGCGTGCGGGATTGGCGATCATGCTCGACGAACTCAACAACTCGCCGGCGTTCACGCCGTTCGGCCGCGAGCGCATCCTCGACGACGCCACCAACGCCCTGGGCCGCCGGCTGCAGATGCACGACTACATCCGTGCCCATCCCGAAGTGCTCGACGCGCCCGTCGAGCGGCCGCTGTTCGTGCTGGGCATGCCGCGCACCGGGACGACGGTGATCAGCTACCTGCTCGACCAAGACCCGGGTCGGCGCTCGCTGCTGCACTGGGAGTGCGTGCGTCCGGTGCCGCCGGCCACGACCGAGACGTTGCGCACCGACCCGCGATGTGTGGCGCTGCTCGAGGAGCAGCGCCAGATCCTGGAGTTCATCAAAAAGGCGAACATGCCACTGCCGCACTGGGAAGACGCCGACGGCCCCACCGAGGACATGTTCATCCACAACCAGGACTTCAAAGGGCTGTCCTGGGACTCCTTCCTATCAACGCCGCGCTACTACCAGTGGCTGTTCCACGAAGCCGACATGAGCAGCGCCTACGAGTACCAGAAGCGCTACCTGCAGGTCCTACAGTCGACCGCGCCGGGCGCCTGGAGCCTGAAGATGCCGTCTCATTCGGTGCACATCGAATCCTTGCTGAAGGTGTTCCCCGACGCCCGACTCGTGTGGGCGCATCGCGACCCCTACAAGGCAACGGCGTCGCTTGCCAACCTGTGGCAGCTGCCCAAGGGAATGGTGTTGCATCCCGAGGCCATCGACCCAAAGGCGATGGGGCGCGACGCCATGGACCAGATGCGGTATCACGTCGAGCGGCCGCTTCGGGCCCGCGATCGCATCGGCGACGAGCGCTTCTTCCACATGTATTACCACGACATGATGCGTGACCCGATGGACGTGATGCGCCGCATCTACGACTGGGCGGGCGATCCGCTTACCGCCGAAACCGAAGCGCGCATGCGCAATTGGCTCGCCGAGCATCCGCAGAACCGGTTCGCGCCCAATACCTACAGCCTCGACCAGTACGACCTGTCCGTCGAACGGCTCAAACCTGTTTTCGCCGAGTACCTCGATACGTTCGACATCGAACTGGAAGGCAGCCCATGAAGGTGTCAATGGTTACCGGCCCGGGCAAGGCTGAGGTGGTCGAGGCCGACCGTCCGCAGGTTGGCGCGAAAGATGTTCTCGTGCAGATGCGGGCGTGCGGAATCTGTGGCTCCGACGCGTTCTACATCGCGATCGGGGGTGTTCCGCCTCGGCACGGGCGCACGCCGCTGGGGCACGAGCCCGCGGGCGAGGTTGTCGAGGTCGGCGCCGAGGTGTCCGGTATCGCCGTCGGCGACCACGTCGTCATCAACCCGATGGCCGCCCCCGGCGGCATCATCGGCAACGGCGGACCCGCCGGGGCCCTCTCCGACTATCTGCTCATCGAAAACGCCGTGCGCGGAGCCAGTTTGGAAGTCATCCCCGAGCACGTCCCGTGGGAAGTCGCCGCGCTCAACGAGCCGATGGCCGTCGCGCGCCACGGTGTCAACCGCTGCAAGCCCAGGCCGACCGACAAGGTTGCGGTGTTCGGTGCCGGGCCCATCGGGCTGGGCGCGACGCTGGCCTTCAAATCCGTTGGTGTCAACCATATCGTCGTGATAGACCTGATCGCGGCCCGGCTGGACAAAGCGCTGCGGATTGGCGCCGACGCCGTCGTCAACTGCGCCGAGGAGGACGTCGTACAGCGTCTTGTCGAACTGCACGGCGAGGGCGAAAGCATGTTCCCCGGCAAGGCCGGTACCGACATCTACCTCGACTGCGCCGGGGTGCCCGCCGTCGTGAATACCGCGCTGGCTACCGCCAAGAAGGGCGCCACCCTGGGTATCGTTGGCGTGCACAAGGAACCGGTTTCCGTCGAGTTCGTCAACGTGATGAGCAACGAGATAGCCATCGTCGGAAGCATGGGCTATCCCGACGAGATATTCGAGGTTACAACGGATCTCGTCGCGCACTGGGAGAAGTATGCCCTGATCGTCAGCCACACCGTCCCGTTCGACGATGTCGGCGCGGCGCTCGAACTGGCCGGCAGCCCCGGCGCCGCCGACAAGGTGGTGGTCACCTTCTAACGGCGAGCAGACGCAAAAGCACCCAATTTCGTACCGAAATGGGTGCTTTTGCGTCTTCTCGCGCTACCGGGCCAGCCGGTCGAGGGCCAGCCGGGCCGCGTTGGCCCCACACATGCCGTGCGCGCCGGGCCCCGGCGGGGTGGCCGCCGAGCAGATGTACATACCCGGCACGCCAATGGTGTACGGCGACAGCGTGATGCGCGGTCCGAACGTCAATTGGCGAATGTCCTTGGCACCGGTCATGATGTCACCGCCGACATAGTTGAGGTTGTAGCTGGCCATCTGCGTCGTCGAGCGCACCGCTTGGCCGATGACGCGTTCGCGAAAGCCGGGGGCGAACCGCTCGATCTGGGCGATGATCGCCTCCGTGGCGTCGCCGGTGTAGCCGTTGGGGACATGCGCGTAGGTCCACACCGGGTGGACGTTGCCCACGGAGCGTTGCGGATCGGCCAGATACTGTTGTCCGACAAGGACGAACGGTCGCTCGGGCATGCGTCCCCCGTGGATATCGCGCTCTGTGGCGGCGAGTTCGGCATAGGTCCCGGCCAGGTGCACCGTGCCGGCGCGGCAGGCCTCCGAATTGACCCAGGGCACACCGCCCTCGACGGCGAAGTCGACCTTGAACGCGCCGGGGCCACGCCGAAACCGGGTGAAGGCGCGTGAAATTCGGCGCGGTAGGCGGTCTCCGAGGATCCCGGCGACGGCACTAGGCGCCAGGTCGAACATGGTGACGTCCGCCGCGGGTAGTTGCGACGCAGTCTGGACCCGGACCCCGGTCTCGATTTTGCCGCCCAGATCACCCAGCAGTGCCACCATCGCGTTGGTAATCGACTGTGAGCCGCCTTCGGCCACCGCCCAGCCGTGGCGGTGGCCCGCGGTGAGGATGCCCAGCCCGATCGCCGACGTCATCGGGTAGTGCAGCGGCCGAAAGGCATGGGCCGCAACGCCTCCGAACAACGCGCGGCCCTGCTCGGTGCGGAACAGCCGGGCCAACGTGGACGCGGGAAGAACGGTTGGTGCACCGAACCGGGCCAGCGTCAACGGATGGTGCGGCAGGCGCAGCAGCGGCCCCATGATGTCCTCGCTCAAGGCGTCGAACCGAGCAGCGGGGCGCCCGAACGCCAGCCGCCACCGCGCCCCGTCATGGCCAAGGCCGTCGGCGGTCTGCTCTACCGAGCGGTGCAGCACGCCGGCGCTGCCGTCGTCCAGCGGGTGCACACAGTCGATCTCCGGCCAGCGCCACGTCAGTCCGTAGCGTTGCAGCCCGGCACCGGACAGGAACTGCGAACCTACGGCCATCGGGTGGATCGCCGAGCAGTGGTCGTGCAGCAGGCCGGGGAGGATGGCCTCGCTGCTGCGGGCGCCACCGCCGACCTCGTCGGCGGCCTCGAGGACGGTGACCTGCACCCCTTCGGTGGCCAGTGAGATGGCGGCGGCCAGGCCGTTGGGCCCGCCGCCTACTATCACTGCGTTACTCATGCCAGTGCTCCGTGGCCGTTTTCCTGGTCCTGCCGAACGGCGGGCTTGCTGCCGCTCAGAGACCACTCCACGTTAGTCGGGATCGGGCCGTTGGGCAGCCACGGCTGCTCGGCGACCGCATCAGCGACCTTCCACGT